>QXZA01000027.1:139428-175385 GCA_009886625.1 Flavobacteriaceae bacterium
CAGGAGTTAATAAATCCGGAACTGTAACATTCAAGGTCTCTGTATCTGTACATCCAGCCGCATTAGTTACTGTTACCAGAACAACTGCATTTGAAGTTATTGCAGTAGTGGTTAATATATTACTTGCTCCATTCTGAACTGTAAACCCATCAATCTCAAATTCATAATTAGAATAACCCACAGGTCCTGCAGTAATCGTTATGGAATCTCCACTACAAATTGTGTCTCCTGTAGCATTACTTGATAAAGAAGCTACTGGAGTTGTTCCAAAGAAATCAACACCAATTACAATATCTTCAGTGTAAGTACACCCAGAAATTACTGCATTAACAGTAACAATATCACCGTCATCAATCTCTCCAACACCAGAACCTGTAACTCTTGATAATGTTCTTGTTGCGTTTGGACCTTGTACAGATCCACCATTTACCAGAAATTCATATGTTGTAGCTCCAGCTGCTGCTGTAATTATAGCTGTGGTTCCAACACAGTAAAGATCATTTGCAACACCTGTTTGTAAATCTGGATCGAAATCAGCACCAACATTAACAGTTAAAATATTAGTTGAAATGTTTCCACAGGAAATTGCTTCATCAAAAATACCATTCCCGTTTGTATCAATATAAGTGAAAGCGATTCTTCTGAATCTTGTTGTAGTTGTAAAATTTCCTCCTGGAGCATAATTAGCTGCCGTTGCTCCAGCAATGTCTCCCCAGTTAGCTCCATCAGTAGAAGACTGCCATTTGTAACCAATAACATCTGAACCTGTTGCTACAGAGGATCCCGCAGGAGGCGCTCCATCACCGTCAATTGTTCCAGCCATTGCTGCTCCGTAACAAATATTTGAATCTGCTGCATTTGTAAATCTTATATCACCCTCATCTGTTAAGGTTAATACTTGAAAAGTTTCAGTAACATCAATATAACATCCTGATGCATTTGATACTCTTGCAATTACCTGATCGCCATCGACTAATCTTGTCGTTGTAAATACTGCCCCTGACACTTCACTTGGCAAAGCAGGATTGCCCGTATTGTTTATATAAAAATTAAAATTTGTTCCACCAGATGCAGTCATTATAACTGATTGTCCCGAACAGATAATATTTCCTGGAGCATTAGTAGATAAAGCTGGATTTAAACCTACTTCATCTACAACTAAAACGATAGTTTCTGTTGTAATACAACCAAAGTTATCGGTTACTGTTACAGCTATATTATCACCATTTTGAAGAATGTCTGTTGGAGCTGCTAAATTTCTTGTTGCTCCAGTTTGAATTATGTACTGTTCACTTGCTCCGTTTTGTTGTGAAGCACCATTGACAAAAAACTGGTAATTTGCAGCACCAGAGTTTGCAGAAACAATAACTGTTTCTCCTTGGCAAAAGGTATTTAGTGGATCTGTTGTAGACAAACCAATTGTAAACTCAGGTCTAACATTGATGACAACAACATCAGTACCCTCAATCTCGCACTCCTTAGTTCCGGGTGATACAATTACATTTCTTCTATAGTAAGTTGTTGTAGTCAATGCCGGTGGATCATAATTGACTGCTGTGGCCCCACTTATATCATAGTAAACAGACCCATTATTTGAATACTGCCATTGATATTGTGCGGCTCCGTCAGAAACGGTTGCTACTGCAGAAACGCCTGTCCCATCCCCAAGAATTTGACTTGGATTATCTCCGTTACATATATCACTATCACCTGCTACAGATAAAACAATATTACCGTCATTTGTAGCCGTAAGCTTTTGTAAAGTAAGAGATTCCTCCGTGAAACACCCTGATCCATTTGTGACTCTTACTGTTACAACTTGACCGTCATTAAGTGTTGTTGTATAATTTGCTCCTATAGCACCGGAGATAAGACCTCCATCAACATACCACGAATATGTTGGACCACCAGTTGCTGTAAAAGTAATTGTTTCTCCATCACAAAAATATTCCTCTGGAGCTGTGGAAGTTAAGGATACTGATGGTGGATTATTGACTGCAACAGTAATTGATTCTGCACTAGTATCTGTAGTACACCCATTTTCGTCTGTCATTTGAATCGTAATAACATCACCATCTGCTATTGCATTTGCACCCACTGTTGAAGAAGTAAAAGTGTTATTTCCAACGGCGGTTTGTTTTACATCTCCATTGACTAAAAAACTATAATTTGCTGTAGCTTGATTTGGAGAAATTTCAAAAGTTATTGCTTCTCCTTGACATACAGTGCTTGTTACAACACCAGCAACGGTACTTGATAATGAAGCATTAGCCGGCGCATATACATCAATATCAGTAAGAGTAAATACATCATTGCTTGTATCGGTATCTCCTCCCACTGTCATACTTACAGTTAATGAGTATATCCCAGGCACTGAAAAATCTAAAGCTGCAGGCGAACCAGAGAAATCGGCAGGATATGTAAGTGTCAATGTTCCACCAGAAGCATTTATCTGATTCCCAGCAGGAATAGTAGCATTAAATGCAGCTGTAGGATTGGGACCATTAACAAAGACTCTTACCGTTTCACCAGCTATACTCTGGATAAGTGTATGATTATTTGTGAAAGTAACTTGAAAAGACACTGATGCGTCAGGACAGAATGGTTCCCCTCCAACTATTACAACGTTGGTTGCCTCAACATCAATTTGGGAAAATACTGCTGTTGGCAGCAATAACAATAAAAATAAGAATTTCTTCAATCAAATCGTATTAAAATATAAACGCAAAAAAAGGGTCTATATTATATGATCTGTATACAAAATTAGCCATAATTTTAACGAGTAGCAACAATAACTAACAGGTTATTAACATTTTTTTTAACATATCTATTGGCGGTGATTACTGTATTTATAAAAAATTCATTTTTTTCATCCATTCATCATTGTAAATTTTACCAATATATCGGCTACCAGAATCATGAAGCAAAACTACTACTACATCATCTTTAGTAAAATACTTTTTAAGTTGTAAAACTCCTTTTATTGCAGCTCCACAAGAATTTCCAGCTAATATTCCTTCCTCCCTAGCAAGTTTTCGTGAGTAAATTGCGGCCTCTTTATCCGTTACTTTTTCAAAATGATCAATGATTGAAAAATTTACATTTTTTGGTAAAATATCTTCCCCTATACCTTCGGTTGAATAAGGATAAATTTCATTGGGATCAAACACACCTGTTTCATGGTATTTTTTAAAAACAGAACCGTATGTATCTATACCCCAAATCTTAATATTTGGGTTTTTCTCTTTAAGGAATTTTCCTACACCTGAGATTGTACCCCCTGTTCCAACACCTACAACAAAGTGGGTTATCTTTCCATCTGTTTGCTTCCAAATTTCAGGACCCGTACTTTCATAATGGGCTTGGGTGTTGGAAGGATTATCATACTGATTAACATGCCATGAATTGGGAGTCTCATTTGCTATTCTGGCTGCAGTGCTGTAGTAGGATCGTGGGTCTTCTGCGAAAACATCTGTAGGACATATTACAACCTCTGCGCCCACTGCACGTAACAAATCAAATTTCTCTTTGGATTGCTTGTCTGTTGAAATACAGATTAGTTTGTATCCTTTTACTATTGCCGCCAAGGCTAATCCCATACCTGTATTACCTGAGGTTCCCTCTACAATAGTCCCACCAGGCTTTAGGCGACCATCAGATTCGGCATCCTCAATCATTTTTACTGCCATGCGATCTTTGACTGAATTTCCTGGATTAAAACTTTCGACTTTAGCTAAAACCAAAGCATCTACTTCTGCCGTAATGGTATTCAATTTTATTAGCGGGGTATCTCCGATCGTTTCTAATATATTATTGGCGTAATCCATTTTATAAATTTTGATAACAAAAGTATCTGTTAGTTTCTCAATCAAACTAATATACCTGTTAAATTAACGGTAACCTAATACCCTTGATGGAGAAATACGTAAAATAATTTTTGATGGAATCCAAAGAAGGAGAGTTGAAATTCCCAAGAAAAAGAGATTAACAAAAATTACTTTAAATCCGTCTATATAAACTGGGGCTTGACTTACAAAATAGGTTGTTGGATCCAACTGAATCCATCCCCAATAGTGTTGTGAAAAATAAAACCCTAAGCCTATTAAGTTTCCCCAAAAAAGTCCTTTCGTCATAATCACAGTCCCGTTATATAAAAATATTTTTTGGACCAAAGTATTATTAGCCCCCAATGCTTTTAATAATCCTATCATCCTTGAACGTTCTAAAATCAATACCAGCAGAGCAGTTGCCATGTTAATGACGCCGACAAGAAGCATTACTATTAAGATAACCAATACGTTGAAATCAAATAAAGCAAGCCATTGAAAAATTCCTGAAAAACGATCTGTTATTGAACTACTATTTAATTCTGAAGGAAGTCGCTCATATATACGATTTGCTGTGAGCTCAACTTCATGAAAATTGTTTACAAAAAGTTCATATCCCCCTATTTGATTTTTGTTCCATTGATTCAATCGCTGTACTTGCCTTATATCTGCATAAATCAAATTTTGATCAATATCTGGAAAGCCAGAAAAATATATCCCAACTACAGTAAACCTTCTTCTTTTAGGCAAACCTTCTACAGTTTGACTCTGAAAAAAAGCTTCTACTTTCTGGCCCAAGCTCAGTCCTAATCTGTCAGCCATGGTTTCTGAAATTAAAATTTCATTCGTAACACTCTCTTTTTTTGTATTGGGAAAACTACCTTGAGTTAAGAAAAAAGATAAACTTGACCAATCAAAGTCCTCTGAAACTCCTTTTAATAAGAAACCTTCAAAATCATTTTTAGTTTTTAGCATTCCCGCCTTGAGAGCAATGCCATGAAGACGCTCAAGATTTTCATCCTCACTGATTTGATTTCTTAATTTTTGAGAATCTTCGAAGGGAAGTAAAGAAACTTGAGACTCATTGTTTTCAAAAGATGTAACTAAAATATGTCCATTAAATACGCTTGTTTTTTTTTGTATTTCGCGTTGCAATCCCTCACTCGTTGACATAGCAATCAAAATAGCTGCAATTCCAATAGCAACTGCAACAGTAGCAATATTGATTATTCGCTCAGAAACAGTACTTTTATCCTGTTTTTGACCTTGCATTTTTCTTGCAAAAAACAACGCTACATTCAATGAAAATTAGATTTAAAATTCGTCTCATCAAAAATACATTTTTATTTTGGCTTGCTTTAGCTTGTTCAACTACTGTTTCTTGTGAAGCACAGGTTCTCCCTGGAGCAGAAGATACTGCAGCATACTTTCCAATGCTACAAAATAAAAAGGTAGGAATCGTAGCCCATCAATCTAGTTTGATTGCTCAACAAGAACAGACTATTCACTTGGCAGATGTCCTTATAAAAAACAATATTGATCTCCAAAAAGTTTTTGCTCCTGAACATGGCTTTAGAGGAACAGCAGATGCAGGTGAGAAAATTGAAAATCAAGTTGACACCAAAACACAGCTACCAATAATTTCACTCTATGGTAAAAACAGAAAACCCACGAGTAAACAGCTTCAAGAAATTGAGATAATGATTTTTGATCTTCAAGATGTTGGGGTGCGATTTTTTACCTATCTCTCTACTTTGCATTACGTTATGGAAGCTTGTGCAGAAAATAATATTCCTTTAATTGTGTTGGACCGACCCAATCCAAATACAAATTATATTGATGGTCCTGTTTTAGATTTAAAAAACAAAAGTTTTGTTGGAATGCACCCCGTGCCTATTGTTTATG
Organism: Flavobacteriaceae bacterium; assembly: GCA_009886625.1. Lineage (GTDB taxonomy): Bacteria > Bacteroidota > Bacteroidia > Flavobacteriales > Flavobacteriaceae > MS024-2A. The sequence goes on from QXZA01000027.1 coordinate 145,161, forward strand.
GAATGACTATTGGGGAATATGCCAAAATGATTAATGGTGAAAATTGGTTGAAAAATCAATTGAAGTGTGATCTGACAGTAATTCCTGTTCAAAATTTTACCCACAACACTCCTTATACCTTGTCCGTAAGACCCTCGCCCAATCTTCCCAATGAAAAATCAATTGCACTTTACCCAAGTTTATGTTTATTGGAGCCTACAGAAGTTAGTGTGGGTAGAGGAACCTCAACTCAATTTCAAATCTATGGTCATCCGGACTTTCCCGACACAGGCTTTTCTTTTACTCCTCAATCCAATTTTGGTTCCAAAAATCCGAAACACAAAGGACAAGTTTGTTATGGTAAAGATTTAACTCAAGTAGATAAGCCTGACAAAGTTGAACTGAAATGGCTCATAAATGCTTACTCTCATTTTCCTGAAAAAGAGTCTTTTTTCTTAAAGGGCTTTGAACGAATTGCTGGTGTTAGTAGTTTACAAACACAATTAGAGAACGGTGAAAGTGAAGCTAGCATTCGATCCTCTTGGACTGCAGGTTTAGCATCTTTTAAAAAAATAAGATTAAAATACTTACTTTATCCTTAAGGAATATTCAAGTATTTGTGTGTCTGAAGCGACACTTTCCACTTAGGGTTTTCTAAAACATAATCAACCAACAAAGGCATCACTGTGTCACGTTTACTCCATTCTGGCTGCAAAAAAAGCTTACAGTTTTTATTAACCTTTGATGCTTCCTCTTCTGCAAAACGTAGATCGTCTTTATTATAAACAATCATTTTGAGTTCATCTGCACGTTGGTACGCATCAGATATCGGTAATTTATTCTTTTTTGGAGATAGACAAAACCAATCCCAATTTCCACTTAAAGGATACGCTCCTGAGGTCTCAATATGAATTTGTATTTCTTTTTCATGTAATGCATTAGTGAGAGGATCCATAGACCACATTAGTGGTTCGCCACCCGTAACCACAACGGTATTCGAATGTTTTTTTGCTTCTTCAATAATTACTGAAATATCAGTGGGTGGATGTAATTCTGCATTCCAACTCTCTTTTACATCACACCAATGGCAACCAACATCACAACCCCCAATTCGAATAAAATACGCAGCACTCCCTTTATGATAGCCCTCACCTTGAACGGTATAAAACGCTTCCATCAAGGGTAAAGAAAAACCTTTTTCTACTTTTGCTATGGATTCTTTTTTTTGCATCGCACAAAGATACCACTTTCCAAATCTACTTTCATTGAGAAATCGTATCTTTAAAAAACATTACTTTAATTATGCCAAAACCTTTTCATTTAGCCATACCCGTTGACAATCTTGAGCGCTGTAGTCAATTTTATGGTTCAGTGTTAGAATGCGAAGCTGGACGATCATCAGACCATTGGATTGATTACAATATGTTTGGACACCAATTAGTCCTACATGTAGACCCACATCACAATCCTAAGAAACACCATAATGAAGTTGACGGAAAATCTGTGCCTGTCCCCCACTTTGGTGTTGTTTTGGGATGGGAAGAGTTTACATCATTTGCTCAAAAACTAAAAACTAAAGAAGTTGAGTTTGTGATCGAACCCTACCTTAGATTTGAAGGACTTCCTGGCGAACAAATGACTATGTTTTTTTACGATCCAGCAGGAAATGCCATTGAGTTTAAGGCCTTTAAAAACGAGGATCAAATTTTTGCAACTGAATAGATGAAAAAATTACTCACTTTTTTTGATAGTACTTTTGAAATTATCTTTTCTGATAAAAATCAAAAAAAAATTGAGCGTACTACTTTATGGCTTTCTATCCTGGGGTTTATCTTACATCTTGTATTGATATATGCCAAAAAATTTGGTTTGTTTGTTACTTTTTTTGAGGCAAACTTGTTGGATGATCCTATTTCAGCAATATACACTCCTTTTTCGATCATTTTGATTTATGAAATCTATTTACTTATTGTTTATCTGCCTCGTTCATTTACAACAGCGGTCTCGAAGCAATTTGAAATTATTTCATTGATTTTGATCCGTAGAATTTTTGGGGATATTCCCAAGATAGATTTGGATGTAAACTGGCTTGAATATGCTGCTAACAAACAACTCATTTTCGATTTGTCAGGGGTTTTAATTATTTATTTTTTGATCTTTCTATTCAATAATCAGCGCGATAAAATACCTAAAAAAGAATTGAGCGAACGTCTAAAACGATTTGTGAGTTCCAAACGAGCGGTGAGTCTTGTGCTTTTGCCTGTTTTAATTTTCACCTCTATATACAGTGTTGTTTTTTGGATCTCAAGTTTATTTGCCGTCTCCTTGACTGGGGCACCACTCCCTGACATTAATTCGGTGTTCTACAATGAATTCTTTACCATATTAATTTTAGCAGATGTATTTATTCTACTCCTGTCTTTTCAGTACACAGAACGGTTTAGTCAATTAATTCGAAATACAGGATTTGTGATTTGTACAATCCTTATCCGCCTTTCTTTTGCAACTAATGGACTCACTAATATTTTACTGATTCTTTCCAGTGTTGTTTTTGGTCTCCTGATATTAAGAATTTATCAGAAAATGGAGGCTGACAATAAGAATCCATTAAATTAAAGCATAGATAAACTACACCTTCCACTGTCTAGCTAGAAGAGTGTTCTGTAGAAGCATGGCAATAGTCATAGGCCCTACTCCCCCTGGGACTGGTGTAATGAAGCTTGCTTTATTCGCCACTTCATCATAAGCTACATCTCCTTTAATGACATAGCCCTTGGGATGAATTTCATCTGCAACGCGAGTAATACCCACATCAATGACCGTTACTCCTTCCTTCACCATATCGGCAGTCAAATATTCAGGTATCCCTAAAGCCATTACAATGATGTCGGCTTGTCTAGTCAATTCAGATAAATTTTGTGTTCTACTATGTGCAACTGTAACAGTAGCATCTCCCGTAGGTCCTTTTTGACTCATCAAAATACTTATAGGACGTCCTACAATGTGACTACGTCCTACCACTACGCAATGTTTTCCAGAGGTAGGCACTTTATAACGTTCCAATAATTGCATAATACCGAATGGAGTGGCAGGAATAAAGGCATCTAAATCTAAGGCCATTCTTCCAAAATTGGCAGGATGAAAGCCATCTACATCTTTCTTTGGATCGATTGCAAGTAATACTCTTTCTTCATTGATATGCTTAGGTAAGGGTAATTGAACAATAAAACCATCTAAAGTTTCATTTTGGTTCAGTTTATTAATCTCTTGGATTAGGTTTTCCTCAGTGATAGTTTCTTCCAATCGAATTAAAGTGGACTCAAATCCTATTTGTTCACAAGAGCGGACTTTGCTTCCTACATAAGTTAAACTTGCCCCGTCATTTCCTACTAAAACGGCTGCCAAGTGGGGTACTCGTTCTCCGTTAGCTTTCATATCAGAAACTTTCAGTTTTATTTCGTTTTTAATTTCTAATGCCGTTTTTTTTCCATCTAATATTGTCATATCCTTATTTTAATCCTTGTAATTGCTGCATCATTTGACGGCCTTTCCCTCCTTGCATCATCTTCATCATTTTCCCCATTTGCTCAAACTGCTTAATCAACTGGTTTACTTCTTCAACCGATTTACCAGAACCTTTTGCAATTCTAATTTTTCTACTGTGATTCATCAATTGTGGCTGAGCACGTTCTTTTGGAGTCATAGAGCCAATAATCACTTCAATTCCAGCAAAAGCATTGTCGTCCAAATCAACATCCTTCATCATCTTTCCCACACCAGGAATCATTCCCATTAAATCTTTCATATTCCCCATCTTCTTTACTTGCTGGATTTGAGAAAGAAAATCATCATATCCAAACTGATTTTTGGCAATTTTTTTATTAATTCTTCTAGCTTGTTCCTCATCAAATTGCTCTTGAGCTCTTTCCACCAGGGAAACAACATCCCCCATTCCAAGGATACGGTCAGCCATACGCTCGGGATAGAAAACATCAATCGCCTCCATTTTTTCACCTGTACCGATAAATTTAATGGGTTTATTTACAATCGATTTGATACTCAACGCAGCACCCCCTCGAGTATCTCCATCTAATTTGGTAAGGATGACACCGTCAAAATTTAATAAGTCATTAAAAGCCTTTGCAGTATTTACGGCATCTTGCCCTGTCATTGCATCTACAACAAATAAAGTTTCCGATGGCTTTACAGCAGCATGAATTGCTTTAATTTCATTCATTAATACCTCATCAACAGCCAAACGACCTGCGGTATCAATAATCACTACATCATGTTTGTCCTTTTTGGCTAATTCTAACCCTGCAAGAGCAATTTTAACTGGGTCTTTTTCTTCTCTATCCTCATATAATGTAGCTCCAACTTGTCCTGCAACAATACCTAATTGATCTATGGCAGCAGGTCGATAAACGTCACAGGCAATCAATAAGGGTTTCTTGGCGTTCTTTTTAGTGAGATGTAAAGCCAATTTTCCAGTAAAGGTAGTCTTCCCAGACCCCTGTAATCCTGACATTAGGATGACAGCGGGTTTTTCCTCTAGATTCACACCCACTACTTCGGAGCCCATTAGTTCTGTGAGCTCATCTTTCACAATTTTAATCAATAATTGTCCAGGCTGGAGACTCGTTAATACTTTTTGTCCTAAGGCCTTTTCTTTAACACGAACCGTAAATTCTTTGGCTATTTTAAAGTTAACATCAGCATCCAATAAGGCTCGTCTCACTTCCTTAAGTGTTTCGGCTACATTGATCTCTGTTATTTTCCCATGTCCTTTAAGAACTTGGAATGCTTTATCTAATTTACTACTAAGATTGTCAAACATTTTTTAAAGAAATAAGTGGTGTTTAAGCAAAAATAAGAAATGCTTGTTGATTATGTGTTACTCAATTGGTGGGATTGAAAACATTCTCTCCATAACAATAGCATGAGGAAAAGTAATGGCTGCCAAAAAAGAAAAAAATAAAGGTAAATATTGATCGGATGGGATGTCCAAGAAAAAATAAGCACCGAATAAACCTAATAAAGCCATTACCCAATAAAGTAACGCAGACTTGAAATAATGGATGAAACTTTTTCTATCAAGAGTCCCGTATATATAATGTACTTGAGAACGTAAAGAAGGAAAGCTATGCCAAACCACAAAATACAGACCAAAACCAAACAATAAAGTCCCTCTGTAAAATAAGATAGAAAGCAGACCCATAAGAAGAAACTCTCTTACCAATTCAGATTTAAATCCTACTTGAATAATAAACTGAACAATAAGGGCTAATGAGACAATCAATAAACTAATCTGAAAAAAAATAAATGGAAGTTGCAAACTTGTAATTTGAAAAATAACTCCTACAGTGTCCTTATATTGAAGAGTAAACAGCATTAAAAAAATAAAAGCACCATAGGAAAAATAAAAAAGCTGAACCCCTTTACGATGTTTCAAACGTCCTTCCCAATGTTGTTCCCCAAAATGATAACAACTAACTAAAACAAAGGATAAAAGAGCTACCCCCGGAATAAAATAAAAAACAGCTATACCCAATACAACGACACCCATATATAGGACAAAAGGAAAAAGCCTATAATTTGATTTAAATTTCCAATTATTTTTTCCAATAATTTTCAAATCATTTGCTCCATGAAGAATTCCAAATGACAAAATCCCTAAACAAGCAATTGCATTTTGATAAGTTTCTGGGGCATAAAATGAAAATATCACACTTATTAGAGAAACTAAATGAGATATTGAAAAATATTTTTGGTTTGTAAATGAGATAGTTAGCATTTTTTGTTCAAAATTTTTTCATATTTATAGTAAGTAAGTTTAATTTTTTTTAAATTTATCTAAACAAAAACAAATAATTGATTTAATTATGGAAAAAATTCTAAGTTTAATGTCTGTGGTTCCAGCAATGGCTACTGACGACTACGTTGGATTCACATTCTTCGTAGGATGTATGGCGATGATGGCAGCATCAGCGTTTTTCTTTCTTTCAATGAGCTCATTTGACAACAAATGGAGAACCTCTATTTTGGTGTCAGGTTTAATTACGTTCATTGCAGCAGTACACTACTGGTACATGCGTGATTATTGGGCAACTAATATGACCTCTCCTACATTCTTTAGATATGTGGATTGGGTGTTAACTGTACCATTAATGTGTGTAGAATTCTATTTAATTTTAAAAGCAGCCGGTGCAACAAAACAATTGATGTGGAAAATGATCTTCGCTTCAATCGTTATGTTAGTGACAGGTTACTTTGGTGAAGCTGTTTACACAACAGGTTCAGGTCCTGCAATTTGGGGACTTGTGTCTGGTCTTGCTTACTTCTGGATTGTTTATGAAATTTGGATGGGTGGTGCAGCAAAACTTGCTGCTTCAGCAGGTGGAGCAGTTCAAGCGGCTCACAAAACTCTTTGCTGGTTCGTTCTTGTAGGATGGGCTATCTATCCTATTGGATATATGGCTGGTACCGAAGGATGGTACAGTGGAATATTTGGTGGTCTTCCTATGGATGTTATTTATAACGTTGGGGATGCTATCAACAAAATTGGATTCGGGTTAGTTGTTTACAACTTAGCTGTTAATTCAAAATAATTCCTGTCAGGATATAATTGTTATGAAAAAAATTAAAATCGCTCTTCGGAGCGATTTTTTTTTACATTCTATCAGGCACAGTAATACCCAATAAGCTACAACCATTAGAAATAACCTCTGCTACCTTTTGTGAAAGTGCAATTCTAAAGTTCTTTTGAATGGCGTTATCACTTCCTAATACTGAAACATTTTGATAAAACGTATTATAACTTTTTACTAAATCATATATGTAATTTGCAATCAACGCTGGACTGTATTGTTCACCAGCAAGTGCAACTACCTCAGGGTAATTACCTAATTGTTTAATAACTTCACGCTCTTTATCATCAAGTTTCTCCATAGCATCAAAATCTCCTTGATTTTCAATCATTGCACGTTGTAAAAGTGTTTTAATACGAGCATGTGTATATTGTATAAAAGGGCCTGTATTTCCATTAAAATCAATCGAAGCTTCTGGATCAAAAAGAATTCTCTTTTTTGGGTCAACCTTTAGAATATAATATTTCAATGCGCCCAAAGCAACTGTTTGAAAAAGTGTACTTTTTTCTTTCTCATTTAGAGTATCTACTTTTCCAACAGCTTCGGATATCGTTTTAGCTTGAGAAACCATATCAGCAATCAGATCATCTGCATCTACGACAGTTCCTTCTCTACTTTTCATCTTACCACTTGGCAAGTCTACCATTCCGTAACTCAAATGATGTAGGGCATCTGCCCAATCAAAACCAAGTTTTTTAAGAATCAAAAACAAAACTTTAAAATGATAATCTTGCTCATTACCAACGGTATAAACCATTCCTTTCAATACAGGAACATCTTCCAAACGTTTTAGTGCCGTCCCTAAATCTTGAGTCATATAAACGGAGGTTCCGTCTGCACGTAAAAGTAATTTTTCGTCTAAGCCCTCTTCGGTCAAATCAATCCACACAGAACCATCGTCTTTGGCATAAAAGACAGAAGCTGCTAATCCTTTCTCAATTATTTTTTTACCTAATAAATAGGTTTCACTTTCATAATAATATGAATCAAATGACACTCCTAAATTAGCATAGGAAAGCTCGAAACCTTGATATACCCATTCATTCATGGTTTTCCATAAATTAACTACTGCTGTATCATTTGCCTCCCAAAGACGCAACATCTTCTGTGCTTCCATAAGAAGGGGAGCTTTCTGCTTTGCTTCTTCCTCAGATTGCCCTTGTGACATCAAGGTTGCAATCTCTTTTTTATATTCAGAATCAAACTTTACATAATATTTTCCTACAAGTTGATCTCCCTTTAATCCTGAAGACTCAGGAGTTTCTTGATCGCCAAATTTTTGCCATGCCACCATTGATTTACAAATATGTATTCCACGATCATTAATGATCTGTGTCTTTACGACCTTTTTTCCATTGGCCTCTAAAATCTTTGCCACAGAATATCCTAAAACATTATTCCTGATGTGTCCAAGATGAAGCGGTTTGTTTGTATTGGGAGATGAAAACTCAACCATGACGGTTGACGAAGATTCAGTTGCACTTATGTGACCATAATTGGAAACCTTATAAAGTTCAGAAAATTGATCAATAAAAAATCTATCCGAAATTTCAAGGTTCAAAAATCCTTTTACAACATTGAAGCGCTCTACAATTGAAAGTTGAGTAACTAGATATTCTCCAATCTCTTGTGCTAAAACATCTGGCCGGGCTTTTACCTGACGAAGTAAAGGAAAAACAACCAAAGTTAGGTCTCCCTCAAATTCTTTACGAGTGCTTTGAAATTCAAATGAAGGAATTATTACTTTGTGGGTCTCCTTGAAATATCGATTTAAGGTAGGCGTTAAATGTTGGCTGTAATTAATGCTCATAGGAATATTTGACGGCAAAGATAAATATTATGAATTGATTATGCAGTCCTTTCCTATTACCTTATCTTTATACAAATGCTATTAAACGTATCTTATAATGACCCTGCGATAAAACGCAGAATTGAGGAAGCTGTCGGAGCTCCTTTTTCCCTTCAACAAAGATGGAAAATGAGAGGAATAGGTTCACAAAAGTTGAATATAACGAGCAGTTCTATAGACATTCATAATTTATTGATTTTAGATCAAAACATCAATACATGTAATGTTGAATTACGTCCAAAAGGAGTTATAATTCGTTTCAGAAGTCTCTTGGAAACTTATGCTTTAGTGATCCCTTATTACAAGTTGAAGTTATACAAAGGTAAGGCTAGAGAATATTCAATTTACATGGACAAATACTTTATAAAAGTACTTGCGGATGCTAAAACCATTCACGCCTTTTTCAAGAAAGTAGCAGATCAAAAATCAAGTAATATCCCCCCTTCAATCGAGGATATTAAAAACTAAATGCTTCTTTTGGTTTCTCCGATATAAATTTGACGTGGACGACCAATAGGCTCATTTTTTTTTCGCATTTCCAACCATTGTGCAATCCATCCAGGCAATCTTCCCAAAGCAAACATTACTGTAAACATTTCGGTAGGAATACCGAGAGCTCGGTAAATAATACCAGAATAAAAATCAACATTTGGATACAGCTTACGATCAATAAAATATTGATCGCTCAACGCTTCTTTCTCTAAGCCTTTTGCAATATCTAAAATAGGATCATTGATTCCCATTTCTGACAAGACCTCATCAGCTGCTTTTTTGATAATACGAGCGCGCGGATCAAAGTTTTTGTAAACTCTATGTCCGAAGCCCATTAAACGAAAAGGATCATTTTTATCTTTAGCCTTGGCCATATACTTCTTGGTATCCCCGCCATCTTTTTGAATTGCTTCCAACATTTCAATTACAGCTTGGTTTGCCCCACCATGAAGAGGTCCCCACAAGGCAGAAATTCCTGCTGAAACAGAAGCGAATAATCCAGCATGTGATGAGCCAACAATACGTACAGTAGAGGTAGAACAATTTTGTTCGTGGTCTGCATGAAGTATTAACAGTTTATTCAAAGCATTTACTATAACCTTACTTGGAACATAGTCCTCATTGGGTCTTTTAAACATCATGTGGGCAATATTTTCCACATAGGATAAAGAAAGATTGGCATAGTTTAATGGCAATCCTTTTGTTTTTCTGTGGGTCCATGATGCAAGAATTGGAAACTTAGCCATAAGCATAATGATTGCTTCTCGCATATCAGCTTCAGACTCTACATCTACAGAAGAGGGGTTGAAAGCTATCAATGCAGAAGTTAACGAAGAGAGAACACCCATGGGATGTGCTGCCTTTGGAAAGCTCTTTAAGATTACTTTTAAATCCTCATCTACCAAAGAGTCATTTTTAATTTCTTTATTAAAAAGCTCATTTTCTTCTTTTGTAGGTAATTCTCCAAAAATTAGTAAAAAAGCTACATCAATAAAACTTGACTTTTCGCAGAGTTCTTCGATAGAATACCCTCTATATCTCAATACTCCTTCTTCACCATTGAGAAAAGTTACGCCACTTTTACAAGACCCTGTATTTTTAAAGCCTGGATCGTAGGTTATTAGACCCGTTGAAGCGCGAAGTGTTTTGATATCTATTCCTTTTTCATTTTCTGATCCTTCTATTAAAGGAAATTCAAAAGTTTGATTATTATAACTAAGTTTTACCGATTCACTCATATTCTCTGGGTTTAATAATTATATAAAAAGGGTATTAAGAAAATACCCTTATCAATTTCTCTTACTAGTGTTTGAAAGCATTTTTACCTGGAAAGTAAGCCAATACATCTAATTCTTCTTCAATACGCAATAGTTGATTGTATTTTGCCATACGATCACTACGTGAAGCAGAACCTGTTTTAATTTGCCCTGTATTTAAGGCAACTGCAAGATCGGCAATGGTGTTGTCTTCTGTTTCACCAGAACGGTGCGACATAACAGAAGTGTAGCCTGCTCTATGAGCCATATCGACTGCAGCAATGGTTTCAGATAGGGTTCCAATTTGATTTACTTTAATCAAAATAGAATTTGCAATTCCCTTTTCAATTCCTTGACTTAAGCGTTCAACATTTGTTACAAATAAATCATCTCCTACTAATTGAACACGATCTCCCGCTTTTTCTGTTAATGATTTCCATCCTTCCCAGTCGTTTTCGTCCATTCCATCTTCAATAGATACAATAGGGTATTTGGAAGCTAGTTCTGCAAGATAAGAAGCTTGTTCCTCTGAAGATCGCTTTACACCTTTGTCTCCTTCAAATAGAGTATAGTCATAAACTCCATCCTTGTAAAATTCTGCAGCAGCACAGTCTAAGGCAATCATAACTTCTTCTCCAGCATTGTAACCTGCGTTTCCTATGGCTTTGATAATTGTATCCAAGGCATCTTCTGTACCATCAAGTACGGGAGCAAAACCCCCTTCATCACCCACTGCTGTACTTAACCCACGATCGTGGAGTACTTTTTTAAGGTGATGGAAAATCTCAGTCCCCATTTGAAGTGCGTGAGTAAAAGACTCGGCTCCAGAAGGCATTACCATAAACTCTTGAAAAGCAATTGGTGCATCGGAATGCGATCCACCATTGATAATATTCATCATAGGAACCGGAAGTGTTTTAGCACTTACTCCTCCAATGTAGCGATATAAAGGTAAACCAAGTTCATTCGCAGCAGCTTTGGCTACAGCAAGAGAAACACCTAGGATAGCATTAGCTCCTAGTTTAGATTTATTTGAAGTTCTATCTAAATCAATCATCAATTGATCCAATTGCTCTTGTTCAAAAACAGAGCTACCCACAATCTCTTGTGCGATAATAGTATTAACGTTTTCAACGGCTTTACCTACGGCTTTACCCATATAGGCAGATCCACCATCACGCAATTCTACAGCTTCATGTTCTCCTGTTGAGGCTCCAGATGGAACTGCCGCTCTACCTAAAATTCCATTTTCAGTAATTACATCGACTTCTACAGTAGGATTTCCTCGAGAGTCAAAGATTTGTCTTGCGTGTACATTAATAATAATACTCATTGTTGTTTAAATTAGTTTGGATTCAAAAAAGTTATTGGTTTATGATGTTTTCTTTAAAAACATCAAATAAATATGTGGCGTCACTTGGACCAGGGCCTGCTTCTGGATGGTATTGTACTGAAAAACAATTTTTACTTTTCATACGTAAACCTGCAAGAGTTTGATCATTCAAGTGCACATGGGTCACTTCGATATCTTTATGTTTTTGTGCAGCTTCCATTTCTACAGCAAAACCATGATTTTGTGAAGTGATTTCTCCTTTTCCAGTCAACAAATTCTTTACTGGATGATTGATTCCCCTGTGGCCATTAAACATTTTAAACGTTGGTATACCATTGGCAAGTGCAATCACTTGATGCCCCAAGCAGATACCAAATAGGGGGTTATTTTCTTCTATTATCTTTTTTGCTACTTCCTGTGCACTTTTAAGTGGCTCAGGGTCGCCTGGTCCATTGGATATGAAATAACCATCTGGATTAAAGGTCTTCATCGTTTCGAAAGAGGTGTCATATGGAAATACTTTCACGTAAAATCCTCTGTCTATCATATTGTGAAGAATATTTGCTTTAATTCCCAAATCCAAAGCTGCTATTTTAATTTCAGCATCAGGGTTTCCAACTGTGTAAGCTTCCTTAGTGGAAACTTTTGAAGACAATTCTAAGCCTTGCATTGAAGGAGCTTCAGAAAGTTCTTTCAAAAGGCGTTCTTTTTGATCGATCTCGGTTGAGATTACCGCATTCATTGCGCCATGCTCACGAATATAATTTACTAAAGCACGAGTATCTACATCGGCAACAGTAACAATTTTATTCTTTTCAAGATAATTATAAAGAGAATCCTCTGCTTTGGGTCTTGAATAATTAAAACTGAAGTCTTTACAAATTAAGCCTGCAATAGAAATATGTTTAGACTGGGCCTCGTCCTCAATTACACCATAGTTACCAATATGGACATTTGTAGTTACCATTAACTGTCCAAAATAGGAAGGATCAGTAAAAATCTCTTGATAACCTGTCATTCCAGTATTAAAGCATATTTCCCCAAATGCGCTTCCCTCTATTCCAATTGATTTCCCAAAGAATTGAGTTCCATCCGCAAGGAGAACAAACGCTTTTTTTCTAGATCTGTAATTCATGATTTTAGTTACAAAATAAATCAAAAAAAAGGATAAACTAAAACGTTTATCCTTTTTATATTAATAGAATTTAAAAGTTGTGTTTAGCTTATTTAGCATCTTCAGAACCTTCTTCTTTTTTAGTTTCACTTGCTGGAGTATCTTCCGAAATCGCTTCTGGAGCTTCTTTCTCTACAACCTCTTCAGTTGCGGCAGTTGCTTTTTCTGCTTTCGCCTTGACTTTTCCACCACGACGACGTGTTTTCTTCTTCTCTTTCTCGTCAGCTTTGTAGACATCATTATAATCTACAAGTTCGATCATCGCCATATCAGCATTATCACCTAAACGATTTCCCAACTTGATAATACGGGTATATCCCCCTGGACGATCCCCTACTTTTGAAGCGATATCTCTAAACAATTCAGAAACCGCATTTTTATCACGTAAAGAACTAAAGGCTAATCTACGATTATGCGTAGTATCAGATTTAGCCTTTGTGATGATGGGTTCAACAAACTGTTTAAGTGCTTTTGCTTTTGTTACTGTAGTATTAATACGCTTGTGTTCTATTAAAGAACAAGCCATATTAGAGAGCATTGATTTTCTGTGAGCGGTTTTACGCCCTAAATGCATAACTTTTTTTCCGTGTCTCATTTTCTTTCTTTAAAAATGTGAATTAATCTTTATCGAGTTTGTATTTCGCTAAGTCCATTCCAAAAGAAAGTCCTTTAAGCACTACCAACTCTTCTAACTCAGTTAATGACTTCTTACCAAAGTTTCTAAACTTCATTAGGTCATTTTTATTGTAGGAAACTAAATCTCCTAAAGTATCTACTTCTGCAGCTTTCAAACAATTTAATGCACGAACAGACAAGTCCATATCAACAAGTTTTGTTTTCAACAACTGACGCATGTGAAGCGATTCTTCATCATAAGTTTCTGTTTGTGCAATCTCATCTGCTTCAAGTGTAATGCGCTCGTCAGAGAACAATAAGAAGTGATGAATCAAAGTTTTTGCAGCTTCTGTAAGGGCGTCTTTGGGATGAATAGATCCATCAGTGATTATTTCAAAAACGAGTTTTTCATAATCTGTTTTCTGCTCAACACGAAAGTTTTCAATACTGTATTTCACATTCTTAATGGGTGTGAAAATAGAATCAATCGCAATAACACCTAGTTCTGCATTTGCCTTTTTGTTTTCCTCTGCAGGAACATAACCACGTCCTTTTTCAATTGTAATCTCCATGTTCAATTGAACACTTTTTTCAAGATTACAAATTACTAAGTCTGGGTTTAAAACTTGGAAACCAGAAATAAATTTCTGTAAATCTGCTGCTTTGAGTTGTTCTTGCCCCCCTATAGTAATGGTTACTTTCTCTTCTTCAGATTCTTCAATCTGACGCTTAAAACGAACTTGTTTTAAATTTAAAATTATTTCAGTAACATCCTCAACTACACCAGGAATTGTAGAAAACTCATGCTCTACGTTTTCTAATTTAACAGAGGTTATTGCAAAGCCTTCTAAAGACGATAATAAAACACGTCTAAGTGCATTTCCAACGGTCAATCCATATCCGGGCTCGAGTGGGCGAAATTCAAATTTGCCTTCGAATTCGGATGAATCGATCATTATTACTTTATCTGGTTTTTGAAAATTCAATATTGCCATAATATGTTTCCGTTTGCTTATTTAGAATATAATTCTACTATTAACTGCTCTTTGATATTCTCCGGTATTTGAAGACGTTCAGGTACACTTACAAAAGTTCCCTGAAGTTGTTCTTTGTTCCAACTTAACCATTCATAAGCGGATGCATCTTTACCTTTTGCCTCAACAATTAGGTTAAGCGATTTTGATTTCTCACGAACACCTACAACATCTCCAACTTTCACTTGGTAAGAAGGAATGTTAAGGATTGAACCGTTTATAGTAATATGTCTATGAGAAACGAGTTGACGTGCACCACTTCGTGTAGGAGAAAGCCCCAAACGGTAAACTACATTGTCTAAACGTGATTCACACAATTGCAATAAAACTTCACCTGTAACACCTTTGTTACGGCTAGCTTTTTCAAAAAGGTTACGAAATTGACGCTCTAAAATACCGTAAGTAAATTTTGCTTTCTGCTTCTCCATCAACTGGACAGCATATTCCGATTTTTTACCTCTACGTCTTGCGTTTCCGTGTTGTCCCGGAGGGTAATTTCTTTTTTCGAAAGATTTATCATCTCCGAAGATAGGCTCGCCAAATTTTCGAGCAATTTTTGTTTTTGGACCAGTATATCTTGCCATTTTATGGGTTTTTAGTTGAATAGATCGCTATGAATTAAGGTCATTTCCTTCGATAGCTTCTGATCAATTCGTTGATATTAATTAATTATACTCTTCTTCTTTTTGGAGGTCTACATCCATTGTGAGGTTGTGGAGTAATGTCAACTATTTCCATCACTTCTATCCCTGCATTGTGTAAGGAACGGATTGCAGACTCACGTCCATTTCCTGGTCCTTTAACAAATACTTTCACTTTTCGTAATCCAGCTTCTTGAGCTACTTTAGCACAATCTTCAGCTGCAGTTTGTGCAGCATAAGGAGTATTCTTTTTAGAACCTCTAAAGCCCATTTTTCCAGCCGATGACCAAGAAATAACTTCTCCTTTGGTATTGGTTAGCGAAATGATGATATTATTGAAAGATGCGGTTACATGAGCTTCTCCAATAGACTCAACAATTACTTTTCTTTTCTTACTTGCTGTTTTAGCCATAATTACAAACTATTATTTAGTTGCTTTCTTTTTGTTTGCTACTGTCTTACGTTTTCCTTTACGGGTACGAGAGTTGTTTTTGGTACGTTGTCCTCTTAAAGGAAGACCCGCTCTGTGGCGAATACCTCTATAACAACCTATATCCATTAAACGTTTGATGTTTAATTGAACCTCTGAACGTAATTCACCTTCAATTTTAAACGATCCAACTACTTCACGGATTCGTCCGGTTTCATCATCAGTCCATTCAGAAACTTTTTTGTTTTCATCTACCTTGGCACTTTCTAATATAGATTGTGCACGGCTTCTACCGATACCGAAAATGTATGTTAGGGCAATAACGCCTCTTTTTTGCTTGGGAATGTCTACTCCTGATATTCTAGCCATAATTAACCTTGTCTTTGTTTGAATCTAGGATTTTTTTTGTTGATGACGTAAAGACGACCATTCCGTCTTACGATCTGGCAGTCTGCACTGCGCTTTTTTATAGATGCTCTTACTTTCATAATACTTTACTTTAAAATCTAAAGGTGATCCTTGCTTTACTTAAATCGTAAGGACTCATTTCTAATTTAACTTTATCACCAGGTAATAATTTGATGTAATGCAAACGCATTTTACCTGATATATGAGCGGTTACTACATGACCATTTTCTAGCTCAACACGAAACATTGCATTTGATAATGCTTCGATTATAGTACCCTCTTGCTCTATTGCTGCTTGTTTAGCCATATATTAGTTTGCGCTTCTGCGTGTTTTTCCCGTTTTCATTAAACCGTCATAATGTCTGTTTAATAAATAAGAGTTTACTTGTTGTATGGTATCAATGGCAACTCCAACCATAATTAAAAGTGAAGTTCCTCCATAAAATAGGGCCCAACCTTGTTGAATACCAATAAGTTTTACCACCACCGCTGGAAATACTGCTATTCCTGCAAGGAACAAAGAACCAGGGAAAGTAATATGTGACATTACTGTATCTAAATATTCTGAAGTTTCATTCCCAGGGCGTATTCCTGGAACAAAGCCTCCACTTCGTTTTAAATCATCCGACATTTTGTTTGTTGGAACTGTAATAGCTGTGTAGAAATAAGTAAATACAATAATTAATAATGCAAAAACGATGTTATACCAAAGTCCAAAAATATCTGAAAAATTGGTTTGTAACCATTGTCCTACATCTGAATCGCCTAAAGCTCCACCGATGTAGGCTGGGGCGAACATAATCGCTTGTGCAAAAATGATAGGCATTACACCTGAGGCGTTTAATTTTAAAGGTATGTATTGTCTTGAACCATAAACCGATCGATCAGAAGTGTTACCACCAGCAGCACGTCTTGCGTATTGTACTGGAATTCTACGTACCGCTAGGGTAAGTAAAATTGAAAGAAGAATAATGACAATCCACAATACTAATTCAATAAGAATCAACATTAATCCACCATTGTTTTCAGACACTCTAGAAACAAATTCTTGAGTAAACGACAATGGGAGCGTAGCAATGATTCCAACCATAATCAACAAAGAAATTCCATTTCCAATCCCTTTATCTGTAATTTTTTCTCCCAACCACATTGCGAAGATCGTACCTGTGACTAAGATAATAACAGATGAGATAATAAACAAAGGACCTTTGCCTAATACAAATGCACTTTCAGGAACTCCCAGTGCACTCAATCCGTACAAATAAGCAGGCGCTTGAACAATACAAATCAATATGGTTAACCATCGTGTAATTTGATTGATTTTTTTACGACCACTTTCTCCTTCTTTCTGAAGTTTTTGTAGATAAGGAACAGCAATACCCATTAACTGAACTACAATAGATGCAGAAATGTAGGGCATAATACCTAAAGCAAACACGGAAGCATTCGCAAAAGCACCTCCTGTAAAAGCATTTAAAATACCTAAAAGACCACCTCCATCAGTACGACTACTCAAAGCAGCTAACTGAACTGGGTCAATACCCGGTAAAACTACTTGAGCTCCAAGACGGTAGACTAACAACATTCCTAAAGTAAGAACTACACGATCGCGTAATTCTTCAATTTTGTATATGTTATAAAGGGTTTCTAATACTTTTCTCATTCGGGGTAAATTATACAGTTATAGCTTCGCCTCCAGCAGCTTCGATTGCAGCTTTAGCTGAAGCAGAGAATTTATTTGCAGAAATTTTAATAGCACCTTCTAACGTTCCTCTTCCTAAAATTTTAACCAAATCATTTTTGTGGGCAAGACCTAATTCAACAAGAATATCAATAGATAATTCTTTGCTTACTTTTTTATCAGCAAGTAATTGTTGAACAGTATCGATATTGATTCCACGGTATTCTTTACGATTGATGTTTTTAAAACCAAATTTTGGAACTCTCCGTTGTAAAGGCATTTGACCTCCCTCAAAACCGATTTTTCTAGAGTATCCAGAACGTGATTTGGCACCTTTATGTCCACGTGCAGCAGTTCCACCTTTACCTGAAGACTGTCCTCTTCCAAGGCGTTTTCCAGCGGTTTTGATTGATCCTGATGCAGGGGTTAGATTTTCTAAACTCATGATGGGTTATTTATGCTTCGGTAACAATTACCAAATGTTGAACTTTAGCGATCATTCCCAAAATACTTGGGGTTGACTCATGTATAACTTCTTTACCAATTCCTCTGAGGCCTAAAGCTTCGAGGGTACGCTTTTGAACTTGAATGCGCTTGATACTACTTTTAATTTGTTTTACTTTTATCTGTGCCATGGCTAAATTCGCTTATCCGTTAAATACTTTATCTAATGATATTCCTCTTTGCTCAGCAATCCTTTGTGGATTACGCAATTGTAATAAAGCATCAAATGTTGCTTTTACTACATTGTGAGGGTTGGAAGAACCTTGTGATTTTGAAAGTACGTTATGCACACCCACGGCTTCTAATACTGCACGAACAGCACCACCCGCAATAACTCCAGTACCTTCAGATGCAGGCTTAAGAAATACGCGTGCTCCTCCAAACTTTCCTTTTTGCTCGTGAGGAAGTGTTCCTTTGTTAATGGGAATACGAACTAAGTTTTTCTTAGCGTCTTCAATTGCTTTGGCAATGGCCTCAGAAACTTCTTTTGATTTTCCTAAACCTTGACCTACTACTCCATTTTCGTCTCCGACAACAACAATAGCAGAAAAACCAAAAGCACGACCTCCCTTAGTAACTTTAGTTACCCGTTGTACTCCAACTAGGCGATCTTTCAAGTCTAAGCCAGCTGGCTTAACTAATTCTACGTTTTTATAATCTTGATACATATTCTAATTAAAATTTTAATCCACCTTCACGAGCACCCTCAGCAAGAGCTTTCACTCTTCCGTGATATAAATAGCCACCTCGGTCAAATTTAACTTCTGAAACACCTGCTTTTGAGGCAAGCTCTCCAATACGTTTTCCAACAGCAGTAGCAATTACAATCTTACCGCTTAGTTTCGCATCAGCGATTTCTTTATCTCTAGAGGATGCTGCGGTAACAGTTTTTCCTGTTTGGTCATCTATTAACTGAACATAAATTTCTTTATTACTTCTGTAGACAGACAAGCGAGGAGCTGTTGACGTACCGCTAATGATTTTACGAATCCTTCTACGAATTCTATTTCTACGATCTAATTTTGTTAAACCCATGGTTATAATATTATGCTGATTTACCTGCTTTTCTTCGGATCTGCTCGCCTACAAATTTGACGCCTTTTCCTTTATATGGTTCTGGCCTTCTAAAAGAACGAATCTTTGCAGCTACATAACCCACTAATTGTTTGTCAAAAGAGCTGAGTTTAATAATTGGATTCTTTCCTTTTTCAGAAATAGTTTCTACTTTAACCTCTGGTGCAATATCAAGTAAGATATTGTGAGAGAAACCAAGTGCGAGATCTAATTTCTGTCCTTGATTACTTGCTCTGTATCCAACTCCTACAAGCTCTAATTCTTTTGTAAATCCCTTGCTAACTCCTTCAATCATGTTGAAGATTAAAGCACGATAAAGACCGTGTTTAGCTTTTACAGATTTCACATTTGAATCACGAGACACTGTAATGATATTGTCTTCCATTTTAATTTCAACTTCACTGTACTCTTGAGTAAGTTCACCAAGTTTTCCTTTCACAACAATATGTGTGGGTTGGATATCTATGGTGATTCCATCGGGTACTGAGATCGGGTTGTTTCCTATTCTAGACATTGTTTATACTGTTTCTGTTAGTATACGTAACAAATTAATTCTCCACCAACATTTTCTTTGGCGGCTTGTTTTCCGGTCATTACTCCATGAGAGGTAGAGACAATTGAAATTCCCAAGCCATTTAAAACTCTTGGAAGGGTGTCTGAACCGGAATATTTTCGTAAACCAGGAGTACTGATACGTTGTATTTTTTTGATGACAGGCTCTTTTGTAAGCTTGTCATATTTCAAAGCAATTTTAATATTACCTTGATGGTTTTCAGTTTCTTCAAACTTATAACTCAAAATATACCCTTGGTCAAAAAGGATCTTTGTAATCTCTCTTTTTGTATTTGAAGCGGGAATATCTACTACACGGTGTCCCGCGCTGTTGGCGTTACGTATACGTGTTAAAAAATCTGCAATAGGATCTGTGAACATAGTGTTTTATCTATAAGTTTACCAACTGGCTTTAGTTACTCCAGGAATCAAGCCTTTGTTTGCCATTTCACGGAAAGTTACACGTGAAAGTCCAAACTGTCTCATATACCCTTTTGGTCTACCGGTTAATTTACAACGGTTGTGCATACGGATTGGAGAAGCATTACGTGGCAACTTTTGAAGTGCATCATAATCTCCAGCTTCCTTGAGAGCTTTACGCTTTTCAGCATATTTGGCAACGGTCTTGGCACGTTTAACCTCACGTGCTTTCATTGATTCTTTAGCCATATTAATTCTTTTTAAAAGGGATTCCTAATTCGGTTAATAATGATTTCGCTTCCTGATCAGTTCTTGCTGTAGTCACGAAAGTAATGTCCATTCCATTGATTCGATTTACCTTATCGATATCGATCTCTGGAAAGATGATTTGTTCTGTAACACCTAAGGTGTAGTTTCCGCGACCATCAAAACCAGTTCCTTTAACTCCCTGAAAATCTCTTACTCGAGGAAGTGCAGTGGTCACTAAACGGTCTAAAAATTCGTACATACGTTCACTACGCAGTGTTACTTTAGCCCCAATGGGCATTCCTTTTCTTAACTTGAAACTAGCAACATCCTTTTTGGATAATGTAGCAACTGCTTTCTGACCCGTAATCATCGTAAGCTCATCAATAGCATGATCGATTAGTTTCTTGTCTGATACAGCAGCACCTACCCCACGGCTAAGTACTATTTTTTCAAGTTTAGGCACCTGCATAACGCTTTTGTAACTAAACGTCTCTTTCAGATTGCTAACGATACGATCGTTATATTCTTTTTTTAATCTTGGTGTATAGCTCATAGTTAAATGACTTCATCTGTTTTTTTAGCAACACGAACTTTTGATCCATCTTCAACTCTAAAGCCTACACGTGTAGTTTTACCCTCTGATGTGAGTAGGGAAAGATTTGAAATATGAATAGGTGCTTCCTTTTCTGTTATTCCTCCTTGAGGATTTTGCGCATTGGGTTTATTGTGCTTTTTAATCAAATTCACACCTTCCACAATCGCTTTATTTTTTTCACGAGAAATACTTACAACAGTACCTTCAGATCCTTTTTCAGAACCAGCAATTACACGTACGGTATCTCCTTTTTTGATTTTAATTTTTGTTGCCATATCTTTTTTATTACAACACTTCAGGTGCCAATGAAACGATCTTCATAAATTGTTTATCACGTAGTTCTCTTGCCACAGGACCAAAAACACGTGTTCCACGCATTTCACCAGTTGGGTTAAGTAACACACATGCATTTTCATCAAATCGAATATACGATCCGTCTTGACGTCTGATTTCTTTTTTAGTACGAACTACAACAGCAGTAGATACTTGACCTTTTTTTACGGTTCCAGAAGGTGATGCATCCTTAACGGTAACAACAATTTTATCTCCTATAGAAGCATATCTTCTTTTTGTTCCTCCCAATACACGAATGGTAAGGACCTCTTTGGCGCCTGTATTATCGGCTACTTTAAGTCTAGATTCTTGTTGTACCATCTTACTTAGCTCTTTCTATTATTTCAACCATTCTCCAGCATTTTGACTTGCTCAATGGTCGAGTTTCCATGATTTTTACTGTATCTCCGATATTACAATCATTCTTTTCATCGTGAGCTACGTATTTCTTTGTCTTCAAAACGAACTTTCCGTACATCGGGTGCTTAACTCTTTTGACTTCGGCAACTACAATGGATTTTTCCATTTTGTTACTGGTCACAACCCCAATTCGTTCTTTTCTTAAATTTCTTGTTTCCATGTGCTTATGCTTCTTGGTTGCTTAGGGCAGTTTTCAGTCGAGCGATAACGCGACGTGCTGTCTGTATTTGTATTGGATTTTCTAAAGGTGAAATTGCATGCGTCATTTTCAACTCAGCATACTGCTTCTGACATTCAGTCAATTTATCTTGAATGTCTTCTTTAGAAAGGTTTTTAATTTCAGATTGTTTCATAGTTGCTGTAAATTAAGCTTCGAAATCACGAGCTACAATAAATTTAGTTTTAACAGGAAGCTTTTGAGCTGCCAAACGAAGTGCTTCTTTTGCTACATCATGAGGTACTCCCCCCACTTCAAACATAATACGCCCTGCTTTGGTTACTGCTACAAAATATTCTGGAGCACCTTTTCCTTTACCCATACGAACCTCAAGAGGTTTCTTTGTGATAGGCTTGTCTGGAAATATTTTAATCCATAATTGACCTTCTCTTTTCATATAACGGGTCGCTGCAATACGAGCTGCCTCGATTTGACGTGACGTTATGAAAACAGAGTCCAAGGCTTTGATTCCGAACATACCATTGGAAAGTTGATGTCCTCTATTAGAAAGACCTTTCATGCGACCTTTTTGTGCTTTCCTAAATTTTGTCTTTTTTGGTTGTAACATGATTTCTTAACCTATTATATTATTTACGACGTTGGCGGTTGTTTCCTTTTCCAGAATTAGAACCTCCTTGTCCAGTTTTTTTAGACATTCCTACTAAAGGAGAAAGCTCACGCTTACCATAAACTTCACCTTTCATGATCCATACTTTTATTCCTAATCTTCCATAGGTAGTGTGTGCTTCTACTAGAGCATAATCAATATCTGCACGGAAAGTGGATAAAGGAATACGACCTTCTTTGTACGATTCAGCACGTGCCATTTCAGCACCATTTAATCGACCTGAAATTTGAATTTTAATTCCTTCTGCATTCATACGAATTGCAGCTGCAATTGCCATTTTGATGGCACGTCTGTATGAAATACGACTTTCAATTTGACGGGCAATACTTGCACCTACTAATTGAGCATCTAACTCAGGACGTTTAATTTCAAAAATGTTGATTTGAACTTCTTTGCCGGTAATTTTACGCAACTCCTCTTTAAGCTTATCAACTTCTTGCCCAGCTTTACCAATAATAATCCCCGGTCTTGCAGTGGTGATAGTTATTGTGATAATTTTTAAAGTACGTTCAATAATTACATTAGAAACGCTTGCTTTTGATAAACGTGCGTGAATGTATTTACGGATTTTGTCATCTTCAGCGATTTTGTCGCCATAATTTCTTCCTCCATACCAGTTAGAATCCCATCCTCTGATGATACCTAAACGATTTCCAATAGGGTTAGTTTTTTGTCCCATATTATGCTTCTATAGTGTTAGATCCCAATACCACAGTTACGTGATTGGAACGTTTTCTAATTCGGTGAGCTCTTCCTTGTGGAGCTGGTCTTAAACGCTTTAACATGCTCCCTCCATCCACTCGGATTTCAGAAACAAAAAGGTTTGCTTTTTCAATATCTTCAGCCTCATTTTTTGATTGCCAGTTTGCAATTGCAGATAGCAACAACTTCTCTAAACGTCGAGAAGCTTCTTTGGGGCTAAACTTTAGTATAGCTAATGCTCTATCAATTGATTCTCCTCTTACTTGATCAGCGACTAAACGCATTTTTCTTGGAGAAGTAGGACAGTTATTTAGCTTGGCAAAAGCAAGAGATTTCTTTGCTTCTTTAAGCGCTTGAGCGGATTGTCTTTTACGATTTCCCATGAGTACTTTTATTTTTTGCCTTTATTTTTAGCGCCTGAGTGTCCACGGAAATTACGTGTCAACGAAAATTCGCCTAGTTTGTGTCCTACCATGTTTTCTGTTACATAAACAGGAACAAATGTTTTACCGTTATGAACACCGATCGTTTGACCAACAAAATCTGGAGTAATTAACGAAGCACGAGACCAAGTTTTGATTACTGATTTTTTATTTTCTTCAACGTTTTTGATCACTTTCTTTTCAAGACTGTGATGAACAAAAGGTCCTTTTTTTAATGAACGAGCCATATTCTATTATTTTTTTCTACGTTCAATTATGAACTTATTACTTGACTTAGTTTTTGATCGAGTACGGAATCCTTTAGCAGGAATACCATTACGTGATCTTGGATGACCTCCAGATGCACGTCCTTCTCCACCACCCATTGGGTGATCAACAGGGTTCATGGCTACTGGACGTGTTCTTGGTCTTCTTCCTAACCAACGTGAACGTCCTGCTTTACCAGAAACGAGTAATTGATGATCAGAATTCGATACTGCTCCAATAACAGCGGTACAGTTCACTAAGATCATTCGAGTTTCTCCTGAAGGCAGTTTAACAGTTGCAAATTTACCTTCACGTGCCATAAGCTGTGCAAAAGCTCCTGCACTACGTGCAATTGAAGCTCCTTTTCCAGGACTTAACTCAATACATGAGATAATGGTACCTAATGGTATTTTGGATAAAAATAGTGCATTTCCTATTTCGGGTGCAGCACTTTCTCCTGAGATAATGTTTTGTCCAACCTTCAAACCGTTGGGTGCAATAATGTATCGCTTTTCACCATCGGTATATTCAACTAGGGCAATAAAGGCAGAGCGGTTAGGATCGTATTCAATTGTTTTTACTTCAGCTGCAACATCAAATTTGTTACGTTTAAAATCAATGATACGGTAACGTTTTTTGTGACCACCACCAATATGGCGTGAAGTCATTTTACCTTTGTTGTTTCTTCCCCCAGATCTTTTCTTGGGAGCCAATAAACTCTTTTCGGGCTTATCAGTAGTAATTGCGTCAAATCCATTTACTACTCTAAAACGCTGCGCAGGAGTTATCGGTTTTAATTTTCTTACTGACATCTGACGCTATTATAAGTTACTATAAAAATCTATGGCATCACCTTCAGCTACATGAACAATTGCTTTTTTAGTAGCATTAGTTTTACCTTTTTGTATTCCTGTTTTGGTATAACGCATTTTGCGTTCGGGCCCATAATTCATGGTATGTACCTTTTCTACCGTTACCCCATAAGCAGCTTCTACTGCTTTTTTAATCTCAACTTTATTGGATTTTGGGTGTACTAAAAAAGTATAACGATTATGGAGTTCACTCCCTAACGTCGCTTTTTCGGTGATGATTGGTTTTATAATTATACTCATGATTATTTATTCAAAAGTGATTCAAGTCCTGCAATTGCACCTTCAGAAAAGATCAAACTATTTGCGTTTGAAATACTGTAAGTGTTTAATTCTGAGTTGATTACAACTTTAGAATTCTTTAAATTACGAGAGGACAAATATACATTTTTATTCAACTCACCCAAGACTAATACGCTTTTTTTGTCTGTAAGCCCTAAAGCCGCTAGCATTTTAAGATAATTCTTAGTTTGAGGTGAATCCATTTGGAAGTCTTCTAAAATCACAATTGATTTCTGACTTGCTTTGATGCTTAAGGCTGATTTTCTAGCCAAACGCTTCACTTTCTTATTTACTTTTTGGCTGTAATCTCTTGGGGTTGGACCGAATACACGACCTCCTCCTCTAAACAATGGATTTTTGATACTTCCCGCACGGGCTGTACCTGTTCCTTTTTGTTTTTTGATCTTACGAGTACTCCCAACAATTTCAGCACGCTCTTTCGATTTGTGCGTCCCTTGGCGTTTGTTTGCCAAATGCTGTTTTACATCCAAATAAATGGCGTGATCGTTTGGTTCGATACCGAAGACCGCTTTATCAAGCTTGATCTTTCTTCCGGTTTCTTTTCCTTCTATGTTTAATACGTTTAATTCCATTATTTCTGAACGATTACGTAAGCGTTTTTATGTCCTGGAACACATCCTTTAACTACAAGAAGGTTCTTTTCAGGTACAACTTTAATAACTCTAAGGTTTTGAACTTTAACTTTAACATTACCCATTTGACCTGCCATTCGCATTCCTTTGAATACTCGTGCAGGATAAGATGCAGCACCGATAGAACCGGGAGCTCTTAGACGGTTATGTTGTCCGTGTGTTGCTTGACCTACCCCGGCAAAACCGTGGCGTTTTACAACCCCTTGGAAACCTTTTCCTTTGGAAGTTCCTGAGACATCTACAAACTCACCTTCTTGAAAGTGTTCTACTGTAATAGTGTCTCCTAATTTTAATTCTTCTTCAAAATTCTGGAATTCGACTAGCTTCTTTTTGGGTGCAGTGTTTGCCTTTTTAAAGTGGCCTCCAGCTGCTTTTGTTACCCTTTTTTCTGCCTTGTCATCGAAACCCAGTTGAAGTGCTTCATACCCGTCAACCGCTGTGGTTCTGACTTGGGTAACCACGCATGGTCCTAGCTCTAAGACAGTGCAAGGAATGTTTTTTCCTTTCTCGTCAAAGAGGCTGGTCATACCGATTTTCTTTCCTATTAACCCAGACATTGTTTATTTATTTATTAGTTATAATTATTCTTAATTCTTACGCTACTTATACCTTGATTTCTACCTCAACTCCACTAGGCAATTCAAGCTTCATTAACGCATCAATTGTTTTTGAAGATGAGCTGTAGATATCTAACAATCTCTTGTAAGAAGACAATTTGAATTGTTCACGTGACTTTTTATTAACGTGAGGAGAACGCAACACAGTGAAAATTTTCTTGTGTGTTGGTAATGGGATGGGACCTGTTACTACAGCACCTGTTGTTTTAACTGTTTTTACGATTTTGTCAGCAGACTTGTCTACTAAGTTATGATCGTAAGATTTTAATTTGATTCTGATTTTTTGACTCATGTCTAATGCGTTTTATGCTTTTTTACCTTTTACATCTGCTATAACGGCTTCTGAAATGTTAGAAGGTGTTTCAGCATAATGTGAAAATTCCATTGTTGAAGTTGCGCGACCTGATGAAAGTGTTCTAAGGGAAGTAACATATCCAAACATTTCAGATAAAGGAACTTCTGCTTTTACAACTTTTGAACCTGCACGGTCATCCATTGAATTAACTTGTCCACGACGGCGATTCAAATCACCCACAATATCTCCCATGTTTTCTTCTGGAGTTAAAACCTCCAATTTCATAATGGGTTCCATAATTACTGCTTTTGCAGCTCTTGCAGATTCTTTAAAACCTAATTTAGCAGCAAGTTCGAAGGAAAGTGAATCTGAATCTACAGGGTGGAATGAACCATCCATTAATGTAATTTTCATTGCATCTAATTCAAAACCAGCTAGAGGACCATTCTTCATAGCCTCTTTAAATCCCTTTTCTACAGAGGGTACATATTCTTTAGGAATGTTTCCACCTTTGATAGTATTAACAAACTCTAAACCTGTTTTACCTTCTTCTGCGGCTTCAATGGTAAATACAATATCTGCAAATTTACCTCGACCACCAGTTTGTTTTTTGTAGACTTCACGGTGCTTTGCACTTGCTGTTAATGCTTCTTTGTATTCTACTTGAGGCTGTCCTTGATTTACCTCAACCTTAAACTCACGACGGAGACGGTCAACAATAATATCGAGGTGTAATTCTCCCATTCCAGAAATGATGGTTTGCCCTGAAGCTTCATCTGTCTTCACCTGGAATGTAGGATCTTCTTCAGCTAATTTGGCCAAAGACATACCGAGTTTATCAACATCGGCTTTGGTTTTAGGTTCAACCGCGATTCCAATTACGGGATCAGGGAAGTCCATACTTTCAAGTATAATAGGAGATTTTTCAGCTGAAAGTGTATCTCCAGTCTTGATGTCTTTAAATCCAACTGCTGCTCCAATATCGCCTGCTTCAATAAAATCAATTGAATTTTGTTTGTTGGAATGCATCTGATAGATTCTTGAGATTCGCTCTTTGTTGCCTGAACGATTGTTCAAAACATAAGAACCTGCATCTAAACGTCCTGAATAAGCACGGAAAAATGCTAAACGACCTACAAAAGGATCGGTAGCAATTTTAAAAGCTAAAGCTGAAAAAGGATCTGAAACGGAAGGCTTACGCGAAATCTCTAAATCTGTATTGGGATCTGTACCTACAATTGCTTCTTTATCTTCTGGAGAAGGTAAATAACGACAAACCGCATCTAACAGAAATTGTACTCCTTTATTTTTAAAAGCTGAACCACAAACCATAGGAATGATGGACATATCCATTACTGCGGCTCTTAATGCTGCATGCACTTCGTCTTCAGTAATTGAATCTTCATCTTCCATGAATTTTTCAAGAAGATTTTCATCATATCCAGCTACTTCCTCAATAAGTAGGGCTCGGTATTTACGAACTTCCTCTTTCATGTTGTCTGGGATGTCTACTTCGTCAAAGGTTGACCCAAATTTATCGTCGTGCCATACAATGGCGCGATTTTTAACAAGATCAACAATACCCTTGAAATCTTCCTCGTCTCCAATGTTCAATACAATTGGAACGGCATTCGACTTCAACATGTCTTTCACCTGATTACAAACACCAATAAAATTTGATCCTTGGCGGTCCATTTTGTTTACAAAACCAATACGAGGCACTTTGTAATTATCCGCTAATCTCCAATTGGTCTCAGATTGAGGCTCAACACCATCAACTGCTGAAAACAAAAATACCAATCCATCGAGTACACGAAGAGATCGGTTTACTTCCACGGTGAAATCAACATGGCCGGGCGTATCAATAATATTAAAATGGTAGGGTTTTGTGTCATCAAGGGGTTCACCTTGTTCGGTTGGGAAGTTCCATGTACAGGTTGTAGCTGCAGAAGTAATGGTAATCCCACGTTCTTGCTCTTGCTCCATCCAGTCCATGGTTGCTGCACCATCGTGCACCTCGCCAATTTTGTGGCTTACTCCTGTGTAGAAAAGAACACGCTCAGTGGTAGTGGTTTTGCCCGCATCAATGTGAGCAGCAATTCCTATGTTTCTTGTGTATTTTAAATCTCTAGCCATGGCTATATTTAGATGTACGTTTTTTTAAAATCTAAAATGTGAAAAAGCTTTATTTGCTTCAGCCATTTTGTGAGTGTCTTGGCGCTTCTTAACAGCAGCACCTTCTTCTTTTGCAGCAGCAAGAACTTCATTGGCCAATCTTAGGGCCATTGTTTTTTCGTTACGCTTTCTAGAAAAACTAATTAGCCATTTCATTGCTAAAGACACTTTTCGATCAGGTCTAATCTGCATAGGTATTTGAAAAGTAGCTCCACCTACTCTTCGGCTACGAACCTCGACGTGAGGCATAACGTTAGAAAGGGCATCTTTCCATAATTCTAATGCTGATTTTTCTTCATCTTGCTTTCTCTCATCTACGATTGCAATTGCATCGTAAAATATTTTAAAAGCAGTTGATTTTTTTCCATCCCACATTAAGTTGTTGACAAATCGGGTTACCAATTGATCATTGAACTTTGGATCGGGTAATAAGGGACGTTTTTTTGCTTGTTTTTTTCTCATGATTCCGTGTAAAAGAAATTACCTTATTATTTTTTGGGTCTTTTGGCACCGTATTTTGAACGTCTTTGTAATCGTCCTTCAACTCCGGCAGTATCCAGCGCACCACGAACAATGTGGTAACGGACCCCCGGCAAATCTTTAACTCTTCCGCCTCGTACCAATACTATCGAATGCTCTTGGAGATTGTGTCCTTCTCCGGGAATGTAGGCATTGACTTCCTTTCCGTTGGTCAATCGAACACGCGCTACTTTACGCATTGCGGAGTTCGGTTTTTTGGGTGTAGTCGTGTAAACACGAGTACAAACACCTCTTCGTTGTGGACACGATTCCAAAGCAGCCGATTTACTCTTCTTGGTAATACTGACTCTTCCTTTTCGTACTAATTGTGCAATAGTTGGCATATATAATATCTAATTTCCCATTTTTATGGGCGTGCAAATGTAGAATTTTTTTTGATGTTTCAAACCCATAATTTGATTTTTTTTGTAATAATCTGAAAATTCTTTTGAAGGCTGTTTTTGAAAAAAAGAAAATCTAATTCATTTGGCACCTCCGGGAACTGCTCTTCCCTTAAATGTTCTAAACGCAACAAAAAACAATTGCATAAATAATTATTAATAAGAACAATTGAAACTTGTTTTTGTTTAAAAAATTAGCAATAACAACAATCACAAGAATTGTCTCGGGTTTTAAATGAAATTATGTTACCTAAAATTTAAAAATTGTTGCTTTTAATTATATAATTATTTCAAAATAAAATTTAAATATGTAACTGTTGTAAAGAAACAATAAAGAAAAATAATTAATTTTTCAATAACTCATTTTGTTTAAATCTCCAATTAAAAAGTTAAGAATGCAACAATAAAGATTGCATTATAAAAAATGATTAAAGTTCCATCAAAAAAAAACAACTTAAGCTTCATTTTTTTTTATATGTTTGAAAAAAAAAT
>QXZA01000028.1 GCA_009886625.1 Flavobacteriaceae bacterium
CAGTTGGTAGAGCATCTCCCTTTTAAGGAGAGGGTCCTGGGTTCGAGCCCCAGCCAAGTCACTTTTTCCTTTGCGCACGTGGCGGAATTGGTAGACGCGCCAGCTTGAGGGGCTGGTGGGAGTATTCCCGTGGAAGTTCGATTCTTCTCGTGCGCACTTTAAACAAAATCGTTTTTTTTAGTTATATTTGTTTAAGCTTTTAAATGAAAATAGAGACGATGAATAGGATAAAAAGCACTTTCAGCATAAAAAACCTTGAGAATATATCTGGAATCAAAGCCCATACCTTAAGAATATGGGAAAAACGTTATAACCTTCTTGAGCCCGAAAGAACCGATACTAATATTAGGCGTTACAGTCTTGAGAGTCTTAAAACACTTTTGAATGTAACTTTGCTTTATAATCACGGTTTTAAGATTTCTAAAATCGCAAGTTTAAGCCAAGATGAAATACCAGACCTAGTCAGAAACATAGCGTTGAAATCGAATTCAGAACAAGTTTCAATCAATGCATTTAAACTTGCCATGATTAATTTTGATTGTGAGTTGTTTGACAATAACTATGATGAGATACTTCAGCATCATAATTTTGAATATGTTTTCATAGACATCTTCATGCCCCTCATGAAAGAATTAGGTATTTTATGGCAAACAGGAGCAATATCCCCTACGCATGAACATTTTATCACCAATTTGGTTAAACAAAAAATTCATGTTCAATCTGAATTACTCCAACGAACTACAACTTTTAATGAAGATCAACCCATTTTTGCACTATTTCTTCCTGAGAATGAAATACATGAACTTGGAATATTGTATTTAAATTATTTGATCCTCTCTAAAGGATATCGTACCATCTTCCTGGGGCAGTCTCTTCAAACCTCTAGTTTAGAGACCTTATACACTTACAATACAACGTTCAATTTTGTGACTTATATTACTGTGGAGCCAAATAAGGATGATATAATGTCTTATTTAAATGATTTTCATGAAAAATTACTCTCCAAAACTGAGTCAAAACTAATCATCTTTGGACCACAACAACTTGAAATCGATGTCGAAACACTTCCTGGAAAAATTGAGCTTTATCGATCTGTAGAGTCCTTCATTACGAATTATTTCATGGAAAACGTTTTTATTTAACTTTTTTCATAATTTTATATTCTAACTATTACTGAGGGAAAAATTTATGATTAATCTTTTTGATTCTGTTAGTCAAGATTGCAGTAAGTTGGTTACTAACGCTTACAGCACCTCTTTTTCTATGGCAACTAAAATGTTAGATGCCTCCATACGGGTCCACATCTATAATATTTATGGTTTTGTTCGTTTTGCAGATGAAATTGTAGATACGTTCCATGATTATGATAAAGAAACTTTATTAAATGATTTTGAAATTGATTTATTCAAAAGCCTAGAACACAAAATTAGTATTAATCCTATACTTAATGCTTTTCAAAGTACTGTCAATAAATTTGATATTGACCATGATTTAATCAAAGCTTTTATGAAAAGCATGAGATTGGATTTGTCAAAACAAGTATATTCTACTCAAGCGGAATACGAAGAGTATATTTATGGCTCTGCAGATGTAGTGGGCCTTATGTGTTTAAAAGTATTTGTCAAAGGAGATGTTAAAGCCTACAATGAACTTAAAGAGCCTGCAATGGCATTGGGTTCTGCTTTTCAAAAAGTTAACTTCCTCCGAGATTTAAAAGATGATTTCCAAGGCTTAGAACGCACTTATTTTCCTAATGTTGATTTTACAAATTTTGATGAACATTCAAAGTTGCTAATTATTGAAGAAATTGAAGCTGATTTCACTAAAGCATTAAAAGGGATCTTCAAACTCCCAACGGAAGCTCAATTTGGTGTTTACACTGCTTATAAATACTACACTAAGTTATTGGTCAAATTGAAAAAAACTTCTTCTATTTCTATTCAGAAAACACGAATAAGAGTACCGAATTATCAAAAAATGAGTGTCTTTGCTCGAAGTTATTTAAAATACAGATTAAACTTACTTTAATTTATTCACCCCATGACTATTCTCTGGATCGTTGTCCTTGTTGTTACTTATTGTTTTATGGAATTTATGGCTTGGTTTTCTCATAAATATATCATGCACGGATTCCTATGGTCGCTCCACAAAGACCATCATATTAAAGATCATAAATCTTGGTTTGAACGCAATGATCTTTTTTTTATTTTTTATGCATTAGTAAGCTCTGGATTTGTAATCTTATGGGGAGAAGCAGGCTTCTGGCCAGGATTACCCATTGCTATTGGAATCTTCTTGTATGGACTCTCCTATTTTGTTGTACACGACATCTTTATTCATCAACGATTTAAAATCCTAAGAAATATTGACAATAAATATGCTAAAGGATTAAGAAGAGCACATAAAATACACCACAAAAACATTCACAAAGAAAAAGGAGAATGTTTTGGAATGCTTTGGGTTCCTATGAAGTACTTTAAAAATTAGATCTTTAACCAATTGTTGTTAAAGTCACATAACTTACTATCACGATTAAGATTGATGTAAGTATCTTCAATTTTTTCAGTCATCCATTCTTGAATAACTTTCAATTGCTTTTCTTTTAAAGCAAGCGCTTTGATACGAACATAATCTACGGAGTAATTTGCAACATGTTCATCAAAACGGTTACTTACTTTAATAATTTTATATTTCTTAAGTCCAGAACGGTCCTCTTCCATAATTGAAGAGGATATTGCTTCGTCATTTAAATTTCTTATTTGGCTATACAAAACTGGATCTAAATTCGTTAACTCAAAACGTGTGTCTCCTGTCTGTGGATTAATCAAAACTCCTCCGTTATACTTTGTTTCTTTCTCATCAGAAAACTCAAGGGCTGCCTCTTTAAATGAAAGTTCATCAGCTTGAAGTCGCTCTCTAAGTAAATCTAATTTTTCCTTAGCTTCTTGAAGTTGGTCCGGTTCAATTTTTGGTGTTAATAGAATATGACGAACATCCACCTCTTGACCACGAATTTTATCAACCATTAAAATATGCCATCCAAAATCAGTTTTGAAAGGCTCAGAAATCTCACCCTCTTCAAGACTAAACGCTTCATCTCTAAATTCCTTAACCATTTGAGGACGTTTTCTGTGTAAGGTATATTTCCCACCAGAAGAACGAGATCCTGGATCCTGAGAATAAAGAATTGCTTTTGAAGCAAAACTTGAACCTCTCTCTAGCACATCTTCTCTGAACGTTTTTAATTGGTTAATAATTCTATCTTTCTCCTTTTCACTGACTTCAGGCTCAATTACTATTTGAGAAATTTCTAATTCTGTTCCAAAAGTAGGCAGTTCATTTTTTGGAATGGACTCGAAAAAAACACGAACTTCCTCTGGTGTCACTTCAACGTTTTCTATGATCTGTGCTTGCATCATAGAAGAAAGTTTTTGCACTTTATTAATTTCAAAAATCTCTTGTCTAAAAGAAGATTCATCTTTTTTGTTGTAAAAGTCGAGTACCTTTTCAATTGAACCTAACTGTCGTGTAAAGTTGTCAATAATCTGATCTACTGTACTGTAAATTTCTTCAACACTCACCTCTAAACTATCTTGAATAGCATGGTGAGCGTAAAGCTTATCTTCCATTAATTTACCTAATAATTGACATCTAGAAATTTCCTTTGTTGAAATTCCTTGAGATTCCATTTCGACAAGAGTTTTGTCAATATCAGAATCTAAGATCACATAATCACCAACTACAGCAGATACCCCGTCAATTTTAATTCTACTTGACAAAGCTTTATCTTGTGCGGAAACAGTTCCTACAAAGCATCCAAAAGCGAGTAAAAAACTAGTAAATTTCATAAGTCTTTGATTTAATTGCATCCTGTATAATGTCTTTTTCAAATTGATTATTGAATTGTAATTTTCGTTGATTTAAAAGAATATTTTTTATCGTTGGATATAAAACCTCATTAGGTGAATAATCATCTTTTTTGAGGTAATCTTTTACAAAGAACAAATATACCCCCAATGAGTCCTCAATTTCAAAGAATTGTGATTTTTTTATATATGTATTCAGATTTTCTTGATTTAAAAAAGATACTTCAGACAATAAATTACTTTTATTAATCCAGATACTATCTGTTAAAATATGATTAGTGAATTGAAAAGATAAAGAATCTAAATAATGTATATCCTCTTCATCTAAACGCTGAAAACTTCTTTTAATTTCATTGAGATCAACGTTATCATGTGGAAGTTCTATAAAACGTACTTGAAATAGTGGAGCATTCAATTTAAATACTGATCGGTTTTGCAAAAGAAAAGAATCAAGTTCTTGTGAAGTAATGTCAGTATCTATCGCTTTATCAATGACAGATTGTTTGTAGGTATTGGAATACAAATCAATCTTATATTGATCTACAAGCAACTCTAGTTTATTGATTATGTCAATATCCAAATTAATCTCTGCTTGTTGCATCAGAATCTGATTACGTGCCCATTGATCAATATAGTTTCTTGACTTTAGAATACTATCTGCTTCATTTACAAAGGCATCAAGTCCCTTTTCCAAATCTGTTCTGTAAAGATAAACAGCTCCTACTCTTGCAATCACTTCTTCTTTGTTTACAACAAATTGATCACATGAGATAAAGAACAATAGGAAACCAGAAACAAGAAATGGGTACCTCAAAAGCTTTAGGTTTAAGTTAAAATTTAAAAATATTGTCTTTTTATTAACAATTTTTGAAATATATTTTAATAAAACTTGTAACATACTGTAAATCAATTTTTTAAAATGTTTATAAAGTTTTAAAAACTCGTTTATAAGTTGTAAATTGCATTAAATTTAAAAGCATTGATTAAAAAAATACTCTTCTTTTTTATTTTCTTTTCAACAGCTATGTCTTATGCATCGCTAACCTCTACATTTTCCACAACAAATAGTTTTAGTATTCAAGACTTTTCTGTTGTTCTAGATCGCGATGGATACATTAATTTCAACGGGTTTGAAGGACCTGGACAAATTGAGATTTACTCTATTATTGGCAACAAAATCATTAAGACATCAACCCAAGATATGTTTCAATACAAATTGATGTCTCCTCTGGAGTTAGGCCATATGTACATCATTCGTGTGACTACAAATGGTAAGACAAAAACCTTCAAACTAGTCGCCTCTTAAGGACTATAATTTGGTGCTTCCTTAGTAACGCTGATATTGTGTGGATGACTTTCTCTCATTCCAGCAGATGTAATTTGTACAAATTGAGCTGAGCTTTTTAAAGTTTCAATGTTTCTTGCACCGCAATACCCCATTCCTGCTCTTAAACCTCCAATAAATTGATGGACACTTTCGTCTAAATCTCCTTTGTAAGGTACTCTTCCTACTATACCCTCAGGAACCAACTTTTTCAAGTCATCTTCCACATCTTGGAAGTACCTGTCTTTACTTCCCATTTTCATCGCTTCTACTGAGCCCATTCCTCTGTAGGTTTTATATTTTCTCCCCTCATAGATCACAGTTTCTCCAGGAGATTCTTTAGTTCCAGCTAAAAGAGAACCTAACATAACAGCATCTGCTCCAGCGGCAATTGCTTTGGGGATATCCCCTGTGTAGCGAATCCCACCATCCGCAATGATCGGAGTGTCGGTTCCTTCCAAAGCTTTTGAAACTTCAATAATAGCAGAAAGCTGAGGATATCCAACCCCAGCAATTACACGAGTTGTACATATAGAACCAGGTCCAATTCCTACTTTAACAGCATCTGCACCAACTTCAGCAAGATATTTTGCTGCAGCCCCAGTGGCAATATTCCCTACCACTACATCGAGTTTACTAAACTTTCCTTTTATTTTCTTGAGAACTTCTGCAACACCTTTAGTGTGACCATGCGCAGTATCAACTACAATGGCATCAACTCCAGCATTATGCAGTGCCTCTACTCTATCAATAACATCTGGGGTAACACCCACAGCAGCTGCTACACGTAAACGTCCAAATTGATCCTTATTCGCATTAGGCTTAGTGGTATGTTTTGTTATGTCACGAAACGTAATTAGACCAACCAGTGTATTGTCATCGGTGATTACTGGTAATTTTTCAATCTTGTGTTTTTCAAGAATTAACTCTGCATCTTGTAAAGAAGTTCCCTCTTTTACAGTAATCAAATTCTTTATAGTCATTACCTCTTTGATAGGGCGTCTACTATTTTTCTCAAATCTTAAATCGCGATTTGTTACAATTCCTAATAGTTTTTTGTTTTCGTCTACAATGGGAATTCCACCAATACGATAACGCTTCATGTTCTCATTTGCATCCGCAACGATAGCTGTTACAGATAAAGTGACAGGATCAATGATCATCCCTGACTCAGATCTTTTTACAGCACGAACTTTTGAAGCTTGCTCCTCAATGGTCATGTTTTTATGCAAAACTCCAATTCCACCTTCACGTGCCATAGCTATTGCCATACTGCTTTCAGTAACAGTATCCATAGCCGCTGAGATAATAGGTATATTTAAAGGGATGTTTCTGCTAAACCTTGATTTAATTGAAACTTCTCTGGGTAAAGTCTCGGAGTATGCAGGTACTAATAGTACGTCGTCATATGTCAAACCTTGACCGATAAATTTGTTGGATGTCATAAGCAACTAATATTAAATTAATTGCATGCAAATATACGGATTATATTCCTCGCTGAACATTGTTGTGTAATTTAATTCTTAAGGTTTCTTGCTCTATTCAGAAATAAAAATTCGATGTGATGAATTGTAGGCACTTTCAAAAGCCAACACATCCAATTGTTTTGGGAGCATTTGCTGAGCTGTAAAAAAGGAAATAAGTTTTTCCATAGGCATGTTTCCTACTAGTGCATTTTGTGCCATCGGACATCCACCCCATCCTTTGATGGTTCCATCAAATCGAAAACATCCTGAAAAGTAGGCTGCATGAACTTTTTCGTACCATTCATTTGGGTGAGTGTGGAAATGTGCGCCAAATTCAACTTCTGGATATATTGGAATAAGTGTAGCATACAGATTTGTAATGTCTGAAACTTTTGCAGTTCCAACTGTATCAGAAATAGAAATAATGCTGACTCCGATTCCAATTATTTGATCTACCCATTTCTCAATGATTTCAGGGCTCCATGGATCACCATAGGGGTTTCCAAATCCCATCGACAGATAAACAACCACTTCTTTGTCATGTGCCCTTGCTATTTCACAAATTCGCTCCAAAACTACTATTGATTCTGAAATTGTTTTGGCTGTATTTCGCATTTGAAAGTTCTCAGAAACCGAAAAAGGATAACCTAAATAAGATATAGTATCAAAGGTTACTGCCGCTAAAGCACCTCTTTCATTGGCAACAATCGTCAATAACTTGGTGTTCGTTTGGGATAAATCCAACCCCTTGATCACATTTGAAGAATCTGCCATTTGAGGAATCGCTTTAGGCGAAACAAAACTCCCACAGTCTAAGGTATCATAACCTACTTGTAACAGGTTTTGATAATAAGTAATCTTGTCTTGAGTACTAACGATTTTGTGCAACCCTTGTAGTGCATCTCGAGGACATTCAATAAGCTTTATTGATTTGTTGGGCATTTTAATTCATTATGGGTAGATTAAAATTAAAGAAATGATAAATAAAATAAGGGCTTGAATTTTATTCCAACGATCATCTTGCTTAAAAGATTGATGTTTATTAGTCAAGCGATGGGCTAAAACAGAAAAGCTAAAGAAAATAAATAATGCTTGTACATAAAATATTCCTCCTAAAATTAAAAATTGAATGGCATTCGACCAACTTTCATGGAATAAAAAACTTGGAAAGAAACTTAAGAAAAATAAACTCACCTTAGGATTACTGATATTCATCACTAAACCTGTAATGTATAGGTTTTGACTTACTTTCTTTTTTGGCTTAACTATTATATTGTGTTTAGTATTCCAGGATTGAATCGCTAAATAAATCAAAAACGAAGCACCTAAAAGTTCTATCAATCTTAAAATATTGGGATAAAATGCCAATACACTTCCTACTCCTAGTGCAACTATTAGTGTATGGATTAGGATTCCTGTTGTCAACCCCAAACTTAGTCTAAATCCACTTTTCCATCCTTTTTGCATACTAGTACTCAACACAAACAATAAATCAGGACCTGGAGATATTGTAAGTACAAAAGAAGAAAAAATAAAAAGTAAAAGTGTATTCAACTCAATCCAAGGATTTAATATATTTGCATTCGAATATACTATTTTTGATGATGATGATAGAAAGAATTGAAAGCGAACTAGCACCGTTTCGTACAAAATTACAAAAACATCCTGTTTACAGCGCTATCGATACCATAGAAGACATTCGTCTCTTTATGGAGCAACATGTTTTTGCAGTATGGGATTTCATGTCACTACTAAAACAATTGCAAAACGAATTGACTTGTACCTCTATTCCATGGCAACCTTCTGAAAATCCAGCTGCTGCCAGATTGATAAATGAAATTGTTTGGGGAGAGGAATCAGATGTCAACAAAAATGGTGATGCCATGAGTCATTACGAGATGTATATTGAGGCAATGCAATCCCTTGGAGCAAGTACTCAAGGGATTGAGTTTTTAATACAAGAAATCAATTCAGGAAAATCAATTAGAAATGCGATTAAAAGTTCAGAAATCCCTTCTCCAATTGCTGATTTTCTTAACTTCACTTTTGAAGTAGTAAATACAAAAAAAGCGCACATAATCTCAGCTGTTTTTACCTTTGGTAGAGAAGATTTAATTCCAGATATGTTTATTGAGATTATCAAAAATCTCAATGCACCTAAAGGGGTTGATCTGTCAGATTTAATCTATT
Source organism: Flavobacteriaceae bacterium (assembly GCA_009886625.1). Lineage (GTDB taxonomy): Bacteria > Bacteroidota > Bacteroidia > Flavobacteriales > Flavobacteriaceae > MS024-2A. Next base: position 8,847 of record QXZA01000028.1, read on the forward strand.
ATTTTGAAAGACATATTGAGGTAGATGCTGACGAGCATGGCCCCATGGCATTGGAAATGGTCTCTCAACTTTGTGGAGATGACCCCGAAAAATATCAAGAGGCAATTAGCTACTCAAAAAGAGCTTTAGAATTGAGAATTGGTCTTTGGGACGGTATTTTAGCTTCACTAGAAAAATCCTTTACAGTTTAGTTTTATACTAAGGAACATTTTATATCTTGTCTGACATTAAAATGTAAAACACATGAGACTTTTACCCTTTTTTCTATTTTCATTGATGGTTTTCGGTCAAAATGAAAAGAACGTTGCTGAATATGCAAATTCAATTACCCCAAATGAGTTAAAAGACCTATTATATGTTTATGCCTCAGACTATTTCGAAGGTCGTGAGACAGGTGCTAGAGGTCAAAAAAAAGCGGTAGATTTTATCCGACAGTTTTATACAACTCATGGGATTGGTGCAGCCCAAGGAACGGAAAACTATTTCCAACTAATGGAACTGAACATTAAAGGTAAAATGGTAAAGACAGAAAATGTAGCAGCCATAATCGAAGGAAATGAATTCCCTAATGAGTATATCGTTATTTCTTCACATTTAGATCATGTAGGGATTCAAAATGATATGATTCACAACGGTGCCGATGACGATGGTTCAGGTTCTGTGGCCATGTTGGAAATTGCTGAAGCCTTTCAAGATGCTACTGCTGCTGGACAAGGACCTAAACGATCCATTATTTTTCTTCATGTAACTGGAGAAGAAAAAGGTCTTTTAGGGTCATCCTATTACACAAAAAACCCGCTCTATCCTCTTGTAGATACAATGGTAAATCTTAATGTAGATATGATAGGCAGACTAGATCCTAAAAGAACAGACAAAGATCCCAATTATATTTATCTCATAGGAGCCGACAAAATAAGTCAAGAGCTACATGATATTTCTGAGGCAACAAACAAGAAATACACCCAAATAAAACTAGATTATACCTATAACGATGACAAAGACCCCAATCGTTTTTATTACCGCAGTGATCATTACAATTTTGCAAAAAATAATATTCCTGTAATTTTCTATTTCAACGGAACACATGAAGATTACCATGCACCAAGTGATACACCAGATAAAATAAACTATGATATGCTCGCAAAGAGAAGTAAGTTGATATTTTATACTGCATGGGAGCTAGCGAATCGAAAAAATAAAATAAAAATCGATTAGATGAATCATATTAAAAGGTGCTTACTAATACCGGTTTTCCTTTTTTCAATTTCAATTGTAGCTCAAGAGACTGAAGAAAACTCAATAAAAAACAAAGATTCTTTAAAGTTAAATCATTTTGCTCTAGGTATAAAAATTGGAATTCCTAACATAGTTGGAGGTTCAGCTGAGATTGTGCTTCCTGTACTAAACAATCATTTTGCTCCCTTTCTGGATTACAATAATTTTTCTTTAACATTCAGCGATTTGGAAGCCAATTTATCCTCAATTGGTTATGGAGTTAAATATTATTTTGGAGAAAAAGGAAATGGTTTTTTTGTGAGCCTCGGAAGAAGCGCATTAAAAACCGATATTGTTTTTAATGATTTACTTTTTGTAGACAATGTCGCTAATCAATCTACTACTGGGACTGGTAAAACAGAACTTCAATTAAACACATCAGATTTAAAAATTGGAATCAAAACTGGCGGAACTATCTATTTCCTCTTTGAACTTGGTTATGGATTTGGTGATATTCCTGATTCACTAAATTTCACTGCTACATCTAATGGTATTACAGAAAGTTTTTCTGAAGACATCCCCCCCTTGCCTGGATTGGGTAGTAATGGTATACTCATCGGAAATGTTGGCTTTGGTATTGCTTTTTGATTTTACATTTTATATTTTACTGAAAAATAATTAGGAGCGACAACTTCTAACTCTTCAACTACACTCATGAACAAAAACTCGCTTGCCTCTCTATTAATTCTATTCACTTATACATTTTATTCATGTTCAGAAAAGCCCCTATATTTTGAAAACGCTTATGTAATTGAGAACATCAATGTCATTGACCCTTTAGAGGGATTGAGTGAAGAAATGACCCTTGTAATTAAAAAAAACAAAATAAGTCATCTTTTTAAGAGCAAGAAAATTAAATTATCTTCTGAGAACACCATATACAATGGTACCGATCAATTTCTGATCCCTGGTTTATGGGATGCCCATGTCCATTTTGCATTTGAAACAATTCTCGCAGAAGCAATGTCTAATTTGTTTTTATCCTATGGGGTAACCAGCGTCAGAGACACTGGAGGTCCCATAGACTTTGTATTACCATACAAAACACATTCACTTAAACATCCAAAAACCACTCCTAAAATCATGATTGCGGGACCATTAGTAGATGGAAAATACAATGTATATGATGGAAGTAGTGTTTCCTATCCATTACTCTCCATCCAAAATGCATCAATAACAGTTTTAGAGGAGCAAGTTCAAGGACTTATTGATAAAAAAGTAGATTTTTTAAAAGCCTATGAAATGTTAAGCCCTGAGCAATTTAAACGTTTGGCTCAAATGGCTCAAGAAAATGATTTAAAATTGACCGGACATGTCCCCCTTAGTTTGGATGTGATCACCGCTTCCAATTTAGGTTTAAATAGTATGGAGCATCTAAGAAATATAGAGTTGTCTATGTCTAAAGACTTTGATGTTTTACTGACTGATAGAACTCTTGCTCTAAAAAACAGCAATAATCTTAGCGGCTCAAAACTCAGAACGTCATTACATCAAAGTCAAAGAATGAGAGCAGTTGCCTCAATTGACCATGAAAGGAGAGAAGAAGTTCTTAATACTCTGGCTAAAAATCAAACCTGGCAGATTCCTACAATGGTACTTTATCAAACCTTTGCCAATAAGAAATATTTAAATGAGGAATTCCAAAATCACTTTAAAGTACTTCCTGAAAATGTACGTTCAAAATGGATGAAAAAGATTAATGTAACCTCAAGTGATCTAGATCCAGAAATATTAAAATATACTGATTGGTCTCAAAAAATGGTTCAACAAATGCATGAAAAGAAAATTCCTTTTATGGCAGGCACTGATACTCCTATAGGATATTTGGTTCCGGGACTAAGCTTACATGATGAACTTATTCAGCTTAAACGTTCTGGCTTTTCGAATTTGCAAACGTTAAAAGCAGCAACTTTCAATCCTGCATTATATTTTGGTATGGAAGATACCTTAGGAAGAATCAAACCGGGTTATGAAGCAGATCTAGTTTTATTAGAAAAAAATCCATTAGAATCTATTGAAAATTCTCGTACCATAAAAGCTGTAATTAAATCAGGAAAATTTATGAACCGATCTTACTTAGATTCACTTCAAGTCAATTAAAAAGTTTCAAAACAATTTAGGAAACCTTAGATAGATCTTTATTTAGATTTAATAGTTCTGCTCTAAAGTTTGTGTAGGCCTCTATTGACTGATTAATCACCTCTTCTTGATTTTTAAATTGTGTATCTTCAAACCATTGTGTAGCTATAGTATTATACTCCATATCTAAATGTTTTTTACTCCACATGGATAAGTTATAAATCACAGGAAAAAAATCTAACCCCGCTTGAGTTAAATAATAGTTTTTAACTTTTTTATCAATGGGGTTGACCACATAACTAATCAGCTCAAAATTTTTGAGTTTTTTCAAACGGTCAGTGAGTATGTTAGAAGAGATTTTCTCAGGACTATCCATGAATTCTTTAAACGTAATACGTTGAAGGAATAAATCTCTAATTATTATCAGTGACCAAGAGTCCCCAACAATCTCTAGAGAGGTACTTATAGGACAACCAGAGCGATTATTTTCAATCTGAATCATAAATTCTTTGTATGAATACCCCAACTAAATTTAATGGAAAACATGTTTGGTTTATAGTTTTTTCCAATTTAAGAGAATAAAATCAATTCGCAAATATATTTATTAAAATAAAATTAAAATTTATTGAAATCCAAAATCTTAAAGTAAATTTGTCACACATAAAAATGAAAAAAGAAATAAAATCTAACCTAAAAGGTATACTCTTCATTTTCTTTTTGAGCCTAAATCTATATGTTTTTGGACAAGAAAAAGTAACACTCAGTGGGTATGTAACAGATCAAGAAAGCAATGAAACCTTAATTGGTGTCAATGTTATTTTTCCTGAAATTCAATCTGGTGCCATTACCAACGACTATGGATTTTATTCAATTACGGTACCTAAAGGGGTTTATACAATAAGAATAAGCTATTTAGGATATGAATCCCTTCAGGAAGAAATTCAACTAGAAAAAACAATTGTTGAAAATTTTAAACTCACCCCAGAGGCAGAACTTTTGGATGAAGTTGTGGTTGAAGAAAATGTTGAACAACTCAATTTGAAAAGTCCTCAAATGAGTGTGAATAATTTAGCGATTCAAACAATCAAAAATATTCCCGCTGCCTTAGGTGAGGTAGATATCATTAAATCTATTACTCTTTTACCAGGAGTAACTAGCGCAGGTGAAGGTGCTTCGGGCTTTAATGTTCGTGGAGGAGCTGCAGATCAAAATCTTATTCTTCTTGATGAGGCTATTATTTTTAATTCTTCTCATTTATTTGGTTTTTTCTCTGTCTTTAATCCTGATGCAATTAAAGATATTCGTCTTTACAAGGGGGGAATTCCATCGAATTATGGAGGACGAGTTTCCTCTGTTCTCAACATTTACCAAAAAGATGGAAACAGCAATGCATTTAAAGGTCAAGGAGGAATTGGTTTAATTTCAAGTAGGCTACTTTTGGAAGGACCAATAGAAAAAGAAAAAGCTTCCTTTTTGATTGGTGGAAGAAGTAGTTATGCACATCTTTTTATTCCTTTAGTGGAAAGTGCTGGCGATAACAAAGCATATTTTTATGATCTTAACACCAAATTAAGTTACAAGCTTAATAAAAATAATAGCATTTACTTATCAGGGTATTTTGGAAGAGATGTCTTTGATATCTCAAATTTATTCAATGTAGGCTTTGGTAATTCTGTGGCAAACTTTAGATGGAATCACCTTTTTTCAAATAAATTATTCTCCAATCTATCTCTAATTTATTCTAATTACGATTATACCTTAGATTTTGGTCTTGCCAATTTTGACTGGAATTTAGGCATACGTAACTTCAATCTTAAATATGATTTCAAACATTATTTGAATGAAAAATTGAAGCTAGAATATGGAATGAATAGTATTTACTATAAGTTTGATCCAGGGTTAATTAAACCTACCTCAACAGAATCAGGAATTCAAACTAATAAACTTACAGACAAGTTTGCCTTCGAGAATTCATTGTATGGAAGTGTAAGTATTCAATTAAATAATAAAGTAAACCTTCAAGTAGGCTCTCGCTTTAGTTCATTCTTAAGATTGGGACAAAAATTTAATACTTATCTCAACGACACCCCCTTACTATTTAATAATGATCTAAAGATTTATGAGTCGGCCAATCCCATTGGAAATGAAACCTATTCCAAAGGAGAAGTCATTAAAACTTTTTTTAATCTAGAACCTCGTTTTGCGCTAGCCTATCAAATAGCTTCAGACCGCTCGGTTAAAATAAGCTATAATAGAATGGTACAATACCTACATTTAATTTCTAATACCAATTCTCCAACTCCAATTGATGTTTGGGCTCCAAGTGGGAAATTCATTGAGCCACAGCTTTTAGATCAAGTTGCAGTTGGAATGTTTAAAACCTTTCAAAACAATGGATATAATCTTGAAGTAGAAGGTTTTTACAAATCCATTGAAAATCGACTAGACTACATTGATGGTGCAGAACTTATTGCAAACGATGCCATTGAACAAGTACTACTGAATGGAACAGCAAGAGCAAAAGGGATTGAAGTCTTATTCCGAAAAAATGAAGGGAAACTCACTGGTTGGTTAGCATATACCTTATCAAGATCAGAACAAAAAACACCAGGCAGGACCCCGCTTGAAACTGGGATCAATAATGGAAATTGGTATGTTACCCCTTATGATAAGACGCATGACCTTTCATTAACACTGAATTATGCTCTAAATAAGAAATGGGATTTAAATGCAAATTTCCTGTATCAAACAGGACAACCCACTACCTACCCTAGTGCACAATATGAATTTTCTGGATTTTCTATAGCTAATTACGAACCGCGAAATAGTAGTAGACTTCCTGATTATCACCGTTTTGATCTATCGGCAGTTTACAATCCAAAAAAACCAAATAAACTCTTTAGTGGACAATGGATTTTTGGAATTTACAATCTATATAACAGACAAAATGCCGCTTCAATTCGTTTTCAAAACAATATTGAGACCGGTCAAAATGAAGCGATCCGCTTATCCATTTTTGGTATCATTCCTTCAATAACCTATAATTTTAAATTTTGATTAAATGAAAAAAGAAATTTATTTATTATTCGGACTGTTTTTACTCACTCAATGTGAAGATCCCATTGAAGTTGAGGTGAATGACTCCACACAAAGATTAGTAGTAGAAGCATCAATTAATTGGATCAAAGAAACTCGTCAACCCGAACAAGAAGTTATTTTATCGCTCACCAATTCCTATTTTTCTGGTGAAACAATCCCTGCAAGTGGAGCTTCAGTGAGTGTTAGTGATCAAAATGGTATAATTTACTCGTTCAATGAGGTAGAAAGCCGAGGTAAATACCTCCCGGTTAAACCTATCCCCTACAACTTAAATGAAGAATTTAAGCTCAACATCCGTTTTGAAGGACAAGATTATACTGGAGTTGAATCTTTAATTGCTGTTGCTTCTATAGATAGTATTACTCAAAAAACTATATTCTTTTTTGGAGAGAATCGTTTACAATTTGATGCCTATTCATTAGATCCAGTAAATGAAAGAAACTATACTTTCTTCGAGTTTATGAGTGATCGTTTAGAAGCGACTGAATATAATATGTATCGAGATGATTTCACTGAAGGTAATTTGTATAACGGATTTTTATTTGGAAGTGATTTTGAAGAGAATGATTCTATTCGATTTAGACAGTATGGAATTTCCAAAAGAGCTTTTAACTACTGGAATTTATTGATTATTCAAAATACTCAGCAAGGAGGTCCATTCCAGACCACTCCAGCAAACTTGAGTGGGAATATGATTAATACTACAAATCAAGAAAATTATCCACTAGGATATTTTAGAGTTTCTGAAGTTTCAGAAATTCTTTACAGAGTTAAATAATACTATTGATTTTAGAATTTGTTAAGGTCACTAAATATATTTTTATTATCTTTAATTGCTTTTAACAAGTAACCATAAACCAATTTGTGATTTAATCCGTTAAGAAATAGTTTCCTAACGGATTTTTTGTTTTCCTATTATCGGTAGATCAAAAAAGAGATTTTAAGAATAATAAACCAAATTTTTTGTCATCCGACAGTAGTATTTAATCGCTTTTTAGTTGAAATTGTTTCACCTCCTTAAATTCAGAAAGCGGAATAGCTTCTATTGAATCTTTTAAAGCATCCCAATTTTCTTCATAAAAAGAATTTGTTTGTTCAAGTGCATTACTCAAGTCAGTATAGGCATGAGACAACAGTTTTTCTTCAGTAACTGTAATTCCGTTGGGTCTTGACCTGATGTATCTAGCAGCGGTATTAATTCTTTTAACCACACTATTTCCTGAATTTCTTACAATCCCTTGTCTTTTATCTTCCTTACCCAAAAAGAGAACCAATATAGAATCCATTTTTTTTACTGCTACTTCAATTTCATTAGTCAGTGGTTTATAATCTTCTTTATTCTTTTTATTAATTCTTTTGAGATAACTATTGAGTGTCTTTTTACTTTCTTTCAACTGATTTACTGCATAGGTTGTTTGCTCCAGATAACTCTCTATAGTTTTTGAATAATTATATCTATCTTCGATCGCTTTTTCAGAAATGGAAATTCTTGGATCGCTTAAAACTTCAATATTCACCTCTGAAGTAATAGACGCAGTGCCCATCACTATCCTGTATACACCGGGTTTTACAGTTACACCTCTTGGCTCTGACTTTGATTTTCTTTCTTTACGGGAGGGCCTTTCAACCCCTTTTTCATTGAGTGTCCAATACCACCGATGAAAACCTGTTTCTTTTGGAGCTTTTCTTTTTAGTGTTCTAATCAAACGCTCCCCCTCATAAACATTTAAGTGTAATGAATCTTTCTCTTTTTCATCTCCAACTTTATAGAAAAAGGTTAACATACCTCCATATTTTTTATTCTCAGCATTATAAATTGCATCAGCACCAAAACGAGATCCGTTGGGTTGTTGATATTCTGTTAAATAGGCTTTAGGAGGGTCAAATACATTAAGCTGCTTTTTTATTAGATCTGGATTTTTAGCTAAAGCTCTAAAAAGTCGAATATCATCCCAAACCCATATAGCTCTTCCGAAAGTTCCAATAACTAAATCATGCTCTCTAGGATGTATAACTAAATCTTTGGTAGAAACTGTTGGGAACACTTTGGAGTCAACTTTGGTCCAGTTTTCACCTGCATTAATTGTATAGTAGAGTCCGTCATCGGTTCCTAAAAATAATAAATTTTCTGTTTCTATATCTTCTACTATACTCAATGCATAACCAAAAACATCTTTCTCATCAACAATACGCTCCCAGGATTTTCCAAAATTTGTTGTTTTATATGCATAAGGAGTGTAATTAAATCGACGGTAATCATTGGCTACCAAATAGGCTGTCCCCGGATTCTTATTCGAGGCTTTGATTTGTGCAATCCAACTGCCTTCGGGAAGCTGTTTCAAATTCTTAGATACGTCTATCCAACTTGATCCACCATCTTGAGTGACATGAACTCTACCATCATCCGAACCTGTCCAAATTACATTTTTTTGTATCGGTGAGGGCTCAATGACTAAAAGAGAACAGTGGTTTTCTGCTCCTGTGGCATCTAAGGTTATCCCTCCGCTTTCACTTTGCTTTTGTTTTTCCGGATTATTAGTCGTTAGATCAGGTGAAATTACTTCCCATGACATCCCTTTGTCCATACTCTTGTGTACAAATTGACTTCCAAAATACACAGTATTATTATCAAATGGATCTTGACCAATGGCTGCATTCCAGTTAAATCGTAAGAACACATCAGGGTCAGGATGATTTGGTTTTACCCCATAATTATTTCCTGTTTTCCAATCGTATCTAGAGACATTTCCTTGTTGACTCATCGCATAGCCATAGCGAGAATCGTCTTTGTCAGGCACAACATCAAATCCGTCTCCAAAAGCAATTTCTTGCCAATACGAATTTCGAATTCCTTGTGTTTTCCATACATAGGCTGGACCACGCCATGAACCATTGTCTTGCATCCCTCCATATACATTATAGGGATATTCATTGTCAACACTTATATGATAGAATTGACCCACAGGAAGGTTTCCAACAAATCGCCACGAGGCTCCTCCATCTCTAGAAATATTCAACCCTCCATCATTTCCATCAATTATAAAAGAACCATCATTTGGATGTATCCACCAGGCGTGATGATCTGGATGCACTCCATTAGTTACATTGTATGCTGGCATTAATTCTTTGAAATTTTTCCCGCCATCTTCAGAAACATTTACATAGGTAAAAACAGAATACACACGATTTTCGTTTTGAGGAGCTACAAAAATATCGGAATAGTAAAAAGGACGATTTCCAATATCGCTTTTATCATTGACTTTTTTCCATTGGTCACCCCCATCGGTAGATTTATACAGTGCATTTTTTTTAGCTTCAATCAACGCATATATAATGTTGGGTTTATTTGGAGCGATTGCAATTCCTATTCTTCCTAACTCCCCCTCGGGTAAGCCCTCTTTCGATGTTTTTTTCTTCCAACTTTTCCCACCATCAATAGTTATGTAAAGACCACTTCCTTTTCCTCCAGAATTAAAAAACCAAGGATCGCGTTTATGCTCCCAAAGAGCGGCAACTAATTTGTTTGGATTTTTAGGATCCATCACTAAATCAGCAGCACCTGTTTTATCATTTACATAAAGTACTTTATTCCATGTCTGTCCACCATCAGTAGTCTTATAAATACCTCTTTCAGGATGCTCACCCCAAGGAGAACCAATCGCTGCAACATAAACAATTTCTGGATTAGTAGGATCTATTATAATTCGATGAATATGACGGGTTTTTTCTAGTCCCATAGAAGTCCAAGTTTTTCCTGCATCTAGGGATTTAAAAATTCCATAGCCTCCATTTAAGCTATTTCTTGGATTCCCTTCCCCAGTTCCAACCCACAAAATATCAGGATTAGATTGCTGAATCGCAATTGCTCCGACAGAGGCAGTTACTTGATTATCAAAAGTTGGACTCCAGTTTACACCACCGCTAGTAGATTTCCAAACCCCTCCTGAGGCTGTTCCTACATACATCACATCATTATCATTATGAACAACATCTATAGTGGTAACTCTTCCGCTCATACCGCCTGGCCCTATATTCCTTGGCGCAACCCCTTCCATCCACTTGGGATTTATCTGTTGAGCAACTAAAAATTGGATTACAAATAATAATAAAAACGTATAGAAATTCTTCATCAATGTTTTTTTTTTAAAAATTACAAAAAAAAGACGTTTAACCCCTTCGGTTTGTCAAAAAAAAGAGAGAGTCAAAAAGGTTTAAAAATGATCAAAATGGGCCAAAATTGATTAAAAATCAATAAAAAATAATCAAAAACTAACAATTTTAATTTACCTATCCCTAGTATTTGAGATGTCAAATTTTTCTTTCCAAACAATCGAAGGTAGTTGTATTTATTGGCATAGAGATCTTGAACAATGTAAAAAAAAGAAAATCACGATTCTTTTTTGACAATGGATAAATCTTTTTTCAAATCAATGATAAGGGAATAGCAAATCACAAAAAGAATGAGCAAAAAGAGAATACCGGTACTAACAGAAGCGGTTTGCATGGCGGCTAACCCACCCCCTAATAAAAGTGCGATAGCTACAAAACCTTCGATCAAAGCCCAAAAAATACGCTGACCTACTGGGGCGTCTAGTTTCCCGCCAGAGGTGATACTATCGATAACCAAAGAACCACTATCTGAAGAGGTTACAAAAAATACAGAGACCATAAAAACTCCTATAACACTTGTAAAGGTGTATAACGGAAACGCCTTTAAAAAGATGAATAATGAGGTTGAAGCATCTTCTAAAACAGGTGTAGATAAGATTCCTGGGGTTTCAATCTCGAGTAATAGTCCTGATCCTCCGAAGACACTGATCCAGAAAAAAGTCATTAAAGTAGGGACAAATAATACCCCTAAAACAAATTCTTTAAACGTTCGTCCTTTTGAGATCCGAGCGATGAACATCCCTACAAAAGGAGCCCATGCAACCCACCAGGCATAATAAAAAATCGTCCAGTTATTTTGCCAAGTCAAGTCAACAAATGAAGAGGACCAAGTCCCAATTTCTATAAAACGTTGAAAATACATCCCGGTACTTTCAATAAATATTCCCATTACACTCAGGGTATCTGTCAAGAATAAAACAAAGGTCAAAAAGACCAAAGCTAAGATCATATTCAAGCGACTTAAAAAGCGAACCCCTTTCTTTAATCCCGTGACTACAGAAACGGTCGCAATCATGGTAATGACTAAAATAACACTGATTTGTGTATTGACACCAGAATCAATTCCAAAAAGAAATTGAAGCCCTGTTGCAATTTGTCTCGCTCCGAATCCCAAGGAAGTTGCCAAACCAAAAAGGGTAGCAACCACTGCGATTATATCAACAATATTTCCATAGATACCACTGATTTTATCCCCAATAATAGGATAGAAAATAGATCGCAAAGAAAAAGGTAAACCGCGATTAAAGGCAAAATAAGCAAGCGAAAGCCCTACTATACAGTAAATCGACCAGGCATGTAAACCATAATGTAAGAAAGTGAAATCTAAGGCTTGAATGGCTAAATCTGCCGTGCTTGCTTGAGGTATGGGCGGTTTTAAAAAGTGTTGTATGGGTTCAGAGACCCCAAAATACAACAAGCCGATTCCCATTCCAGCAGAAAATAACATGGAGAACCAAGAGAATAAACTAAATTCTGTTTCGGCTCCTTCTCCTCCTATGCGCACTTTTCCGTATTGACCAAAGGCCAACCACAGACAAAAGATAATGAAGAAATTGACCCCTAGGATAAATAGCCAACCGGTGGATTGTGTAATCCACTGCGAAGCTTCAGAGAAGAACAAGCGAACTGGTTCTCCTCCAAAAATTGACAATACAATAAATCCTATGATTAAAACGATCGAAGGATAAAAAACCTGGGGGTGAATATCAAAATATTTCTTCATATACTACTTAATCACTAACGATCCACATCTTACCGTTGATCAGTTTAGGTGCGCTGTATCTGCTATTGGCTTCATTATAATTTTCTGCGTTTAAACTCTGTTCTTGACCAGGGTAAAGAAAACGCATGGGTAATTCATAATTGTTTGAATTACTCCCGATAGGGCGGTTTAAGAAAGGAAGGCCATCAAAACCGTTCACTTCGCTATACCAACGTCTTACTTCAAAGTAAGGATCTAAAGCGGTAAAATACATGCTTAACCATTTTTGCTTCCAGATATCTAAGGTAGCGCTGTAAGCTACTCCAGAGTTTTGGTAGAAGTCCTCAAAGTTAGTCCATCCATTAGGGGTGTAATTAACTTCATAATATTGGTGAGACGCTTCGATCCCTTGCTTGTAGTGTGTTTCAACGCTAGATGTAATCCATCCTTTTGCAGCAGCTTCTGCTAAAAGAAATTCTACTTCTGCATAGGTCATTAAAATACCTTCGGCATAAGACAATCCTTTTTCTGCAGCAGTGATTTGATTAGGGTAATCAAAATAGGCTAATCCTAAACGAGATCCTGTTTGCCCCCCTACTCCATTCGAAACTCCTGTAAAGGTTGGGTTGTCAAAGTCTAAATTATCAGGACGAGCATAACGACTTAATCTTGGGTCATTATTCGCTTGTAAAGCGTTTACAGCAGAGACAGAAATCGCAACCGCATCAAAATCTCCTTGCTTTAAAGGCAGAGTAGGGAATTGATTAGGAAAGCTCGATAAAAAGTCAAGTGCAGCTTGTTCTTCGTTACTAGAAAAGATTTGACCTTGTGTAACGATTTGTGCAAATTGTGTTGCCACATTTGTTTTCGCCGAAGCATACATCAACAAACGCAGTTGTAACGAATTGGCAAATTTTGCCCATAATGTTGCATCACCTTGATACAAGATATCTCCTTCTATACTTCCAGCGGCACTCAACTTAGTTGTGGCTTGTGAAAGTTTAGAAAGAAGGTCTGTATAGATCGATTCTTGTGTGTCATAAACCGGAGTGAAATTTGCAGTTAAACCATCAATGGCTTCACTGTAAGGAATGTCTCCATAAGCATTGGTTAATTCAGAAAAAATCCAAGCCTGCATGACCATTAAAGCGCCTTCCATCTTGGCATTCTCGTCTGCTTGAGCAATTTCAATTGCATTATTGATATCAGTCAAACTTTCATAGAGTCCTTCCCATACGGTTGGAAAAGCGTTCCATCCATAAAAGTCAACCTCAGCACGAAGGGTTTTTGCCGTTAATTGCGCGGCATTATTAGATAGTAAAAACCCCTCATTAGAGGTTGTTTGTATACTGGTTCTTATCGCAGAAGTAAACAATACGCCAGATGAGACCGTTGTAGGCTCATTAGGGTTCAAATTCAATTCTTCAAAATCACTACATCCTACTGTTGACAATAGAACGATCGTATATAGAAAGTGTTTTATATTTTTCATAATTGTGTGATTAAAAAATTAGGTTAAGATTCAAGCCAAAACTTCTCATCGATGGAATAGAGGTACTCTCAAAACCATTGACAAATAATCCGTTTCTAATAGAGAAAGTTTCTGGATCAATCGTTGGAACTTTACTAAACAGCAATAAGTTTCTTCCCACTACAGAGATTACAGCCGACTGTAATCCTAGTTGGTCAACTATACCATTTTCTAAAGTATAGCTTACACTTAGCTCGCGTAATTTAAAGTAAGTAGCATCATAGGTTGCAGCTTCAATATTATCGCGGTTAAATCCATTACCATAATAGTTGTAGAAGTAACCAGTATAAGCAGCTCCACCTGCTGGAACAGTCACGGTATTTTCAACTAAGTCTCCATTTGCATTATACATAAGACCAGGAGCAATAACGCCACCTTGTTGTTCTAAGGTATATACAGGATTACCTGCTGTGTTGTAGTCTACTCCGTATAAAGTTCTTCCCTCTAGGGTAGATAAGTCTAAATTAGGATCATCATTATTGGTAATGGTTCCTGCAGTAGCATATAGCGCATGAGAACGAGAATAAATCTTCCCACCTACTTGACCGTCAAACAAGATCGATAAGTTGATGTTTTTATAACGCAAGTTGTTTAAAACACCTAGACGGAAGTCAGGTTGGTATGAGCCCGCAGATACTTTTTCTGTCGTGTGTAAAGGCAATCCATTTTCGTGGATAATTTGCCCGTCAGGTCCTCGCTGGAACCCTAGACCATATAATTGACCTAAAAGTTTTCCTTCTTCAGCGACTAGTTCTAAATCTGATCCTCCTTCATCTCCAGGGAAAATATCAGCGACAATAGAATATTTACCACTTTGGATTACCTCTGGAAGAGATTCTACCACGGCTCTGTTTCGACCGTAGTTGAATTGTGTATTCCATGAAAAATCTTCTGATTCTGTCCAGTTAAATCTCGCAGCAATTTCGATTCCTTTATTGCTGATTTCTCCACCATTGGTTAGGGTGTAATCATATCCACTTGACTTCGCTACCGGCAAAGAAATAATTTGATCGAAACTATTCATCTGATACACGGTCATATCGATATTGATCTTGTTGTCAAGTAAACGAACATCCACCCCAAATTCTGTTGCTCTAGTTCGCTCATTTCTAAGATCAGGATCAGAGATGGTACTACCCGCAGTAAATACTGGCGTATTCCCATAGGCTGCTTGTGGCGTATAAGTATTCCCAAAAGAATAGGCTGGAGCACCGTTTCCTACCTCAGCATAAGAAGCTCTTACCTTTAAGAAATTGATTTTCTCATTAAGGTTTAAGACCTCACTTAAAATAACACTTGTTGATGCAGAAGGATACCCAAAGCTAAAGTTTGAATTCTCAATCCCTACTAATGGATTAACCAGCGTACTGGTCCAATCATTTCTATAGGTTAAATCTAAATAAGCCCAGTTCTTATAATCAAGGGTTACTAAACCAAAGACGCTGGCAATTTCTGCATTGGTCTTTTGAGACTCTACTAACACTCCTGAACGTGAATTCGCTAAAGTATAGACAGATGGCCCCAAGCCAAAGATTTGTAATTCTGGGTTGTTGGCTACGCCAAAGTTAGCCCGTTGTGACATTAGGTTTCCTCCCAGCTTTACGCTTACATCCAGCGGATTATCCTCTTCTGGACTAGGATCAAAATCAACAATCACCTCGGTATTACTTTCTCTAAAAGAAATTTCGTCTTCGCGGTAACTTCCATTTAAGACGGCTTTTGTAGAAGGAGCTCTTCTGTATTGACGTTGCTCATCAACATAATCTACTCCATATCTAAAGCGAACCCCTAGTTTTTGGTTTACCTCATAAGAAAGTTGAAGATTAGAGACCAAACGGTTGCTTTGAAAAGCATTGGTATTTTCATTGGCAATAAACCATGGGTTGTTTACCCAAAGGTTTTCTGCATAACGCTGCTCTACCCCTTCTTTACCAGGCTGCCAGTAATCGCGTAAATCGTCGATCTCCACTTGACGTGGAAACCACAACCACCCGTACATAACAGAAGAAGATTCGTCATAACCCGAGTTAGGAATATTGCTTGATGTTGAACGAACAAACATATTATTGAATTGAATCTTTAAACGATTGTCCAATAAATTCTTCCCTAAACTAGATTGAAACGTATTTCGATCCAGGTCAGTATTAGGAATTAAACCTAAGTTGTCTAAATGCGTATAAGAAAAACGACTTTGTCCAGTGTCAGAAGAACTGTTCACCGCCACATTTGTACTGTGGGTCAAAGCTGTTTGATAAAAGTCTCTAATGTTATTTTCAGCAGAAGTAAAAGGCACCGCTTCTCCGTTAGAGTTAAATTGTTTTACTAACTGACCATTTAATACAGGTCCCCAGTTTTCGCCATAGGCATCATAGTTTTCGTTTGCGCCAATATAAGTAGAACCATTGAGGTAGCTGTATTTTCCACCCCCACCAGAACCATATTGGTTTTGGTAATCGGGTAATTTAAGCGGGTTAGCGATTTGAATACTTGAGTTAATTTCGATTCCTAAACCTTTCTTAACAAAGTTTCCAGTTTTAGTTTCAATAAGAATCACACCATTCGCAGCTCTTGAACCGTATAAGGCAGAGGCTGCCGGTCCTTTAAGCACACTTATCGCTTCGATATCATCGGTGTTGACGATTTGTGCGGCATTACCAAAGTCAATCGACGTTGACCCGTTCAAACCATCATCAAATGTGTATAGGTCATTTGTAATGGGCATCCCATTTACAACAAATAAAGGTTGATTGTTCCCCATTAAAGAAGAAGCCCCACGAATATTAATATTAGAAGAAGCAGAGGGTCCAGCGGCAGAACCGGTAATGTTTACCCCTGCAATTTTACCTGCTAAAGAGTTCACTACATTAGTGGCTTTCACCTTTGAAATTTCATCTGCTTTGATCCCTTGAACGGCATATCCCAAGGCTTTCTCAGCACGTCTAATTCCCAATGCAGTAATTACAACTTCTTCTAAGGCGTTTGAAGGCACTAATTGAATTTGTACTGTACTGTCAAAAGGTCCACTAAGAACATATTTTTCGTATCCTGTATAGGACACTTCAATCGTAGTGTCTGAAGTGACGTCAAGGGAGAAGTTCCCATTAAAATCTGTGATTACTCCATCTTGACTTCCTTGCATTTGAACAGTTGCCCCTGGTAGTGGAATATTATTCTCATCTACGACAACCCCACTCAGAACAGTATCTTGAGCGTGAATACTTACAACAAAAAGGAATAAAATAAACGGTATGTACTTATGCATAATAGTTAATTTTGCTGCAAAAGTACAAAATATGTTTTCTATAGAAATCATTTGTTAGCAATAACAATCTAAGAAAAAATATCACATCTCCGTTTGACCACTAATAATAGGGGATGCATCGATATCATTAATATCAAAAATCTTAATTATAGTTTTGAATGAAACTAATATTTTCTGGTATTCTTCATCCGTTAAAGAGTTGGATTTACGCATCACACGTTCGTGTAAAGACTCATCTGTTTGCTTAATTAGTTTATTCCCACTTGAGGTTAAAATAATCGGGGTACTTCTTTTATCATTGGGATTTGGCAATCGGGCGATCAACCCTTTTGACTCCAAACGAGCAACTATTCCTGACACTGTACTCGCATTGAGTGATAAGTGTTCTTTAATTTCCTTCATAGTACTCTTATACTCTAATTTCTCTTCTAAAAACTTTAAAGTAAGTAACTGCGGAATACTAAGGTTATAATCTTTTTCTATCCTTTTTGACTCCAGATTAATTGCTCGCACAATCTTCCTTATACTAATCATGATGTTAGAATATTTATCGATGGTTTCCATTTAAGAGAAATTTAAAATTAAAATTACAAATTATATCCCTCAGAAAGTACCAAGTTCAAATGTTTCATGGGATTGGTCAAAGTTAACATACCATAGGAATAGCAAGGGGTAGGTAAATCTAAAAATTGTCCATTTTTTATCACTTTTAGCTATTTTTTATCAATTTTGACTCATTTTGAGCGTTTTTTGATTAATTTTGGACGTTTTTGGATAAAAGTTAATATCCATCAAATTACAAACTTTTCCCAAACAACTCCCCCCCTAAAACAGCAAGCAGAGAATTTCAGGATAGGGCAATGACATCAATGGATTAGAGAAGATTTGGATTGTGTCCATTGGTGCAAAAGAAAAACCCTCCACTTGGGAGGGCTATATAGTTATTATTTAAACTATTGGGCGTCTTTCATTGCTGCAGCCATTGCCCCTGAAGCATCGAAGTAATCACGCATTTCGTGAATCTGTCCTTTGGCATTAAACTCAAACGAATGATAAGCATTTGTAGTAATCACATTTCCATTCATTGGATTTTTTGCTGTCCATACACCGTAAGTTCTCACACTTCCATTTGAATTTCCTAATGAATCAGTTCCTGGAAGCCAAACCTCAGCATTGTAGGTTATTTCATCAAAGGCATCCATCCATCCCTTTCCTGCAGCCACAAAAGCATCATATTTTCCAGGTTCTGCTCCGTAAAAAGGAGGATAATGAGTCACGCCTGGACAAATTAATGGTTTCTGAC
>QXZA01000029.1 GCA_009886625.1 Flavobacteriaceae bacterium
TTACATATCAAATTACACCCCCCTGTTTCTATAGAAAAACTATTTTCTAAAACCCATGCCCCTGTGTTTTGATTAAAAATGTATAGAAACTTTTAGCTTTTAAAATAGAGTAGCCGTACAAATACCGTACAATAAGAAAATAAAAAATCCCTAAAACATTGATTTCAAATGTAATAGGGATTGTTAAAGCGGAGAGACAGGGATTCGAACCCTGGCGACGGTTGCCCGTCGACAGATTAGCAATCTGCTCCATTACCACTCTGGCACCTCTCCTGATAAATGGAGGACAAAAGTAAGTGTTCCAGTATAAGAAAACAATCTTTTTTAAAAATTATTCTGGATATTCTATTCGGAGTTGATAGACATTAATCAATTTTCGTAAAAGCACCTTTTTAACGGTCTCTATTTCTGATAATGTAATATTAGAATTATTGAATTGAAGCGCATTCATTTTGCTAGTTACAATCTTTTCAATAAAATGTTTTAATTGTTCTATATCAGGGGATTTCAAACTTTTAGAGGCGGCTTCTACAGCATCTGCCATCATTAAAATTGCATTTTCTTTTGAAAAAGGTCTTGGACCTGGGTATTGAAAATCCTCAATGTGAGTATTGTCTGGATCCAACTCCAATTGTTTTTTATAAAAATAATAGACCGAAGAATCACCATGATGGGTTCTTATAAAATCGATTACACGATCGGGTAATTTATTTTTTCGAGCAATAGCGATACCATCCAAAACATGATTAATAATAATTTGAGCACTTTGCTTGGGAGTAAGAGCACTATGAGGAGATTCTGATGCAATCTGATTTTCTGAAAAATATTTTGGCTGCTTAAGCTTTCCAATGTCGTGGTAAAGCGCCCCCACACGAACTAATAAAGTATTTGCTCCTATTTCGTTGGCAGCAGCCTCTGCAAGATTAGCTACTTGTAAAGAGTGATGAAAGGTCCCTGGAGCTTGATCAGAAAGTTCTTTTAACAACTTAGAGTTTGTGTCTGAAAGCTCTAATAATGAAACATCTGATATCAAACCAAATAACTTTTCATAAATATAAATCAAGGGTTGTACAAAAAGCATTAAAAGTCCATTTAGTATAAATAAACCAATGGTAAGCAAATCAATTTTCAAGAAAGTTCCCTCTTGAATTATGGTAAATGCGATGTAGGCAATCAAATATACTAGTACGATTTGACCTACAGAAATGAATAAATTTGCACGGCGGTATAATTGATCAATGGATTGAATGGTTACAATCCCAGCAACAATTTGAAGAAACACAAACTCAAAGCTATTGGGTACAATAAACCCAATCAATAGTATAGTAAGCAAATGAGCAAAAAGTCCCAAACGAGCATCAAAAAAAGTTTTGATAATAAGAGGCAAAATACACAAAGGTGCAGCAAAAATAAGGACGGTATTGTATCCCATTAAAATGGTAGTGACCAAAATAACAAATACAATATTGAAAAAAATAAAGGTTAGTTTTCGATTGTTTTCATATATAGCTAAACGATACTTGTGTAAAAACAATAATAGTAATGAAAAGGTCAAGAAAATAAGAATGGAATACCCTATCAAAATCCAAACTGAACTTACATCATCGCTTTCTAGCATAGAAAACTCTCTTCGTAAAGAGGTTAATGCTTCAAAATGACTTTCATCTACTACCTCTCCTTCCGCAATTATTAATTCCCCAGAGGAAACTACACCCCTGGAGAGAGAAATGTTTTGGAGGGCTTCATTTACTGCATCTTGATAAAAAACGGTATCTAATGAAACATTAGGAGTAATAAGTTCAAAGAACAAATCATTAAATACATCAAAATAGTCTTCATAATTGGATCCCTCAAACCACTGAGTTAAACGTTCAAAAAGAATATCTGATTTAAAAAGCTGTTCAATTGAAAGAGGGTACTCTATATTTTCTTGTATGAGTAATATTTCCTCATTAGCCTGATGTTTATAATTTGGTGGGAGCACCCCATATTCATAAATTTTATTTAATATTTTTTCTCCAAACTGATAAACACTATCAAATACCATTGGGTTTTCGAGAATAGGAAAAAATCGTGTAAAGTCATCTTGATATCGTGAAAGCACTTCTTCCTTTATCTTAAGGTCACTTCTCAAATAAGGTTTCAAAGTATTCAAAGCAGCCTCTTGATCTACTTTTACTTCAGCTTCTGATTTTAAAATGGAAAAATCAAATGGAGCATAATAACTGGGGTATTGCCATGCTCTACCCTTTTGGAATTCATATTTAAACTGTCCCCCTATTGGAAAAAGGTTGAGAATAATTAAAGAGCTAACAAGTATAAGTACAGACTTGTAAATTATTTTTTGTTGAGCCACAATGTAATTCCAGAAGGATTTCAAAATCAATATTTGTTATCAAAACTACACAAACTAATTGTTTTGTTAGCTATTTTCGAAACAGTTCGAGGCACTAGGGATAGAATTCGTTATTTTTGTGAGTGAATTTAAGCAATTGTATAAAAATATAATTTGAAATACGGAATCTGTCATTTAAGTATCGTTCCGATGCGCAAAGAAAGTAATCACAGAAGTGAGATGGTATCACAGCTTTTATATGGAGATTGTTTTAAAATCATTGGGACTAAAAAAGAATGGCTTCACATCACTACATTATTGGATGATTATTCAGGTTGGATTGACCATAAACAAGCTCAATTAATTTCGTTAAAAGAAGCAGAAGATATAGGAATCCATCAGGCAGCCTATAGCACACAGCTTATTGATTATATTGAAACCACGGACAACAAGCTCACTACTTTAGTGATTGGAAGTAATATTAGTGCAATAACATTATTACAACATTCGTATTCTGGTCCCAGCTTCAAGGGCAAAAACAAAAAAGCTAAACTTCTTGAAATTGCTTCTTTATATCTAAACGCTCCCTATTTATGGGGTGGAAAAACCCCAATGGGTATCGATTGTTCTGGACTTACTCAAATGATATACAGAATCAACGGACATCAGATTCCTAGAGATGCCTCTCAACAAGCTTTACTTGGTTCAACTTTGAGCTTTATTGATGAAAGTGAACCCGGTGACCTTGCCTTTTTTGATAATGAGGAAGGTGCAATAATTCATGTGGGGCTTTTACTTGAAAACAATTATATCCTTCATGCCCATGGTAAAGTTCGTATAGACCGCATTGATCAGACAGGTATATACAATATCGATACCCAACAGCATTCTCATAAACTGAGGATTATCAAAAAAATAATATAAAAAAAAACCTTCATTAAATGAAGGCTTTTTAGTTAATTAAAATGCTTATTATTATTATTTAAGAAGTCCTTTCATTTTCATGAAACCTTCGTTATCTCCTAGTGTTCCGTATATATTCATCAACGTATTGATTGCCTCCTCATTTTGACTTACCTTAATAAGCTTTTCCAGGATAGGAACACACTCCTTATAAATCTCCTCTCGAGAGGTTTTAAGTATGTCATAACGAGCGTTATCTGCTCTTGAATTTCCTAAAGAATTCATTTCATCCACAATTTTTGCCTCTCCATCTAAAATTAAAGAAACAAGATTCAAATAACTAGATTCTGAATTTGGGTTTAGCTCAATTGATTTCTCATAGTATTTTCTAGCTTCTACAGCATTTCCGCGTTGAGCATTTACCACACCTAAGTTGAAATATAAAGATCCATTATTTGGATCTTGGGCAATAGCCTCTTTCATCAATTCTTCAAAACGATCATTTTCCTCTAGCTGAATGTAGAGATTAGCTTCAGTTAAAATCAAATTCAAATCCTTAGGATTTTCCTTTCTTGCTTCTTTAACTGCCCCCATTGCTTTTTCATTATCTCCTAGCTGGGCATAAATTAAAGCAATATTTTTAACAATCTCAGGAAATTTAGATTCAGAGGTTTCTACCTTGAAATCGCTATATTCTTTGGTCTTTTTATAAAGATTATATTCCGTTTCTGAAAATTCTATTTCTTCTCCTGTTTCAGTTGATTTTGCCAAATAACGTGTTGTAATTCCTTCGTAACGAATCTCTTTCAGTTCATTATAATACTTCAATGAACCCTCAAAATCAGCTCCATTTACTGAACTTGAAGCAGCGTAATACAAATAATCTTGATTCGTTTCTGGGTTAATTGTATACGCTAAATACAATTTACTGGCTGCATCTACAAAACGCTTTTCAGCATTATCCTCAATAGCGCTATTTACAATATCTGAGGTTAAGGATTGTACTTTTGCGTCGTAATCAGAATTTACAGCTCCAGCGGCTTTGAAAGCAGTATATTTTTCATAAGAAGCTTCAAAGTTTTTATTTGCTTGTTCAATCTGTGCCTCCAAAAATGTTTTTTGATTTAACACCTTGGCTTCTGCTTGTTCAAATAATGCAGCATTAGTTTCCAAAATATTTACTGCTCCAGTAACATCTCCAGAGTTAAATAATTTGATCGCCTTTTTAACCTCTTTTTTTTGTCCAAAAGAGAACGTCATGGTTAAGATAAAAAGTAAGAATAATTTGTTTTTCATTGTTAATTTATAATTGTTTGGTTGTATTTATTCAATAATAGTGCCATCGTTAACGTCCACATCAATAACATCTTCTATTGGAGCATCATCATTCATTACTTTGGCTACAGCTGCAATAGTATCATCTCCTTTCAAGTTGATCAATTTAACCCCTTGGGTCGCTCTACCCATAACTCGGAGAGATGTAATTTCCATCCGTATTGCAATCCCTGATTTATTGATAATCATTAGGTCGTCTGAATCAGTAACTGTTTTGATAGAAACTAATTTTCCTGTTTTATCTGTAATGGAAATCGTTTTTACTCCCTTACCCCCTCTATTTGTAATTCGGTAGTCATCAAGACTGGAGCGTTTTCCGTAACCATTCTCAGAAACAACAAGGATATTCGCATCCATATCATTTACAGCAACCATCCCAACTACTTCATCTTGGGCATCGGTTAATGTAATTCCTCTCACCCCAGAAGCGCCTCTACCCATTGGTCGGGTTTTACTTTCCTCAAAACGAATCGCTTTTCCAGATTTAACCGCCAGCATAACATGACTGTTTCCGTTAGTTAATTTAGCTTCTAAAAGTTCATCGTCTTCCTTAATACTAATCGCATTAATTCCATTGGCTCGTGGTCTAGAATACTGTTCTAAGGAAGTCTTCTTGACCTGACCTTTCTTGGTCGCCATAATAACATAATGATTGTTAATGTATTCCTCATCTTTTAGATCTTGGGTACATATAAAGGCTTGAACCTTATCGTCTTGTTCGATATTAATCAGGTTTTGAATCGCTCTTCCTTTTGCTGTCTTTGATCCCTCGGGGATTTCATATACACGCATCCAGAAACATTTTCCTTTCTGGGTAAAAAACAACATATATTGATGGTTTGTTCCAACAAACAAATCCTGAAGGAAATCTTCATCACGAGTTGTAGATGCTTTTTGCCCTACCCCTCCTCTATTTTGAGTTTTATATTCATTAAGAGGAGTTCTTTTGATGTATCCTGCGTGAGAAATTGTAATAACAACTTGGTCATCTGGAATCATATCTTCCATACTAAAATCTCCGCCAGCATATTCAATATTTGAACGTCGCTCATCGCCATATTTATTCTTAATCTCAACAAGCTCTTCCTTAATGATATCCATTCTTCGATCTTTTTTATCAAGAATATCTTTAAGATCTGCAATGGTTTTTAATAAATCATTGTACTCTGTTCTAAGCTTGTTTTGCTCAAGTCCTGTCAGTTGACGCAAACGCATCTCTACAATAGCTTTGGCTTGAATTTCAGATAATTTAAAACTCTTGATTAGACTTTCTCTAGCAACATCTGCGCTTTGAGAGGCTCTAATGATTTTGATAACTTCATCTATATTGTCTGAAGCAATAATGAGACCTTCTAATATATGGGCTCTGTCTTCTGCTTTCTTTAATTCAAACTTGGTACGTCTTACAACCACATCATGGCGGTGTTCCACAAAATAATGGATCATCTCTTTGAGATTCAGCATTTGTGGTCTTCCATTTACTAGAGCAATATTATTAACGCTGAATGAAGATTGAAGTTGAGTGTATTTGTATAATTTATTAAGTACAATATTAGGAACAGCGTCACGCTTTAGAATGTACACAATTCGCATTCCGTTTCTGTCAGACTCATCTCGTATACTACTAATTCCCTCTAACTTTTTGTCATTGACCATCTCTGCGGTCTTGCGAATCATTTCAGCCTTATTCACCTGATAAGGTATTTCAGAAACAATTATGCATTCCCTTCCATTGACTTCCTCAATATTGGCTTTGGCACGCATGACAATCCGTCCTCTACCCGTTAAAAAGGCTTCACGAACCCCTTCATAACCGTAAATAGTACCTCCTGTTGGAAAATCAGGAGCCTTGATTGTTTGGATTAACTCCTCAATCGTTATTTCAGTGTTTTCAATGTACTGTATCGTACCATCGACCACCTCCGTTAAGTTATGGGGAGGCATATTCGTTGCCATACCTACAGCAATACCAGATGCTCCATTGACTAATAATGTAGGAACACGCGTTGGTAAAACAGTAGGTTCTTTAAGTGTGTCATCAAAATTTAGTTGAAGATCAACAGTCTCTTTGTCAATATCGGCCATTAAATCTTCCGAAATCTTTTGCATTCTAGCTTCGGTATATCGCATTGCTGCTGGACTATCTCCATCAACCGAACCAAAGTTTCCTTGACCATCTACCAAGAGATAACGAAGACTCCACTCTTGAGCCATTCTTACCATGGTATCATAAACAGAACTATCGCCATGGGGGTGATACTTTCCTAATACTTCTCCTACAATACGTGCTGATTTTTTGTGTGCGGTATTTGCTCGAATTCCTAATTCGTGCATACCAAATAAAACACGTCGATGAACTGGCTTTAAACCATCTCTTACATCAGGCAGTGCACGTGACACTATGACAGACATTGAATAATCAATGTAAGCTGATTTCATTTCATCTTCAATGTTGATTGGAATGAGCTTATCTCCTTCGTTCATATGACTTATTTATATAATCGCTAAAATAAGGAAACACTAAACAACATATCCTATATTTTAATCTCATAATTTGTAAAATTATCAACATAAAGTAGATCTTATTTTGTTATAAATAATAAGGCTCCTGCTTTTGAAATATGATTATTTTTTTGTCTATTAGCATTAAGCAATAATAATTGGTCTACTTTTTGAAATAGATTAAAAAAAATAAGGCATATGGACGATAATTTCTCACCAAGAGTTAAGGATGTAATTGCATATAGTAAAGAAGAAGCACTTCGATTAGGGCACAGTTTTATTGGAACAGAACACCTAATGTTAGGCATATTAAGAGACGGTGGAGGAAAAGCCATCGCAATACTCAATTCCATTGAAGTAAACTTAGAAGAGTTAAGAAGAAAAGTTGAGATTTTAAGCCCTGCGGCACTTGACGACTCTCAATTGATGAATGATAAAAAAAATCTTCATTTAACACGACAAGCAGAACGTGCACTCAAAACCACTTTTTTAGAAGCAAAGCTTTTTCAAAGTGAATTAATTAATACCGTTCATCTACTCTTGTGCATCTTGAGAAATGAAAATGATCCTACAACTAAATTGTTGACAAAACTTGATGTTGATTATGATTTAGTCAAAGAACAATTCAAACTTATGTTGGCAAATGATGCTGACAGTTATGAAGATCTTTCCGCTTCTTCCTCTTTTCCTGAAGAGAAAAGTGATGGAGATGAAAAGGAAAACCCATTTATCCCTACTTCCGAATCCAAAACAAACAAAAAAACTAAAACACCCGTTTTAGATAACTTTGGACGAGATGTTACCCTTTTGGCTGAACAAGAAAAATTAGACCCCGTTGTTGGGCGTGAAAAAGAAATTGAAAGAGTATCTCAAATTCTAAGCCGAAGAAAGAAAAACAACCCTTTACTTATAGGCGAGCCTGGGGTTGGGAAATCAGCTATTGCAGAAGGTTTAGCCCTTCGTATCATTCAGAAAAGAGTTTCACGTGTCTTGTATAACAAACGTGTTGTCACTTTAGATTTAGCCAGCCTAGTGGCGGGTACTAAATACAGAGGACAATTTGAAGAACGCATGAAAGCGGTAATGAATGAGCTGGAAAAAAATGATGATATCATTCTTTTTATTGACGAAATTCACACCATTGTAGGAGCTGGAGGAGCTACTGGAAGCCTAGATGCTTCAAACATGTTTAAACCGGCCCTTGCACGTGGAGAAATTCAATGTATTGGTGCAACTACACTAGACGAATACAGACAACATATAGAAAAAGATGGAGCGCTGGAACGTCGTTTCCAAAAAGTATTAATTGAGCAAACTACCCCAGAGGAAACACTCGAAATACTTCAAAATATTAAAGATCGATATGAAAATCATCATAATGTAAACTATACGGATGAAGCTTTAAAAGCTTGTGTTGATCTTACTGATCGCTATATGTCTGATCGTTTTCTTCCGGACAAAGCGATAGATGCATTAGATGAAGCTGGGTCACGAGTTCACATAAACAACATGAGTGTTCCTCAAGAAATTATTGATTTAGAAAAACAACTTGATGAAGTTAGAGAATCAAAAAATACGGTAGTCAAAAAACAAAAATATGAAGAGGCTGCTAAATTACGAGATGATGAAAAGCGTTTTGAGCGTTTATTGATAGAAGCTCAAGAAAGATGGCAAGAGGATTCCAAGTTGAATCGTGTTAAAGTAAATGAAAACAACATCGCAGATGTTGTTTCGATGATGACCAACATTCCTGTAAACAAAATTGTAAACTCTGAAAAAACAAAACTTTCTAAGCTCTCAGCTTCAATTGGTGAAAAACTAATTGGGCAAAAAGATGCTGTTGAAAAAGTAGTAAAAGCAATACAAAGAAACCGTGCTGGCTTGAAAGCACCCGACAAGCCCATTGGATCTTTTATTTTCTTAGGGCAAACTGGAGTTGGTAAAACCCAATTAGCCAAAATATTAGCTTCTGAAATCTTCGATTCTGAGGAAAATCTTATCAGAATAGATATGAGTGAATACATGGAAAAATTCGCTATTTCTAGATTAATTGGTGCACCTCCGGGTTATGTTGGTTATGAAGAAGGGGGTCAATTAAGTGAAAGAGTGAGAAGACGTCCTTATTCCGTAATTCTTTTGGATGAAGTTGAAAAAGCACATCCTGACATCTTCAACATGCTTTTACAGGTATTAGATGATGGTTTTTTAACTGACAGCCTAGGAAGAAAAGTCAATTTCCAGAATACTATCATCATCATGACCTCTAACATTGGAGCACGACAGGTAAAAGATTTTGGAACAGGACTTGGATTTGAAACCGCTTCTCAAAAAGCTCAAACTTCTGACATAGAAAAAGGGGTTATTGAGAAAGAATTAAAGAAAACTTTTTCTCCTGAATTCCTAAATCGTATTGATGATATAGTGATATTTAATGCCCTAGAAAAGCAAGATATTCGTATAATTGTTGATATAGAATTGAAAAAATTCATCACCCGAGTTGAAAAGATAGGATACAAATTAAACGTATCTGATGCAGCAAAAGATTTTATTGCTGAAAAAGGGTTTGATAGTAAATATGGAGCTCGTCCTCTTAATAGAGCAATCCAAAAGCATATTGAAGATTTAGTAGCTGAACATGTTGTTGGAAACACTATAAAAGAAGGTGATCTCGTAAGTATTGATAAAAACAAAAAAGAAGATGCTTTGCAGCTTGATGTTAATCAACAAATCGAGAGTTCTTCATAAAAGAGAGCTAACATTTACATATCCTTGAAAAGTACATTAAAAAACCCTTGATTTTTATCTATTATTTAGAATAAAGCCAATGCTTTTATACTATTTTTGCGCTTAGTTTAATTGTGTAAACCAAGGCCTTATTTTAAGGGAATTGATATAGATCATTATGAAGGTTTTAAAATTTGGAGGTACTTCTGTTGCAAATTCAGAAAGTTTAAAGTTTGTTGTTGATATTGTAAAAAGATCAACCAGTGAAAAACAGATAGTGGTTGTATCTGCATTGGGGGGGATAACCAATCTTCTAGTAGAAATGGCTTTAACCGCAAGTAGAGGTGAAGCTAATTTCATAAAACATATTCAAACCGTTGAAAAACGTCACTTAGAAATTATATTGAGTACTATCCCAGTAACCCAACAAAGTGGTAGTATCAGTTTTTTAAAATCTCAAATAAATGAACTGGAAGGAGTACTTGAATCCCTCCACACTTTAAAAGAATTAACTCCTAAAAGTCTTGCAAAGATTTCAAGTTATGGGGAGGTTTTATCAAGCACTATTATTCATGAGCTCTTTAAAAACCATGAAATCGATGTAACTTTAAAAGATGCCAAAGCTCTCATTTTCACACATAAAGTGAATGATAGAGAAATTGTAGATCACAATAAAAGTGCCAAAAACACTCAAGACTTTATTGCTTCACTTTCTGCAAAGGTTACTTTAGTGCCTGGATTTATTGCCAGTGATGAAAATGGAGATATTACTACCCTAGGAAGAGGAGGCTCTGACTACTCCGCCGCTTTACTTGCCAACTACAGTGAAGCTTCCGTTTTAGAAATCTGGACAGATGTAAGTGGCATGTTTACTGCACATCCAAAACTTGTTTCTCAAGCCCAAGCCATTCCTAAGTTATCCTACCACGAGGCAATGGAATTATCACATTTTGGTGCTAAAGTGATCTATCCCCCTACCCTTCAACCCATCATTGAAAAAGAGATTCCCATTCTAATTAAAAACACTTTTGATAAGGAAGCAGAAGGAACAATGATTGATTCTATAGGAACTTTAGAAGGAGGTAATGGAACAGTTGTAAAAGGTGTAAGTCATATTGAAGACGTAGCCCTAGTAAGTTTAGAAGGAAGTGGAATGATTGGTATTCCAGGATTTTCAAAACGCTTGTTTGAATGTCTTTCATCTAATAAAATCAATATTATCATGATTACCCAAGCCTCCTCTGAACATTCTATTTGTTTGGGAGTCAGATCTGAAGATGCAGCTGTCGCCAAGAATGTTATTGATGAACACTTTGCTTTTGAAATTTCTCTGAACAAAGTTGCTCCTGCTATTATTGAATACAACATGGCCAACATAGCCGTGGTGGGAGATCGAATGAAAGATCACCAAGGAATTAGTGGAAAACTATTTAGCAGCTTAGGAGCTAACAACATAAATATAAGAGCTATTGCCCAAGGAGCTTCTGAAAGAAACATCTCTATTATTATTGATGAAAATAATACGCAAAAAGCACTAAATACAGTACATGAAAGCTTTTTTGAGGAACAATCAAAAGAATTAAATTTGTTTATCACCGGTGTTGGAAATGTAGGAGGAAAACTTATTGAACAAATCCATAATCAACAAGCTTATTTATTAAAACATTTGCGCCTTAAAATTAGAGTTATTGTACTTTCTAATTCAAGACAAATGCTTCTCAATAATGGACATATTGACTTGAATAAATGGAAAGAACAACTTGACAGTAGTTCCATAAAAGCTAATCGTGAACTCTTTTTTGAGCATATTAAAAAATTAAACTTACGAAATAGCATTTTTGTTGACAATACCGCAAACGAAAATATTGCCAATGAATACGGTCGTTATTTAGCACATAATATTGGCGTAGTTACTTGCAATAAAATTGCGTGTGCAAGTACTTTAAACAATTATACTGATCTCAAAAAAACATCGCGTCGATTTGGAACTCCCTTCCTATTCGAAACCAATGTTGGTGCTGGACTTCCTGTCATTGACACCTTAAATAACTTGATTGCCTCAGGAGACGAAATCATTAAAATACAAGCCATACTTTCAGGAAGTTTAAACTTTGTTTTCAATAAGTTTACTCCAGAAACTTCTTTCAAGGATATTGTTAAAAGTGCTCAAACAGAAGGCTACACAGAACCAGATCCAAAAATTGATTTAAGTGGGGTTGATGTCGCCAGAAAAATATTGATTTTGGCTCGTGAAAGTGGTTTTGAAATTGAATTGAGTGATGTAGAAAACAAAGCATTCTTACCTGAAGAAGTGTTAAATACAGATTCCAATGATGCCTTCTATCAAATGATAGAAAAAAACGAGTCTCATTTTCAAACCTTACTCGCAAATGCGAATAGCAAAGGAGCACGTTTAAAATATGTAGCTCAACTTGAAAACGGAAAGGCTAGTGTTGGTCTTCAAGAAATTGATTCAACACATGATTTTTACAATTTAGAAGGAAGTGATAACATCATATTATTTTATACAAACCGCTACAAAGAACAACCCCTAATTATCAAAGGAGCAGGTGCGGGTGCTGAAGTTACTGCAGCAGGAATTTTTGGTGATATCATACGAATCGGAAAACGTTAATCAATGGATCAAATAGAAGTATTTTGCCCTGGTAGTGTTGCCAATATCTCATGTGGATTTGATGTTCTGGGCTTTTGTTTGGAACCTGTGGGAGACCTGATGAAGGTAACTAAAACCGATAAACCAGGAATTACAATTGGATCAATTAAGGGACAAGGTTTACCAAAAGATCCTTTAAAAAATGTTGCAAGTGTTGCGGCTATGGCATTATTGGAAGCACACCCAAGTTCATTTGGTTTTCAAATAGATATCGATAAAAGAATTAAACCAGGAAGTGGAATCGGTAGTAGCGCTGCCAGTGCAGCAGGTGCAGTTTTTGCAATAAACGAACTTTTGGGAAAGCCCTTCAGTAGAAATGAATTGGTTCAATTTGCAATGGCGGGAGAGGCACTAGCCAGTGGAGCCGCTCATGCAGACAACTTAGCTCCAGTACTCCTAGGTGGGTTTACTCTTGTTAGAAGTAACCAATCCTTAGATATTATTAAACTCCCAAGTCCGCCTGATTTGGTAGCAACAGTAATTCATCCTAAAATTGAATTAAAAACAATACATTCCAGAGCTATCCTTAAAAATACTGTACCACTAGACAAAGCCATTCAGCAATGGGGAAATCTCGGTGCTTTTGTTAGTGCGCTTTATACAAATGACTACGGTCTTCTTTCAAGAAGTATGAAAGATAAAGTCATTGAACCCTACAGAGCAATGCTTATTCCTCAGTTTTATAAAGTTAAAGCTTCAGCATTGCAAGCGGGAGCTTTGGGTAGTGGTATCTCGGGTTCAGGCCCCTCTATCTATGCTTTATCAAAAGGCATGGATATTGCAATACAAGTTGGTGAAGCAATGAAAAAACAATTCGATGATTTAGAACTAGAATATGAGGTTCATCTTTCTAAAATTAATAATGAAGGCATTAAAATAGTGTAGTAAACTATGAAATATTACAGTTTAAATTATAACTCACAAGATGTTTCTTTTTTATATGCTGTACGAAAAGGATTAGCTCCAGATAGGGGGCTCTACTTTCCCAGTGATATTAAAAAATTACCGAATACCTTTTTTAAAAACATCCATAATCTTTCAGATCATGAGATTGCCTTTCAAGTAATACATCAGTTTGTGGGAGGCGATATCCCAGACTCTCGATTAAATAAGATTATTGAAGAAACCCTAAGCTTTGATTTTCCAATTGTACCAATCACAGATAGTATCGCAACATTAGAGTTGTTTCAAGGACCTACTTTAGCTTTTAAAGACGTAGGTGC
Source organism: Flavobacteriaceae bacterium (assembly GCA_009886625.1). Classification (GTDB taxonomy): domain Bacteria; phylum Bacteroidota; class Bacteroidia; order Flavobacteriales; family Flavobacteriaceae; genus MS024-2A. Next base: position 13,697 of record QXZA01000029.1, read on the forward strand.
ACGGTTTATGGCCAGATGCCTTGCTTATGCTAATGAAGTCGAAAAAAAGGAAAAACTAACCATACTTGTAGCAACTTCTGGTGACACAGGAGGAGCAGTTGCGGATGGTTTCTATAAAGTTGATGGAATAAATGTTGTCATTTTATACCCTAAAGGAAAAGTAAGCCAAATTCAAGAAAAACAGCTAACCACTTTAGGAGAAAACATTAAAGCAATAGAAGTAGATGGAGTATTTGACGATTGTCAAGATATGGTCAAAAGTGCTTTTATTGATAATGATCTGATACAAAATGTTGCTTTAACATCTGCTAATTCTATTAATATTGCACGCTGGCTTTCTCAGATGTTCTATTATTTTATTGCTTATAAAAATCGACTTCATCCAGAAAAAAAACTTGTGGTTTCTGTTCCTAGTGGAAACTTTGGTAATTTATGTGCTGGTTTGGTAGCAAAAAAAATGGGACTTCCCATTGATCAATTTATTGCTAGCACTAATATTAACGATACAGTACCTGACTACTTAAATTCGGGTACCTACACTCCAAAAAAATCAAAAGCTACCTTATCGAATGCAATGGATGTGGGAGACCCAAGTAATTTTATCCGGATACAAAAGTTGTTTAATAATGATTTTTTTAAATTGAAAAAGATTCTTAAAGGCTATCACTATACGGATACAGAAACTAAAAAAGCAATAAAAGAAATTCATGAAGTTTCTGGATATATTGCAGATCCTCATGGTGCAGTTGGGTATTTAGGGTTGAGAGATTTTCTTAAAAATACCACAGATGACTACCAGGGATTATTCCTGGAAACAGCGCATCCAATCAAGTTTGTAGATACAGTAGAAGCTACCCTTAAAACAACTGTTGAAATTCCTAAACGTCTGGAGAGCATATTAGACAGAGAGAAAACCAGTATCCCTATCTCGCGTTACGATGAACTAAAATCATTTTTACTAAAGCGTTAGTCAATTGACAATTCGGGTAAAACAAAATTATCTAGCGCACTTTTTTCACGCATTACTTTTTCTATTTCTTCCCAACTTCTCGGAGCATCATTTGATAAGTTCACAGATCCCTCCTCAGTGATTAAAATATCGTCTTCAATTCGTATCCCAATATTCCACCATTTGGGATCACAAGGACTGCCCTCTGGAACATAGATTCCCGGTTCTACTGTAATTACCATATTGGGTAACAAAGTTTCATACAAGCCAGGGTCATGAACATCTAATCCTATATGATGAGCAATCCCGTGGGGTAAGTAACGTCTAAATTCTTCAGGCTTTTCAATTAATCCTAATGCTAAAAGTCCTTCTTGAACAACCGCATTAGTAGCTTCAGAAATTGCTCTAAAACTTGCACCGTTTACTGAGGCATTGATCCCAGCAGTTTGCGCATCATACACAATTTGATAAAGCGCTTTTTGTTCAGGAGTGAATGTTCCAGAAACAGGAATGGTTCGGGTAACATCTGCTGTATACCCCTGATACTCTGCTCCTAAATCCATCAATATTAATTGGTTTTTTAAATCCGTTTTATCATTTATGATATAATGTAACACACAAGCATTGTCTCCAGCACCAACTATAGAAGGGTAGCCCTCATGCGCAGCCCCATACTTCTTAAATACTAATTGATGAATTCCTTGAACTTCTCTTTCTGTCATTCCAGGGTGTATTGCCCTCATTACTTCTATTTGTCCTTGGGTAGAAATACGAACCGCTTTCTTTATTAGTCGAATTTCTTCTTCGGTTTTCTTTTCTCTTAAACTTGCCATAAAATAGCTCAGTTGGTCGATATCAAAGTTATAATCTCTCAACAAAAATGCACTTCTTGTTTTCAAATCTGTAAGAAACATATCCTCACCCACCTTCATAAAATCTTGTATCACAGGATCTTCCTTTAGGGTAGTATCCTCTTCCATCATATATGAAATTCTTGTTTTTAAATAGGTGACTTCAGATTCTGTTACAGTTCTTATTCTTTGATACAATCGATACCTTTCTGCATCAAAATTATCAGGATAATTTATTGCATTTTTAAACTCTTTTTGTAGATCGAACAAATCACTTGTATCACTTTTATTATCTCTAACGTCATTCTTAAAGTTGAATATTAAAACCGTGTCAAAGTCAGAAAAATCATTTTGCTCTTGAGAAAATTCTGTTTTACTCATTACACGCTCAAAGTCCATTTTTTGGGCTCCTTCAACACCTAATTGTCTTCCATTCCACATCTCATTTCTTGCATCACGATCTCTAACATATATCTTTTCATAATAGACCCCTTCAGAATCTATTTGAGGTGCACTATAAACTAGTAAAACAGCATGAGGCTCCTTCCATCCTGTCAAATAATAAAAGTTAGGGTCAGGATGGTATTCAAAATCTACATCATTGGCTCTGTTACGAACTGGGGCAGAAAAATAAACAGCTACACTATTGCTTGGAAGTTTTTGACGTAATTCTTGACGTCGTTTCTTATGAAAATCAGTTGAAAGTTCCGACTTTTGTGCATTGGTGGAAAGCGGTATTAGCAAAAGTCCAATAAAAATGACAAGGCTATAAATACGAGTATCGTTTCTTAAAATCAAGATCTTTAAATTTTAGTATGAACTTATGAAAAAAACTACATTATACAATACGCATTTAAATTTGAATGCAAAAATGACTCCGTTTGGAGGATACGAAATGCCAGTTCAATATAGCGGAGTAACTAAAGAGCACCTGGCTGTAAGAAAGGGTGTAGGAGTTTTTGATGTTTCTCATATGGGAGAATTTATGGTTTCTGGGCCAAAAGCTTTTGATCTATTACAATACATTTGTAGTAACGATATTTCAAAAATTAGTATTGGCAAAGCGCAATACAACTACTTTCCTAATGAAACAGGAGGTATTGTAGATGATTTGATTGTTTATCGTTTGGAAGAAGAAAAATACCTTTTGGTTGTAAATGCATCCAATATTGAAAAAGACTGGAAGTGGGTTCAAAAGCATAATGTTGATTTTGGTGCAGTAGTAGAAGATCAATCTGAAGAAACAGCTCTTTTAGCCATTCAAGGGCCAAAAGCAATTGAAGCAGTGCAACAACTTACTTCTGCTCCTCTAACTGAATTACCTTATTATTCTCATACTACAGCAACATTTGCAGGCTGTGAAAATACTTTAATCGCAACAACAGGATATACAGGAGCGGGAGGACTAGAAATCTATTTACCCTCCTCCAAAGCACCTGAAGTATGGGATGCTATTATAAAAGCTGGAGCAGATTTTGATATACTGCCAGCAGGTTTAGCCGCAAGAGATACCCTTCGTTTGGAAATGGGGTATTGCCTGTATGGAAATGAAATAAATGATACTACATCACCACTTGCTGCTGGTTTAAATTGGGTTACAAAACTAGATACAGGAACTTATAATGCTGACCATTTGATCAACCAAAAGAAGGATGGAACCCCAGATAAACTAGTAGGCTTTGTTTTAAAAAATAGAGGAATTCCAAGAGCAGGTTATTCTATAGTAAATCAAAATAGTGAACCTATTGGAGCGGTAACTTCGGGTACTCAATCGCCTATATTGTCTCAAGGTATTGGGTTGGGCTATGTATCCTCCAATTATACTAAACCTGGAACTCAAATTGCAATTAAAATAAGAGATAAAGAGAGTCTTGCCGAAGTTGTAAGATTGCCCTTTATTAAAAACTAAATTTTGAAACCCATATTAATTTTAGGAGGAAGCGGATACATTGGGAACTTACTTTACAAAGAGTTAGCCCCGTATTTCAATACTTTTGCAACCTACAATTCTTCTAAAGACCATTCGGACAATCAACACTTTTTCCCTTTTGATATGGAAGAAGAAGGCCCTGAAGCAATTTTGAAAGAAGTAAAACCTAAACTCATTATTTCTTCGTTACGAGGAGATTTTAATGCACAAATAGAAACCCATACGTTTTTATCAGAATATATAAAGAATAAAAATTGTCGTATTTTATTTTTATCCTCTGCAAATGTTTTCGATTCTTTCCAGCACTTCCCGTCTTATGAATATGACAAAACGCTGTCAGAAAGTATTTACGGAAGGTTTAAAATCAAGATTGAAAATCAATTAATGCGACTAGCTGTTGGCAAGTATACCATTGCAAGATTGCCAATGATTTTTGGGCTAAATGCACCTCGCACCCATGAAATTGACGCTGCTATCAGAGAAAACAAACCCATTGAAGTGTTTCCAAACACCATCATCAATGTAAATAGTGATTTCAGATTAAGTCAACAGATACATTATTTAATCAATCAACAAAAAACTGGGATTTTTCATTTGGGAAGTTCAGATTTGATTTCACATTTTGACTTCATAAAAACCATCGTAGAAAAAAGATATTTTAAACCTGGAATCTATAAGCAAGTGTACACTTCAAATACAATGCGTTATTTAGCTGCTTTGCCAAAAGAAAACAAACTTCCCAACCATCTACTTCCCTCCTATACTGACATAATTAATGATCTTACTTTGTTAGACTCTAGAAAACATCGCTAATTTTTTTATTTTAGCTCAAAATTAAAAATAATGGGAAGAGCCTTCGAATTTCGTAAAGCAAGAAAAATGAAACGCTGGTCTGCTATGGCCAAAACATTTACTCGTATAGGGAAAGACATCGTCATGGCGGTTAAAGAAGGCGGACCAGATCCAGAAAATAATTCAAGACTACGGGCCGTAATTCAGAATGCTAAGGCTGCCAACATGCCCAAAGACAATGTTGAACGTGCTATTAAAAAAGCATCAGACAAAGACACAGGTGATTTCAAAGAAGTACTCTTTGAAGGCTATGCTCCGCATGGAATTGCTGTTTTGGTAGAAACGGCAACAGATAATAACAACAGAACAGTGGCTAATGTACGTTCCTATTTCAATAAGGCCAATGGAAATCTAGGAACTTCAGGTTCTGTAGAATTCATGTTTGATCATACATGTAACTTCCGTATCAATCCTACAGGACTCGATCCTGAAGAAATAGAACTCGAATTTATTGATTACGGAGTAGAAGAAGTTTTTGTTGATGAAGATGGATTGTTACTTTATGCGCCTTTTGAAAGCTTTGGAGAATTACAAAAAGAATTAGAACGAAGATCATTTGAAATTCTATCTTCTGGTTTTGAACGAATTCCTCAAATCACTAAACAACTGGAAAAAGAAGCACAAGAAGAAATATTAAATCTAATTGAGAAAATTGAAGAAGATGAGGATGTACAACAAGTGTATCATGCCCTGGACATTCAAGAATAATTAGAAACTCTTTTCTGGAGAATATCCTTTCACTCCCTTAAATAATTTTTCAAGAGACTGTAAATCTTTTTTTTCATCCTCTGAGGGAATAAAGTTTGGATGAACAACTACTTTCTTATTTTCATAATCAAAAGAAACAGGTACGATAGGTACATTCGCCTTCTTTGCAATATGATAAAAGCCCGTTCTTAAAGTATCTACTTTTTTACGAGTTCCCTCGGGAGCCAAAGCAATTCTAAACTTATTATATGCATTAAAAACAGCCACCATAGATTCAACCGAGCCCTTATTCCCGGTACGATCAATGGGTGCTCCACCCAAGCCTCTAAAAAACCAAGAAGTAAGTGGAGTAAATAATTCTTTTTTACCAACAAAATTGATGGTTTCTCTTGAAATACTTCTGACCAATAATCCAATAAAAAAATCCAACCAACTTGTGTGTGGAACAACTGCAACTATGTACTTGGGTAAGGTTGGAAAAACTCCTACCAATTCCCAGCCAAGTATTCTAGTATAAATTAATTTAGAAAGTGAATGCATTTTTTTTATTCAAGAGTTGTAAAATCATCATTAGGAAATCCAATGAGAAAGAGTTGTTTTTTGGCACGAGTCATTGCAGTATATAGCCATCTTAAATAATCACGATCAGGCCCATCAGGTAAATAGGGCTTTTCAACAAATACATTTTTCCATTGTCCTCCCTGAGACTTGTGACAAGTAACAGCATAAGAATATTTTACCTGTAAAGCATTGAAAAAAGGATTACTCTTTACCTTCAAAAACTTTTTATACTTAGATTTTTCTGATGCATAATCTTTTAAAACCTCTTGATAAAGACGGTTCCCATCTTCATAAGAAAGAGAGGGAGTTTCAGTCTTTAATGTATCCAAAAGCAATACCGTATCAAAAGAATCTTCTTCGGGATAATCTACTAAACTCATAGTTACTTCTGCAAAAGAAAATCCATACAATTCTTTTTTGGATTGAATGGAATCAACACGAATCACATCTCCATTGGCAATGAAGCCAGGTTTGGATTCAGGAGCAAGCCAGAAATAATTATTTTTAACTACCATCAATTGATCGCCAACAGCAAGTTCGTCTTCTAATCCCAAAATTCGTTTGCGTATATTCTCATTATATATGTTAGCCCGTTTATTTGAACGAACAATAAAAATTGTTTGATCGGTTCCTGAATCTCTAAAAGCATTTTCTATGGCTTCAAAAAGATCTATCCCATTGTTGGTATATAAAATATCTAAAAAACCTTCAACTTCAAACTGAAATTGATCGTAAACTTCTTCATTTAATTGTGATCGCAACATGGTAGCATTATTTAAAATTCCAGAACCTTTTGCCTGACGGACCACTGCATCTAATTTGACACTATATATCTTGTCAAAATGAAACTGAGTCAATTCCTCTTCATCTAGTGCTGGACTTATCGTCAGATGAATTGGAGGAAGCTGAGCAGGATCTCCCACAAAAATCAATTTGCATTGAACTCCTCCCGATACATATTGGACAACATCATGAAGTAGCGAACCATTTTCGAAAAGTTTTGCATTCTGACGATCATCTCCAATCATAGACGCTTCATCAATAATAAAAACTGTTTTGCGATGCTTATTGGCTTTTAACTGAAACTGCATTTTCCCTCCTGACTCTGGTTTGGGGTAATAAATTTGTTTGTGAATTGTTTTTGCAGAAAATTGAGAATAAGTGGACATTACTTTGGCCGCACGTCCTGTTGGTGCCATTAAAACAGCTTTATGATCTGCAAATTTCAACTGTTTTACTAAGGAACCAATTAAAGTAGTTTTCCCTGTCCCTGCATATCCTGTCAATAAAAAAGCAGTGTTTTTTTCCTTTGAAAAAACAAATTCAGAGATAGCAGGAAACCATTCTCTTTGAGATTCCGTTGGCGGGAAAGGAAAACTGTCTTCAAGTTGACGGTGAAATTTTTCTGGAGTCATAAAGTGAATGAAAGTCTAAATATAAATCATTTTAAATACTTTTCTGATTCAAAAAAAATTGTAGATTTGTTTTTATCAATTAATATATAATAATGAAATTAGGCATTCAAATCGTACTCTGGATCGCATCTATCTTTTTTACTTACAAAATATATGATTCCATCAACGGTCCCATTAAATTTAAACAAGTAAAAAACGAGCGTTACGCCAAAGTAATTAACCGTTTAAAAGATATCAGAACAGCCCAAATTGCTCACAGAGACGTGAAAGGACAATTTTCAAACAACTTTGATAGTTTAATCAAATTTATTGATGAAGGGCAGTTTACTCTTATAGAAAAAAGAGATTCTTCTTACTTAGAATATGATCGTACTTACAGAATTGATATGCTACGTGAAGTAGTCGTGATTGATACCTTGGGTACAGTTCCCGTTAAAGATTCCCTATTTGGTACTTCAACTAGCTATCAAAATATGTTTTCTGTCCCTATTGATGGCGTTGAAGATCAAACCTTTGAAATTGCTGCAAAGGTTATTGATAAAAATGGATATAAAGTTCCCGTATTTGAAGTGAAAGTCAAAAAAGAAATAATCCTATTTGATCAAAATAAAGACTTGATCAGACAAGAAAATGAGACTGTCTCTGTTGATGGTGTCAATGGACCTGAAATTATATTAGGCTCTCTTTCAAATGTTAGCACTAATGGTAATTGGCCAACCATTTTTGATGCCAAGCAATAATAAAATTATACAACATAACGAATTATCCATTCACTCTTTTGTGAATGGATTTTCATTTTGTACCCAATCCAAAATAGATTTTTTACCCCTAAACAATGATCCAGAGGAATTTAAAAAAGCTTTCGAAGAATACATCGACTATTATCCCAAGAATACCCTTAGTGCGATAAGTTTAATTCACTTTGAGCACCCCTCTGCTTTTGTTCCAAAAGCTCTTTTTAATGAAAAATTTCTAGAGCGTTATTTGAGTTATTATAAATTAGACAAAGGAGATCAATCTTTTGGATATGATATTATGTCAGAAAGTGATCAGGTTAATGTCTACTCCTACTCTACTAAAATTAAGAGCTTATTGGAAACTGCAGAAAACAGTTTTCAAGAAACCCACTACAACACAATACTTTCTAGGACGATATTAAATTTGACTTCTAATGCAAAAGATCAAATTCAATTGTTTGTGCACTTACAAAAAGACTGCATGGATTTGTTTTTGACCAAGGGTAATACTATTGATTTTCATAATCGATTCAGCACATTAAGTGAAGATGAATTTCTTTATTATGTCTTTTTTGTTGTTGAACAATTTGATTTAGAAAGTAACGTCTTTGAAATTGTTTTTTTAGGCAAAATAGATTTCTTCAACTCCTTCTATGATGCAATCAAACTCTATCATGAAAACATTCGTTTTCATCGTGAAATCATTATCAGCAAGCAAGCGACAGAAAATCATAACGCCCCATTTTTAGCACAATATTTTAGTTAATGCGAATTATATCGGGTACTCATAAAGGGCGAAGAATTGCTGCGCCAAAAAACTTACCGGTTCGCCCCACTACCGACCGTTCCAAAGAAGGTCTTTTTAATATTTTACAACACCGCCTTGAATTTGATACTTTATCAGTTTTAGATCTTTTCTCAGGGACTGGAAATATGAGTTATGAATTTGCTTCTCGTGGAGTTTCAAACATCACTTCGGTGGATCAAAACCGCAGCTGTATCCATTTTATTCAAAAAACAGCAACAGAACTGAGCTTGAATATTAATTCAATTCAAAGTGAGTCAACTCTCTTTTTGAAAAAAAACCTACAAGATTATAGCTTGATTTTTGCAGACCCTCCATATGATTGGGAAACCGAAGCCTATTTAAGTCTTTTACAGCTTGCCAAACAGCGTCTGGATTCGGATGGCATAATTATATTTGAACACAGTAATTTCCTAGACCTATCGCAGGGGGATGGATTTGATTTCTCTAGAAACTATGGAGGAAGTGTGTTTACCTTTTTTGAATAAAAAAAGCAGGCCGATAAGCCGGATTCTGTCGAGTCTTATCATTTATCTGGATGTAAAATTACTCTTACATTCTAGCCGCCTACCCTTCTACATTGAACGAGCCGCTCTTAATTGTAGATATACTTGGCGTTGCACCGCATAGAGTTTACCTGGTTTCACTACAGCCTAACTGTACTTGCTTTCTGTTGCACTGGTCCGCTTCTTTCAAAGGGCGGGTGTTACCCGCTATGTTGCTCTGTGGTGTCCGGACTTTCCTCTCCTTTCTGATGAAAGGAGCGATAAGATGGCCTGCGGGTCAAAGTTAGCCATTTGTTAATAATTAAGAGGGAATATCCTCCTACATAAATGAGAAAACTATCCCTTGATTTATATCTTTGTGTAACATGGAAGCATTTGTTGTATCGGCTTTAAAATATAGACCTAGTACTTTTGAAGAAGTAGTAGGGCAAGAAAGTATTACAAGAACCCTACAAAACAGTCTTGAAACAAATCAACTTGCGCAAGCACTTCTTTTTTGTGGTCCCAGAGGAGTAGGAAAGACCTCCTGTGCAAGAATACTTGCAAAACAAATAAACAGTGCAGTTACACAAGAAGATGAGGACTATTCTTTCAATATTTTTGAATTGGATGCTGCTTCAAACAACTCTGTGGAAGACATACGAAAAATCAACGAGCAAGTAAGGATTCCTCCACAAATTGGCACCCACAAAATATACATCATTGATGAAGCACATATGCTCTCCACAGCTGCTTTTAACGCTTTTCTAAAAACCTTAGAAGAACCGCCCAAGCACGTGATCTTTATTTTGGCCACTACCGAAAAAAATAAAATCATTCCTACGGTACTTTCCCGTTGCCAAGTCTATGATTTCAAACGTATTTCCATTCTTGACATTCAGAAATATCTTGCAAAGATAGCTGCAGATCGAAAGTTAGTATTTGAAGAAAACGCTTTATATCTTATTGCACAAAAAGCAGAAGGAGCCTTAAGAGATGCTTTGTCTATTTTTGACCGTATGGTTAGTTTTACTCAAGGAAATTTAACCGCTACTACTGTAGCCGACAATTTGAATGTTCTTGATCATCAAACCTATACAGATTTAGGCTATTTCATCTTTAAAAACGATATCCCAGGTATTTTAACTGCTTATGATGGCTTACTTCAGCGAGGTATTGATAGTTTACAATTTGTAAGTGGATTGGGAGATCACTTTCGAAATTTGATGTTGGCCAAAGATCCCAAAACCTTAAGTTTAATGGAAGTAGGTGCCAGTATCAAAGAAGCCTATACAGCGGCTACTACTCCCCTAACCCCAGACTATCTGCTCGATGCAATCACTTTAATTAACACTTGTGAAATAGGCTATAAAAACTGTAAAAACAGAAGGGTACATGTAGAACTCTGCCTTATGCAGCTTGCCTCGCTCCATTTTAATGGAGAAAAAAAAAAGGCTACATAATCCCAGCCACAGAGTTTAAGAACAAACCCCTTCCTACACAAGCCACTCGCATTCCTGAACCTCAAATTAAGAAAGAAGAAACTCCTGCATCAACTGTTGCAGAAGCTGAACCTTATCCCACTAAAGAAAGACCACCAGAAGTAACTCCTCCAACCCCAACCCCAGCGGGAGAAACCCCCAAAGTGGAATCAAAAGTTGAAGAACCTAAAAAAGAGTACACCTCTTCTAAAGCAGTTTCCTCACAAGTTTCTGGGTTTTCACTTTCTAGTATTGCACTAAAAAAAGCAGCCAAAGAAAAAAGCCAACCTAAAGTAATTGAAACTGATCTAACTGAAGATCCGTTTGAACTGGAACAAGTAGAAAGCCTCTGGAAACAGTACATAGAAAATAGTAAAAAGGAGGGGAAAAGTAATATTGCGGCTATTTTGAGCATGAATAAAGTGAGCCTAAATAAAGATTTTGAATTGGGCTTTGTGGTGGCCAATGAAATGAATCAAGTGGAATTGTCCAAAGAAATGGAACGTTTAATTCCCTTTTTACGCAATGCCTTAAACAACCAAAGCCTAAGCATAAAACTTGAAATTAGCGAAACTACAAGAGAGGATGCTGTCTATTCTCCCAATGAAAAATACCTGCATCTACTCAAAATAAACCCCAATTTGGATTCCCTCCGCACAACTTTTGATTTGGATTTTTAAACTAGGTTTCAATTCTAATCTTTCTTAGTTCCCGATTTTTTTTACACTTTTAGTTTCCTAGCTACCCAAATTGAAAGTATACCCCGTGAAAAACCTACGAATTATTCCCATTTTATAACCGTATGAGTCCTTTGAAAAAGCAAAACTTGCTTTTAAAAACGGATTTAGTCCTTCTACTAAATTTCAAAAAACAGCACCCCTCTGCGTAAAAATAGTCATTGAAAATAGCAATAGGGCAACAACAGAACTATACACAAAGGGATCTCCCCAAGAAATAGGAAATATTATTAATCCCTTGGATAATTTTTACAAATCAAAAAAATCAAAAATACATGCCAATAGAGGAAGTATTGAGGAACAAAATAAAAATATAACGGTAATAAAGACACCTAAAGGTGTATACAAACATAGTTACCTGCAAGCTAAAGCAACGAAAATGAAAAAAATATTAGGAATTTTAGTTCTTGGACTTTCATTATTTGGATGTAAAGAAAATCCATCTGAAAAGAAACAAATTTAACAAAAAGTAGAGTTTAATCAAGATTTAGCATATGAACTCAAAAGGATGGCTGAAGTTGACCAAATTACAGCGTACATACGACAAGGAGAGTAAAAAAAATGTCTAATGAGGAATGGAACTCTTTTAAAGACAGTGGATTTACAAGTGGAATATTGGAGAGATTAAATGTTACGAAAAAGTTGGAAATGAGGAATGGGAAACAATCGAAATGGAAAAATCAGTTGCCAACAATGCATAACCGAAAAGATTACGCACTCATATCCCTAACTAACAATTATACGATACCGTTAAACCCTACTTATTCTTACACAACTCACGAATCATTCCATCGGAGAGTCCCACTTTAGGAACATAAATCACTTTTGCACCACTCCAGTGTAGGGTCTTAATAAATAATTTAGAGGCGGGTAAAATCACATCAGAGCGGTCTGGATTTAAGCCCAGTTTTATAATCCGTTCTTCATAGGTCAGAGCACTCAGTTGGTTATTTAAGGCACTTAAGGTTAAGTAACTTAGGGGTCGGCCTTCTTTAATTCCAGCCATTTTATGAAGTTTATTGATATTGCCTCCAGTACCCAGAAGGTAAATTTTGTCATGAGCATGAGTATGGGTTTTTACCCATGTTTCAGCGGCTTGCCATGTCTCCTCACCCACTTTATTATTCAGTAAACGAACTGTTCCTATCTTAAACGATTTGGAATGGACTCGTTTTCCTTTTATCAAGACACTAAACTCCGTACTCCCCCCTCCTACATCAATATAAAGAAAGGTTTTTTCTTTACTTATGGTGTCAAAAACATTGGTGTTAGAAATAATTTTTGCTTCTTTTTTACCGTCAATGATTTCAATCTTGATCCCCGATTTATTGAGCACTTTTTCAACCACTTTAGCCCCATTTTTAGCATCTCTTAGTGCTGAAGTAGCAAACGCAAGGTAATCTTTCACCCCATGTACTTGCATCAACAACTTGAATGACTTCATGGATTTCACTACTCGCTTGATATTACTATCCGATATCTTTCCATTGACAAAAGCATCCTCTCCCAATCGTATAGGAACACGTACCAAAGCATTCTTTAAATAAACGGTTTTCTTTCCATGGTCTATAACATTGGCAACCAACATTCTTACTGCATTAGAACCAATATCAATGGCTGCGTATTTTCTAATCTTCATGACTGAAGATTTTTATAGTAGTCATAAATTGCCCACTGAGAGCGCACAGGTTTTTCTGAAGATTTTCTTAGTAGATTTTGAGTCGCTTTATTTATTATTCTAGCCTTGACATTGTCCTTCCAAATAATATCAAAAACGTCAAGAATTTGTTTTTGTAAAGCAGGATCATAAATAGGTGCAGCCACCTCTACTCTGTTTTCGATATTTCGAGTCATAAAATCTGCAGAAGAAATATAAACTTTCTGATTTCCTCCATTTTCAAAAACGTATAAACGTGGGTGTTCCAGATAACGGTCCACAATACTGATTACTTCTATATTTTCACTCATCCCTTTTACTTCAGGGATCAAACAACAAATTCCCCTAACTACCATTTGAATAGAAACGCCAGCCTGACTAGCTTCATAAAGCTTATTGATCATGGAAAAATTTGTAATGGCATTCAATTTTAATTTAATCCCACTAGGTAATCCTGCCTTTTTATTTTCAATTTCTTTATTGATCATGCGCACCAAAGTGGATTGAGTGTAGTGAGGCGATACAATTAAATGCTTGTATTTCTTTAATTTATAATGTACTTGTAAAAAATTGAAGACCTTATTTACCTCTTTCAGCACTTTTGGATTAGAGGTGAACAAAGTATAATCAGTATAGATCTTGGCTGTATCTTCATTTAAATTTCCGGTACTTATAAAACCGTATCGTTTCTTTTTACCCTCTTCTATTTTTTCAATAATACAGATTTTAGAATGCACTTTTAATCCAGGTATTCCGAAAATCAATTCTACCCCCGCCGCTTGCATTTGTTCTGCATAGGTAATATTATTGGTTTCATCAAAACGAGCTTGTAATTCAATTTGAACCAGTACTTTCTTTCCGTTTTTAGCAGCATTTATTAAAGCACTTGCAACATTAGAAAGTTGTGACAACCTATAAATAGTAATCTTAATTGAATTCACCTTTGGATCCAATGCGGCTTCTCTCAAAAATTTAATCACAAAAGAAAAACTATGATAAGGAGTGTACAAAAGATAATCCTTCTCTTCTATCGCCTTAAAAATACTTTTCTCCAGCGACAATCCTTCAATAGGAATTGGCAGCATTTTACTGTACTGCAGATCATTCCTATTTAGCTGTGGAAACTTCATGAAATCCTTTCGGTTATGATACCTTCCACCAGGAATTAAACTGTCTGTCGAGTCAATTCCCAACAAACCCTTAAGTGCATTTAATGTTTCTGGATCAATTTCTTTATCGTAAACCATTCTAACGGGTTCTGCCAAAATACGTTCTCTAACACTCTCAACGATCTTGTTAATATAGCTTTTGGATACATCACCCTCCATATCCAACTCGGCATCACGAGTAACTTTGATCATATGAGCTTCAATGGCAGTATACTCAAAGAAGTTAAATATTAAATCAAAATGATAACGAATCAAATCATCTAAAAACATGACATATTGTTTATTCCCTATAGAAGGCAATACAATAAAGCGTTCCAGCTCTGTAGGAATTTCAATAAGGGCATATTGATTTTTAAACTTTTTAGGATTTGAAAAAGAGAGCTTTACTGCTAAAAAAGCGTGATTATTTGATAAATCTTGGGTGAGCTTATCTGAGATGATAATAGTCATTAAAGCAGGACTAACTTTTTGAATAAAGTATTCTTTTAAAAACTCTTGGTGCTCTTCAAAAACATTATTTTCATTGACAAAGTAAATCTGTTCTTTTTCAAGTTCCTTTTCAATATCAGTCAGAATATTGTTGGTCTCTTTTTGTTGTTCAATTACTTTCTTAGTAATTGCTTTTAATAAATCTTTTGCATTTTTACCGCCAAAAATCTTTCGACCCGTTTTATCAGATTGAGCAATACGTTGAACCGTTGCATATCGCACTTGAAAAAATTCATCCAAATTATTTGAAAAAATTCCTATAAAGCGAAGACGCTCCAGTAATGGCACATTTTGATCTGCTGCTTCTTGAAGTACACGAGCATTGAAATCTAGCCAACTTATCTCTCGATTTATGTAAAGTTCGTCCTCTTTCATATTAAACTAAAATTTCTTTTGGTAAACCTAAATTACAGGATCCAGCATTTACTTGTGACCATTGGGATTGTTCAAATACGATACGTGCCCATGCGGCTGTAGGGAGGTTTCCTATGGTTGTATCGCTTAAATAACTAACAGCTGAACTAAAAGCTGGATTATGTCCCACACAAATTACTTTATCAAACTCATCATCGATGGAATGTATAAATTGAAGTAAGTTGGAGGTATCAAAGGTATATAGTTCCTCTTTAATATTTAATTTTTCAAATGCAATTCCTAAAGTATGGATAAGTAAAGTAGCTGTGTGCATGGCTCTATTTGCTGGACTTGAAAAAATAATTTCTTGCTTCTTAAACAATGAAGCGCTAGCCGTTGCCATATTAGTGATTCGTTTCATTCCTTTTTCTGTCACAGGTCGGTTGCGGTCAGAAACGGCATAATCCCACGAGGACTTGGCATGGCGTAAAAGAATCAACTCTTTCATATCAAGGAGCTAAGCGTTCAATATTCCAAAAATTACCCTGCAATTGACATCGAATCCGATCGTGAAGGCGGTTAGGCCTACCCTGCCAAAATTCAATACACAGTGGTTTCACTACATAGCCTCCCCAGTGATCAGGACGTGGCACATCCTTTTCTACATATTCAATCTCCAATGCTTCTAGTTTTGCTTCCATAATGGTGCGATCAGAAATAACCTTACTCTGGTCAGATACAATTGCACCAATTTGACTTCCTTTTGGTCGGCTTTGAAAATAAGCATCAGAAGCTTCGTTCGTTAGTTTGACCGCTTCTCCCTTAATGATTACCTGACGTTCCAAAGGTGGCCAAAAAAACGCAAGGCCTACCTTAGAGTGGTGAGCAATGGATGTTCCCTTTTCACTTTGATAGTTAGTATAAAAGACAAATCCTTCTTCGATCAAGGCCTTTAAAAGGACAATTCTAGATTTAGGAAAATCATCAAGTCCAAGAGTTGAAAGCGTCATTGCATTGGCTTCTTCTATAGCCTGGGTTTCATTGGCTTGATCAAACCAATTTTTAAAAAATGTCATGGGATCATTTTGAATATCTTCAATATTCAAAGCGCCCTTTTGATAGGATTTACGTAAATGTCCTAAATCTTCTTGTTCCATTTGTTTTACAAGTTACAAAGCATTGGTGTTATATCGTAAAAGTTTTGAGGTCTTCGGCTAAAATAACATTTTGAAACACCGTAGAAGCCTCAGTAATAAATTCTTCTTTATTGGAATATCGATTAGAAAAATGACCCAACATGAGTTGTTTGACTTCAGCCATTTTAGCAATTTGGGCTGCCTGTTTTGCCGTGCTGTGTTTTGTTTTTGTAGCCAATTCACTATTCTTCTCTAAGAAAGTAGCCTCATGATAAAGCAGATCAACTTCCTTAATGTTTTCTACTAAAGATTCCAAATAGGCTGTGTCACTACAAAAAGCATATTTTTTAGATTTGCTTGGAGGCAAAGTATAGGCTTCATTTTTTAAAACATTTCCATTATCCAATATAATATCAGAACCCTGTTGTAATTGTTGAAATTGAAAAGGTAGTAGGTCAAATTCCTTTAGTACTTCTAGATCAATTTTTCGTTTTGAAGATTTTGTTTCAAATAAAAATCCATTGGTATAAACACGATGAACCAAAGGGAGGGTGCTGACCTTTACCGAGTCGTTCTCAAATATGATTTCACTGAAATCTTTTTCCAACTCATGAAAATGAAGTGGATAATCTGTCCAAGATTTCGCCAACTTCAATTGTAAAATAATAATTTCCTTTATTCCTTTTGGACCATACACATTAAGAGCTGCTGTTCTTCCCAACAATCTAAAGGTGCTGATTAAGCCAATTAAACCGTAAAAATGATCTCCATGAAGATGAGAAATAAAAATATGTTGAATTCTAGAAAACTTTACTTTTGATTTTCTCAATTGAATTTGCGTTCCCTCGCCACAATCAATTAAAAATAAATTACCGCTCACTTCCAAAAGCTGAGAAGTTGTATGCTTATTTTCTCTTGGAGTAGCCGAATGACAGCCTAATATGGTTAATTCCATCATCTAAAAGCCTAAATCACGTTGCATTTGTTCAAACGAAATAAAATCTAAGGCTTCTGTTTTTGTGGGTACAGTTACCCACTCTGAAGGAAAATGATCTGTGAGTTCAGGAGAAAGTATAAGCACTAAGCTACGTCCCTCATTTAGTTGGTGTAAAGCCAACGATGCTAACTCTTCAATCTTAGGAAGATAGGTTTCACAATTTAAGATCAGGTCAAATCCTTGGTGCTCTTTTAAATTGCTAAAGAGTGACTCTTTATTTTCCACATATGCTTTAGCTTCAAGGTAAGCTGTATTATTTTCTTCCCACTGTATCATTTCAAAGGAATATTCAATTTAGAGGCTAAAAGATAAATAATAGCCATACGAACTGCAACTCCATTCTCAACTTGATCTAGAATAATTGCTTGATCAGAATCAGCAACCTCACTAGTAATTTCTACCCCACGGTTAATTGGTCCGGGATGAAGTATTACAATTTCTTTTCTCAATTGCTTTAGACGTTCTCCAGTAAGGCCAAAATTTTGACTGTATTCACGTGTAGTTGGAAAATAACTCAATTCCATGCGTTCGTTTTGAACACGAAGCATGTTGGCTGCATCACACCAATTCAAAACTTCCATTAAATTAGAAGAAAAACTTACACCCAATGATTCGATATGTTTAGGAAGTAAGGATTTAGGAGCACAAAGACGTACCTCAGCTCCAAGCATTTTTAAAGCGTATATATTAGAAAGTGCAACTCTAGAGTGTAAAATATCCCCTACTATGGCGATCCTTCTTCCTCCCAAATCTCCAAATTTTTCTTGCAGAGAAAACGCATCCAACAATGCTTGTGAAGGATGTTCATGTGTGCCATCCCCTGCATTGATAATACAAGAATTAACATGTTGGGATAAAAAGTGTGCAGCCCCTGGATGAGGGTGTCGCATTACAATCATATCAACTTTCATTGCCAGTATATTATTAACTGTGTCAACTAAAGTTTCTCCTTTTTTAACTGAGGACTGTGATGCAGAAAAATTAAGTACATCTGCACTGAGTCTTTTTTCTGCCAACTCAAACGATAATCTTGTTCGGGTACTGTTTTCAAAAAACAGATTAGCAATTGTAATATCCCGAAGACTGGGAACTTTTTTAATGGGCCGATTAATAACTTCTTTGAAATGCGTTGCTGTTTCAAAAATCAAGTGCAAGTCTTCTGGATTGAGATACTTTATCCCTAGGAGGTGAGAAACACTTAAGGCTTTCATTGGCTTTGTTTTTCTAAATAAACAATATTATTTGATGCATTATCAGACCATACCACTTTAACCTTATCGCCTTGGAGAGCATCAATTTGTGCTCCTAAATAATCAGGTTGAATCGGCAAATGACGGCTAAAACGTCGATCAACTAACACTAACAATTCAATTGATTTTGGTCTACCATAACTATCTATAGCTGTAAGAGCAGATCGAATACTTCTCCCGGTAAATAAAACATCATCGATTAAAACAACATCTTTCCCTTCGATAGTGACTTCCATTTCTGTGGCATTTGCATTATGAGGGATTTCGTTTCTTCTAAAATCGTCTCTAAAAAAGGTAGTGTCTAGCTTCCCACTCTGGAGGGAAGTGACGCCATTTTTTTTCAGCAGATATAACAATTGTTCTAGGAGTAATACCCCACGAGGTTGAAGACCAACGAGCACCGTTTCAGAAAAATCACCATGCCGTTCGATCAATTGACAACAAAGCCTATTTAGCATGATATTTACCCTTTTTTCACTAAGAAGGACTTTAGGTGTCATAGTTGTAATATTTTACAAAAGTATTATTTTATTAAGTATAAAAAAAACCCTCCGTAGGGAGGGTTTTTAAATAATAAATTCAAATGATAATTATTTATCATTATCCATTTGCTCTTTCAAACTTGCAAGGGCATCTAAATCCCCAAGCGTTGCTTTTTCAGAATTAGCAGCAGCTAAGTTCTTAGTGGCACGCTTTAGGTTTTTAATTTCCTGCTCTTTGAAAAGGGCAGTATGAGAAGCTACTACTCTCTTGAATTCTTTGTTGAATTCAATAATTTTAAAAACAGCTTCATCCCCTTTTCCTAATTTAGATCCATCTTCTTTCTCTAAATGACGTGAAGGTACAAAAGCAATGATGTCTTCATTAAAATGAATTGTAGCGCCTTTGTCTACCATTTCGGTTATCGAAGCAGTGTGTTCGGATTCTAAACCAAATTCTTTCTCGTATTTATCCCAGGGATTGTCTTTGGTTTGTTTGTGACCTAAACTTAGTTTTCGTCCTTCAACATCTAATTCAAGAACAATTACGTCGATCTTGTCACCTAAAGCAAGTACCTCAGATGGGTGCTTCACTTTTTTAGTCCATGATAAATCAGAGATATAAACTAATCCATCAATTCCTTCTTCTAATTCAATAAAAACTCCGAAGTTGGTAAAGTTTCTTACCAAACCAGAATGTTTTGATCCAATTGGATACTTGGAAGTAATATCAGTCCATGGGTCTGGCGTAATTTGCTTGATCCCTAATGACATTTTTCTTGATTCACGATCAATCGATAAAATGACAGCTTCGACTTCATCCCCTACTTTTACGAAATCTTGTGCAGAGCGTAAGTGAGTTGACCATGACATCTCAGAAACGTGAACTAATCCTTCAACACCTTCTTTGATTTCAACAAAAGCTCCGTAGTCAGCTATAACCACTACTTTTCCTTTTACTCTTTCTCCTTCTTTAAGTGTTTCAGAGATTTCATCCCATGGGTGCTGGCTCAATTGTTTTAATCCTAATTGAATACGAGACTTGTTGTCATCAAAGTCAAGGATTACAACATTCAACTTTTGGTCTAACTCAAGAATCTCACTTGGGTGATTAATACGGCTCCAAGAAAGGTCCGTAATATGAATTAATCCATCTACACCACCGAGGTCGATAAAGACACCGTAAGAAGTAATGTTTTTCACAGTTCCTTCTAAAACTTGCCCTTTCTCTAATTGACCAATGATTTCTTTTTTCTGTTCTTCAATATCCGCTTCAATTAAAGCTTTATGTGAAACAACAACGTTTTTAAACTCGTGATTAATTTTCACCACTTTAAATTCCATTGTTTTGTTTACATATTGATCGTAATCACGAATGGGTTTTACGTCAATTTGAGAACCAGGTAAGAACGCTTCAATACCAAAAACATCAACAATCATTCCTCCTTTAGTTCTACATTTTACAAAACCGCTTACGATTTCTGCATTATCATGTGCATTGTTTACACGATCCCATGCTTTAATTACACGAGCTTTTCGGTGAGAAAGAACCAATTGACCTGTACGATCTTCACGTATGTCAACAATCACTTCTACCTTATCCCCAACTTTTAAGTCTGGGTTGTAACGGAATTCATTTAGGGAAATAACCCCTTCAGATTTTGCATTGATGTCAATAATGGCTTCACGCTCTGTCATGTAAACCACTTCTCCTTCAATTACGTCTTCATCTGAAGTGTCAACGAAATTCTCTTTTACTAATTTTTCGAATTCATCAAGTTGTTTGTCTTCAATTAAATCGATTCCTTCTTGATAATTGTGCCAGTTAAAATTGTCTAAAAATTCAGCTTGTACTGCTTTTTGATCAACTTCTGGTGCTTTTTCTTCAACCACAGCCACATCAACAGTTGAATCAGATACAGGAGCTTCTTGAGTTTCAACAGTTTCAGTTACTTCTTCTTTTTTAGTGGTTTTCTTAGCAGTTGTTTTCTTTGGAGTTACTGCTTTTTTAGGCTCAGCGCTTTTGGCTGCAGCCTCTTCGGTTGGTTTTTTGGCCATTTCCGATGGGTTTTTGTATTCTGTACAAGGGAAAACCTTAGTTGCAAATACAGAAGTTGTTTATATAAATTAATGGCGCTTTCGGTTTTTCCTTCCAATTAAAAGCGTGCAAATATACTCTTAATCGCTTGATAAACAAATAATAAATGTGTTTTTTAAAGCTCGAATTCGCCTTATACGATAGATTGAATCTTGTCCATCATTAAACGATAAACCTCATCAATAGTTAATGTGCTTACCTCAATCTCTATAGCATCGTCTGCTTTTCGCAATGGATTAATACTTCGGGTTGAATCTTGATGGTCTCTTGCTATTATATTTTCTAAAACGGCTTCAAAGGATTCTAAATTTCCTTTTTCCAATTGTTCTTTATGACGTCGTTCTGCTCTTATCTCTGGGGAAGCCGTGAGAAAGAATTTACATTCCGCTTCTGGAAAAACTACAGTCCCAATATCTCTCCCATCCATAATTATTCCACGTTCTTTTCCCATTGACCTCTGCTGAGCAACTAAAAAGTTTCGGACAGCTTCAACACTCGCTATTTTACTAACAACATTATTGACTTTGGATTCCCTAATTTCATTGGTGACATTTATGCCATTCAAGAATATTTGTTGTCCGTGTTCACCATTTTCAAAATGAATATTGACATTAGGAAGTGAATCAATCAATTGAGCTACATCTATATCTTCAGTGGAATTTTGTTTTTGAACGTAATAAGTGACAGCACGGTACATTGCACCGGTATCAATATAGATGTAATGTAAAGCAGCAGCAATTTTTTTGGCAACAGTACTTTTACCTGTTGCTGCAAATCCATCAACTGCAATGATGATTTTCTTCATAGTGTAAAAATAACCATTATATCTATGAAGAGATTAATTGCTTAGCATTGACAACATTTTGAGAGGTGACCGCATAGGAAATCACTTCATGCATTTCTTTCACATAATGAAAATGCAAACCTTTTAGATAACTTTCGTTAATTTCTTCAATATCCTTTCGATTGTCTTCACAAAGAATAATCTCTTTAATTTTGGATCGTTTGGCAGCAAGAATTTTCTCCTTTATCCCTCCGACTGGCAATACTTTCCCCCTTAGTGTAATTTCACCCGTCATTGCCAAATGCTTTTTTACACGTTTTTGGGTAAACAAAGAAACCAAAGAGGTTAACATAGTAATCCCGGCACTGGGTCCGTCTTTAGGTGTGGCCCCTTCAGGAACGTGAATATGAATGCTATATTTATCAAATTCAAACGCATCAAGTCCCATTAAAGACACATTGGCTTTAATATATTCTAAAGCAATCGTAGCCGATTCCTTCATGATTTTTCCTAAATTTCCTGTAATACTCAATCCCCCTTTACCCGGAGAAATAGCCGACTCTATAAATAAGATATCACCTCCAACAGAAGTCCATGCCAAACCGGTTACAACTCCTGCCACATGATTATTTTCATATAAATCACGGTGTACTTTTGCAGGACCCAGAATAGTTGTCAAATCTTCTAATTCAGGGTTAATTTTGTATTCCTCCTCCATTGCAATGGATTTAGCCGCATAACGAACAGATTTCGCTACTTGCTTGTCAAGGCCTCGAACTCCTGATTCTCTTGTATAACTCTCTACTATCTTATCTAAAACGGATTTCTTGAGCGTTAATTGCTTTTTATTCATCCCATGCTCTTTAAGCTGTTTAGGTAATAAAAACTTTTGAGCAATTCCAGTCTTTTCTTCTTGAGTGTACCCACTAACATTTATAATCTCCATACGATCTCTCAATGCTGGGTGGATAGGTCCAAGACTATTGGCAGTAGCTACAAACATGACCTTAGATAAATCATATCCCATCTCAAGGAAATTGTCATAAAAGGATTGGTTTTGTTCGGGATCTAGAACTTCCAAAAGTGCTGAAGCAGGATCGCCCTGAACTCCAGAAGCTAATTTATCAATCTCATCTAAAACAAAAACAGGATTAGAGGTACCTGCTTTTTTCAAACTTTGAATTATTCTTCCCGGTAAAGCTCCAATATAGGTTTTTCGATGTCCACGAATTTCCGCTTCATCTCGCATCCCTCCCAATGAAATCCGAACATACTCTCTCCCAAGGGCTTCGGCTATAGACTTTCCTAAGGAAGTTTTCCCAACTCCAGGAGGACCATACAAACATAAAATTGGAGATTTCATATCGTTTCGCAACTTCAACACTGCCAGATATTCAATGACACGTTTCTTTACCTCTTCCAAACCAAAATGATCCCGATCTAAAATCTTTTGAGCTCGTTTAAGATCAAAATTATCCTCGGAAAACTCATTCCAAGGCAAATCCAAGAATAGGTCTAAATAATTTCGTTGAATTGAGTACTCTGCAACTTGAGGATTCATGCGTTGCATTTTCATCAACTCTTTCTCAAAGTGCTTTTCTACTTCTTTGGACCAAAGTTTCTTACTGGCACGCGCTTTCATTTCTTCAACTTCTTCTTCATAAGAAACCCCACCCAATTCTTCTTGTATGGTTTTCATTTGCTGATGTAAATAATATTCCCTTTGCTGAGTATCCATTTCTGATCGTACTCTCGATTGAATATCATTTTTAAGCGCTAGTTTTTGGTATTCTTCATTCATATGCTTCAAACACATTAAAGCACGTTTATGCAAACTAACCTCTGTAATAATACTCTGTTTTTGTTTTACCGCAACATTCATATTGGAAGCAACAAAATTGATAAGAAAAGAAGGCGTTTGGATATTCTTAATGGCAAAAGAAGCTTCTGATGGAATATTGGGATTCTCTTGAATGATTTGCAAGGCTAAATCCTTAATAGAATCTATAGTAGCATTAAACTCTTTATCGTTTGGTTCAGGTATTTGATCCTTGACTGCTTTGATTTTTGCCTTTAAGTAAGGTTCCTCTTCTGTAATTGCATCGATCTCAAAACGCTTTTTCCCTTGAATAATGATGGTTGTATTTCCATCAGGCATTTTCAATACCCTTAGTATTTGAGCAACAGTTCCTAAAGTGAAAATGTCTTTTGCACCGGGGTTTTCTTCATTTTCGTTTCGCTGAGCCACCACTCCAATAATCTTATCCGCTTTGTTGGCATCTTTGATTAATTGAATCGATTTATCTCTTCCCGCCGTAATCGGGATTACAACACCGGGAAAAAGAACTGTATTTCTGAGCGGTAGTAACGGAACAACCTCAGGTAAAGCCTCATTTTCTAATGCTTCTTCATCTTCAGTTGACATTAAAGGAATCAAATCCGCTTCGGATTCTATATCTTGGAGTGACAAGTTGTCAACTGTATTAAAAAAGGATTTCGCCATTTATTTTTTTTTAGGTCATTATGTCATTATTATCAAGGATTCATTAGATTTTTAAACAATATTAGAAATTTTGAAACCTCTTTAACAACAGCAGTTTAGTATGGGCAATAGTTATGCCATCACAAATTTTCTTTAGTAAAGTGTAACATCTTCTTGGTTTATTACTCATATTAGAATATGCTGGTTTTAGATCTTCGATTCCGTTAGATCACTCTATTGAGAATATCAGAGCTACCGAAAAATATTTTAAAGGAATTTATAATCCACAAACAAACCTATCTGCTTTAAAAATCACTTCCTAATTTGGAGGTGTCAAAATTAACCCCTAAAATTAAATTATCATGAAAAATTTATTTATTCTATTGGCGATGATTTGCATCAATACCGAAGCTATAAAAGCGCAACAAACTAAAAAAAGAAATGTTGGAACCTACGATGGTATTCATATAGCTGGAAGCTATAAAGTCACTTTAATCTCACGTGCTGAGGGTACCATTGAACTCAAAGGTGATGAGGAAGACCTTGAGAAAATAGCCTCAAACGTAAAAAACGGAACCTTGACCATCAAACAAAAAGAAAAGTCGTGGTTTAGAACTTGGGATACCGAAATGGTTTATATCACCATCCCAGTTGAAGATATTGACAAAATCATCTTAAGTGGTTCCGGAGAAATTGACTCACGTTTCACCCTTGAAGGTGATCACTTTAAAACTATAGTCTCTGGCTCTGGAAATATTAATATTTCTGTGGATGTAAATCATCTAGATGCAATGGTTACCGGTTCAGGAGAAATTATATTAGAAGGAGATGCATCCACTGTAGATTTTACTTTAACCGGTTCTGGAGAAATAGAAGCGAGTGGTGTAGAAGCTTCCACTGGAAAAGCAAAAATCACGGGTTCTGGAGACATTGACATGCACACTTCAGAAATATTAGATGCATTTATTACTGGATCAGGAGATGTTGTTTGTAAAGGAAACCCAAAAAAACAAAAAACAAAAATAACAGGTTCAGGTGATATCTCTGTAAGAGATTAACCCAGTTTCTCTCGTGGAACACGAAATAGCATAAGTGCTCCCACTATAAAAAAGAGCATGAAAAATAAAATTGCATTTCGCATGCTACCCGTAATCTGATCAATAATTCCAAATAGGGACATTCCAACAATGATCCCTATTTTTTCAGTAACATCGTAAAAACTAAAAAATGAGGCTGTATCGTCTGTTTGAGGGATTAACTTGGAATAGGTTGACCTCGATAACGCTTGTAGCCCTCCCATTACCATTCCTACCAATCCTGCTACACTATAAAACTGTAGAGGAGTCTCGATATGATAGGCGTAATAACACAAGGCTGCCCAAATGAGATTAACAACAATTAAAACGCGGATGTTTCCAAAACGTTCTGAAGCTCTGGCAGTTAAAAAAGCTCCCAAAATTCCTACAATCTGTATTAACAATATGCTTACAATTAAACCAGTTGTTTTTTCAGCTGCACTTCCCCATTGAATTTCTTCTTCTCCAAAATATGCAGCCACCAAGAGAACCGTTTGTAATGCCATACTATACATATAAAATGCGGGAAGATAACGTTTCATTGCCTTGTTATGCTCCAGTTGATTCCAAACACTTTTTAACTCTTTATATCCGTTCCAAAAAACATCTTTAGTGACTTTGACCTCACGATTTCCTTTTGGTAAATAATAAAATGAATATTGACTAAAAAGTACCCACCATATACCCGCTGACACAAACGAATACCTCATGGCTTTCATAGCGGCTTCTCCTTCTGTTCCTGTAATACCAAACCAATCGGGATTCATTACCATTGCTAAATTTGACAATAATAAAAGAACACTTCCTATATACCCTATTGAGAATCCTTTGGCACTCACCCTATCTTGTTGTTCTGGGAAAGCAATGTCTGGAAGGTATGAGTTATAGAATACTAAACTTGACCAATACCCTATTAGTCCAAAAAAGTGAATAAACAATCCCAAGTAAATGGTTTCCAATTCAAAGAAGTACAAACCCATACAACTAATCGCACCGATATAAACAAAAAGCTTCATAAAGCGCTTCTTATTTCCTATATAGTCTGCGATTCCAGAAAGTATAGGAGACATAAAAGCAACAATAAAAAAAGCTGCAGCAGTTACAAAACTGATCATGGCAGTATTTTTTAAATCATAACCAAAAAGAGAAATTATGTTACTTTCTGAAAACAAAGCGCCGTAATATATTGG
Source organism: Flavobacteriaceae bacterium (assembly GCA_009886625.1). Lineage (GTDB taxonomy): Bacteria > Bacteroidota > Bacteroidia > Flavobacteriales > Flavobacteriaceae > MS024-2A. The sequence goes on from QXZA01000029.1 coordinate 40,369, forward strand.
AAAAATAGCTGAAGAAATGACTAATGGATAAACAGAGTTCGCCCAATCATAAAAAGTCCAGGCATTGATTATTTTTTTACTTCCTTTCTCTAAAGGGGTTTTTAAACTTAACATTAAATCAATTTAGTCACTCAATGTAATGAAAAAATCAACAGCAAAATTAATATTTAATACTATTGATTTTGCTAGCTAAAAGTTTAGCATTTGAAGCCCAGAGCTTTAAATTGTCAATACGCCTTTGGTTAGAGGTATGAGTACTCAAAATTTCGGGTTGTGATTTTCCACCTGAAGCTGCTTTCATGGGTTCCCATAATTTTGGCGCTTCATCGACATTATACCCCGCAAAAGCCATTAGTTCTAAACCGATTTTATCCGCTTCAGATTCGTGCTTTCTACTAAAAGGTAATACCCCTAACACTGAGGAACCGATTCATTAGGCTGCTAGAATTGCTTTCCGCTTTGCATCAGGTTGCTTTTCTGTGGCTTTTTCTGCAAAAATATTTAATCCTTGTTGAGCTAAAATAATTGACATTCTCTGTCCTCCGTGATCAGCAAGTGCATGTGCCACTTCATGACCCATAATGGCAGCTATCTAATCGGGGTTTTCGGCTATGGGGAGTATACCGGTATAAAAAACGATTTTACCTCCTGGCATACACCAAGCATTGCGTTGTTCATTCTCTACCAAATTATATTCCCAAACATACTCTCTCAAGAAATTTGGCTGCCCCTTGAAAGCAAAATATTTTTGTGCCGCTAGCGCGATGTAAACTCCTATTTTAGAAATTTGTCGCTGCGCTTTAGTACCCATGACAGTTTTATTGTCTTTTAAAAATGAATTGTATTGTTGCAAAGCCATAGGAAACAATTACTTGTTGGAAAAGGCATTAAATGTTTTCTTTCCTGTTAAGTGATTCACTTTACATCCTGAAATAAGAATAAGCAGTATTAAAAAAAAAGTAGGTCGCATTGGGGGGTGTTTTAAAATTTAAAAAAAGCGCATTTATATCTAAACTATGTTAAATTTCTACAAAGAAAGCATATTCGGTTTTGGGTGAAAAAAAGATTAGTAATTTTGATAAAAAAAGATGATAAAATATTTCCCCCTACTCCTACTTGCCTTTCTGGTTTCTTGCCAAGGCAATTCTCAAGAAAAAAAGAGTACCCAAAAAGACTATGCCGTAGTCAAAACTGAAGCAGAATGGAAAGCAAGTCTTTCTACTTTAGCTTACAGAGTTCTTCGTCAAGCAGCAACGGAGCGACCCTTTACAGGTCCTTTAAATAACAATAAAAAAGAAGGAACCTATGTTTGTAGTGGCTGCAAAACTCCCTTGTACGAATCCCAACACAAATTTGACTCTGGAACAGGTTGGCCCTCCTTTGATCGAGGAATTGAAGAAAATTTAGAATACGATGTGGATTATAAAATTGGATATCCGCGTTCGGAATTAAAGTGCAATACTTGTGGTGGACATTTAGGACATATGTTTAATGATGGACCACGCCAAACAACAGGAAAAAGACACTGTATCAATTCAGCTGCTTTGGCCTTTATACCAAAAAATGAGCAATAAAGAGTATCTGATAAAAAAAACAGAAACTGAATGGAAAGAACAATTATCTCCTGAAGAGTTTCACATCTTAAGAAAAAAAGGAACCGAACGCCCTTTTACTGGAAAGTTTAATGATCATCATGAAAATGGAATTTACACCTGCAAAGGATGTGGACAAGCTCTTTATGATTCTTCTTCCAAATTTGATAGTGGTTGCGGATGGCCTTCCTATGATACTGCAATTCCGGGAGCTATTGAATTCATTAAAGACAATAGCCATGGAATGATCCGTACAGAAATTGTTTGTTCTCAATGTGGTGGACACCAAGGGCATGTGTTTAACGATGGCCCTACCCCAACAGGAGAACGGTATTGTGTCAATGCTGCCAGCATAGATTTCACGAAGGAGGAAAATTAGAGCAAAATATTCTCTCTAGTTTCGTAAATTTGCAGCGAATTTAAATTACACTTCATGAGTTCATATGATATTATAGTAGTAGGAAGCGGTCCAGGAGGCTATGTTACAGCAATTAGAGCCTCACAATTAGGTTTTAAAACCGCTATTGTTGAAAAAGAAAGTTTAGGCGGAGTGTGTTTGAACTGGGGTTGTATTCCAACCAAAGCCCTTATTAAATCTGCACAAGTTTTTAATTATTTAAAACATGCTGGAGACTATGGGTTAATTGTAAAGGAATACGACAAAGATTTTGATGCCGTAGTAAATCGTAGTCGAAATGTTGCAGCCGGAATGAGTAAGGGAGTACAATTTCTGATGAAGAAAAACAAAATTGATATTTTAAAAGGTCATGGAAAAATTCTTGCGGGTAAAAAAGTAAGTGTGACTTCAAATGATAAAACTGAAGAATACAGTGCTTCAAATATTATTATTGCCACAGGAGCCCGCTCCCGTGAGCTTCCCTCTCTTCCACAAGATGGGAAAAAGGTAATTGGTTACCGTGAAGCAATGACTTTACCAAAACAACCTAAAAAACTTATTGTGGTTGGTTCTGGTGCCATTGGAATCGAATTTGCCTATTTCTACAATGCTATGGGTACTGAAGTGACTGTAGTAGAATACCAAGATCGCATAGTACCCGTTGAAGATGAAGAAATCTCTAAACAACTAGAACGTTCTTTCAAGAAAAGTGGAATTAACATTATAACCGGTGCTGAAGTAACTCAAGTAGATACCAAAGGAAAAGGCGTTACTGCAACTATTAAAACAGCAAAAGGCGAAGAAACATTGAAAGCAGACATCGTATTGTCCGCAGTTGGAATCAAAACCAACATTGAAAATTTAGGCCTAGAAGACGTTGGAATTGGAGTAGACCAAGACAAAATATTAGTGAACGACTTCTATCAAACCAACCTTCCTGGCTATTATGCCATTGGAGATGTAACCTCTGGACAAGCTCTAGCCCATGTCGCTTCTGCTGAAGGGATATTGTGTGTTGAAAAAATTGCAGGACAGCATGTAGAAGCGTTGGATTACGGAAACATTCCAGGATGTACCTATTGTTACCCTGAAGTAGCCTCTGTAGGGCTCACCGAAGCTCAAGCCAAAGAAAAAGGCTATGACATCAAAGTAGGAAAATTTCCTTTCTCTGCCTCTGGAAAAGCACAAGCTAGCGGAACTTCAGACGGTTTTGTTAAGGTGATTTTCGACGCTAAATACGGCGAATGGCTGGGTTGCCACATGATTGGCGCCGGGGTAACCGATATGATTGCCGAGGCGGTACTAGGTCGAAAGCTCGAAACTACCGGCCATGAGGTGCTTAAAGCCGTTCACCCCCACCCCACCATGAGTGAGGCGATGATGGAGGCCGTAGCTGCCGCCTATGATGAAGTGATTCATATCTAAATTTATTAGATTAAATAGACGATAATAAAACCCGCTTAAAGTGGGTTTTATTATTTTTATTACTTTAGTAATCAAGGTACTTCCAAAACGACACTACAACCAGAGGACCTATTTTAATGGATAAAGAATTAATGAAAACGATTAATTTTATTCTATGTCAAAATCCAAAAAAAATATTGTTCAAACAAAAAATCAGATTGACAAATTCATAAAAGAACTCAGAACCAGTGATTTTGAGAAATATGAAATCCTTATTTGGCTAAGAAATATTGTCTGGGACACCTTCCCCAAGGTAAATGAAACCTTTAAGTATGGTGGCATCGTCTTTTCACTAAAGGAGAATTTTGGAGGATTATTTGTTTCAAAAAAACATGTTTCTTTTGAATTTTCCTACGGTTATAAACTAACCTCCAAATTAAAGTTAGAGGGAACTGGAAAATACAGAAGACACTTAAAAGTGACTCACCTAAACAAAGAGATGAAAAAAGACCTCATATCCCTTTTAGAACAAATTAGATTCCTTGATGATGATTAAAGGAAGAGGCAAGCGTTTAAAATAATCACTGCCTATAACTTTCTTTTGAACTACTTATCTTTAGCCTTGTTATTTTAAAAAAAGCAGAGGTGAATAAAAAATTAAGAAACAGCATTCTGATACTGGCGATCTTAACCATTGGATACTTTTTTGCTGACACTATTTTATTCGACGGAGTAAAACCTGTACTGATAAAGGATGCTGGATTTAGGGCTAGCTTTTTTGCGAAAAAAACCACTAAAGATAAAGCGACGATTGTTTTAGTTGGTGGTAGAGACTGGGGGGCATATTGGGGACAGGAGTTAGCCAAAGCCAACTATATGAGTTTATCATTACCCTATCATCGCGAAGAAGGACTACCTGCACTCCCAGAAGAAATCCCCTTGGAGTATTTTGGAAAAGCATTCCGTTGGTTAAAAAATCAACCTCAAGTTAACTCTAATGAAATTATTGTAATGGGAGCATCAAGAAATGCAGAACTGGCCTTGGTACTTGCCTCCTATTATCCAGAACTTGTAAATGGTGTCATTGCTTATAGTCCCTCGTCGGTGAGTTGGTCTAATACGGTACTTCCCTTCAATTCAGATTTTATGAAACCTAGTTGGACTTTTGAAAACAAACCCATTCCCTATATTCCCATGGATAAGCTGCAAGGTGGAAATCAAAAGATTATAGAAACTTTGAATTATTGGAAACGAGGCTTAACGGATACTGTTGCTGTCAAAAAAGCTTCCATTCAAGTTGAAAAAATTAATGGCCCTATTCTACTTTTTTCAGGTCTTGACGACAACGTATGGCCCTCAGCCATGATGAGTGATCAAATTGAAGCAAGACTTAAAAACAGTCCTTTCAAATATGAGATTCAAAATATACAATATAAAAACGCTGGACATTTGATCTCAGGAAATCCTAATTATACTCCAAGCAATAGACAAGGAGAGATGTGGATCGACGGAACTTCATATCGTTTTAATTATGGTGGAACCACAACAGGAGATCAAGCTGCACAAAAAGACGCTTCCAAGAGAGTTTTACAATTTTTATCCATGTTAAAGGAGACCCCTTAGCGTTTCTTTGCCTTTTCTTTTTTTTACGGACGTGGAATTCATTTTAATTGGAGTACATTAGATTAAATAGCTTTCTTATCCTTGAATAAAGTACAATGATAAAGACCGAAATAGTAACTACAAAACTAAAGTTAAGATTGATTAAAGCTTCTGATCTAGAGTCAATACATAACTTACATTCCTTACCCGAAACAGATCGATACAATACCTTGGGTATTCCAAAAAATTTAGAGCAAACACGATCCATCATCAATCCCTGGATGAGAGAACACGAATCCTCAACAATAAAAAATTACACCTTTGCAATTGACACAAATTTGGAGGAAATATTCATTGGTTTGTTTGGATTAAAACTTGGTGGTTCAAAATACAAAAGCGCTGAAGTTTGGTATAAAATCCATCCAGACCATTGGAACAAGGGTTATGCCACCGAGTCCTTAGAAGCTGTACTTGAGTTTGGATTTGAAACCTTACAACTACACAGAGTTATTGCGGGTTGTGCTGTAGACAATATTGGATCCATTAAAGTATTAGAAAAAGCTGGTCTTCAAAGAGAAGGAAGAGGAAGACAAATATTGCCTTTAAAAACGGGATGGTCTGACAACTTTCTATATTCTATACTTGAAACCGATCCTAGAAATAAAACCAAATAATAAAATCCATGGTGCTATGAACTCATATTTAGAAAGTGTAAAAAAACAATTTACATATTACAAATTCCTTGGAGATCAAACTTTTGAGCAAATAGCTGATGAAAAATTATTTTGGAAACCCAATCAAGAATGCAAAAGTATTGCTTCACTCTGCAAACATTTAAATGGAAATATGCGCTCGCGTTGGACAAACTTCCTCACTACAGATGGAGAAAAAGTGAATAGAAACCGTGAGAAGGAGTTTGAAGAAGATTTGAAAACAAGAGCTTCTTTGATGCTGTTATGGAATCAAGGCTGGGAATGCTTATTTAAAGCTATTGATACTTTGACCGAAGGGGATTTAGAAAAAGTAATCTAAATACGAAATATGGGACATACTGTTCAAGAAGCAATAAACAGACAATTAACCCACTACCCCTATCATATTGGTCAAATTGTATTCCTGGGAAAGTTAATTCAAAAAAAAAATTGGAAATCGCTTTCTATTCCAAAAGGGAGTTCTGAAGAATACAATCGTGTAAAGTTTTCGAAACCCAAAAGAAAACAACATTTCACAGATGACCTTTAAAATATCCTCCTGCTTTTCCATTGAACAAACTCTTAAATAGACACATTGTATTATAACCTTTATTCTCTACATTAGTAAATGATAAAGAGACAATGAAACTCAATTGCTTTCAAATAAATGCGTTTACTGACCAAAGCTTTGGTGGAAACCCAGCCTGTGTTGTCCCACTAGATCGCTGGCTAGATGATACTGTTTTACTCAATATTGCTAAAGAGAATGCTGTTCCTGAAACGGCCTTTTTTGTAAACTATGAAGAATACATTCATTTACGTTGGTTTACCCCAGATATTGAAATGGATTTATGTGGTCACGCTACTCTTGCCACTGCCCACTGTTTAAAAAATCATTTAGATTTTGATAAAAATGAAATGAAATTCAAAACCTTAAGTGGGGATTTGGGCGTCACCACAGAAAATGGAATTTACCATTTAGATTTTCCTTCACGAATGCCGGTCGCAGTTGAACTCCCAGAAGTCATAAAGAACTCTTTATCTATCCAACCCAAAGAAGTTTACAAAGCGAGGGATTATGTTTTGGTCTATAATGACGAAAAAGAGATCCAATCAATCCAAATCCATCGACAAACATTTGACCAAATTAATTTAAATCCAGGGGGAGTTATCGTCACTGCCATAGGCGAGAAGGCTGATTTTGTTTCTCGTTTTTTTACTCCTCAGGCCTCCATTCTTGAAGATCCCGTAACTGGATCTGCCCATTGTTCATTGATCCCCTTTTGGGGAAAACGATTGAATAAAAAAGAGTTATTTGCCCTTCAACTTTCAGAGCGGAAAGGAAAATTGTTTTGTCAAAATAAAAAGGACCGTGTCCAAATTAGCGGAAAAGCAAAAACATATGCAATGGGATCTATCCTGTTAGATTAGTACAAATAGTCCTTTCTTCCTCTATTTACCTCCTTTATTAATCATTTGGATTTTTATTTAATTTTTACCGAAGCCAATTATAGACAGTCAAAACTTCATGCTTTTTATTGGAATAAAACACATAAATCAACAAACCTCTCTTTTTAACTTGAATCATCCTACCATCAGATTCAGTCAAATTTGATAAAGAAAATATTACAAGTAAAATCCCTGTAACTATATTCAAAATAGTAGCCTCCTCAAATAAATAAAGATACATTGTAGCCAATAAAAATATGACGCTAAAAAATAAAAATACACGAAGGAATACCTTCCTGCTATTTTGAATTAAAACAGTTTCCATTTCTGAATAAAATAGCTTTCGTAAACAATGGTCAGATTCCAATTGAAAAGAAATATACTCCTTATAAAAATGAATGACACCTTTTTTTTTAAAGAAGAACTGAGCCTTTTAATGATTTACATGAGGCATTGGTTAAGATTAGGGAATAGACTAATTTTGAAATCAAATTACAAAATTTTGAAGAAAATTCTTCTACTTTCTGACACTCATGGTCATTTAGATTCTAAAATTAAGAACTATGTAAAGCAAGCAGACGAGGTCTGGCATGCAGGGGATATAGGAAAACTCTCCATTTTAGACGAGTTAGAAACGCTTAAACCCTTACGAGCTGTTTTTGGCAACATAGATGGCAATAAAGTGCGATTACAGGCTCATGAGGTGCTTTCTTTTTCTTGTGAAGGAGTAGCTATATTGATTACACATATTGCTGGCTATCCAGGAAGGTATACGCCAAAAGCGAGAAGTTTGATTACTCAATACAGACCCAAACTTTTTATTTGTGGACATTCACATATACTCAAGGTAATGCAAGATAAAACAAAGGGGCATTTACACATGAATCCTGGAGCAGCAGGTATTTCTGGCTTTCATAAAATAAGAACCATGCTCAGATTTGAACTTTCAGAAGGAAAAGTGCAAAATCTAGAGGTAATTGAATTAGGACTTCGAGGTGCTTTATCGAATGCGGTCGATGGAACGGACTAATTTTTCATCCTTTATGATATCTCTTCGAGCCAAAAGCAGAGAAATTATATTCAATAAATAGATACTTACAGTAGCGTAAAGGACTGAAGCCTGAACTCCATTGTAAATCGCTTGAACATAAAGAACAATCGGAAAGAAAGTAAAAAGAATAATCAAAAGAATTAATACCACCTGAATCTTTCTATTTTTAAAGAATAAAAGTGTGAGTAAAGTGAGGAAAGGGATTAAATAGAAACCATAGTTGACAGAAAAGAATGATTCTAAACTCGTAGCATATTCGGTAAGGTGAGAAACATATAAAAGTCCGCTTGACAATAAAACAGCTAAAAGCAAGTAAAGGGATTGTATGCGTTGAATCATGATTTTTTTTTACAAAATTAACTTTTTTTTAAAAGCAGCATTTTTAAAATAAAATTTGTAATATTGCTACTCCACAACTCTTAAACCTTTGAAGATAATTTCAAAATCTTTAAAGTAATAATCACAAAAACTTCATGTACGAAATAGCTACTCTTAAAACAAAGAAACTCCCCGAATTACAAGAAATTGCAAAAAAAATAGGTGTTAAACGAATCGCTGGTTTGAAAAAACTAGATTTAATTTATCAAATTGTTGACTTTATTGCTTCTAAGCCAGATAATGAGCCAGCAAAAGTTGCTCCTGCAAAACCTGAAAAAGCAAATAAAGAGACAACTGAAAAGAAAGCTCCCCTTAAAGTATTTCCAGTTCAAAAATCTAAACCAAAATCTCAGCACGATAAGAAACAAGGGACACAGAAACACCCTAACAACAATAAACAACATAACAAGAATAATTCATCACAAGGAGCTGCCAAGAACAATGGGAATAATCCTAATGGAAATGGACATCCAAATAATAGAACAAATCCTAACCAAGGAAAAAATAACAATCGAAACGAATCCAATCACAATAAAGACAATCGAAGTAGGTATCGCGAACCTGATTTTGAATTTGATGGAATCGTACAAACTGAAGGGGTACTAGAAATCATGCCAGAAGGGTATGGCTTTTTAAGATCCTCAGATTACAACTATTTATCGTCTCCAGATGATGTTTACGCTTCACAATCACAAATACGTTTGTTTGGACTCAAAACAGGAGATACTGTTTTAGGATCAGTACGTCCACCCAAAGAAGGAGAAAAGTATTTTCCTTTGATTAAAGTTGATAAAATTAATGGTCTAGATCCAAAAGTTGTTCGTGATCGAGTTGCATTTGAACACTTGACTCCCTTATTTCCTCAAGAAAAATTCAACCTTGCAGACAAGTCAAGCACAATTTCCACACGTATCATGGACTTGTTCTCCCCTATCGGTAAAGGACAAAGAGGAATGATTGTTTCTCAACCTAAGACGGGTAAAACAATGTTGTTAAAAGATATTGCCAATGCTATCGCAGCAAATCACCCTGAGGTTTATCAATTAATTTTACTCATAGATGAACGTCCAGAAGAAGTAACAGACATGCAGCGTAATGTTGACGGTGAGGTTGTAGCGTCAACATTTGATGAACCAGCAGACCGACACGTAAAAGTGGCTAATATTGTTTTAGAAAAAGCTAAACGCCTTGTAGAGTGTGGACATGATGTGGTTATCCTATTGGATTCCATCACCCGTCTTGCAAGAGCTTACAATACCGTTCAGCCTGCCTCTGGTAAGATTTTAAGTGGTGGTGTAGATGCAAATGCTTTACACAAACCAAAACGTTTTTTTGGTGCAGCTAGAAATATTGAAAACGGAGGTTCACTTTCAATAATTGCTACAGCGCTTACAGAAACTGGTTCTAAAATGGATGAAGTGATCTTTGAGGAATTTAAAGGAACTGGAAATATGGAACTTCAATTGGATAGAAGAATTGCCAACAGAAGAATATTTCCTGCAATTGACTTGATCTCATCGAGTACACGAAGAGATGATTTACTTCTCGATGAAACGACGATTAAGCGCATGTGGATCATGCGAAAGTATTTAGCGGACATGAACCCCGTTGAAGCAATGGAATTCATTAACGATCGTTTTAAGCGCACTCAGAGCAATGAAGAGTTCTTAATCTCAATGAATTCTTAATACTATATACTTTAAAATAAAAAAGGCTCCAAATTGGAGCCTTTTTTATTTAGTACAAATTTGTTAAAACTTATAAAGAAGAAACGTGCTTTGCTAATTTAGATTTTAAATTAGCAGCCTTGTTTGTATGAATAATATTTCGCTTTGAAAGTTTATCAATTAACGAAACAATGCTTGGAAATAATTTTTCCGCTTCTTTTTTATCAGTAATGTCTCTCAATTTCTTGATCGCATTACGAGTAGTTTTGTGCTGAAAACGATTCAAAAGTCTCTTTTTGTTGTTTGAACGTATTCTTTTTAAAGCCGATTTGTGATTTGCCATGTCTTATTTTTAAATTGTAGCCCGTAGGGGAGTCGAACCCCTCTTTCCAGGATGAAAACCTGGCGTCCTAACCGATAGACGAACGGGCCATATTTTTCGTGCGCAAATGTACATGTAAAAATATTATTATACAACCTAAAACCACACTTAACTATTTTTTTTTCTAATGTGTAGAATTTTTAAATTTCTACTTTGCATAAACTTTAACAATTTTCTTGTGGAAAAACACTATTTTTGTTGAAGTTAAACACTCCAAATCTTAACTATCCGATGAAAAACATTAAACAAATATTACTTTGTATTCGGGTATGGAGTTTGAAAAAATTCGTAAAAGTTTTGAAAAAAGTCTAAATGTATTGACAACAAGAGATTCAATCTTGGAATTTTATAAGTCAGTATCACAGCAATTAAACAGTGATGTTTATCTTATAAAAAATGCGGGTATTAAAATGGTGAGTAGTACTAGCTATCACTATCAATCCAATAGAAACGAATTGTATTACAAGGATTTTAATGAAGACAAAGTAACTTTACTCAAAAACCTATAAATCAATAAGATTTCGCGAAAAGAACTCTTTGTAAAGAGGGATTTCCAGAGAAAACACATACTCCAGCTTCTTGCTCATTGTCAAGAGGAATACATCGAATGGTTGCTTTTGTATCTTTCTTAATGGCTTCTTCAGATTCGTTGGTTCCATCCCAATGCGCTGAAACAAATCCACCTTTGCCATTTAGGACTTCTTTAAAGCTCTCAAAATCATCTACTTTGGTAATATTCTCTGAACGGAATGCTTTTGCTTTTTCAAACAAATCAATTTGTATTTTTTCCAATTCTGAGGTGATGTAGCCAACAATTTCTCCTTGGCTCACAATTGATTTGGATAATGTATCCCGACGTGCAATCTCTAATGTTCCATTCTTTAAATCTTTGGGCCCTATTGCAATACGTAATGGAACTCCTTTTAATTCGTAATCATTGAATTTATATCCTGGCTTGAACTTATCTCGATTATCAAACTTCACTCGGATGTTTTTCTCTTCTAAATCTCGTTTGATCTTTTCTGCTGTAATAGCTACTTCGTTTTGTTCCTCTTCACCTTTATAAATTGGAATTATTACTACCTGAATAGGAGCCAAATTTGGAGGTAACACCAAACCGTTATCGTCACTATGTGTCATGATCAATGCCCCAATCAAGCGAGTTGAAACTCCCCATGATGTAGCCCAAACATAATCCAATCCCCCTTCTGCAGTGGCATATTTTACGTCAAATGCTTTTGAAAAGTTTTGCCCTAAAAAGTGTGATGTTCCTGCTTGTAAAGCTTTTCCATCTTGCATGAGTGCCTCAATACAAAAGGTTTCAACTGCTCCAGCAAAACGCTCACTCTCTGTTTTAATTCCTTGAATTACAGGGATTGCCATATAATTTTCGACAAAATCTGCATATACTTGGTTCATTTGTCTTGCTTCTGCAATCGCTTCAGCTTTAGTTGCGTGTGCCGTATGCCCTTCTTGCCATAAAAACTCTGCGGTTCGAAGAAATAATCGTGTTCTCATTTCCCATCGTACCACATTAGCCCATTGGTTAATTAAAATTGGAAGGTCTCTATAAGATTGTATCCAAGATTTATATGTATTCCAGATCACAGCCTCACTTGTGGGTCTTACAACAAGTTCCTCTTCCAATTTTGCGTTGGGATCAACTATCAATTTTCCTGGATTATCTTCGTCATTTTTAAGACGGTAGTGAGTGACTACCGCGCACTCTTTTGCAAATCCTTCAGCATTTTTTTCTTCCGCTTCAAACAAACTTTTAGGAACAAACAATGGAAAGTATGCGTTTTCATGTCCTGTCGCTTTAAACATTTTATCCAATTCAGCTTGCATTTTTTCCCAAATAGCATAACCGTATGGCTTAATTATCATACAGCCTCGAACTGCTGAATTTTCAGCAAGATCTGCATTGACTACGATTTCATTATACCACTTGGAATAATCTGTATTTCTAGAAGTTAATTTGTTGGCCATAAAAACGTGGCATAAAATTTGCCTATATTTGATTATATTAATTCTTGTGATACAAAACTAAACTTTTTGAACCACATCTCTAAAACGAATCATTATGAAAGCTGACTTATCTTTACGAAAAATTAAAAATTCATTTTTAGTTGTTACCGCTTCTACTATTGTTTTTAGTTGTGGAAGTTTTCAGAGTGCTTCATATTTTGAATCAGATGGAATTTATGTTTCTAAAGCTCAAACTCAACAAGAAAGACCACAAGAAGCAGCTGGATTAAATAAAAATAATTATTATAGCCAATATTTTAAAGATGTTGCTGACGGAAATATGCCCCTAGTTTCTGACGATACTTATTTTACAGATTCAGAAACTTACACAAGCACAGATCAATACCAACAAACAGCTGTTGACAACAATATTTCTCAAATTCCATGGGGAGGTGAGACAACACAAACCGAAATCATCGTTGTAAATAACACCCCTAATTACCTCTGGGGTTTATCAGGATTTGCATTTAACAATTCACCATTTTGGAACAACTATTACGGAAATCAATTCCGATTTGGTTATGGCAATTTTTACAATCCTTACTTTGACTTTTATGGTGGATATGCAGGTTACTGGGGTGGATTTAACTCATTTTATAGCCCTTTTGCATACTATGGCGGATTTTACAATCCTTATGGATTCAGAAACCCATGGAATCGATTTGGTTATACAAACATTTTCGGGAATCGCTACAACAATTTTAACAACAGAGATTACAACAGCACAGTTGCACGCATAAAATCCGGAAGAGGCGAAAAAAATTATGGCAATTATAGAAGGAATTCAAAAACTAAAGGAGACCGTCAATCAAAAAATAATGATGCTGATGTACAACGCACACTGAACCGCGTTAATGTAGGAAGAGGAGTAAATTCTCTCGGAAGAACTGTACTCATTGGAAATAGTCGAAACACAAGATTAGGAACCAAAACGGCTGGTAACTCTGTAACGGCTAGACCCAAAATAAATGGAGGAACTACTGGTATTTCTAGAAGTGGTAATGTAAATCCAACAAAAACTGCAAACAGTAGTAGTGGTCGTTTTTCTCAATCAAGATATAATAATACAACAAGAAATAGAACAAATACAACTTCACCAAGAAAAAGAAGAACTAAAACTAGGTCTGTAACTCGATCAAATAACAGAAATCAATACAACAACAACAGCACTAGTAGAAGCTATAACAATACTAAATCTAATTCATACAGAAGCTCTAATTCTAGTCGATCTAGTAACTATAGCAGTCCTGCAAGATCCTATAACTCTGGAAGCAGTAGTAGAAGTAGTGCTGGTAGTAGTTCAAGTCGAGGATCTTCAAGTGGTCGTAGAAACTAATTCAAAAATCTTTAAAAATGCGTATTACCTACTATATTATTGTATCCTTACTTGTGGGCCAACTATCTGATGCACAGACTGTTAGCGATTTTACACGACTTGTTTCATCAGATTTAAATGGATCTGCACGTTACACATCAATGGCAGGTGCCTTTGGTGCATTAGGTGGAGATTTAACTGCAATTAGTTTCAATCCTGCCAGTTCCTCTGTTTTTTTACATTCTGAACTTGGTCTCTCAGCCAATTATAAAAATAAGTTAACTGAAAGTGTCTATTTAAATTCAAAGGCAACTTATGAAAATGATGACATTGGTTTAGATCATTTTGGAGGAGTGTTTGTTTTTAATAACAATAACGAAGAAAGTCCGTGGTCTAGAATAAGCATGGGAATTAATTTTCACAAAGTAATTCAGTATGATCAAAATGCAAAAATTAAAGGACAAAACTCAACGGGAATTGATCAATACTTTTTATACTATGCCGATGGTCTCGCATTTGAGAACCTTCCTCTTTATGATGATGAAACCACTTCAGAGGTGTATCAAATTCTAGGAGAAGAGCAAGGTTTTGCAGCTCAACAGGCTTTCCTAGGCTATCAAGGATATATAATTGATCCAGAGTATTTACAAGATGAAAACACCTTCTATGAATCTAATGTAAAATACCAAAATATTAACCATCAAGTTGATATTGTAAACAAAGGTTGGCATAGAAAAACAAGTTTAAATATTAGCGGACTTTATAAGAATTTACTTCATTTGGGTATGAATGTGAATTTTCATAAAATCTTTTTGAATCATTCCCAAACACTATTTGAAACGAATCAGGATCAAAATTCACCTACTTATAATATTAATTTTTATGATGAACTCGTCACATTTGGAAATGGAATTTCTACTCAAATTGGGGCAATTTTAAAACTGAAAAACATACGTCTTGGTGCAACCTATGACAGCCCCCAATGGATCACTCTAGCTGACGAAACTAAACAAAGTATCAGTGCTTTTCATTATGAGGAAGGACTAAATGTTAAAGAGGAAATCAAGCCAAATATTACTAATTTTTATGAGGAGTACCAACTCAAAATTCCATCTAAAACAACATTAAGTTTTGCATATCTGTTTGGTAAAAAAGGATTGATCTCCATTGATTACAGCAATCAAAATCTTTCAAACTCTAGTTATAAAGATCAATTTGGAAGTAATTACCTCAATGAGGTTAGCCAAGAAATAAAATCTAGATTTGATTCAGTAAACACTCTAAAAGTAGGTGGTGAGTTTCGTTTTAAAGACATTAGTCTGAGAGCAGGATTTTTGAATCAAAATGCCTACCAAAGAAAAAGTACCTCAAACAACACTGCGATTACTCTGGGATTAGGACTAGATTTTGGATCCAGCAGTTTTTCCCTTTCACTTGTAAACTTTGAGCAAAGTAAAGATTATGAACTCTATTCAGAGGGCCTAACAGATGTATATGCTCTAAATCAAAATCTCACACAATTTACCGTGAGCTATAACTTCAAACTTTGATCTTTGGGTTAGGCTATATTTCCTTCAGAAATTAAGTATATTTGTAGGTATTTATTGCCTATGAAAGTTGAAAAATTAATCACTGATAACAGTATGGAAGAAGGAGAAGATCACTTCTCTAATAATGCCAAAACACCTCTGAAAGAGAATGCTTTTGAGAAAAGTGATGATGAGAAAATACTTATAATTCAAGATCATGTTAGTGAAATCCTAGAAACCCTTGGAATGGATCTTACAGACGACAGTCTTAAAGGAACTCCTCTTCGTGTTGCCAAAATGTTTGTAAATGAAATATTTGGAGGGCTACATCCTAACAAAAAACCTAAAGCTTCCACCTTTGATAATTCCTATAAGTATGGTGAAATGTTAGTGGAAAAAAACATTACCCTCTACTCTACTTGCGAACATCACTTACTCCCCATAGTCGGAAAAGCCCATGTTGCATATGTCTCAAATGGAACCGTTGTCGGGCTTTCTAAAATGAATCGTATTGTAGATTATTATGCAAAAAGACCTCAAGTTCAGGAGCGTCTTACACTTCAGATTGTACAGGAACTTCAAGAAATCTTGGGTACACAAGACGTAGCTTGTGTGATCGATGCAAAACATCTTTGTGTAAATTCTAGAGGTATTAGTGATACCGCTAGTAGTACCGTTACAAGTGAATTTGGAGGAATATTTCAATCGGAAGATAAGAAAAGAGAGTTTTTAGATTACCTCAAACTAGAAACTGAATTTTAATGGATACTTCATTAACCGTATACAATTCATTAAAAGGGAAAAAAGAAACTTTCAAATCAATTCTCCCAAACAATGTGGGTATGTATGTTTGTGGTCCCACTGTATATAGCAATGTGCATTTAGGAAACTGCAGAACGTTTATTTCTTTTGACTTAATTTTCAGATACCTCCAACATCTGGGCTACAAAGTTCGATATGTTCGAAATATTACGGATGCTGGACATTTAGAAAACGATGCTGATGAAGGAGAAGATCGCATTGCGAAAAAAGCTCGCTTAGAGTCTATTGAACCAATGGAAGTTGTGCAACGCTATACCGTTGACTTTAGAGATACAATGGCGCAATTTAACGCATTAGCTCCTAGTATTGAACCCACAGCAACTGGACATATCGTTGAACAAATTGAATTGATCAAAGAAATCATGGATCAGGGATATGCCTACGAAATTAATGGATCTGTATATTTTGATGTAATCAAATTTAATAAAGACATTCCTTACGGAAAGTTGAGTGGAAGAAACATAGAGGATCTCATACACAACACTAGAAACTTAGATGGTCAAAGTGATAAGAAAAACCCACAAGACTTTGCTTTGTGGAAAAAAGCAGAACCTGTACATATTATGCGATGGCCCTCTCCATGGAGTGAAGGTTTTCCTGGATGGCATTTAGAATGTACTGCAATGAGCACCAAATATTTAGGTACTCAATTTGATATTCATGGAGGTGGAATGGATTTAAAATTCCCACATCATGAATGTGAAATTGCTCAAGCTGAATCCATACACAAAAAACCTCCGGTAAATTATTGGCTCCATGCAAATATGCTTACTTTGAATGGAAAGAAAATGGCCAAATCTACAGGGAATAACATCTTACCTGGTGAAATGTTTAGCGGTAAAAATGGTATTTTTAAAAAAGCATTTTCTCCAATGTCGGTTCGTTTTTTTATGCTTCAGGCCCATTATAGAAGTATAGTTGACTTGAGTGAAGCCGCTTTAGAAGCTTCAGAAAAAGGATTTCAACGATTGATTGAAGGTCTATCTAAATTAGAAAGCCTCCCCTTAAGTGCTGAAAGTTCTGGATTTGACTTAACAGCATGGAAAAACAAATGTTATGCGGCCATGAATGACGATTTCAATAGCCCATTGCTAATTGCTCATCTTTTTGATGCGATCAAATACATTAATGCAGTTGCCAATGGACTTCTGGGCATAAGCAAAGATGATTTAGAGCTTCTTTCCAAAGAAATGAATGCCTTCTTTTTTGATGTTTTAGGTTTATTGCATACAGAAAAAAATTCTACTGAAGAAGGGAATCAACAATTAGAAGGAGCATTAAAATTAATCGTGGAACTTAGAAATAAAGCACGTACTTCCAAAGACTTTGAAACCTCTGATCTGATTAGGGATTCATTAAAAGAAATGAATATTCAAATAAATGATACGGCAGAAGGCACAACTTTCAAAATCAATTAAGATTAACTCGTTTTGAAAAAGATTCTAATTTACCCTTTTGTTTTATTAATAAAAGGGTACCAATCTTTTATATCTCCCCAACTCCCACCTAGTTGCAGGTATCAACCCACTTGTTCTCAATACACCCTGGAGTCTCTTAAAAAATATGGTCTTCTTAAAGGAGGGATTTTAGGAATCAAAAGGATTTCAAAATGCCATCCCTGGGGAGGTTCAGGTTATGATCCAATTCCTTAAGGAAAAATTTACTATCGATTTGAATTTAATTACATTTACATAGATAAATAACGCACTTATGTTTCTCTCAAAGATCGACTGGGCTCCCAGCGAAACACTATTTAAAATCGGCAGTTTTGGAATCCATTACTACAGTTTGATGTTTATCATCGCATTTGGGTTGGGATACTACATCATGAAAAAAATCTTTGACCAGGAAAAAATTCCTTTAGAACATTTAGAGTCTCTTTTTGTATATATGATTATTTCGATTTTATTAGGCGCTCGATTGGGTGATGTGTTTTTTTACAGTTGGGATTATTATCGAGATCATTTGATTGAAATATTGCTCCCTATTCGAGATACCCCCACAGGATATACTTTTACAGGATTTAGAGGCCTTGCCAGTCACGGAGCTGTTATTGGATCCCTTTTAGGACTTTACTTATACCGACGTAAATTCAAACTAAAATCTCTCATCTGGATTTTAGATCGTGTGGTTGTACCAACCAGTATAGGTGCTTTTTTTGTTAGGATTGGTAACTTTTTTAATTCAGAAATTGTAGGGGAATACACCAATTCAAATTTTGGAGTTGTATTTTTAAATAGAGGAGAAAATGCCGCTAGACATCCTGCACAACTTTATGAAGCAATCGGTTATCTAATCTTGTTTTTCTTGCTCAGACAATTATATAAAAGTGCCAAAAAAGACAAGCCTGGCTTCTTATTGGGAGTCTTTTTCACAAGTATGTTTATCATTCGCTTTTTAGTAGAATTTCTTAAAGAAAGTCAGGGTGGTTTTGAAACCTATCTTCCCATACTTTCTACTGGTCAATGGCTAAGTATTCCTCTTATTTTACTAGGAATATATCTTATGGTACGAAAAACAAATACTATAACTAGTGAAGCTTAAAAGTGTCTTTTTGATTCTTGAGGTACTATTTTTTTTAAGTGCATGCAATAACACACCCTCAAGAACAATTAAAGAAGCTAGTGTGGTTTTTAAAAAAGAAGCATCCTTAGGGATCTTTAATCTTAATGGGGAGCTTTTTAAAGAGTATGACATAGAACTTGCGGATACACCCTACGAGCGTCAAACTGGTTTAATGTATCGAACAGAAATGAACTCCAATAATGGAATGTTATTTATTTTTGAAGACAGTGCTATACGTTCGTTTTACATGAAAAATACGTTAATTTCACTGGATCTTATCTTTCTCAATGAATCGCTAGAAATTATAAGCATCTATAAAAATACTACACCCAATAATGAATCCAGCATTCCATCATTAGCCCCAGCTAAATATGTTTTAGAACTTCGTTCTGGACAAAGCGAATTACATCAATTTACAGTAGGAATGAAAATTAAATATACTGAGTTATGAATGAAACGGAATTATTAAAATTAACTTATCCTATCGGAAAATTTGAATGGCCTGAAAATCCAACATCAGAGGCAATTAACCAGGGAATTACAAGACTAGAAGAATTTCCTGAGAAGTTAAAGGCAGCTATTGCAGGACTTTCAAAGGATACTTTACAAAATTGTTATCGCCCAGAAGGTTGGAATATTGCGCAAGTGGTACATCATTTAGCAGACAGTCATATGCATTCATATCTTCGGTTTAAACATGCAATAATTGAAGATACACCTTCTATAAAAGATTATCAGGAAGCAAACTGGGCACAACTCCCAGACGCCTCTAACACGGACTTATCTTATAGCTTAGATTTGATTACTGCCTTGCATAAACGCTGGACACTCTTTTTAAAATCACTTGCTCCTGAAGAGCTTAATAGATCATACTTTCATCCAGAACGAGCAAAACATTATCCATTAAACACCACCATTTTAATCTATACCTGGCATGGCGAACATCATTTAGCGCATATTGAAAATGCTAAGAAAAAAGGATACTAAATTAAAAAGCCAAATCTAACGATTTGGCTTTTTTTATTGAAAGTAAGTTACTTTATTATTTTTGCTCTAGAGCTTTCTTTTTTTGTGTATCATACATTACTGGAGTAGCAATAAACACAGAAGAATACGTTCCAACTAGAACACCCACGATAAGCGCAAACATAAATCCTCTAATAGATTCCCCACCAAAGATGAAAATCGCTAACAATACTATTAAAGTGGTGAGTGAGGTATTCAAAGTTCTACTTAGAGTACTATTCAAAGCAGCATCTACAGTTGTATCTAAATCCCATTTAGTGTGCTCGGCTAAAAACTCTCTAATACGGTCAAAAACGACCACTGTATCATTTAGAGAATACCCAATCACAGTTAGGATTGCTGCAATAAAAGCTTGATTGATTTCCATGTTAAACGGCATGAACGTATAGGTAATTGAAAATATACCCAATACAATCAACACATCATGGAATACAGCAGCTACAGCACCTAATGAAAATTGCCATTTCTGGAAACGTAAAAGAATGTATAAAAACACAACAATTAGGGATCCGATTACTGCTAAAAAGGAATTGTTTTTGATATCATCCGCAATGGTTGGTCCCACTTTGATTGATGACATAATTCCTATTTGCTTTTGAGAGCTCCCGTTGATAAAATTTTCATAGGTCATCCCATCAGGTAAATAAGATTGCAATGCAGCAAAAAGTTTATTTTGAATCTCTTCATCTACTTCAATACCCTCTACATCAACTTTGTATTTTGTGGTAATTTTAAGTTGGTTTTCTTCTCCGTAGGTTTTTGCCTCAGCACTCCCAAATTCATTGGATAAAATTGATCCAATTTCTGTAGGATTTACAGCATTCTCAAAACGTACGGTATACGATCTACCTCCAACAAAATCAACTCCTTCATTTAATCCTTTAAGAGATAAAGAAGCCAAACTTACAAAGATCAATATTGAGGACACGATATAAGCTACTTTTCTACGCTGAAGGAAAGATATTTTAATATTTGAAAATAATCCTTTAGTCGCCTTAGTTGAGAAAGAAACATCTTTACCCTTTTCATTTCTTGCATCAACAAGGATTCTAGTAATAAAAATCGCTGTAAAAAGAGAGGTTCCAATACCGATCAAAAGAGTTGTTGCAAAACCTTTAATAGGTCCTGTTCCAAATATAAAGAGAATCAGTGCGGTGAGCCCTGTGGTAATGTTAGCATCCAAAATAGAAGAAAGTGCATTGTTAAATCCATCAGCAATTGCTTTTCGAATTCCTTTTCCTTTTCCTAATTCTTCTCGAACACGTTCAAAAATAAGAACGTTGGCATCTACAGAAATACCGATTGTTAACACAATCCCCGCTATTCCAGGTAATGTAAGTACAGCTCCTAGCCCTGCTAATATTCCAAAGATGAGTAGGATATTTAATATCAAAGCTATATCAGCATAGATTCCAGAACTACCGTAATAAAAGATCATCCATCCTAGAACAAAGATCAAAGCAATAATGAAAGAGTATACACCCGCTTCAATAGCTTCTTGACCTAGAGAAGGTCCAACAATTTCAGATTGAATAATCTCAGCGGAAGCAGGAAGTTTACCCGCACGTAATACATTTGCCAAGTCAATTGCTTCATTAAGTGTAAAGTTTCCTGTAATTTCGGAACGTCCACCAGCAATAGCCCCGCTTGAAACTCCAGGAGCTGAGTAGACAATATTATCTAATACTATGGCGATATTACTTGCTTCTTTGAAGGCTTTACCCGTCATGGCTTCCCATATTCTCGCACCTCTGGTATCCATTTGCATGGAAACTGCTGCATTCCCTACTTGATCATAGGTTTGTAGTGCATCAACAACCACTCCTCCACTTAAAGGAGCTTCGTTATCTCTGTTTGACTTCAATGCATATAATTCGATTACATCACTATTTGCTTCAGGTTTACCCCAAGCAAAGCGGATATATCTATATTGAGTGGGTAATAATTTTCTAACATTCGGTTGGTTTAAATAATCCAAGATCAAGTCAGCATCTCGAGAAGCAAACTGAGCTAAAACAGGACCCCCTTGAAAACCTTGCCCAACAATTCGATCCAAAACAGGGTTAGTTGCTGAAGTAGATATAGAGTCTTGTGCAGACACATCTGCTAAAAGGTCATCAATCTCAGAGGACGCATCTTTTTCTTCATCCACTGCTACCTTGGTTTCATCCATCTGTGTTTTGAGTAATTCATTGGCTTCGATTAAAAAGCTGATCAACTCATCATTCTTATAAGTTTCCCAAAATTCTAACTGTGCAGTACTTTGTAATAAATTTTGAACACGTTCAACATCTTTCGCCCCTGGTAATTCAACTAAAATTCTCCCTGAAGTTCCTAAACGTTGGATGTTAGGTTGAGTAACACCGAATTTATCAATACGCTTTCTTAACACTTCAAAAGCAGAAACAATAGACTCATCAATTTTTCTACGGACCACAACTTGTGTTTCTTGATCCGTCATTTCGAAATTGATCTCATCACTCAGTGTTCGGTTTGCAAAAATATCTGGAGAAGCAAGCTTCTCTCCACTCTTCACTGCATCAAAGGCTTTAAAGAACGATTCTATGTAAGGTTCATCTGAAGATTTTTGAAGGATATCAGCTTCGTCTAAGGTTTTGTTGAAAGCTGGGTTTCGCGTGTTTTCAGCTAAACCACTAAGTATATCGCGTATAGAAATTTGAAGAATAACATTGATTCCACCTTTTAAATCAAGCCCTTTATTGAGCTCTTTATCTTTGGCGTCATTATAAGTTGTAAACCCATATAAACTGTTATTTCCTATAGAGTCTAAGTAAGCAGCTGCTTTCTGATCACGGACTTCTAAATAATTTGGGACCGCTTCAGAAATAGTTTGTTCGGCAAAGGAATCTGCTTGTTTTTCTACACTACTAGCGATGAATGTAAACGAGAGTTGGTAAATACTTACTAGTGCAAATAAAACACCGAAAACTCGAATTAAAGAATTGTTTTGCATTTCAATTAAAATTTAAGCTCAATTAAGGCGTGCAAATATAGGATTAAACCAAAGAATTGACAACTCTAAGGAGAATTAATGAATATGAAAATGAGTAATTTAGAATATATCGCTCAATGCAGCCTTCATTGCTGATACTTTTTCAGCACTTTCGCTCATCAATAGCTTCTCTTCAGCATTTAATTGAACATCTACAATCGATTCAACTCCATTTGCACCAATGATACAGGGGACGCCAATACAAATATCATTCAACCCATACTCTCCCTCTAAGAAAACAGAACAAGGAATCATTCGTTTTTGATCGTTAAGAATGCTATCAACAAGATAGGCAACTGAGGCTCCAGGTGCATACCAAGCTGAAGTACCCAAAAGTTTTGTTAGTGTTGCCCCACCTACCATAGTGTCTGCGGCAACTTTTTCTAATGCTTGTTTGTCTAAATATTGAGAAACTGGTGCTCCATTATAACTGGCTAAACGAGTAAGCGGAATCATCGTGGTATCTCCATGACCACCTATCACCATACCTTGGATATCATTTGCTGGTTTGTCTAAAGCAAGAGATAAATAGGTTTTAAATCGTGAACTATCTAAAGCTCCTCCCATTCCAATAATTCGATTCTTTGGAAGACCTGTTGCTTTTAATGCTAAATATGTCATAGTATCCATTGGATTGGACACTACAACAATGATGGCATTAGGAGAATGAGCCAAAATGTTCTCTGATACACTTTGAACAATCCCAGCATTAATACCAATTAATTCTTCACGAGTCATTCCAGGTTTACGAGGAATTCCCGAGGTGATTACTACCACGTCACTACCAGCTGTCGCTGCATAATCATTGGTAACCCCTGTTATGGATGTATTAAAACCTAAAGTGGTTGCAGTTTGAAATAAATCTAGTGCTTTCCCTTCAGCAAAACCCTCTTTAATATCAAGTAAAACAACTTTACTAGCAATACTTTTTTGAGCAATATATTCTGCACAAGAGGCACCCACATTTCCCGCTCCGACTATGGTAACTTTCATTTTTATTTTTTTAATTTATTATACATCTATGTTTGCGTAAATCGCATTTTTTTCAATAAACTCTCTTCGAGGAGGAACTTCATCTCCCATCAACATGGAGAATACTCGATCTGCTTCCCCCCCATTATCAATATTAACTCTTCGTAAGGTGCGTTCTTGTGGGTTCATTGTTGTATCCCACAATTGCTCAGCATTCATCTCTCCTAAACCTTTATAACGCTGAACACTCGAACCAGACCCAAATTCTTGCATTAAACGATCTCGCTGATCATCACTCCAAGCATAATCTTTTTTCTGACCCTTTTTAACTAAATAAAGAGGGGGAGTCGCAATATAAATATACCCAGACTCAATAAGTTCTTTCATGTACCTAAAGAAGAAGGTCAAGATTAAAGTGGAAATATGGCTTCCATCTACATCTGCATCACACATGATCACCACTTTATGATAACGCAATTTTTCTAAATTCAAGGCTTTGCTATCTTCTTCTGTACCAATTGTAACACCTAAAGCTGTATAGATATTTCTAATTTCCTCGTTTTCAAAAACCTTGTGTTGCATGGCCTTTTCTACGTTTAATATTTTTCCTCTTAAAGGAAGGATGGCTTGAAAATTACGATCACGGCCCTGCTTGGCCGTCCCTCCTGCCGAGTCACCCTCTACAAGGAACACCTCACATAAAGCGGGATCTTGTTCGGAGCAATCAGATAATTTTCCTGGCAAACCTCCACCACTCATGACGGTTTTTCGCTGAACCATTTCACGCGCCTTTTTAGCAGCATGTCTAGCCTGAGCAGCTAAAATAACCTTCTGAACAATGGTTTTTGCATCGTTCGGATTTTCTTCCAAATAATTTTCAAGCATTTCGGAAACCGCTTGAGAAACGGCAGATGTAACTTCTCTATTTCCTAATTTCGTTTTTGTTTGCCCTTCGAATTGGGGTTCTCCTACCTTCACAGAAATAATTGCAGTTAAACCTTCTCTAAAGTCATCTCCTGCAATTTCAAACTTTAACTTATCAAGAAGTCCAGAACTATCCGCATACTTCTTAAGCGTAGATGTTAAACCGCGTCTATAACCTGCCAAGTGAGTTCCACCCTCATGAGTATTAATATTGTTTACATAAGAATGAAGATTTTCAGAGTATGAAGTATTGTAAATCATAGCCACTTCCACTGGAACTCCATTTTTCTCTCCCTCCATTGCAATTACGTCACCTATAATTGCTTCACGAGATTCATCTAGGAAATGGATAAATTCTACCAATCCTTTTTCAGACAAAAAAGTTTCAGATTTAAATTCACCAGACTCCTCTTTTTCACGACGATCTGTAATTGTAATTGTTATCCCCTTGTTTAAGTAAGCGAGTTCGCGCATTCTTAAAGACAAAGTTTCGTAACTATATTCTCTTGTTTGAGTAAAGATTTCGGCATCAGGCTTGAAGGTAACTAATGTTCCTGTCTCGTTAGACTCTCCAACAGTTTTAACTGGCTCAAGCGCCTTACCTCTATGGTATGTTTGTTCCCAAACTTTTCCATCACGATAGACTGTTGCTGTTAACTGCTCAGAAAGCGCGTTTACACAAGAAACACCTACCCCATGCAATCCTCCAGAAACTTTATATGAATCCTTATCAAACTTTCCTCCTGCCCCAATCTTGGTCATTACAACCTCTAAAGCAGAAACACCTTCTTTTTTATGAATTCCAACAGGAATTCCACGACCATTATCTTTAGTCGTTATTGAGTTATCCTCATTGATCGTTACAGCAATTTCATCACAATAACCTCCAAGGGCTTCATCAATAGAATTATCAACAACTTCGTAAACTAAATGATGGAGACCTCTAACCCCGATATCCCCAATATACATAGAGGGGCGCATACGAACGTGCTCCATTCCCTCAAGGGCTTGTATACTATCTTCCGAATATTGTTTGTTTTGATTTTCTTCACTCATAAGTGTGCATTTTAAGGCATTTGTAGCCGACTAACAAATATAACTATTCAGCTACTCAAAAATGACTCAAACCCCTATCAATAGTGATGAAGTTATCAACATTTAAGTGTGAAAAAAAAGTGTCTAATATCAATTTAAGAGGAGGAATATAAATTTATTCATTGTAGCCTTTTTCATGCACTTTTGCAACCGCTCTTCCACTTGGATCATTTTGATTTTGAAATGCAGCATCCCAGGCTAATGCAACAGGCGTACTACACGCCACAGAAGGCACTGAAGGTACACTTAGGGCTGCAACATCACTAGGGAAATGAGATTCAAATATAGTTCTGTAATAAAATTCTTCTTTGTTTTGTGGAGATTGAACGGGGAAACGATAATGTGCGTTGTTCAATTGTTCATCAGTAACCTCTTTGTCCACCACTTCCTTTAAAGTATCGATCCAACTATAGCCTACTCCATCAGAAAACTGCTCTTTCTGACGCCAAGCAACACTTGCTGGCAAGTAGTCTTCAAACGCTTTTCTCAATACCCATTTTTCCATACGTTCTTCAGTAATCATTTTATCCTTAGGATTTAAACGCATTGCGACTTCAATAAACTCCTTGTCTAAAAACGGTACACGTCCCTCAATTCCCCAAGCAGCTAGAGACTTATTTGCTCTCAAGCAATCGTATTGGTGAAGTTTGTCCAGCTTTCGAACGGTTTCTTCATGAAACTCTTTTGCATTTGGAGCTTTATGAAAGTATAGATAACCCCCAAATAACTCATCAGCTCCTTCTCCTGATAAAACCATTTTAATCCCAAGGGCTTTGATCGCACGAGCCATCAAAAACATTGGAGTGGACGCTCTGATAGTTGTGATATCATAGGTCTCAAGATGGTAAATAACCTCACGAATAGCATCTAAGCCTTCTTGTATGGTGAATTTTATTTCGTGATGAACAGTCCCAATATGCTCTGCTACTTTTTGAGCCGCTGCTAAATCTGGCGAACCCTCAAGACCTACTGAAAATGAATGCAATTGAGGCCACCAAGCCGATTGTGTATCATCAGACTCCACCCTTTTTGCAGCAAACTTTTTTGCCAATGCCGAAGTAATTGAAGAATCCAAACCACCAGAAAGCAAAACACCATAAGGAACGTCACTCATTAATTGGCGGTGTACTGCATCAGACAATGCGTCGTGTAATTCTTCAATTGAAGAAGGATTATCTTTTACCGAATCATAAGTAGTCCATTCAGGCTTATACCATTTTGTTGGTGCCTCATCTTTGCTGTGTATGTAATGTCCAGGTGGGAATAGTTCTATTTTTGAACAAATGCCTTCTAAAGCTTTCAATTCAGAAGCTACGAAGAAAGTTCCGTTAGCATCCCATCCCATATAGAGTGGAATAATTCCCATATGATCTCTTGCAATAAAAAATTCATCTTTAGACTCATCATATATTGCAAAAGCAAAAATACCATTCAATTTATTTACAAATTCTTTCCCTTCCTTTTCATAAAGTGCAAGAATTACTTCACAATCAGATTGTGTCTTAAATGCATAACTTGACTCATAAGGAGCACGTAATTCACGGTGGTTGTATATTTCACCATTAGCCGCTAAAATCAAATTTCCTGATGGACTAATCAAAGGTTGTTTTCCTGAGGTAGGGTCAACAATAGCCAAACGCTCATGTCCTAAAATAGCGTTTTTAGCATCATAAATACCGCTCCAATCTGGACCTCGGTGACGAAGTCGTTTTGACATTTCTAAAATCTGAGGTCGCACTTCGACTGAAGGCTGCTTTAAATCAAAAGCACATACAATTCCACACATGATAATAATTTTCATCAAATATAACTATATGTGATAATAATTATAGCTGTAACATATATTTGCTACATGATATAAACTAAAAATAGCTAAATAGTATAAATTATTTAGCTCTTTAGTGTAATGTAAAAGATTTTATGAAAGTTATTCGTTCTTTAGCGAAAACGATTACTATATACCACATTACCGTTTAATATAGTAGCTACAATTCTAGCTTTAAGTATTCTTCTTTCACTAACTTTTATGATATCGCGATCCAACATGATAAAGTCAGCATTTTTACCTACCTCTATGGATCCTTTTTCATCCTCTTCAAAGTTGGCGTAAGCACCCCAAATGGTCATTCCTTTTAGAGCTTCCATACGGGAAAGCTTATTTTCTGATAAATATCCGTCTTCGGGAAACTGCTCACTATCTTTTCTTGCTACAGCTGCATAAAAAGTTTTAATTGGACTTACTTCTTCTACAGGAAAATCTGTACCTAGGACAATTCTACCTGATTGTAACAATAATGCTTTATTTGCATATGCGCCGAACAAACGCTCTGATCCCAAACGTTCTTCAGCCCAGTACATATCACTTGTAGCATGAGTAGGCTGAACCGAAGGAATAATCTTTCTATTGAATAACTTGATATCAGCGGTATCGATGATTTGAGCGTGTTCAATACGCCATCTCGGATCATCAGAAAAAACTAGTGCTTTTCTATAGGCCTCTAGCACCGCATTATTTGCGTCATCCCCTATGGCATGTGTGTTTAATTGAAATGGGGTTGTTGCAAGTTTGTAAGCTAGTTTCTCAATAGAATCTTTAGAGGTTATAAATTCTCCTTTATGTCCTTTAAGATCAGTATAGGCTGTTTTTAAAGCTGCACCACGTGAACCAAGTGCTCCATCTGCATAAACTTTAAATGAGCGAACGTTCAATTTGTCTGTTTTGATTGGACCAGCTTTCAGAAAATAGTCCATGTTCTCCTTGGTATTGGAAATCATGGCATACACGCGCATAGTCAAAAGTCCCTTTTTTTGAAGGCTGTCTACTAAAAAGATATCGTCTTTATTCAACCCAGCAACAGAAACAGAAGTCAAACCGTTTTCGAAACCTATTGCTTCAGCCTCCTGAAGGGCTTTCACTTTATCCTCTATTGTTGGTTGTGGAAGTATCTTTTCAACCAAGCGCATAGGTGCATCCACAAGAACTCCTGTGAGCTTTCCTTTTACTTTTATTATGGTTCCACCTTCAATTTCAGTTTCTTCTGTAATTCCAGCAAGGTCTAATGCTTTTTGATTCACTAACAAAGCATGTCCATCAATACGTCTAAGCGCTACAGGTGTTTCTGGAAACAATTCATCCAATTGTTCTTTGTTAGGTAATTCTTTTACGTCCCAGTCATTCTGATCCCAACCTCTTCCGATGATGGCTTTCACTTTTATACCTGCTGTAGCTTCTTTCAATACCGAAATTACCTCATCATAGCTTTGGGTTCCTTTTAGATCAATCTGCTGAAGGTTTAGACCTAAACTTAAAAAATGACAATGCGAATCAATTAAACCAGGGTATACAGGTAAATTTTGAAGATTTAATACCTTTCTGGCACTATACTTTTCCAATAATTCTTCTCCACCTACTGCAATGAACTTACCTTGATCCACAACAAAAGAAGAAGCAACTGTCCCCTTCACATTCATCGTATACACAACAGCATTATGAACTAAAAGGTCAACCCTATCTTGGCATGAGGTAGAAAGTAGTAGAACAAAAATAATAAAGGGTAAGCATAATTTTTTACTCATTTTAATAATTTGCGATTGGGAAAAGTGGTATTTCATAATAATAAAATATTGTCGCAAATGTAATGAAAATGAATTGTTGATACCAACTAAATTTTAAAATGAAATTATTAATACTGAAAATCAAACTTATAGGTCATTCCTGCCAAAAACAAGAATGAGGGTTCGCTATAATAAGACCAACGTCCGTGTATGCTCTCTGAATTCATTCTTAATTTGGCAAAAACATCAAATTGTTCCGAAAGCTTAAAGGTGATATGTGAGGTTGTACTGACAAACAAAGGGATTTTTTCTTCTTGGTATTGTACATTCTCAACTTCTTGATCTAAAAATATTGGTCTAAAGGCAACCGTTCGATCTCCTATTAGGTTTCCTTGAAACGTAAGCGTTACTCGCTCTTTCCATTTAAATTGGCCTTCCCAAATCATTTCCAAGGATGGGATATTCCAAAGACTCTGCGAATTAGCAGTTTCATAATAACTGTATTTAGTTCCAAAACGAACAAAATTATTTTTAGCCAAATCTATTTTTATATCCGCTTTAAATCCATATAATTCTAAATTTACATAACTATTATGGAATGCATTAGACAATCGGTAAGCAACATTGTTATTTCTGTTATCAAAGGGGAGTCGTTCAAATAACATGAAATTTTCAACTTGATCATAAACGATTCCAAAATTAAAATTCAAGATGGAAGATAAACTAGACCGCACCCCAAGCGTTGCGTTATATTTATTAAAGCTCGGATTTAATGTTGTTGTTGGGGCAAGGTAGGGATTAACCGCTGAAAGAGACTGGTAACTATTCATTTTCACTCCACCCTGAGCGGATATATATGGAATCATTACAGCTCCTTTTTTCTGATAGGAAAGATCAATTTCTGGATAGTAAAGTAACTCGCTCGTAAACCCATCACTTTTTGTAGAATATGCTATTCCCGCTCCAAGTTTCATTTTGAAAGCACCTGAAATATTTCGCCAATGAACTCCCATAGCAGCAATTCCCATCATCTCTTCTTGAGTTCCTCTTCCAAAAAACGCTTCTTCAAAAACAGTATTCAGTCCTTTTACGGAAGTTGTAGCGGATATTAATCCATTACCTAAGTCCACTTCAAAATCAGCTTTTAATTTTAATTGTTGTTCAGAAGTATTAAAATTATCAGAAGTCAAGTTCGCTTGAAACTCAATCCCCCTAACTATGAAGTCATACCAGTTCCAATGGGTTCTAATTTTAAATGAATTTCGCTTAATGGCCGGATCAACATTAAGAATTAATAAATTATCCCATTGTCTATCGTACAATCCAAAATAATTATGCCTGGTATTAGTAATCTGCAATAAGGTATTCGCATTATATTCATTACTCCTCAAATTATGATGTACTCCAAACCGACTGTATTGTTGATTACTAGAAAGCAAAGTATTGGGAAGGTCAGCTCCAAATCCATCGCAATAAATTTTCACTCCAAAACGCTGAGTACGATCTAACTCAATTACACTGGAAACATCTAAATAAAGTTGATTCTTCACACCAAAACCACCACTAAAAAGAGAATTGTAAGGCGAACTAGAAGAACGTCGTTGTAACTTCAATGGAGTTGCCTTGTTTGGAACAAAAGTAGAAACAACTGGAATCGATTTAATCTTGAACTCAAGAACCTTATCAATAATCGACAAACTATCAGGTGAAGTTGGGCTTGAATTAATCTTAAAAGCATCCGATAAACTAGGTGTATATGATTTTATTACTAAAACTTCTTGTGTCCCAATAGACTCTTTTTCATCTTGCTGTGAATACATAGAAGGTGAAAAAATACAGCTAATCAAAGCCCCAATAAAAGCAATCTTAGTTTTCATCTTCTTTTTGTGTGATTGATCTATTTTCTTCTGCCGCTGATGCTTTATATGCATCAAGCAACGTCTGCGCTTCTTTCGTTAAATTAGAATAATCGCTGAAATTTTCAATAATAGATTCTAAAACAAAAATAGCTTGAAACGTGTCTTCTAGTGCATAATAATTTTTAGCTAAAAGCAATAATGCTTTAGCACTCCACTCCCTTGACTGTCCACTCCCACCAGCTATATTCTCAATTACTGCAATGGACGCCTTGTATTGTTTTGTCTTCAAAAGAGATTCTGCTTTAAAGAACAAGGCTTCAGACGCATACTCTCTTTGTGTAACATTTTCCAGTTCCTTGTAGGCTGTAGAAGCTACTAAACTATCTTTAAGAACCAAGGCAGAACGGGCTTTAAGTAATGTGGCATCCCACTTAAGACTCTTCTCTAAGTTTTTGATTTCAAGAACTGTATTTGAGATTTCCAGTGTTTTTTCAAATTCATTTGAAGCATAGTAGGCTTGCATTAAATTTAATTTTGCAAAACGTTTATTTTCTTCAAATGATGCTATTTCATCTAGTTTTTCTAAATAACGAATCGCTTCAGATAAACGATCTTCATTTTTGAGAATACTAATGATTCGAACTAAAGATTTTTCTGTATGGCTAGAAATTTGTTGTTCAACGATCAATTGATAAAATGGAAGTGCCTCAACAAATAGCTCTTTTTCAAAATATACTTCGGCCAAATAGAATTTTGAAGGAATCCCAAAAACACCTTCAGGATAGGTTTCGATATACTCTTTCAATAATTTTTCTGCAGTATTACTATTTCCTTCCAAAAATTGTTTCTCAGCGGAGGCAAAGGCTGTCTTTTCTAGTTCCACATCCGTAAAAGTATTTAATCTTTGTGCTTTTACCCATTTAGCAAATGCATTAACCTCTGATTGATCTACTGCAATTTCTCTTAATGTTCTAACTGCTTGCTGAGCAACAGGATCAAGTCTGTATTTAATTGCTAAATCTTCCAGCACTTTCTTAGCTTCAGCATATTGTTCCTGGTTATACAATATCAATCCCTTGTTTAATGCTGCTCTTGGGGTATATGGACTATTTTTGAAATTTGTTAAAAAAAGGTTATACGAAGTAATTGCTTCCTCGGTATTCCCTTCTCGACTGAAGGAAGACGCCAATTCAAAAAGAGCATCATCTAACAATGAACTTTTTAAGTAGGTTTGAGTGAGCGCCACTAGGGTTTCAATTTTTTTATTATTACGATCAACAAAACCATAACTCATTCCTTTTTGAAACATGGGATACACCCCTCGATCTGGATTTAAAGCAATGGCTGTGTTGTAAAACTCCATAGCAGGCCAATATTGTTTTAATGCAAATTGACAATCACCCATTCTTAAAAAAGTATCGTATTGGTAAGAAGAATCAAAACTGCTATTCACAGAATTGAATTCTTCAAAAAACGTTAAAGCATAGTCATATTCTCCCAGCTTAAAATAGATATAAGCCATATCGTAAGGAAGTCTAGAAAATGCTTCTATTTGATTTTTTTTAGGATGTTTTTGAAATTTCTTAAAAGCATCTAATGCCTCATCAAATTGATTTCGTTCATAAAGGGATCTTCCGAGCCAATACAGACTAAAGGCTTCGAGCATTTTATCTTCTTTAACCTTAATCGCTTTCTCAAATGCCCTACTACTTTGAGTAAACAATCTATTTTTGTATTCCTCAACTGCTTTGAGAACTAATACCCGTTGTAGTGTTTTTTTATTTTTATATCCATTATTGTCTTCCAAAATTTTGAGTGCAGCACCATAGTTACCCGACTTTGTGTAAGAATTGATTAACAACTCACCTACGAGTTCTGCCTGATCATTTTTAGGGAAAGTCTCTAAGAAATTCATTAAAACCTTAGGGGGTTCCTCGTATGGATTTCCTATTTTATAACTTAACTTAGCGTAATTTAACAGGGCATCTTCTTTAACCACAATGTCAAAGCTCATTCTAGACGCACTTTTAAATGCATTCTGAGCAGCTGCTTTTTGATTGGTTTCTAAATAACAATCTGCCAAGTAATAATATGCGTTTTGAGCTAAGGCATTCTTCTTTCCAATAATTTTATTAAACTGTCCGATTGCCTTTTCATAATTTTTCTGCTTGTAGTAGGCATAACCTAATTGATAAAAATCGATATTAGCCCAAGTTCCTTTTTTTCCTTTATAAGCCTCTAGATAAGGAACTGCTTCTTGATATTGTCCTAAATTAAAATAACTCTCTCCTATAATTTTTGAAATCTCAGAAAGTTCAGCATCTTTTGCAGAGGAAAGAAAAGGGGTTCCAAATTTAATTGCTTGTTCAAACCTACCTAATCTAAAATTCATATCCGCCTGAAAATAAGAAAGGTTCTCTTTCTGATTTGAATTAGAAATATTCCTAAATTGTGATTCAGCTTCATCAAAATCTTCTAATTGGTATGCTATATGTCCAAGATAATAATGTGCATCAGACTCAAAAACTTTATTGTTTTTTACTTTTTCCAGATAGGGTTTTGCCTGCTTGTAGCGCTTGGCTGAAAAAAGAGTGTAGCCTTTGTTAAAATTATATTCTGGAAGATTTACTTTAGGTACTTCATTTTCTGAAACCCGAAGAAACCACTTTAAGGCATAACGGTACTTTTCGTTATTAAAATAATAGTTGGCCACATCAAAATCTATACTAGAAGATTCTTGAGCATTGGGATAGTCCGTTTTATATTGACTCAACATCTTTTCAGTACCCACATAGTTCAATCGAAGCGCATTGGAAAGTACACCAAACTCAATATTTTGTTTTAACTCAGAGGAAGCGTAAGCATCTTGCAGAAAAAGATTGGTCTGCCAAGAGGTGGGAAAATATCCCATCCCAAAAAAATGAGTGGCATTTTCAGGGATCGTTTGTGAATCATACAACTGTCCAAGCAATAGGGAGGGAATCATATACACAAAGATCCATTGAATACGAAAGATTTTCAACATATTGAGCATCATAGCAAAGGTAGAGGATTCATGACACCTTATTAACGCAAAAGACAATTGAAAACGTATATTTTATCAACAAAATATTCAAGAATTAATCAAATAACATACCTTTATCGAAAAGAACTTCTACTATGCAAAATGCCATTGTCACTCTAGACAAAGCAACCATCATCAATGAAAAAAATGTCATTTTTTCAGAAATCAATTTCAATGTTGAAATTGGTGAGTTTGTCTTTTTAATAGGTAAAACTGGAAGCGGAAAAAGTAGTCTCTTAAAAGTACTTTATGGTGACCTACCCCTTTCCAATGGTCATGGTGCTATAGTTGGGCATGATTTGAAACAACTAAAAGACAGGAACATTCCTCTCTTGAGAAGAAAACTAGGTGTGGTATTCCAAGATTTTAAATTACTTCCGGACCGAACTATTTTTGACAATTTAGAATTTGTGTTAAAAGCAACTGGATGGAAAGAAAAATCTAAAATTAAAGATCGAGTCAATGAAGTTTTAAAACTTGTAAACGTCCCCGCGGACACAAACAAGTTTCCGTTTGAGCTTTCTGGAGGTGAACAGCAACGCGTTGCAATTGCAAGAGCATTACTCAATCATCCAGAACTTATTATAGCTGACGAACCCACGGGAAATCTTGATCCTGAAACAAGCCAGGAAATAATGCAGTTGTTTAGAAAACTTCATACAGAAGGCATTAGTGTAATCATGGCAACACATGATTACAACATGATCATGAAATTTCCAGGAAAGATATTTCAATGTGATAACGGGAAGCTCAACGAAGTTGTCGCTAAAAAATAAACTTAAGCCTTTTGACGTTTTCGCTCATTTTCATCCAAGAATACTTTACGTAATCGAATTGAATCTGGAGTAACTTCCACGTACTCATCTTTTTGTATATACTCCAAAGCCTCTTCTAGAGAAAACTTAATGGGTGGTGCCAATTTCACTTTTTCATCAGAACCAGAAGCTCTTACATTTGAAAGCTTTTTGGTCTTAGTAACATTTACCACTAAATCATCTTGACGACTATTTTCACCTATTACTTGCCCTGCATAAATAGCTTCATTAGCAGGCACAAAAAACTTTCCTCTATCTTGAAGTTTATCTAAAGAATAAGGAATAGCAGATCCTTTTTCCATAGATATTAAAGAACCATTAATTCGTCCAGGTATTTCCCCTCTGTAAGGACTGAACTCTATAAAACGGTGGTTCATAATGGCTTCTCCAGCAGTAGCCGTAAGCAACTGATTTCGTAATCCAATAATCCCCCTTGAAGGAATCTTAAACTCACAAATCATTCTTGAACCTTTAGGATTCATGCTTAACATCTCCCCTTTTCTTAGGGTAACCATTTCAATAGCTTTCCCTGAAACATCTTCGGGTAAGTCTATTGTTAGCTCTTCCATAGGTTCCATTTTTTGTCCATCAACTTCTTTGATGATTACTTGAGGTTGACCTATTTGTAATTCATAACCCTCACGACGCATTGTTTCGATTAGTACTGACAGGTGTAAAACTCCACGTCCAAAGACAATGAATTTATCTGAGCTATCCGTAGTTTCTAATCTCATTGCCAAGTTCTTTTCCAACTCTTTTTCTAGGCGATCACGAATGTGTCTAGACGTAACAAATTTTCCTTCTTGTCCAAAAAATGGTGAATCATTAATCGTAAAGAGCATACTCATAGTGGGCTCATCGATCGCAATAGTTGGCAATGCTTCTGGAGCTTCAATATCAGCAATAGTATCACCAATATCAAAACCTTCAAGTCCAATTACAGCACATAAATCTCCTGCTTCAACTTGATCTACTTTTTTACGTCCCAATCCATCAAACAAATGCAATTCTTTTATCTTTGAAGCGATCTGTTGACCATCTCGTTTCATTAAATTTACTCGCATTCCACTTTCTAATAAACCACGTTGTAATCGTCCAATAGCTATTCTTCCTGTAAATGAGGAAAAATCTAAAGAGGTGATTAACATTTGAGTATTTCCTTCTTTAATTTCTGGACTAGGTACATGTTCCAAAACCATATCCAAAAGGGGTTCAACCGAATCGGTTTGTGTTTTCCAATCCGTTCCCATCCAATTATTCTTTGCAGAACCATACACTGTTGGAAAATCAAGTTGCCACTCCTCTGCTCCAAGTTCAAACATTAGGTCAAAAACAGACTCATGTACTAATTCTGGTGTACAATTTTCTTTATCAACCTTATTGATAACTACAATGGGTTTCAATTTTAGGTCAATAGCTTTCTTTAAAACAAAGCGTGTTTGAGGCATTGGTCCTTCAAAGGCATCCACTAAAAGCAAAACTCCATCAGCCATATTTAAAACACGTTCAACCTCACCTCCAAAATCAGCGTGACCAGGGGTGTCAATGATATTAATTTTTACATCCTTATAAACAACAGAAACGTTTTTAGAAAGTATGGTGATTCCTCTTTCACGTTCTAAATCATTATTATCCAAGATAAGGTCTCCCGTTGCTTCATTAGTTCGAAAGAGATTACAATGGTGAAGAATTTTATCTACTAGAGTTGTTTTTCCGTGGTCAACATGCGCGATTATCGCGATATTTTTGATAGCTGTCATAGCATTTTTTAAGAGTGTGCAAATATATTATTAATTCTCAGTAGAGCGAGAAAACTAACCGATTATTAATCAAGTTTATAAGAGAATTGATTAATAAAATTATAATCGCATATGATTTGGCTCAATCTTTGTAAATTCGCAACCTAATTAGTTCATTGAAAATTCATGGGGTCGTCTGGTTTTGACAGCAGGACGCATGAAAAGGTAAGCAAGTCGAGCGCTGAATTAAAGCTCGTAAATCTCATTGTTCACACTTTTAAATGGCGAGAATAACTACGCTCTAGCTGCATAATTAACAGAATTATAGTACGTTAATGCCAAGTTCTGACTAGGTCGGAAAGCTGGATGTCTCTGAATAGCCCTTGTTGACGGCGATTTATATTGAGGCACCATAAAAGTCAACATCGAAACACAAAAGCATCGGTTGTGTTTTTCAATAAAGATGATAAGGTTGGTTTGGGCAGATTTCGGTCAGGACTAATTCGAAAATTAATCGAAATCTAAACTTGTAGAACGCTTTTTGATCGCTTGTTTGGACGCGGGTTCGACTCCCGCCGACTCCACAATATAAATCCCTATCATATTTGAAATCAATGTTTTAGGGATTTTTTATTTTATTATTGTACGGTATTTGTACTTCTACTCTATTTTAAAAGCTAAAAGTTTCTATCCAGCATTATCCCAAACACAGGGGCATGGGTTTTAGTATGAGGTTTTTCTATTGGAACAGGGTGATGAGATTTGATATGTTATCCATTCTCTATATCTTATTAACATGAAAAAACTATTCTCACTATTTGCAATACTTCTAACAGCACTCCTTATCCTATATAGCTTCTCTGCAGAAGAAGAGGACAATACGCCTCCTCCAACAGCTCAATAGCCTACTCCTAAGCCTGAACCACAAGCTCCAACTCAATACATCTTAACAGTTACAGCAGAAGAAGGATGAAGTGTGTCTTCAGAGGGAGGAACTTATGATGAAGGGACAGACATTACAATAACTGCTACTCCAGATGAAGGATATAAGTTTATTGGATGGGAATGGAATGGGTCAAAGTATATAAAGTAAGTCCTTAAAATTTTACACCAATGGATACTATCCAAATGCCCTTCTAATGCATTGATATCATTGCCTTAACATAAGATTCCTGTGTAGTGGTTTTAGAGGATGTTTGTTTGGGGGAAGTTTGTAGTGTGTTTATAATGTAATTAATTCCTGTACATTTAGCATATGAAAATTTATAATAACTATCCGTATTTTAATAGGTAATTTAAAATGTAAGTTGTTTTAGATAATTTTTTAGTTTGGTTATATTTAATATAATATGAGTGATTTTAAATACTTGTTTGCCTATTCTATTCCACTAATGACATTAGTTTCCATTTCTTATGATGGCATTTTGACTTTTGCAACACCTCTTTATGCTTTTGTTTTTATACCAATATTAGAGGTGATTTTAAAAGATTATGACAAAGAGTATTCAGAAGCTCAGAAAGAAAAAAGGCTCAACAATATTATATTTGACATTTTACTTTATCTGAATATTCCCTTTGTATTTGGTCTTTTAGTCTATGGGTTTTGGGTATTAGAAACAAAATCTTTAATGCCCGTTGAAATGGTTGGGATTGTTTTATCCCTTGGTATTTTATTTGCAACCAATGCGATTAATGTAGCTCATGAATTAGGCCATAGAAAGACTTTAGTAGAACGGACACTTTCAAAATTATTACTGCTACCTTGCCTTTACATGCATTTTTATTTAGAGCATAATTTTGGACATCACAAAAATGTAGCAACCCCAGAGGATCCTGCTACTTCAAAGAAAAACCAAAGTGTGTATCATTTTTGGATTAGTTCTGTTTTAAAGCAATATAAGAATGCTTGGCAAATTCAAATTTCGATTCTTAAAAAAGGAAATTATACTTATTTTTCTATTAAAAACGACATGATGTGGTATTCCATCATTCAAGCGTGTTATTTGGCTATCTGCTTTCTCTTTTTCGGAATCTCTGGACTGCTTTTTGCATTGGCTACAGGGATTTTATCATTTATTTTTTTAGAAACAATCAATTATGTAGAACACTATGGATTGGTTAGAAAGAAACTCGCTTCTGGGCGATATGAGCGTGTACAAACACATCATTCATGGAATTCTAATCACATCATTGGACGCATTGTTTTATATGAATTAACCCGTCACAGCGATCATCATTTTAAAGCATCAAAAAAATATCAAATTTTGGAAAACAAAAAGGAAAGCCCTCAACTTCCTTATGGCTATCCTACCTCTATCCTATTATCCTTAGTCCCTTGGCTTTGGTTTCGTATAATGAATTCCAGAATTCCAAAGTAAATTTTTAAAAGTTTTGTGAATGAAGATTTTAGCAACTATTTATCACTTTTGTTGTAAGAGTATTCAAAAAAAGGAAATATGCAATAGTTATTAATAATTGTATTAAAACAAAAAAATATAAAAACGCTGTTTACCGCCCGTTTACAACTAAACTATGGATAATCGTAAATTTAAGTCATGAATAAAAAAGTAAAAAATGCAGCTATAGCCCTAGAGGGAGTGAACCATAAGATGACACTCATGCTTGGTGGTTTTGGGTTGTGTGGAATACCTGAAAATGCCATTTCAGAATTAGTAAACAAAGAAATTGGAGGGCTTACTTGTATATCAAATAATGCTGGAGTTGACGATTTTGGGCTGGGTTTGCTTTTAAAAAAACGCCAAATAAAAAAAATGATTGCTTCCTATGTGGGGGAAAACAATGAATTTGAAAGGCAAATGCTTTCGGGTGAATTAGAAGTAGATTTAATTCCTCAAGGGACATTGGCTGAACTATGCAGGGCAGCACAATCAGGGTTTCCAGCAATTTTTACCCCGGCTGGATACGGAACAGAGATTGCTAAAGGAAAAGAAGTCAGAGAGTTTGATGAGAAAATGTATGTTCTAGAGCATGCCTTTAAAGCAGACTTTGCCTTTGTCAAGGCATGGAAAGGTGACAGTGCAGGCAATTTGATTTTCAAGGGAACTGCGAAGAATTTCAATTTTAATATGTGCGGTGCAGCCAAGATTACTGTTGCAGAAGTAGAAGAATTAGTCCCGCTGGGAGAATTACATCCAAATGAAATACATGTTCCTGGAATTTTTGTCCAACGTATTTTTCAGGGGAACAATTATGAAAAAAGAATTGAACATCGCAAGACAAGAAAAAAGAATAGCAATGTTAGATAAAACAAGTATTGCAAAGCGGATTGCCCAGGAAATAAAAAACGGTTTTTATGTCAATTTAGGCATAGGGATTCCAACTTTAGTAGCTAATTATGTCAGGAAAGATATCGAAGTAGAATTTCAGAGTGAAAATGGGGTGTTAGGTATGGGTCCTTTCCCTTTTGAAGGAGAAGAAGATGCAGATATCATTAATGCAGGAAAACAGACGATTACTGCATTGCCTGGAGCCAGTTTTTTTGATTCTGCATTAAGCTTTTCAATGATACGAGGAAAACATGTAGACTTAACCATTCTTGGAGCGATGGAAGTTGCTGAAAATGGAGATATTGCTAACTGGAAAATACCTGGTAAAATGGTAAAAGGTATGGGCGGTGCAATGGATTTAGTCGCGAGTGCAGAAAATATTATTGTGGCAATGATGCACACCAATAAAGCAGGGGAATCAAAGCTTTTGAAAAAATGCTCATTACCCCTTACAGGTGTTGGATGTGTAAAGAAAATCGTTACCAACCTGGCCTTTTTGGAAATTGTTGAGAAAGGGTTTAAGCTGCTTGAAAGAGCACCAGGCGTTAGCGTTGAATCTATCAGAAAAGCAACTGAAGGGAACCTTATTATTACGGGAGAGATTCCGGAAATGAAAATTTAAGAATAATTTTGTTTAAAACACACCACCTATACGATTCATCGATTTATCAGTAAACATTTCAGAAAAGATTAAAGAACCTTTATCTACAAAAATTCTTTATGAGAGTCATGACGAATGTACCGAAAACATGGGGAAAATTTTATTTGAAGAATTAAAGCCCATCGCTGTAAATAAGATTTCTAAAAAAAGAAAATCTAACTTCGAGATTACAAAACGCTATAAGCACGTACTTCAGAACATATTTATGAATCTCAAAATAAGTTATTCAAATAATTTTAAGACTATTGGCTTCATCGAAAAAAACTACTCAGGCAAACGTATAGAAATATTTCTATACTCAACCTTCCCATGGTCCCCTTGAAGCATTATTGGTCCAGGAAGTCCTTCATGACTATCTATTGCCCCACCTGTGATGCCTGGAATAATTTGGTCATGAATGATGGTTTTTCCATTAATACTCACAGTGACCCTCCTACCGATTAGTGTAATATCAAACTTCTGCCACTCTCCAGCAGGTTTTGCAGCCATTTGATTTGGAGTTAAAAA
The DNA here is from genome assembly GCA_009886625.1 of Flavobacteriaceae bacterium. Lineage (GTDB taxonomy): Bacteria > Bacteroidota > Bacteroidia > Flavobacteriales > Flavobacteriaceae > MS024-2A. Next base: position 81,759 of record QXZA01000029.1, read on the forward strand.
CCCATAAACTGCGCCAAAAAGAATAGAACTTGGATCTTTTCCATAACTATCTTCTACTTGAACCTCATATCGCCCCCTAAGATAAATTCCTGAATTACTTCCTTTGGGATAACGAACTTCCAATTGCAATTTAAAATCTTCAAAAACCTCAGTGCTGCATAAATTTTTACCTGAATATGGATTTTTTAAAATGCCTTCTTCTGCAATCCACTGAGTTTTTTGATCATCAGATTCAGAGCGCCAACCCTCAAGATTCTTACCGTTGAAAAGAGGTTTCGCTTTGCCAAAATTTACAACTTCTGTTCTTTTTAACTTAGGGGCTCTTTCGCCTTCAAAAGAATAAGCAATAGAATTACTTCCTAAGATTGTTCCTTTCAATTTTCCATTTTGTAATGTTCCAGAAAAGTGAAGGTCAGTATTTCCATTCCATTGAGGTGGAATCGTAAAATCAACTATCCCATCATGAAAGTGCACTTCTGAAATTGGACGAGCACTACCATTATACTCTACAAAATAACCAACTAAAGTAGTTCTTCCTGATAATTTAACTTCAAGCCATGAAGGGGCAATTTTGTCTTCCATCTGAACATTTAAATCCCATTTTCCAATAATTGACTCCATTTCCTGAGCACCAATTGAGTTGCTCAACAAAAGAAAAAAAGCTCCAATAAAACCAATACATTTTGTTATTTTGTTTTTCATTCTTTTTTATTAAAAATTTATTCTTTATTGTGCTACAAGCTAAGGTAATCCGTTCCCAGGTATTTATCCTGCTGATTATAATACCAGGCTCTATCCTTCGGCATTTTTATTCCATATACTTCTATTTCATTTTCTAACACTATGTACTCTCCATCGTTTTTTGTTTCATCATGGAAAAATTGATATTGTCGAAGTTTATAGGTGTTTTTATCAAAGTAAAAATACCAAGTGTCTCCTCCAGTATCTGGATCATAGGTTACTTTTAGAACCCAACATGAAACACCTGCCACTTCTTTTTCTGTAACCACAGGATTTAGTATTGTACCTGGATTTTTGAGTTTCATAGGAAGACCATACAAATAGGTGTAATAATCCTTATACATCATAGCGCGCTCACAGGTCAATCTATTTTTTTTGGCAACTTCTTCAGAAAAATCGCTTGAACCATTATATAACAAATCACATTCTTCATCTTTAAGTACTGATACCAATTCATTTCCTCCTGATTCTACAGTTAAGCGAAAAAATGACTTCATGAAATCTAATTCGATTTTACTTTTACGAATTGGACGATTAGGGCTTTCCATAGTAACAAAAAAACTCCCTTCAAATTGCTCCCAAACTCCTTCGGGATCATGATAAGCTATAGACTTATTTAACAACTCGGTTGCTGTGAATTTTTGTGCCTGTATTGAAACACAAATACAAAAGATAATTACTGAATAGATGTCTTTTTTCATATTATATTTTTAGGAAAACTAAAAAAATTATTTAGGTCGTACAAAAGTTTCCAAATCGGATTTAGAAATCAATGGATTTGCTCCTGTATTTCCAGCAACAAGAGTACCCATACCACATGCTAAATCTAAAGTGGTTTGAATATCCTCACCCTTGACCAAACCTAAAACCAGAGTGGCTAAAAAAGAATCGCCTGCACCCACGGTATCGACCACTTTAATTTTATATCCACTATTGTAATACCAAGATTTATTGTGGAGCAAGACGGCACCATGTGACCCTTTGGTTACGCATATAATGTCTGTATTCGTTTCTTGAGAAATATATGTAATATGTTGATCTAAAGAATGAAAAGGGGAGCCCATTTGCGTTGCAATCTCATAAATCTCATCGTCATTAAATTTCAACATTTGAGATGCCTGCATTAATACCTTTAGTGTGTTAAGATCATAAAAGGGAGGACGGAGATTTAAATCAAAAACGCTAAATGTTGAAGCTTTTAATAAAGATTGTAATGACGCTTTTGAACTTGCTCTTGCGACTAAACTCCCGAAAACAAACGCTTTTGCCTGTTTAACTTTTTCTATGGTACGTGCTGTTGCTTCAATAAAATCCCATGCAGCGTCTTCTGCAATTTCGTACTGAGCTGAGCCATTATCATCTAAAGTTACAATCACTTTTCCTGTTTCATGTAAAGGATCAGACTGCAAAAGTTCAGTAGAAATCCCTTGTCGAAGTACTTCTGACCGAATGTTTTTTCCCAATTCATCATCACCTACACGACTTATGAATTCCACATCCCCTCCTAATCCTTTTATAGAACTAGCAACATTGAAAGGAGCGCCACCCAACATTTTACCACTTGGAAATAAATCCCATAGGATTTCTCCAAAGCAAATTATTGTTGTTGAATTCATTACTATTTTATCTAACCTATTTATAAGATTTAAACTTAAAGAAATTTAAAGTTATACGCAATTGAAACTAAAGAACCTCTTAAAACAGAAAGCTCATAGGATCCCAAAGGGCTACCTCCAAACACATCACCATCTTGAACACCGTTTCGCTGGGTATAATACACATTAAAGGGATTTCTTCTTCCATATAAATTATATACCGTAAATGTCCAGTCTCCCTTAAAACGTTTATTTGGATCTTTTCGATAAGCTATTTTCCATGAAAAATCCAAACGATGATAAACGGGAAGGCGCCCATTGTTTCTTGATAAATAAATTGGAATGGTTACATTTTCTTGATTATAAACCCCATTTGACACTGTATACGGCCTACCCGTTTGTCCAGTAAAGTTGAAACTAAAAGCATTATAAGCATCACCCTCAAAATTTATTGTAGCATTGACGGTATGAGGTCGATCAAAATCTGAGGCAAACCAATTGTTATTATTGATTCTGTTTTGTAATGCCAGCTCATTTGTTTTCAATAAGCTTCGAGACCAAGTGTAATTTACAAATCCATTTACTTTTCCTTTATTCTTACGTATACTCATTTCTACCCCATAAGTTCTACCTTGGGCCTGTGTAACTTCTTGTTCCAAAAACTCAGAAAGAAAAAAATTAGCCCCAGGTTTGTAGGTCAAATTATTTTCTGTTTTTCTGTAATATCCTTCAGAGGAAATCTCCAAACCGAGATCAGTAAGATTTTGGTACCAACCCAATCCGTAGGTATCATTTTTCTGAGGACGAATAAACGTATCAGATATTTTCCAGCGAGAAGTGGGTAAAGGTGTGGATGTATTATAAATGTTCTGTATATATTGATAGATTCTAGCATAGCTTGCTTTTATCGCACTATTCTCCCCTACCCTATAGTTAATTCCTAAGCGAGGTTCTGGTTTGGAATAATTGACTACTGTTTCTGAACTAGAAAAATCTCTATCACCCAAAAAAGAGCCACTATCGTCATATTGTCCCTGTTTGAAAGGGCCAAGCAATGCAAAATGGGTATATCGAAGACCAGATGAAACAGAAAATCGTTCCGTTGGGTTCCAATTCAAATTTGCATAAAGAGAGAGTTCCCTACTCTTCTCATCTTTAAGATTGACAGCCAAAATTGAATTTCCTGAACCTGGATTCAAACTTCCCGGATTAATATTATATTGATTTAACTGAAGCCCTGCATAATAATTCAACTTTTCATTTCGATTATCTTTATATTCAAATTTAGCATTGGTATACTGTATCTGTGATTCGTATTTGATCACATTGGTAGATTCAATCTCAGGAAATAAATTTTTAGGTAAATAATTACTATGAACAAAAGTTCCAATAAGATTTGTAGTGTTATCAAAACTATACAACCATTTTAATGTGTGGTTTGAGGTCCCAAAGTCATACTGATTTGAAGATGATACAATATTTTCTATAGATGAAATAAGATCCAATTGATAAAAATCTTGCGAATAAAAATGAGTATAGGTCAATTGATTGTTCTCATTCGGGAGATACAGTAGTTTTACAGTACTGTCTTTAAAATTAGCTTTAGTGTTTTTTAATCTTGGTATCAATAAGGGAAACAAAAAGTCTGTAAATCCAATTCGTCCTCCAGCAAGAAGCATCAACTTATCTTTTATAATAGGAGTTGATAATGACAGTCGACTTGAAATTACACCTACTCCTCCTTCAAGTCTGAATTTATCGGTATAGGGACTCTTTACTTTAATATCTACAACCGAGGCAATCCGTCCTCCATATTTTGCTGGAATATTTGCTTGATAAATGTTAACTCCATAAATCACATCGGGTGTGAATACAGAAAATAAACCAAAAAGATGGGTAGGATTAAAGACTGGAGCAGATTCAAAAAGCATTAAATTTTGATCTAAAGAACCTCCACGGATGGAAACCCCATTGCTTATATCTCCAGAATTATTAACTCCAGCCATAAGTGTAATGCTTCTTAATACATCAAACTCGCCCAAAGCTGTTGGGATCTTGATCAAGTCTCTGGCATTCAATTCAAAAACACCCATTTGAGTACTTTCAACATTTTGATTTCTTTTTTGAGCGAGTACTATAATCTCTGAGAGCTGTTCTTCTTCGGTCTCCATTGCAACATCAAGAGTAATATTTTTATCTAAAACAACAGTAACGTCCTCTTTTTTATAGCCTAAATAATCTATACTTAAGGTGTAGGTATAAGCCTTTAAACGTTTAGAAAATATACCACTTGGATTTGATATCCCTCCGCAATTACAAGGGTCTATTATCACAGTAACGCTCCCTAAGGGATCTTTTGTTTCTTTATCGGAAACATTAAGCGTCAGTGAATACTCTTGACCATATGCACTCATAGAGATGAATATCAATAACAAAGCATTTCCAACTAGCCTATTTGCAGTAATTATTACTCCTCCCATAAAAGTGGTTTTACTTTAGTTTGATTTCGTTTCTCAACGCAAGGAGATTCATAGGTTATAGGATTTGGAAGAGGATCTCCTAAAAGTTCTGGTTGAGGGACTCTAAAAGAACTTACTGGTGCTTGAGAAATAGTGCCTCGCTTTATAAAAACAGACTTAGTTGTTGCTGCTGCTGCAGTAAAACGACCCAACACAGGGTCTTCCGTATCATTAGGGTTATAAAAATTCCCTATCAATGCAGAGGGAAGTGGCGCATTGAATCCACTGTTGTTATCGACAATGTCCTTTAATGTTTTATAATATTTATGGGCCTCTTCAGTAATGTTCAATTGAAGAACCTCAACCAATACATCTTGCCTAGTGTTAAGAGGTAACCTCCCTACTAATAAATTTGAAATCGATTTTCCATTTGTAAAAGCATCATCAAAAAGAGAAATCTCTTGATTATATGTGATTTTCCAGCATGTTTGGTCACACAAATAAGTGTAATACTCTTTTGCTAAGGGATTATCAATTTGAGAAACACATTCTCCAAATCGTAGAACACCATTATTACATAGCGCACAATAAAGTTCTTTTTCGTAGGCTCTGTATTGAAAGTAATAAAAATTATCCTCCTCTGATGGTTCTTGAAAATCGATTTTAATCTCGTGTCCTGGAATGAATTTTCCTGACGCCTCGTCAAAAGCCATTTCTTTATTGTATGTATCTGAAATAGTTTCTATTGAAACTGCTGCTGGAACTTTTTCAGAAAGCGATTTGTAGGTTTTTCCAGAGGGAGTAAGCACCTCTAGCTCCCACTGCGAACCTTCTTGGACACTAAAATCGGCAGAAACTAAATAATTCTCGCTCTCTTCGTACAATGGGACTTCCTCCTTAGTAACACTATTGATCAGTTTTACTTTACAGCCTGTAACGAAAACAGCTTTGTACATACCGAACTCTAAGAAAGTTTTTTTTACACTAACGAAAGTTGTACCAGGAACAGAAGACGCGATTGCATCTACTATAACCAAATCTTCTATAAAATCAAATTGAGGAACTACAGGGTCAATACAAGAATTGAAGAAAATTAATAATATAAACAAACTAGTTATATAGAACTTATTAATTGAGGCTAATTGAGTTGTTTTAAAAAATATTTTCAATTAAATTTCTTTTTGACGTAGCAAATAAATTTATTAAGCTGTCTTTAAAGAACGTCAATTTTTTACAACAAACCAGGATTTTATTTAAATAAAACAGAGCATTGCCTTATCTTCATTAATTTCAATATAAAATCAATTTTTATGATCAATTTTCCCATCCACAAAATCTTACTTGTTTTATTCGTTTTTGCAAGCATTCCAATTCAAGCTCAAGAATTTGGCATTCAACTATACAGCCTTAGAAACCAATTTAAAACAAATGTTGAACAATCTCTAAAAAAAATTTCAGATTGGGGAATCACCACAATTGAAGCGGGAGACACTTATGGAATGGAGGAAGAAAAATTTAGAGGCTTATTGAAAAAACACAATCTAAATCCTGTCAGCATAGGAGCTAGCTATGAGGACCTTAGAGACAATCCAGCCGCAGTAGCAGAAAAAGCGAAACGATATGGAGCTAGCTTTGTGATGTGTTCATGGATACCTCACCAAAAAGATAAATTTTCAATAAAAAACACTAAATCAAGTGTTGATGTGTTTAATCGAGCTGGGTCACTTTTAAAAAAGAAAGGGATCACTCTGGCCTATCATGCACATGGATATGAATTCAAGCCATATGAATATGGAACCTTATTTGATTATATGGCTCAAAATGCAAAACACTTTTCTTTTGAAATGGATGTTTTCTGGGTTCAACATGGGGGTCAAGACCCACTAAAACTACTCGAAAAATATCCAGATTTTGTAGTAATGTTACATCTAAAAGACATGCAAAAAGGAGTAGTTGGAAATTTTAGTGGTGGAGAGGATGTTGAAACAAATGTTGCGCTAGGCAATGGTCAAATAGATATTGAAGGAATTGTTAAGAAAGCAAGTGACTTGGGGGTTCAATATATGTTTATTGAAGATGAATCCTCAAAAGTACTAAACCAAGTACCTAAAAGCTTAAGGTTTTTGAAGTCAATTAATCTAAATTAACGTTTAGATTATTCTTTATTTAAAGGCATGAAATAATAGCTTAGTATAAATGAAATGGGTAAAAACTCTATTTAGCCACTAACAATTATGCAAAAAAGAAGGTGAAATACACCGCATTTAAAATTGACAATTAGAAGTTTTTATATCTTTGATTAAATCAACTTCACCGTATAATGGAGAATAAAAACACAAACCCGCTACAATCATTAGATCATTGGGAAGACGATCTTTTAGAACGTTATCCTGAAGCTAACAGTAAGTCAAAGGAAGAATATCGTGATTATGACACCTCTGATCGCGCTGAGGGTGTAAGAGCTTTTTATATGTTGAATCATGAATATCAAACTTATGATTTTGTATGTCAAAAGGAAAAAGAGTTTTTAGCCTTCAATAAAAGAGAAATGTCTTTATGGGATGCCGTAGATTTTCTCAACACCTTAGTTGATGACAGTGATCCCGATATCGATTTGGATCAGTTTCAGCATCTACTTCAAACTTCCGAGGCTATTCGTGCAGATGGGCATGAAGATTGGTTTGTATTGACTGGATTTCTTCATGATTTAGGAAAAGTACTTTGTCTCTTTGGAGAACCTCAGTGGGCTGTAGTTGGTGACACTTTTCCTGTAGGATGCAAATTTTCGGATAAAATTGTTCATCCTGAATTTTTTGAGCTAAATCAAGATTCCAAAAACCCAAAATACAACACCCCCTTAGGGATATACACTAAAAACTGTGGGCTGGATAAGGTAAAAATGAGTTGGGGACATGATGAATATCTATATCAAATCTTAAAAGACTACCTCCCAAAACCTGCCTTGTATATGATCCGCTATCATTCATTTTATGCTCAACACAGGGAAGAGGCTTACAATCACCTGATGAATCAAGAAGATCATGATCACTTTGACTGGGTACGGAAATTTAATCCTTATGATTTGTATTCTAAAGCGCCTACTCCACCAGATGTCAAAGCATTACGGCCCTATTATGAAGAATTAGTCGCTAAATATTTACCTAAAACACTCCGTTTTTAATTTTTATTTTATAACTGAGAATAAGCTAACGGTTTTAGGAAGGTACGTTTAATGTCAGATACTGTATTTGCATATTCTGGGAGCACAGAAATACGTTTCCATTCGGGATGATTAATAAATGCTGACCAATTTGTATCGCGCTCTTCCATATCTTTAAAAGCAAGCATATAAGTTAATGCCGGCATTAAGGGTCCAGATACTTGACTTCCAAAAAAGACAGAATGCAATCCTGTTTCCTCAAAAATGGAAAGCTCTCCATCATTAAACATGGCTGTTTTTCGATCTACAGCATTTTCACTATATCCTTCATAAGTTCTCAATTCAAATAACATTGAGCCCTTTGCTGGTTTTACAAGTTGCGGTATTCCTTCAAAGGCAAAGTAGAACGAGCTACTAAAGCGCGTGTAGACTTTCTTGGACAATGGGAGCTCATCATATGCTTTTTTATTCTTTTGATAGTTTGTATCCTTTTCTAATGCATTCAAGACTTTTTCGAAGTGAGCAACTCCTTTATAAGGGATCAAAAGCATTATCTTTTTTGGTGTGGGATCTCCAAGAGTCTCAAAAACACCAATATTTTCAACCTCATTTCGATTTAATGCAGGTAAAAGAGCATCTGACAAATACTCATGTAACACGGTTTCAGATCCATTAAAAGGAAGGGTGTACGTTCTTAATTCATAATATTCTTTTTGTGCTAAGACAAAAGTTGAAATTACAAGAAACAACGGAAGAAAATATTTTTTAAACATGCTGATTATTATTAATTAAAGTAAATTTAAAGATAAAAATTTAGTCCAATGAGAGTACTATTAATCCTAATACTTTTGCCCTTTATGTTGTTTGCACAACAAGAAGAGTTTAAACTCACTTTTAATCATCAAGCTTTACCCGTAAAAAAACTTCAAGAAACAGGAGATTTTTATATTCATATTTTAGGATTCGAGGAAATGGAAGTTACTGCCAGTCAAGCCAATCCAAAAAGATGGATACGTAATCATGAAGGAAAACAATTACACCTAATTTCAAGTGAGGACGGCACTCCAAATACAATTGTTAATCATATTGCATTTTCAACACATAATCTTGAGGCTGTAATTGCTCATTTAAGAAATAATAAAATAGATTACTGGACAGATGAAGGACAAAAAAATGTCATAAGAATCAGAAAAGATGGTGTTCGTCAAGTTAAAATACAAGATCCTGAAGGCCATTGGATCGAAATAAATGAGGCAAACTAAAAGCCACTTCTTATAATTCCCATTGCTAACCCCCGTAGTTCTGCCAAACCTTTCAACCTTCCTATGGCTGAATATCCCGGATTGGTAAGCTTTTCTAAATCATCTAACATTTGATGTCCATGATCAGGTCGCATTGGAATTTCCCAGTCACTTCTTCCAGCCTCTTTTCTTCTTCTTTCTTCCGAAAGAGCAGCCTTGACCATTGCAAACATATCTACATCTCCTTCAAGATGATTGGCCTCATAAAAATTGCCTTTGTCATCTCTCTTAGTACTTCTAAAATGAAGAAAGTGTATTCTTTCTGCATGTTGAGTAAACATTTCCAAAAGATCATTGTCGGGCCTTACGCCAAATGAACCCGTACAAAATGTTAGGCCATTATTTAATGAGGGAACAGCACTGAAAAGTGCTTCAATATCTGAGGCAGTACTCACAACTCTGGGAATTCCAAAAAGGGAGTGAGGGGGATCGTCTGGATGAATGCACATATTCACACCAACAGCTTCAGCCGTCGGCATTAAGGCGGTTAAAAACTGAATCAGGTTACTACGCAGTGATTCCTCATTCAGATTAGCATAAGCTTCAATTTGTTCATTGAATTGCCGCACAGTATAGCCTTCTTCGGCTCCCGGTAAACCAGCAATTATACTTTTGGTTAAAGACTCTATCTCAAGAGGGTTGAGTCCTTCAAAGTAAGCCTTAGCATCATGAATTTCGTGTTCGGTATAATCCTGTGCTGCTTTGGCTCTTTTTGCAAAGAAAAGATCAAACGCACGTAACGCATCAATTTCATATGACAATGCTGTAGATCCATCCTCCAACGGTTTATATAAGTGGGTTCTTGTCCAGTCTAAAACCGGCATAAAATTATAACAGACAGTCAGAATTTCACAATGTGCTAAATTCTCTAAAGTTGCTTTGTAATTTTCAATATAAACTTTAAAATTTCCAGTACGTTGTTTGATCTCTTCATGAATCGGAACTGACTCAACTACTCCCCATTTTAATCCTGCATTTGCAATAAGTTTTTGATGTGATTTAATTGCATCAATACTCCATACTTCTCCGTTGGGAATCTCATGAAGTGCAGAAACAATAGTGATTGCTCCAGCCTGTCTTATTGCAGATAAAGGCACTGGATCTTTTGGACCATACCATCTAAACGATTCTTTCATATCTCTGTTTTAAACCCCTGAAAAAGCACTAAATCCACCATCAATTGGGAGCACTATTCCAGTTACAAAACTTGCGCTATCACTACATAAAAAGTGAATCGCTCCGTTAAGTTCTTCCGCTTTTCCAAACCGTTTCATAGGCGTCTTTCTAATAATTTTTTCGCCTCGTTCTGTCAAGCCTCCATCTTCATTTAAAAGCAATTTTTGATTTTGCTTACCAATAAAAAAACCAGGGGCAATGGCATTAACACGGATCCCATCTCCAAATTTTAGTGCCATCTCAACTGCCATCCATCGAGTGAAATTCTCCATTGCTGCTTTAGCTGCTGAATAGCCTACAACTCTGGTGAGTGCCTGATCAACTGTCATTGAAGAATAATTAACAATGGCACCCTTCCCCTTTTCACTCATAGATTTACCAAAAACTAAAGAAGGCAAAACAGTACCTTTAAGGTTTAGATCCATGACTTCATCAAAGTCTGGCACAGACAGATCAAAAATGGATTGATCATAGGCAATTACAGCACCAGGAAGATTACCTCCTACTGCATTGATTAATATATCAATATGACCGAATTGTTTTATAATTTGATTTTTTACCTCTTCCAAAGATTTTTTATCCAAGACGTCTACAACAAAAGCTGCACTTTCTGTTGAGGGGGAAATTTTGGTCAAAAGAGCATCCAAAAGAGATTGGTTTCGTCCTAAAATGACAATTTTTGCTTTGGCTTCAGTCAAACTGAGTACTAAACTTCCTCCCAATGCTCCCGTAGCTCCCGTGAGTACAATTACTTTATTGTGTAATGAAAACATATATTTATATTCTAAAAATTATAAGAGGGATCCCATTCAATGGTTTTATTTTGATCCATAGCACGAATTCCCATATCAATTGCATAAGACACCTTAGCGCCAGAAATAACATCGGACAAAGGAGGTATCCCTTTGACTATGGAATCCCGAAAGTCCTCAAGTGCTTGCTGGGTAGGATCTATATGATCAAAGTCTAATGGTATTCCTTTCCCCGCTTCCCAATTTGTTGTAGCACCAGAAACTCCATCCACATCACCGTACTTTTTAGTATAAGATCCCTCTGGATAAAACCAAGCTTTCGCATAGTCAAGTACCATAGTGCCCTTATCCCCCATCACATGTATTTTATAATCGTCCTTTGCATTTCCTGTCAAACACGTATAACTTGCTTTTACACCGTTTGGATATGCATAAATCACATGAGTGTTATCATAGGTCTCTCTGCCATCTTTCCAGTAGTCTATACCACCAAAACCCGTAACTTTCTCTGGATGAGAATCGAACAACCAATTAGCAAAATCAATTTGATGAGAACTCAATTCTGCAAGCAATCCGTAGGAATATTCTCGGTACATTCTCCAGTTTATTTGTCTTTCTAATGTTTGATCAGGAACAGGACGTCTCCAATTTCCATTTCGATTCCATTGGGCTCTTATACTATTAACTTTTCCAACTTTACCATCTTTGATGAGCTCTACTGCATGAGTATATAATCGAGAACTGTGATATTGATGCCCCGTTTGAAATATTTTTTTATGGCTTTTTAAAACTTTATTGACTAAGTCTTTTGTTTCCTTTGCCCCTTTTACCATTGTTTTTTCACAGTAAATATGCACATTAGCATCCACTGCATCGGAAGCTATTTTTGCATGAGTATTCAAAGGAGTAGTGATGATTATTGCTTCAATATCTTTATTTTCAAGAAGCGCAATATGATTTTTATACTTTTTAGCATTAGGTGAAATTTTAGAAGCATCTTTCAATCGAAAACTCAACGTATCGCACAAACCAATGATCTCTAAACCTTCTATTCTGTTAAGAATACGCATTAATCCCATCCCCCTACTTCCAGTACCAATAATCCCAATTTTAACGGTATTTACTTTTTTAAAGTTGATGATTGAAAAATTACTGCTTGGATAAGCCACCGAGGCAGATAATAGGGTTGCAGCTGTTCCCAAAAATTTTCTCCTATCTTTTTTCATTTGTTTTAGATATTTTGGTAACTATAAAAGTATTAGAAATATTGGATTCCTCGCAACTTTAAAAAAGTTTATATTCGTAATCAAAGCGTTTATTTAAATAAACTTTAAAACAATACTTCGAAAAAATTAACTGTATAAATGAAAAATACTCAAAAGAAATTGGCCATTATCACACTTCTACTCGTCCTGTGTAATCCTTTATTACCCAAAGCCCAAAACACCCCTTGGGAAATACTTTTCGATGGAAGTAACCTCGACGTATTTGAGAAATTAAATGGAGATGCCTCTTATGAAATTGAAAATAATACACTAGTTGGGATTTCTAAACTGAATACACCCAATAGTTTTTTGGCAACCAAAAAAAAATACACTGATTTTATACTAGAATTTGATGTAAAGATTGATAATGGACTTAATTCTGGTGTCCAATTTAGAAGTAACAGTTTTGCTGAATATCAAAACGGTCGAGTGCATGGGTATCAGTGTGAAATAGAAACAAGCGATCGACGATGGGCTGGAGGTATTTATGATGAAGCCAGGCGTGGATGGCTCTATCCTCTAACAAGAAATAAAACAGGTCAAACAGCATTCAGAAATGGTGACTGGAATCACTACCGCATTGAAGCGATAGGAGATCAAATAAGAACTTTTGTTAATGGAATTCAATGTGCAAATTTGGTAGACAACATGACTCCTGATGGGTTTATTGCTTTTCAAGTTCACAGCATTGGTAATAAAGAAGATGATGGAAAAAAAGTACGGTGGAAAAACATTAAAATTTTAACCCAATCTCTTGAAAAGTTTAGAAATCCAATCTCAACTTATGCTGATGAAATCAGTTACCTAGACAACACACTCACTCCTAATGAAATTCGCAAAGGGTATCGTTTATTATGGAATGGAAAAACCACCCTTGGTTGGGAAAGTGCCAAAGGAAAAATGTTTCCAAAAAAAGGCTGGAATATTTTAGAAGGAACACTGCAAGTTGAAGCCGCTGACGGATCAGAATCTGAAAATGGAGGCGATATTGTTACCCTTGAAAAATTTTCAAACTTTGAATTAAGTGTTGATTTCAACTTAACAAAAGGAGCCAACAGTGGGATAAAATACTTTGTAAATACGGATTTGAATCAAGGAGAGGGATCGGCTATTGGATTGGAATTTCAAATTTTAGATGACAAAAATCATCCAGATGCAAAACTTGGGAAAAATGGAAATCGAACTGTTGGTTCACTATATGATTTAATTCGTGCTGAAAACAGGACGACAGGAGGTAGAGGTAAAAATTTCAAAGGAATTAACACATGGAATAACGCAAGAATAGTGGTTAAAGATGGACATGTAGAACATTGGTTGAATCACGTAAAAGTTGTTGAATTTGACCGATTTAGTCAAGTTTTTGAAGCTTTGGTAGAAAAAAGTAAATATGAGAAATGGGAACAATTTGGGCGCTGGCCTGAAGGAGTAATTCTACTCCAAGATCACGGCGATAAAGTTTCTTTTAAAAACATTAAAATCAGAGAATTTTAAATTATGAAAAATACAAGAAGAAATTTCATAAAGAAGACATCCCTTGGTACAGCTTCTGTAGTTGTGGGTGCATTAAGCCCAAACTTTATGATTGGTAGAAATATCCTTGGGGCAAATGATCGAATTAATTGTGCTATTGCTGGAGTAAGAAGTAGAGGAAAAGCTCATGCTGCCGCTATCCATCTTCAAAAAAATGCTAATATAGTTTACAGTTGTGATGTTGATGATGAAATCATTGAAGAACACAACCTCTGGAGTAAAAAAAACTTAGGTTATATTCCTAAGGTTGAAAAAGATTTCAGGAAACTTGTAGAAAACAAAGACATTGATGCTATTTTTATTGCCTCACCAGAACATTGGCATGCCCCTATGGCTATCATGGCGATGCAAGCAGGTAAACACGTCTACTTAGAAAAACCCTGTAGCCATAATCCTCATGAAAATGATTTATTAGTCGCTGCTCAAAAAAAATATGGTCTCAAAGTTCAGATGGGAAACCAGCAACGCTCTGCTGTCACAACTATTCAAGCGATTTCAGATATTAGAAATGGGATCATTGGAGAAGCTTATAAAGGAGAAGCTTATTATTCAAATAATCGAGGGTCTATCGGAATTGGTAAAGAAATTCCTGTGCCTGAAACTTTGGACTGGGAATTATGGCAAGGTCCAGCACCTAGAAAAAATTACAAGGATAATATTCATCCATATAATTGGCATTGGTTCAGAAATTGGGGGACAGGAGAAGTTCATAATAATGGAACTCACGAAATTGACATTTGCCGCTGGGCTCTGAATGAGGAATTGCCTGAAAGCGTTACCTCAGTTGGTGGAAAATACACTTTTCAAGATGATTGGGAATTTGTAGACAATCAACAGGTTACTTTTCAATATCCTAAAAATAAATTTATCTCGTGGACTGGACATAGTCGAGGGTTAATCCAACCAAAACGTCCAGGGAGGGGAGTAACCATTTATGGTAGTAAAGGAGTTATTCAACTTGATAGAAATTTTTATAAACTTTTCGACCTTGGAGGAAATCTAATCAAATCTGTATTTGAAAATGCTGTAAGTCAAACCACGGATACCCGAGGCCAAGGTCAGTTGGATGTGAATCATGTCGAAAATCTTTTTAATGCCATAAGAGAAGAAAAATCTTTAAATGCTGAAATAAAAGACGCTAGTATTTCAACTATGTTATGTCATCTTGCCAATATGGCTCAGGATGCGGGAGAAACACTTCATATTGATCGAAAATCAGGAAAAGTTTTGAATAATGCAATGGTAATGAAAAATTGGAAACGAGAATATGCCATGGGCTGGGAACCAAAGATTTAAATAATAATTCAATTATTGTAATGGACTCATCTCAAAAAAATTTTATTCATTCCGACTTTCTACTAGAGAGCAAAGAAGCTAAGGAGCTCTATCATAATTATGCCGCTCCGCTTCCAATAATTGATTACCACAATCACCTATCGCCCGAGGCCATTGCAAACAACACCTTATTCAACAATATTACAAAGCTATGGCTTGCTGATGATCACTATAAATGGAGAGCTATGCGGACATTAGGTATAAATGAGAGATTTATAACCGGTGATGCATCAGATAAAGACAAATTCATCAAGTTTGCTGAAGCTATGCCCTATATGTTAAGAAATCCATTGTATCATTGGACACATCTTGAACTAAGTCGATATTTTGGAATTAAGGAACAACTCTCTTTAAAAAATGCAGAAGCTATTTATGAAGAAACTTCTGCCTTAACACAAACAAAAGAATATTCAACGCAATCATTGCTTGAAAAAATGAATGTTGAAATGCTTTGTACAACCGAAGATCCTATTGATAGTTTACAGCATCATACATTTTTAGCAAAATCAGATTTTAATACAAAAGTTAATACTGCCTTCAGACCCGATAAAACTTTATTCATTAATGGATCTTCGTATAACACCTATATTGATCAATTAGAAGAAGCCTCAAATGGTTCGATTGACACTTATGAAGATTTATGCATCGCTTTACAAAAACAAATTACTTTTTTTCACAGTAAAGGCTGTAGACTTTCAGATCATGGCCTAGAATACATTCCTTTCCAACTGACCGACCAAAAAGAAATTGACAGAATATTTAGAGCGAAAAGATCAGGTGAAAATATTAGCCCGTTAGAATCTGAGCAATTTCAAACAGCACTTCTGATATTTTTAGGAAAAGAATATTCGAAACTGGGGTGGGTGCAACAATTCCATCTAGGAGCCATGAGAAATAACAATACCAGGATGCTAAATAAAATGGGGCCAGATTCCGGTTGGGATTCTATTGGTGACTATTCTATCGCATTCGGACTTTCACGTTATTTAGATTTGTTAGACAGTACCGATCAGCTTTCAAAAACAATTTTATATAATCTCAATCCTGCTGATAATGAAATCATGGCAACCATGATTGGGAATTTTAATGATGGAAGTGCTAAAGGGAAAATTCAATGGGGATCAGGATGGTGGTTTATGGATCAATTAGACGGCATGTCTAATCAAATAAATACTCTGTCAAACATGGGATTGATTAGCTGTTTTATTGGAATGCTTACAGATTCTAGAAGTTTTTTATCTTTTCCAAGGCATGAATATTTCAGGAGATTATTGTGTAATATTTTCGGTCAAGAAATGGAAAAGGGGCTACTCCCTAACGACCCAAAATGGGTAGGAAAAATCGTCTCTGACATATGTTATTACAACGCAAAAGAGTATTTTAAGTATTAATTATATTTTCGATGGATCCGTTATTTTAAAAGATTATGAAACAACTTTTAGCCCTAGTCTTAATCCTATTTATCACTTCATGTGATAATGAAAAGAAATTCCGCGTCATTCGATTAGGCCATGGATTAGACGTTAGTCATTCTGTTCATCAAGCTATGATAAAAGCGGATCAGTATCTTAATGAAATTTCTAGTGGTAAAATGCGAATACAGATCTATCCTAACCAACAATTGGGAAGTGAAAGAGAATGTTTAGAATTGCTTCAAATTGGAAGTCTGGACATGACTAAAGTATCTGGTGCAGTCATGGAAAATTTCGCACCCAATATGCGAATATTCGGTCTCCCATTTCTTTTTGATGATAAAGAACATTTATTTCGCGTTTTAGATGGTCCTATTGGAAAGTCTCTTCTAAAAGATGGAGAAGATTTTTGGCTCAAAGGTCTTGGTTATTATGATTCTGGAAGTCGAAGTTTTTATACACGTGATCGTCCAATCACCATCCCTAAAGATCTTGAAGGTTTAAAGATTAGAGTTCAAGAAAGTGCTTCAGCTTTTGAAATGGTAAAACAACTTGGAGGCTCCCCTACTCCAATTTCATGGGGAGAATTATACACTTCTATTCAACAAGGCGTGGTGGATGCCGCTGAGAATAATCCCCCAAGTTTTTATCTCTCTAGACATTACGAAGTGTGTAAATATTATAGCATAGATGAACACACCATGATTCCAGATATTCTTTTGGTAAGTACTCACTTGTGGAACCGTTTAAATATCCAAGAACAAGAATGGCTCCAAGCGGCTATTGATCGATCTGTCAAAGACCAAAGGGGATTTTGGACTATTTCTGAAAATATAGCGTTAGAGGCAGTAATAGCTGCGGGAGTAATCGTCAGTTATCCCAAGAAAGAACCCTTTCAAAAGGCAACTAAGGGAATGTATGAAGAATTCAAAAAAGATTCAGTAATCGCATCTTTAATCAATCAAATTCAAGATGAAAAGAATTAGAACTCAAGTTGACACCTTGGTTGGCAAGATACTCATACTAATCCTAGGATTGATGGTGATAAATGTATTATGGCAAGTATTTAGTAGGTATTTCACAGACAGCCCAAGCTCTTTTACAGAAGAATTAGCAAGGTATTTAATGGTGTGGCTTGGAGTTTTAGGAGCAGCGTACGTTTCAGGTAGAGACGAACATGTTGCCATTGATTATTTTGCAAAAAAAAGTGGATCAAAATTAAAAAAATGGCTCAAAGATTTTATTTCGTTTAGTCTAATCACCTTTGCTGCTTTAGGATTTGTAATTGGAGGAGGACGTTTGGTTTTCATTACTATGAAATTAAAGCAATACTCTCCTGCACTCCAAATTCCACTTGCCTTAGTTTATCTAATTATTCCAATTAGTGGACTACTCATTATCTTTTATGAAACAACAAAAAGCTCAAAATAAGTCATGGAATTTTTACCTGTCATAATACTCGTTTTAAGTTTTGTATTTTTTATATGTATTGGAACCCCAGTTGCATGGAGCATTGCAATCTCCTCATTATTAACTATCATTGTATCAATCCCCTTATTACCGGCAGTCACAACCATTGCTCAAAGAATGGCAACTGCGCTTGACAGTTTTGCATTGCTGGCCATTCCATTCTTTATCCTTTCTGGACAATTGATGACACAAGGAGGGATTGCAGATCGTTTAATACGCTTTGCCAAAACTATAGTAGGGGCACTTCCAGGTGGATTAGCCTTAATTAATATTATTTCCGCAATGCTTATGGGAGCAATTGCAGGATCTGCTATGGCATCGGCATCAGCAATGGGAAGCATATTAGGGCCCGAAATGGAGAAAGAAGGGTATGCAAAACAATACGGAGCGGCAGTCAATATAACCTCAGCAACTATTGGACTCATAATTCCACCAAGTAATGTGCTCATCGTTTACTCTCTAGCTAGCGGAGGAGTTTCTATAGCAGCATTATTTTTAGCTGGCTATATCCCAGGAATATTAACAGGTTTATTCCTTATGATTGTGGCAGGAATTTTGGCAAAAAAACATCACTATAAGACTTTCAAAAGAAGCTCTCTCAATGAAATAGTTCACTCTTTTCTAATTGCTTTTCCCAGTTTACTATTACTTGTGATTGTGATTGGTGGAATCGTTGGTGGTCTTTTTACTGCAACTGAAGCCTCTGCAATTGCTGTTCTATATTCTGTTGTCTTAGGCTTTGTGTATAAAGAAATTAAATTCAATGACATTCCTAAAATTTTGTTGGACTCTGCAAAAACAAGTGCAGTAGTCATGCTCCTTATAGCAGCTTCAATGGGAATGTCATGGATTATGTCCTATGAAAACATCCCACAAAACTTAAGTGATTTTTTGTTAAACATAAGCGACAACAAAATAATCATCCTCTTTATAATCAATATTTTACTTTTGTTTATTGGGATCTTTATGGACATTACACCTGCAGTATTGATTTTTACTCCTATTTTTTTGCCTGTAGTAAAAACCTTAGGGATTGATCCTATTCAATTTGGTATCATGATGGTCCTCAATCTGTGCATAGGATTGTGTACTCCACCAGTAGGCTCAGTACTTTTTGTTGGTGTTGGAATTGCAAAAACTAGTATAGAAAAAGTTATACGCCCACTACTTCCAATGTTTTTTTCAATGATTTTAGCTTTGATTCTAATTACATTTATTCCACAAATCACCTTATGGTTACCGCGTATATTCAATACCATTTAAGAGAACTATGTAACCATTATTACAGAAAAAGAAAATTGATTCAATAGCATTGAAAAAAAATAACAATCAAGACATCAAAAATACATAGTATCCTTTTCCTAAAATGCCCCAGATGCAGAGAGGGTCAAATGTTAGTATCACAACCCTATGACTTGTCAAAGTTTAATAAAATTAGGGAACACTGTTCTCATTGTGAATTAAAATTCAAAATTGAGCCAAGTTTTTTCTATGGTTCAATGTATGTATCCTATGGCTTAGGAGTTGGGTTGAGTGTTTCTATATATCTCTTTCAACTTCTTTTAGGTCTACATCTTGGAATGATTCAAGTGTTCTTTCTCATTACTGGACTCTTGATTTTACTAATGCCATATATTAATGCATTATCTAAAGTGCTTTGGGCAAATTTATTTTTTCGATATGATCCAACTTTTAAATCCAAGCATAACAAAATTGATTAATTTTGGGTTTTAAAAAAAAATGTACAAACAAGAAGATCATAATTCGTTTCAATTTGAAGAAGTAAATCATGAGATAAGCCAACTCATTGAACATTATATATCTGAAAGTAAAAACGGGAACACTCAAGTATTAAAACAACAAAGTCCCGAAAAAATAGCAGAGAAACTTGAAGTAGAGAAACATTTCAAAAAAGGATTTAATTCTGTTACATCAATTAAAGACTTTATTTCAAAATACTTAGAAAACACCAATCACCTTCGAAGCCCGAGGTATATGGGACATCAAGTTGCTGTCCCTCAAGATCTATCTGGAATCCCTGATTGGATTCATGGCACCGTTAATAATCCAAGTTCATTGTATGAGATGGGACCCGCTGGGGCTACCCTAGAGGCTTTTATGATGAATTGGATGTTATCCAAATTGGGTTGGTTTAAAGGAGATAATTTACAAGATTTTACACTCCATAAAGATAGCGGTAGTGGAGTTTTAACCCATGGAGGTTCAATTGCAAACCTAACTGCTTTATCTGCAGCCCGAGCGGCTATTGCACCAGAAGCTTGGACTGAAGGGTCTCCTAAAGATTTAGTAGTAATGGGACCAAGTACAGCCCACTACTCCATTGCCCGAGCAATCTCTATAATGGGTATGGGAAAGAATGCCTTCGTACCAGTTCCTGTCGATGAAAATGAAGTATTAATCACTTCCGCTTTAGAATCAGTATATCAAGAACAATTAAAAAAAGGAAAACGAGTGATGGCTGTTGTAGCCAATGCCTGTGCAACCTCTACAGGTTTATTTGACAACTTAGACGATGTGGCTAACTTTTGTGAAAAACACAGTTTATGGTATCATGTAGATGGAGCTCATGGAGCTGTAGCATTACTATCAGAAAAAGATAAAGAAAGAGTAGGAGGAATAGAACGTGCCGATTCTTTAATTTGGGATGCTCATAAAATGATGCGAGTATCTGCTTTATGTACTGCAGTTCTCTATAAAAATTACACATCTCAAGTCAACACCTTTCAACAGAAAGGAAGTTATGTTTTTCATGAAGGGGATGTCATAGGAATGGATTCTATGCCCTTTACAGTAGAATGCACAAAATCTGCTCTTGGATTTAAACTTTATTGGAGTTTTGCATTGGAGGGTGAAAAAGCTATTTCTGATTTTATTTCAAATAGTTTTCAGCAAGCAAAAGAACTCTATAACTACCTTAGAGAACGTTCAGACTTTCATTGTCCTTACAAACCGGAATCTAATATTTTATGTTTTCAATATCAACCTGAGATATTTTCTGATGAACAACAATTAAATTTACGTTATCGACTCATAGAAACTGGAGATTTCTACATAACTTCCTGCGAGGTACAAGAAAAAAGATATTTAAGAACCGTTTTGATGAATCCTTTAACCCAAAAGAAAGATTTTATTGCGCTTGCAGAAAGAATTAAAACCATTGCTACTTCTATTATTAAAAGCGCTGTGAAATAAAGAGTTAAAATAACTTTTGTATGCAACTCATAAAGGGACCAAAATTTTAAATATTGAAATTATGTTAAAAATTATTGAATTATTCAGCTCAGCATTAACCAATCAGGGGTTTGGATTATTTTGGGCAGAATTGACCAGTAGGGTCTTGCTAGTAATCATTTTCCTTGTGATGAGTAGTTTAATATACTGGGTTTCAAGAAGAGTAGTGCTTGGTCTATTCTATCGTATTTCTAGAAAAACAAAAACTCATTTTGATGACCTTTTGATAAAAAATAAAACGGCAAAACGTCTTGCATATTTATTTCCAATATTGTTCTTATATCAATTTCTTCCTGAAATTTTCTCAAATAATCAAACTGTTTTTGAACTCTTAAAAAACATATTAGAAGCGTTTTCTATTGTAATTATTATCAATTTAATTCGAGCATTACTCAAAACAATCAATGATTATATCAAAACAATTCCCTCTTTTAAAGATAAACCAATAGACAGCTATATTCAGGTGATCATGATTTTCCTTTGGTTTATTGGAGGAATCTTGATATTATCGGTATTGACGGGAAAAGATGTGGGTACATTCCTGACTACTTTGGGAGCTTTATCAGCAGTGTTGCTTTTTGTATTCAAAGACACCATACTGGGTTTTGTGGCAAGTGTACAGATTACAGTAAATGATACCGTAAGAATAGGAGATTGGATTACCATGCCCGGAAATAATGCAGACGGAGATGTGATTTCAATCAGTTTATCAGCAGTTCAAATTCAGAATTTTGATAAAACAATTACCTCTATACCTACTTATAAATTACTGTCAGACGCTTTTATCAATTGGAGAGGGATGAGCGATTCTGATGGGAGAAGAATTAAACGTTCACTCTTTATCAAAATCAGTAGTATCCATTTTTTAGAAGCTGAGGAACTTGTGGAGATTGAAAAAATTGAACGAATCAAACCCTTTATTGAAAAGAGAAAAGCTGAAATTGAATCGTCTAACCAGAGAGAAAAAAATGATAAAAAACTCCTGATTAACGGCAGAAACTTCACCAATCTTGGTTTGTTTAGAAATTATACAGAAGCCTATTTGAAAGAACATCCAATGGTAAACCCTAATATGACCATCATGTGTCGTCAACTTTCTCCAACCGCTCAGGGGATTCCTTTAGAAGTCTATGTGTTTAGTGTGGACAAAGATTGGAAAAATTACGAGCATATTGCTGCAGATATTTTTGACCATCTCCTTGCTGCAACTAAATACTTCAATCTGGAATGTTTTGAATTATCACCTAATTTTATTTCAAAAACTTAAATAGTTTAACTTCATAAAAAAAGGCTGTTTTTTCCAAAACATCCTTTTCTATTTTATAACAATTCTTATTAATTTATGCCTTGACCATTGATATATGGAGCTCTTGCCGCTTTCAGGGCATCTTCTATAGGACCAAAAGAAGCATCAACGTCCGTTACTTTTCCTTTGATGTTTGCCAGCATTTTTTTAGCAATAGCAAAACTCTTTTTATGAACAGCTGTTGGACCATAACTATTTTCCATGCCATTCATTGCATTGTATAAATAGTTCTGCATTCCAGCTGGATTCCGCTCACCAATTTCACTTCTGGAAGGACTTCCAGAAAGTATTTTTTTTATTGCATCAATTTCTTTAGCTATAGCTGCCAATTGAGCTTCGGTGTCTCCTGGAGTGATATTTGTCCTTGACAAAGCTACTTTTAAAGCCTTATGCTTGTTTGTACTCTGATTAAGTACATCTTGAACAGCATTGATCTCTTTCAGCAAACTCGTAAGGGCAACCCGAAAAGAATCGTAATCCTCATAGCTAGCACCTTTCAACACTCCTTCTCTAATAGGCTTTACTTCAAATGATACTGGACCATCAAGTGGAGTAATCACCCCTTCTTTTTCAAAATGGAGTGAGGCAGAGTAATTTCCTGGAATAGCCAAAGCCCCTCCTCCTCCATAACGCCTTCTTGAAGAACCATTACTTGAAATTGCAAAAGGATTAAAATGAGTTAAATCCCAAACTATTCGATGACTTCCTTTACTCGCTTTTTGAGCAACTTTATTTATGATATTTCCACTTTCATCTTCTATTGTTAAGATAACTTGAGCAGCAGATTCCTTTGCTTCATCATCAAGCGCATCCCAACCTGGAAAGGGAATATTCTCTTTCTTAAGTTTCTTCTCACTACTAACTCTCAATTGCTTTTGAGTCTTATACTCTTTCGATAAATGATAGGTAAATACTGCTCCATATTCAGGGTTTTTTGCAAAATAATAATCCGCTCCTGTATTTCCTGTATTACTTCTGGGTACAAACCATTTTGCAGGACGGGGCGAAAATAATTTTCCTTCTTGACTTAAGTTACTTTCTGTGAATTCACGAAGAGCAGAATAATCATCTAATACAAAAAATCCTCGGCCAAATGATGCTGCAACCAAATCATTTTCACGCTTCTGTATTGTTAAATCCCGAATAGAAATTGTTGGTGTTCCTGGAAGTTTTTGCCAAGAGTTTCCACCATTTAAGGAAGTATAGACTCCATATTCTGTAGCTGCAAAAAGTAAATTTTTCTTTACTGGATCTTGAACCATTCTCCAAATTAGAGTACGTTTTGGAATTGTATTAGAAATTGACTTCCAAGTCAATCCTTTATCTGTACTCTTAAACAAATAAGGGTTAAAATCTCCTTCCTTATGATTGTCCAAGGCTACGTAGACTGTATTGACATCAAACAAATCTGCCTTAATATCATTGACAAAAGAACGAGCAGGTAGTCCCAAGGCAGTTACTTGTATTGCACGCCATGTATCGCCACCGTTTTCTGAAACTTGAATAAAACCATCGTCAGTTCCAGCGTATAATAATCCTTCTTGAATTGGAGATTCTGCTAAAGAAGTAATGGTATTATAATTAGACATAGCTCCTACATCCCAAGCGTTATCCCAACTTTGTTGGCGTCCCATGATCGGCAAAGTAATTCTATCTTCATTTCTAGTTAAGTCACCCGAAATAGCTTCCCAATCATCTCCTCTACTTTCTGATTTCCAAACACGATAGGAAGCAAAGTACAAACGAGCTGGATTGTGAGGACTCACTAAGATGGGTGCATCCCAATTAAAACGTTCATGTGGCTCTCCTACTCCTGCTTGAGGCTGGATAGAAACCTGTTCTCCTGTAGTTAAGTCAATTCTATGCAATCCACCCTGTTGAGTTTCAGCATAGATAATGTCATTGTAAACAGGATCTGTAGCTGACTGGTGTCCATCTGCAAATAAGGTTTTGTACCAATGCTTATTGGCAATTCCTTCACGCTCATCAGTTGCAGAGGGTCCACCTGCTGACCCGTTGTCTTGTGTACCACCAAAAATATGGTAAAAAGGTTCTGCATTATTTACAGCTACTTTATAAAATTGAGTAAGAGGCAAATTCTTTATATACCTCCATGTTTTGGCAGAATCAAAACTCTCATAGATTCCAGCATCTGTTCCTAACATGATATAGTTAGGATCGTCTTTTTTAAATACGATTGCATGATTATCTGAATGTTTTGCACGCTCTGGTAATTGGTTAAATGTCTTCCCTCCATCGGCTGAAGTCAACACCCTTACATTCATTAAATACAATCGATCAAATTCATGTGGACTTGCATATAATTCTTGATAATAATGAGGTCCAGTCCCCCCAGAAACTGTGTCTGACATTTTAGTCCATGATTCTCCCCGATTTGTAGAACGATAAACAGCTCCTGTGGTTCGATCCAATTCTATTGCAGCATAAACAACGTCTGGCTGCTGTGGAGATAGTGTAATTCCGATTTTTCCCATATTTGATGAGGGTAGCCCACCACTTAGTTTTTTCCAAGTAACACCTCCGTCATCAGATCGATGGATTCCCGATCCAGGTCCTCCTCCCATTAAAGCTGCCACTGTTCGATGTCTGTCCCAAGTGGCTGCATACAAAATTTGAGGATTTCTAGGGTCTAGCATAATATCAGTTACACCCGTCCATTCATTATTTCCCAATACTTGTTTCCAGCTTTTTCCTCCATTAGTTGTTTTATACAATCCTCTTTCGCCCCCTTTACTCCAAAGTGGACCTTGAACCGCTACCCAAACAACATCAGAATTGTCTGGATGAACAATGATTTCTGAAATGTGCTCAGAGTTTTTTAAACCCATGTTCTTCCATGTTTTTCCATCATCAGTACTCTTAAATATACCGTCACCGTAAGCAACATGACGTCCACCAACGTTCTCCCCAGAACCAACCCATACCGTAGAGGGATTACTTGGATCTAGAGTAATACAACCTGTTGAGTAAGTGGATTGATCATCAAAAATGGGATTCCAAGTGGTTCCTGCATTTTCAGTTTTCCAAACTCCACCTGAGCCAACTGCTACATACCAAACATTATCGTTTTCTGGATGAAAAACAATATCAGCAATCCTCCCAGACAAAAAAGCAGGACCCACATTCCTAAACTTAAAGGCATTTAAGGAAACTTCTTTTGCTTTTTGCTTCTGATTTTTCTGTTTACGTTGTGCTTCTATTCCCTGGAATGGAAAAAATAACAAGGCACATAAAGTTGACATCAATAAAGACTTCATTTGCTAAATTTTATATTAAAAGAAACAATTTACACTTTTATTTATTGTGATCTTTTAATCTTTCTCATCTTTTTTTTAGAACTTGGATTTTTAATGTCTAAAAAATGAAATACTTTAAAGCCTTCTTATTATTATTATTTGTTCATATTGGATTCATTAGTTCAGCTCAAAAATCCAAAAGTGGAAATGAATTAAAATCCATTGATTCTTTGACGCAAAAGATGCAAAAAAAAGCAGGATTAATCACCTCCTATCACAAGGAAGATAAAATCTACTTTGAATTATCAGATTCTCTTTTAGAAAAGGACTTGCTAATGGTGACACGTTTTGTGAAATTACCCTCAAACTATCAAGCATATATTAATGCTGGTTCTAAGACAAGTCAACAACTCATTCATTTCAAGAAAAAAGGAAAACGAATTTTATTGACACAAGAAAGTTTTGTGAACGTAGCGGCAGAAGAAGATCCTATTTCTTTGAGTGTAAAATCAAATAATTTCCCTCCAATTTTGGCAGTATTTACCATTAATAATACTGAAGAGGATCGTTATTTAATTGATGTAAGCAGCTACTTTAACGATGATTCTCCTGGGTTTAATATTATTCGAAAAAGCATAAAAAAAGAATACAGCATGGGAAGCAATGACAGTAAAAGAAGTTTTGTGGATTCTGTAAAAAGCTTTCCAGAAAATATTGAGATAAGACATACGCTAACGTATAGCTTAGGTAATCCTCCAAGGGGTAACTATACCAATACAATGAGTTTTCAAGTCAACCACTCTATTATTGCTTTACCAGAAACTCCAATGCAAGTTCGCTATGTTGATAAGCGCGTAGGTTGGTTTAATTTAAAAAAATACAATTATAGTTCGGTTGCATTAAAATCAGACGACATTAAAGTCATCCGAAGATGGAGATTGGAACCCTCCGATCTAGACGCCTATAATCGTGGTGAGTTAGTTGAGCCTATCAAACCAATTGTATACTATCTTGATCCAGCAACACCTCTAAAGTGGAGACCCTATTTCAAAAAAGGGATTGAAGACTGGGCAGCTGTATTTGAAAAAGCAGGTTTTAAAAATGCTATCCTTGCGAAAGATCCACCTAGCGAGGAAGAAGACCCTAATTTTAGTCCTGAAGACATTCGATACTCAACAGTACGTTATGTGGCTACTACAACCCGAAATGCTACTGGACCTAGCGTTTCTGATCCCAGAAGTGGTGAGATCATCGAAAGTGATATCATTTGGTATCACAATCACCTGCGATCCTACAGAAATAGATATTTGTTAGAAACTGGAGCTGCAAATCTGAAAGCGAGAAGCTTGGACACACCAGAGGAAGAAATAGGAGAAATGATGCGACGTGTAATTTCTCATGAAATTGGTCATGCTATCGGATTACCACACAATATGAAAGCCAGTTCAGCTTATCCCGTAGATTCCCTCCGATCTGGAAGTTTTACCCAAAAAATGGGGATTGCTACCACCATTATGGACTATGCTCGATTCAATTATATCGCACAACCCGGAGATGAAAATATTCGCTTTGTACGTCAGTTAGGACCATATGATGATTATGCAATCGAATGGGGTTATCGCTATTTTTCCAATCAAACTCCAGATAGCGAGAAAGATCTTTTAAATAAAATGGTAGATCAAAAAAGTATGAATCCTATGTATATGTTTGGTTCAGGGGGAAGTGATCCTGACACTCAAACTGAAAATATTGGAGATGATCCAATTAAAGCAAGCGAGTATGGATTGAAAAATTTAAAAATTGTTGTAAAAAACCTCGATAATTGGACTACTAAGCAAGGGCAATCTTATGAAGATCTAAATGAACTTTACAATGAAATGATTGGAGTATACAGAAGATATATTTATCATGTTATTCGTATGGTAGGGGGAGTTTATGAAACACTTCTAAACAAAGGGCAGGAAAACATCCCATTTAAAAATGTAAGTGATCAAGAGCAAAGAGAAGCTTTAGCTTTTTTAGATTTCCATTTATGGTCTCCTCAAAACTGGCTATTACAAAAATCCTTGATTTCAAAAATCAAGGAGCAAGGTGCACTCAAACTAATTCAGAATTTACAATACAGTGCGTTGAACAGAATATTAAGTGTAAAAAACTTAAATCGAATCTTATCTTCACACACTACACTTATTGGGCAAGGTTTACATCCTGATGAAATTTTAGATCATTTCTTTTTTCAATTTATAGTGAAACCTTCTTCAATAGATGACTCTTTTAAAACACTTCAAATACGTTTTGCAGAACGCATCCTTGAACTTTCTGAAGAAAAAGATTTAAACCCAAGGATAAAGACAAGCCTTGAAGCCTTTAAAAAAGAGATGTATAGAATTGCTAAGAAGAGAAGTAAATCAGGGACTGTTGCCGAGAAAAATCATTATACCTACCTAAAAAAACTTTGTTCAATATAAAGCTTGAGAATAAATTTTTTAAAAAAGTACAGTTCAATTGCAACCTTTTATTAAAAAGGCACGTCTATTATAAGAGAAACGAAAAAACACCAATTGAAAGTAAGGCCCTTGTATCCTGATGAAATTAAACTGATAGAGCATCTAGATCCAACAATAGGAGAGCTCAAAAGCATTTATACGACAACTATGCGCCCAAAATACTGAGTGTATGTAGTTATTATGTCAAAGATATTCATAATGCTGAAGGTCTTCTAATGCAAGGATTCTTTAAGGCATTTACACATTTATATCAATTTGGAAGAACAGATAATTTTTAAGGTTGGTTAAGAAAAATAATGGTGCGTGAAGCCTTGAGTTTTTTGAGAAAAAAAATAGCCTCATCTTCAGCGATGAAGATTATATTTTCAAAGACCAAACCCATCTGCAACAAAATATATCCTTAGGATTCCGTTTTGATATCAATTAAAAATAGCATCTATCACTTCAAAGGCAGCTTCAGCCATGCGGTTACCTTTATGATCTAACAAAGGATTAATTTCACAAACTTCAAGCGCGACAACTTTTTCAGTTGTTTGAATTCCTTTGATTATTCTTACAACCTCATCCACGTCAAATCCCTTGGAAACCGGAGTCCCAGTTCCATAAGAGATTAAGTCGCAGTCTAAAGCATCCACATCAAAGGTGATATAGATCATATCTACTTCAGACAACTTCTCAATAGCTTCCTTGATACACATTTCAAAACCTCGATGTCGCATTTCATGTACCTTATAATTTTTGATTTTAC
Organism: Flavobacteriaceae bacterium; assembly: GCA_009886625.1. GTDB lineage: Bacteria > Bacteroidota > Bacteroidia > Flavobacteriales > Flavobacteriaceae > MS024-2A. The sequence continues at coordinate 111,025 of QXZA01000029.1, forward strand.
AGCGTTCTATAATATCATCTTCTTGAGATTCAGTATCACGAACACCAAAATAAATCAAATGCTCTGGCTTTAAAATTGGAGAAATCGATCCCATATTTTTCATTTGCTCCCAATCCGCTTGTGTTTCAGCACTTACACGGTTTATTTTTTGATTTATATTATCGTGTCCCAATGCAGCTGCTAGTGGCATCCCATGGACATTGCCCGAGGGAGAACTAAAAGGCGTATGCAAATCAGCATGGGCGTCAATCCAAACCACACCTAGAGTCTGTTCTGGAAAGGCACTCTTAATCCCTGCTAATGATCCCAAAGCAGAAGAATGATCTCCAGATAGAATTAATGGGAAGTTTGCCTCTAAAATGGTGGCTTTAGTAGCTGATTTCAATCGCTCACATTGTGTGGTAACGAAATTGATTCTCTTGGCTGTTGTATTTTTTACCTTATTATAAACTGTCTCATTATGAGTAGGGATATCTATAAAAGGATGGCGATTAAAAAAATCATGCTCCTGATTTATGGCTGCAATTTCTAATGCATCTATACCCATGTCAGATCCTCGAGTTCCTGCTCCAATGTCTGATCTGTTTTTAAGGATTTTAATTGAGTTCATAAAAATTAGATTAAGTTCAAAAAATACATTCAAATTTAAAACTTATTGCCAATTCCATTTTTTATATTTGAAAAAAAATATTTTTACATGTCTTTTTCTGATTTATATACCCCCGGATTTAAATCTCGTAATCGAGATCATTTTGCTGCAATTGTTAGAATCGCTCTTGCCGATGGCGTTATTTCTTCCGAAGAAGAAGCTTTTATTAATCGTACTGCGATTAATTTAGAAATCGAAGATAACGAAGTAGCAGAGATAAAAGCGAATATCAACAATTATCCTATCAATCCTCCTGCCACAGAACAAAGTCGGTTAGAACGCTTGTATGACTTAACACGAATGGTTGTTGCAGATCATATTGCTGATGATGCAGAAAAGAAACTCATGCACCGTCTTATAATTGGTTTAGGTTTTTCTTCTGACAACACAACTGAAATCATTGAAAAATCAATCAATGAAATTAATAAAGGTAGTGACGAGGACGAATTTGTCGCTTCTTTTCTTTAACGCTTAGGATTACTCATTTTTCCTTTTAAAACAATGGCTTCCCCTAAAAGGGCAATACCACTATTGAATACTACCAGAGCAACTGTGCCCCAATAAAACCAATTAAAATCATTATTGAACTTGTATATAATGGCCTCCCCCAATAATGAGAGTCCAAATCCAAGAAATAAAAGTCCTGTTACTGAATATATCCACCACTTCTTTTTCATTTATTTAAGCTTTAATTTTTCACTAAAACATATACTTATTATCAATGGATTAAAACCAACGAAAATGAATACTGTCTTTTATAAAAGTAATGTTTTATTTAGTTTGGAATAAATTCAGTTAAGGTATATCCAATCTCTTCATCAGCAAGCATTTCACTAATATCATAATAGATATAGGTTGGAAAACCGTAAGTTGGGTCAAATTCTAATGTTTCAACCACTGGGTTTTCCGCTTGTTTAGCTTTGATATAATCAAAAAATTCATTCATAGTCATATAGGTTTCGTACTCCAATTCTTCGTATGCAATTCCATTTACAGATTGGATTTGATTGTTTCTAACCACTATAGATTTTGGAAGTGTATAATCAACAATACAGAAACACGAGATTTGTAAGTTAAACTCATAGTCGGTAATCTTTTGCTTCTTCCACTTCTCTTCCTGCTTTAAAAGGTTATCATCTTGGGCTAATTCTGTGTTTTCTGTACAGGAGAGTAGGACATTAAAAAGAAATGTAAAAACTAAAAAATAGGGTTTCATAATTTTTATTTTAATGGTTAATCTTAAGAACTAGGTGTTATTTTTTCCATAAAGTACTTTGGATTTAAAATACGAGGCTATCCCTAAAACTAAAATGAACGCAGCCGCATAATATATAAAGATAGGAGTAATTATCTTATCTCCACTCGCGTATGAATGCAATCCTACTAGGTAGAAATTAACTCCAAAATATGTCATTAAAATACTCGCAAAAGCAACTACACTCATTAAATTAAATATCCATGCTCCACGTAATCCAGGAATAAGGCGCATATGAATAACAAAGGCATAGACCATGATGCTAATTAATGCCCATGTTTCTTTTGGGTCCCAACCCCAATATCGTCCCCAACTTTCGTTTGCCCACATACCGCCGAGAAAATTTCCGATGGTAAGCATGATTAAACCCACCGTGATCCCAAGTTCATTGATGATGGTTAGTTCTTTTATCTGTAATTTTATTTTCTGCTTGTTCTTTTTATTTGCCACTAACATGAGTAAAAGTGAAACACCTCCAATGATCATTCCTAAAGCAAAAGGACCATAGCTCCCCACAATCACCGCAACGTGAATCATTAACCAATAACTATCAAGCACGGGCACCAAATTAGCAATGGCTGGATCCATCCAATTCCAATGTGCAATCATTAAAATCATTCCAGCAACAAAAGCTGTTGATGCCATTGTTAAAGCGGACTTTCGACCAAAAGCCAAACCAAAAAACTGGGTCGCCCAGGCTACATAAATCATCGATTCATATGCGTCACTCCATGGAGCATGACCGGAAATATACCATCTTGCGATCAAACCTCCAGTATGCAATACAAAGAGCAGTACCAATATCACTTTAAAACTATTTACAAGAATAGAAATGAATTTGTTGGATTTAAAAATTTGTATGATTAATACAATAAAAAACAGCGTTCCAACATAGATATACCAACTGTATAGTTTTTTGAATATGTCGTATTTATTGTAGGTGATTTCTGCTTTAATACGATCCTCTGAAGGCAATACAGCACTTCCAAACTTCTCTTGAAACCCGTGAATACTCTCCAATAGATTAGTTGCTTGATCATAGTCATTGTCTTGTTGTGCCAATCGCAAGGATTGAAAATACAACGGCAATATATTTCTCACGTATAAAGAATCTTTTCCAGTAAAATTAGCTTCGTCGAGCTCTGGAAAGGAAACCCATTTGTTATTCTCATCATTTGGCAAAGGAAATATTCGCATAATCTTTCCCTCCAAAGCAGAATATAAAAGATTCACTCTTCGATCAAGTTCTATAAAATCCTTTTGAAATTGATTGGGTACTGAAGCACGATAAGCTGCTTCAAGTTGAGAAGCAAGTTTGTAATTGCCTTGATTATCAAAAAAGGAAAGCAAAGGAGCGTATTTCGCTTTTATGCCTTGACCTGTAAGTTTACGTAAACTATCATTTCCTCGTTTTAAATAAATCATGGGTACATTATACCACACTGCTGGATTATTCATGATTGACAACAGTACTTGATCTGAATTCAATCCTTTGTAAGTGTCACTTTTACTGACTTTACGTAACAATTCAGAAGAAAATGTATTGGCAGGTTTCATTCGTCCACCCGCATCTTGAATGATGAGTTGTCCAAATTTTTCAGCATGCTCAATAGAGAATGCATCTGCTTGAATAATGGAATCAAAATCAATTGCACTTTTCTGCTCATGGGCGTGATCTTGTGCATTCATTGGAATTCCATAAAAACCAAACAGAGCAATAAGTACCGTAAGTGATTTCTTCTTAATATTAATTTTTTCTAAGGAATTTGATAAATCTTTAAAACGTGTTTTTCCAATAAAGAATATTCCTATCATACTTAAATATAGCATCACATAGCCTGCATAGGTAATATACGTTCCCCATTGATCATGATTTACAGAAAGAATAGTCCCTTTCTCATCGGGATTAAAAGATGCTTGAAAAAAACGATATCCACGATGATCCAAAACATGGTTCATATAAATATTATAATCAAAAGGAGTTTGGTCTTCTACAGTAACTTTACTCATAAATGAGGAATAGCTCTTTTCAGTACCGGGATATTTTTCGGCAATAAAGTCATTTAATTTAATTGCAAATGGAAGTTCTAAGGGTAAGGAACCAAATTGTAAATAAAAATCTAATCCTCCAAGACTCACTTTTTTTGGATCATTAGTTGAACCTTTTCCTCCCAATAATGTTATGATCTCCGTTTCCCCTTTAGATCCAATTTCTAGACGCAACGCATTTTGAATTGCCTCAACGGATTCCTCAGATTTCACAATATCAAATTTTCCTCTCAAGGCCGGTTCGGGAATCACAAATTGAAAATTAGGCAATGTATACAAGGATCTTAATTGCAAAGGCATGTCAGTATCTGCTTTGATAGTTCCTTGAAACTGATCTGCCATTCTCATAAACTGTCCTGAAAAAGGAGAGTTAATCGTATAAACGCCCCCTTCTAATTGAATATTTATAGCACCTTCTTGTGGACGATTGAGTGTAAATAAAATATTATGAATATTGGCAATATCCCCTTCTTTCAAATAATGGTCATGACGATTTCCATCTCCGGCTTCTACAATTTTTAAATAACGTTCTCCTGTTTCGTCAAGGACTAAACCTTCAGTAGCATTTTCTAAAAAATCGACATACGAAATACTAAACTCTTGTCCATTAAAATCATTATCCCAACGGAAAGTATTGTCAACATGCTCAGAGAGAAGCAAGTCACTTTCTAATTTTTTTCTTCTTGGCTCACCATTAATTTCACCGTCCACAAAAATAGTGAGGTATGTTTTTTCTGATAAAAATTGACTCTCTGAAGCTCCTTCTCTAATTGGCATCATTCCTTCATATCCGATATATCGAGTGACAAAAGCTCCCAAAAGAATTAATAAAAAAGAAAGGTGAATCATTAACACAGCCCACTTTTCTTTTCTCAACAATCGATATTTGAAAATATTTCCAATAAAATTAATGGCCATAAAAACCATTAAAAGTTCAAACCACCACGCGTTGTAAATCCAAATTTTAGCAGTGTCTGTGCTGTACCAACTTTCAATAAAAGTTCCAAAAGCCATTGCTGTTGGGTACAGGATAAAAAGGAGTGCAGTAAGGCGGGTTGAAAAAAGAATTTTAAACACTTGGTCTCTCATCTAAATAAGCTTCATTAACGAAACAAAGATACGGCTTGTGAACTAAAATAGCACCCCCTTTTTTTGATTAAAATGTCACATTATTTACCAATAAAATGAGCTCAATTAACATCCCATAAACAAAAAAACTAAATGTAACTTTTCGAGGCATTTGACTCAATACAGCTGCAAGATATGCCATAGTAGCAGCTACACTTAGCGTAAGTTGAATAAAGTTAATGTTCCCAACTCTGATTTGGTAAGATAATAAGCGGCAAAGGATCCGGTACAAGCCAATATTATAATCGCAGCAGGTATAAGAACATAAAATTTGCTGAGGTAAAAACGCTCTAAGGTGTCGTATAATTTCATAAAGTAAGATTTGGTAGTTTTAAATTAAACATTTCAATGCTAACTTTTGGGTCTGGCTTCAAAAAGTTTTAGGTAGAGATGGCTTCCCATTTTCCTTGCTCGGTTTTTAGCCTCTTGAACACGCCCACCTTCAAAAAGAAAATCAATTGTTTCAAACCAATAATTTAGACATTTTCCAAAATTATTCGCACGTATAGTATGATTCGTTTGATTATCAACTTCAACATGCTTTTTCAATGGATTTCCTTTAAACTTGGCAACAAAAAATAATTGTGTTTCCCAAAAGTCAGTAAGATGTTTCAAATGCTCTGGCCAATTTTTTATTGTGGCATTAAAAATAGGACCTAACAACTTATCGCTTCTAATTTTCTCGTAAAATTGAATCACTAAAATCTTGACGTCTAATCGGTTTTCTATGTCTTTTATGGGAGGCATAATTATAATTTTTGGGGCTAATTACTTTCCAAAGCTATTACAAATCGTTGCAACTTGGTATTCTCAGATTGAAATTAACAAATAAAAAATTGAGAAATTACACCTTACTTTCTACAACCTCAACTAGGTTTAGTATTTTTACATGCAGACAATGAAAATTATATTACTAGGTGCTGGAAAACTGGGAAAACAACTGTATCGAGCTTTTGTATGTTCCCCTGAAATTGATTTTGTTCAATGGTATGATCGATCTGCCAAAACTAAAATAAGCGATGAGGGAATCCCAATAACCTCTTCCCTAGCTGAAATCCAAGAGGCCGACCTATATCTTTTAGCTGTAAGTGATGACGCTATCTCTGAAGTGGCAGTCAAATTACCGCACACCGCCTTTGTGGCTCATACTGCTGGTGGTGTTCCTATAAATGACATTCCTCAAAAAAGAAAAGGAGTCTTTTATCCCCTCCAAAGTTTTAGCAACAATCAAGAAATTGATTTTTCAACAGTTCCTTTTGGCATAGAAGTTTCAATCCAAGAAGATCAAGAACTCTTAATACAACTTGTCTCTTTGCTGGGAGCCTCATGTCAGCTCCTCTCTTCTGGTCAAAGAGAGACCCTTCACCTTGCTGCTGTTTTGGTTAATAATTTCACCAATCATTTACTCACACAAGCTGCAGCTTTATGTAGATCACAAAAGTTACCCTTTAAACTTTTACAACCTTTACTTTTGGAAACAGTTCAAAAACAAGAAAAATTAACCCCTCGTGAGGCACAAACAGGACCTGCATTGAGAAAGGATCAAAAAACAATTAACAGGCATCTAAAGCTTATAGAAAATGAAAACTTAGAGAAAATCTATAAAACTCTAACCGCTTCCATCCAAAAATTTTATGAAAATGAAAAACTATAAAAACCTACTCCCAAACATCAAGACTTTCATTTTTGATGTGGACGGAGTCCTTACTGACGGTAAAATATTAATCACTAATGAAGGAGAACTTCTTCGTGCATTTGACACTAAAGACGGATATGCCATGAAATGTGCTTTAGTTCAAGGATACAAAATAGTAATCATTACTGGAGGTAGAAATAAAGGAGTAGAAGAACGTTTTAAAGAATTGGGTGTTTTTGATATTTATATGGGAGCTCATCATAAAACTGAAGCGTACCAAGACCTTTTGGACAATTATGACTTAGATCCAGAAACCATTCTTTACCTTGGTGATGATGTCCCAGACATTCCCGTGATGGAAAAAGTAGGGTTGGGTTGTTGTCCTGCCGATGCCGTATCAGATGTAAAAGCCATGGCGGATTATGTTTCACATAAAAATGGCGGAGAAGGCTGTGTGAGGGAAATTATAGAACAAGTGCTTCGTGTTCAAGGAAAATGGCGTCTGGATTTAGGAGCAGGAAAAGCATAATATGGAAACTAAAGGGCTTAACATCATACTCGCCTCTGGCTCACCAAGAAGACAACGTTTTTTTGAAGAAATGGACATTCCTTTTTCACTAAAGGTAATTCCTGTTGTAGAAGAGTTTCCAGATAACCTAAAAGGAGCCGAAATTGCTCAGCATATAGTAAAACAAAAAGCAGCACCCTTTCAAGATCTTGTGAAAGATAATGAACTCATCATTACAGCAGATACCATTGTTTGGAACAAAAACCAATGCTTTGGGAAGCCTTTGGATGCGAAAAATGCTATGCAACTCCTTTTATCTCTTTCCAATACAACACATCAGGTAATCACCGCTGTGGGGTTTTTACAAAAACACAAATGGGAATGCATACATGAAATCTCTGAAGTAACTTTTGGACCTCTTTCAGAAACAGAGATACAAAACTATATTGAAACAGGGTCACCTATGGATAAAGCGGGAGCCTACGGAATTCAAGACTCGTTTGGAACCTTAAATATCAGATCCATTTCAGGGAGTTACAGTAATATTATTGGTCTCCCCGTAACTCAAGTTTTAGAAAAAATCAAAGAAATCATTCAAGTACAATAGCCCTAAAAACAATTAAATTATGAAGTACTCTTTTATATTTATCCTACTCTTCATTTTGGGATGTCACTCCCAGAAAAAAGTTAAAACTAAACCACAATTTACCCTCTCCCAAGACTTTAAAAACTACTGGTTTGATGGAACTGCTGAGCTAAGCAGTTACCAATTAACACAGTCTCGTTATGGAGAAGCCAGAGAAGGTAAAGCTGTGTTAATATATGTGACCGAAGATTTTCTAAATAAAGAACAGGTAAAAGCCAATCGTAAATCCAAAGTTTCTCAAACTGTGTTGAAACTAAATCGAACTAAAAAATTCAATACGGGAATCTATCCCTATTCTATTATGACAAGTTTGTTTACTCGTTTAGGTCAAAAAAAGCCTTTAGCAAAGATTACCACTTCTGTTCAAGAATGGTGTGGACAAGCCTATACTCAATTAAATCGGAGAGAAGCATTACAAATCTCAAGTCATTCCTATTTTGAAGGAGAAGCAGATCAAGAATTAAAGCTTGAAGATGTTCTTACGGAAGATGAAATCTGGAATTGGATTCGAACTCAGCCTGATCAACTACCGATTGGAGAATTCAAACTCCTCCCTTCATTTGAATTTATAAGACTAAAACACAAACCCATCAAACCTTATAATGCTATAGGAAAACTAGAAAAAAGAACCGAGTATGACACCTACCAACTCGTCTATCCTGAGTTAGATCGTCAACTTTCGATTTCTTTTTCCAAAGAAAATCCACAACTCATTTTAGGTTGGGAAGAAAGGAATCTCAAAAATCCAAACCAAATCAATACGGCCAAAAGAATTAAAACTCTTAAATTACCCTATTGGAAATTAAACCATTTAGGAGATGAACGTTTTCGAGATACATTAGGTTTAAACTAAATACAATGAAAAAAGCTACCTTTCTATTCTTAACCTTCCTACTTCAAAGCCTTACAGCACAAAGTAGCGCTGAAATATACAAGCAACTCAAAAAACTTAACACTCTTGGTTCTGTACTATACGTTGCCGCACATCCTGATGATGAAAATACCCGTCTGATTTCATTATTTTCAAATCAATATAACTACAGAACTGCCTACCTTTCCATGACTCGTGGAGATGGAGGACAAAATTTAATTGGCACTGAATTAAGGGAGAGTCTAGGAATAATTCGTACCCAAGAACTTTTAGAAGCAAGAAAATTAGATGGAGGTGAGCAATATTTCACCACAGCCAACGACTTTGGATATTCCAAACATCCAGACGAGACTTTAGCCATTTGGAATAAAGAAGAAGTTTTAGGTCAAATAGTATATCGAATAAGAGCGTTTCAACCTGATATTATCATCCATCGTTTTGATCACAGAACGTCTGGAAGTACTCATGGGCATCACAGTAGTTCAGCGATATTAAGCAAACTTGCTTTTGAACTTGCAAGTAATCCTAATGCCTATCCAGAACAACTTGAAAATGTTTCGCTTTGGCAACCCAAAAGACAATTCTACAACACCTCCTGGTGGGCTTATGGAAGTAGAGAAAAATTTGAACAAGCAGATAAATCAAATATGATTACCATTGAAAGTAATCCTGTAGATTTCCTATTGGGACGAACTAATGCCGAGGTAGCTGCTAAAAGTAGAAGTCAACATAAATCACAAGGCTTTGGAAGTAGCCCCATTTTAGGGAGTCAGGAAGAATATTTGGAACTCATAAATGGAGCTGCACTAACAAACAATGATCCTTTTTCAGGAATTGATACACAATGGAGTCGTGTTGCAAGCGGTGTCACTATTGGAAAAATGATAGGTCAAGTCCTCAAGGATTTTGAGATGGAAAAACCTCATGCGAGTGTTCCACAACTTTTAGCGATTTATAAAGAAATTGAAAACCTCAAAAACCCCCATTGGCGCGAAGTTAAATTGAAAGAAGTAAAAAGTATCATTCAAAACTGTATTGGGCTTGAATTACAATTCAATAGCAGACAACCTTCAGGAGTTGCAAATACAAACTTGCCCGTTGTACTCAAGGCGCTCAATCCAAGCCCATTGGATATAACCATTAATAAAATAGAAGTCATAACCTCCATAGACGTAAATGAAACGTTAATGACCAATCAAACTTGGGAAAAAAGAAAGTCTATTGAATTACCCAATACCCAAACCACTCCTTATTGGTTATTGGAAAAAGGAAATATGGGCAACTTTAAAGTGAGTAATCCCTCTTTAAAAGGCCTTCCAGAAACTCCCAATCCCATTCGCGCTATTTTTCATTTATCGGTAGAGGGAACTAAAATTGAATTGGAAGCTCCCCTCTACTTCAGAACTACTGATCGTGTTTCTGGAGAAGTGCTTGAAGATTTCCAATTAGTACCAAAGATAACAATTCAGCTCAATGAAAGTGTGGTCTTTTTCAATAAGGAAGGCAGTAAAAAAGTACGCTTGTCTGTTAAAGCGCATACCTCAAATACCAAAGGAAGTGTAACTTTATGTACCCCAGAAAACTGGAAAATCAATCCGAGTTCATACCTCTTTGATATTTCAATGGCGGGTGCTTCACAAGAATTTACATTTGAGGTAACTCCTCCTAAGGGAACAGCAACCGGATTTTTCAGTGCCCTTGCTACAATGAACGAAGAAAGCTATAGTATGCAATTAAAAGAAATTGACTATCCTCATATTTCAAAGCAATATTTAGTGTCACCCAATGAGACTAAAGCGGTTAAAATTGACCTTGAAAGTAAAGTAAATCATATTGCCTATCTCAGAGGAGCTGGAGATAAAGTGGCGGAAAATCTTCGTAATATAGGAATAGAAGTTACCGAATTTGATACCTCTGACTTACGTTTAGAAAACATAAGTAATTTCCCTGCGCTTGTTGTTGGAATTCGAGCCTTTAATGTCCATAAAGATCTCGCTTTTAAAAACAAAATTCTTTGGAAATACGTGGAACAAGGGGGTACCGTAATTGTTCAATACAACACCAGTCGTGGATTTGACGGAAAGATTGCAGGACCCTACCCCATTCAGTTTTCAAGAGATCGTGTTACCGATGAAAATGCTAAAGTCACTATTTTACAACCCCAGCATCCCTTATTTAACAGTCCTAATAAAATTACGGCTACCGATTTTGAAGGCTGGGTTCAAGAGCGTGGGTTGTATTTTTCAAATTCTTGGGATGCGGCCTATCAACCGCTTTTATCTATGCAAGACAAAGGAGAGTCTCCAAAACAAGGAAGTTTATTAGTTGCGGATTATGGCAAAGGAAAATTTATTTTTACAGGGCTTAGTTTTTTTAGAGAACTCCCTGCTGGTGTTCCAGGAGCTTATCGTTTGTTTGCTAACCTAATTTCTTATGGACAATGAAACGGTCTACCTACTTTATATTAATTCTGATGAACCTACTCTACTGGGTAGGATTTTATCAATTTATGTGTTCTTATAGCTAATGCAATTACTGGATTGGATCATATTGGGTGCCACCTTGGCTTTTATTGTGTTCTATGGCGTTTGGAAAAACAACAGTCATAAAAACATTAAAGAATACTTTAAAGGAGGCAATGAAGCCCGCTGGTGGACAGTAGGTTTATCTGTAATGGCCACACAAGCAAGTGCCATTACATTTTTATCCACACCGGGACAAGCCTTTCATGATGGAATGGGCTTTGTACAATTTTATTTTGGGCTGCCTTTTGCCATGCTCATCATTTGCCTATTTTTCATACCAGTTTACCACCGATTGAATGTCTATACAGCATATGAGTTTCTAGAAAAACGTTTTAATCTTCAAGTACGTACCCTTACTGCTTTATTGTTTTTAGTACAACGTGGATTGGCAGCAGGAATTACCATTTATGCCCCAGCCATTATATTGAGTGTGGTGCTGGGATGGGATTTAAAAATTCTCGTAGTCTTGGTGGGAACTTTGGTCATTACCTATACGATGATTGGGGGAACTAAAGCAGTAAACGTAACTCAAAAACAACAGATGTTTATCATCTTTTTAGGTATGTTTATCGCTTTTGGATTCATCATTTACCGCTTCCCAGAAGGTATTGGTTTTAACGAAGCCTTACACCTTGCAGGTAAAGCTGGAAAGTTAAATGTTCTTGATTTCAGTATCAATCTCAACAGTCGTTACACCTTTTGGAGTGGCCTAACAGGAGGGCTATTTTTAGCGTTATCCTATTTTGGAACGGATCAATCTCAAGTGCAACGCTATCTCTCCGGAAAATCCCTCAAAGAAAGTCAAATGGGCTTGATAATGAATGGAATCTTAAAAATTCCCATGCAATTTTTCATTCTTTTAGTGGGTGTAATGGTTTTTGTTTTTTATCAATTTGAACCTGCACCACTCCATTTCAACCCAAAAGCTGTTGCTGCCGTTCAGAATTCAGAATCTGCAGCAGATTTCAATCAATTAGAATTGGAGAATCAAAGCACTCAAAAAGATATCAAGACCTTACTCCTATCCTCCTCAGAGGAAGCTAATTTTCATGAGCAACTAAAACAACTTACCCAGACCGAAAAAGCTCAACGTAAACAAGCTAAAGATTTGATTACTAAAGTAGATCCTGCTCAAGAAACAAACGACAGGGATTATGTGTTTATCTCCTTTATTTTAGGCTATTTACCCACAGGACTAATTGGTTTATTATTAGCGGTAATTTTTTCTGCTGCTATGAGTTCCACCGCTTCTGAACTAAATGCTCTAGCCGCCACTACAACTGTTGATTTATACCAACGAAATGTACAAGATAAGACCGCAGCTAACTATGTAGCCGCTTCCAAAATCTTTACTTTTATTTGGGGAATTATTGCCATTCTCTTTGCTAGTATTGGGAATTTGTTTGAAAACTTGATTCAATTGGTCAATATTATTGGTTCAGTATTTTATGGAACAATTTTAGGGATTTTTTTGGTCGCTATTTTCATTAAATACGTGCAAGGAAAAGCGGTGTTTTGGGCGGCTCTCCTCTCTGAAACAATAATATTATGTCTCTTTTATTATGATGTTGTGAGTTTTCTTTGGTTGAATGTCATTGGTGCATTGCTAACTGTGCTTTTTGCCATGGTACTGCAAATTGTAATGAAGGAAAAATAGCCTAGCCCAAAAATAAGTATGTTTCAACCAAAGGAATCTCCTTACCTTAGCAAAGCATGAAAAAGATGAAGAAAATTGCTGTAATTGGTGGAGGTGCTGCTGGTTTTTTTGCGGCTTTGTCTGCTAAATACCACCATCCTGAAGTTGCGGTGAGTCTCTTTGAAAAAACCTCGAAGGTACTCTCAAAAGTTAAAGTTTCGGGAGGAGGGCGCTGTAATGTTACTAATGCAACAACAGATATACCAACCTTGTGCAAGGCCTATCCTAGAGGTGGAAAACAATTAAGAAATCTCTTTTACCGTTTCAATACTACCGACACTCAAGCTTGGTTTGAAAGCCGCGGAGTTGCCCTAAAAACTGAGGCGGATGGAAGAGTATTTCCCGTCTCCAATGAATCACAAAGTATTGTTGATTGCCTCTTGAACGAGGCAGAAAATTTGGGAATAGATATAGTCTATCAAGCTGCTGTAGCTAACCTAAAAAAAATAGAAGATTCTTGGAGCCTCTCGTTTTTAAAAGAGGAAAAAGAACAACAGTTTGATACTGTAATCATTGCAACTGGAGGAAGTCCAAAGCTTGAAGGATTCAGATGGCTTGAAACCTTAGAGCATACTATAGTTCCTCCCCTCCCATCCTTGTTTACATTCAATATGCCCAAAGATCCCATTACGGAATTAATGGGAGTGGCCGTAGATCACGCCAAAGTGAAAATTAAAGATCATAATATAGAAACCGAAGGGGCTTTATTAATTACGCATTGGGGTATGAGTGGTCCTGCCATTCTCAAGGCATCTGCCTTTGGGGCACCCACTCTTGCAGCGTGTCAATATAATTTTGAAATCCAAGTAAATTGGCTTGGTGAAAGAAATACCGAAATTCTTTTTAATCAACTACACAGCTGCGCCATTAAACACCCACAAAAAGCAGTAAGCAACCAAAAGGCCTTTCCATTGCCCCAACGTTTGTGGCAGTATTTGGTTGATAAAATAGGAATCTCTGCAAATAAGAAATGGATTGACTTGAGCAAAAAGAAAGGACGGCAATTGGTAGAACTTCTTGCAAACGACACCTATGTCATTGCTGGTAAAACTACTTTTAAAGAAGAGTTTGTAACCTGTGGGGGTATTGCACTAAGTGCTGTTAATCTCAAAACTATGGAAAGTAAAAGTCAAAAAGGACTTTATTTTGCTGGTGAAGTTCTCAATATAGACGCTTTAACAGGGGGCTATAATTTTCAAGCAGCATGGTCAACGGGTTTTATAGCGGGGCAACTAAATAAAAACAGGACATAAAAAACCTCTCAATTTCTTGAAAGGTTCTTAAATGTAGCGAGAGGGGGGCACGATCCCCCGACCTCCGGGTTATGAATCCGACGCTCTAACCAGCTGAGCTACCTCGCCATTTCGGGTGCAAATATATAATAAAAACTGATAGAAAAAACTGAGCGTGTCTAACATTGGAAGGAATTTATTTTGTAAATAGCATCCTCAATTGTAATCTATCGTTATTAGAACGTAACCCATTGAAAAATAATGAAAACATTAGTTTTCAGCTTTTCTTTCTTTTAACAAAGCAATAAATTTCTTACCGTAGATAGATCTTTTAGCTCTTTTGGAAAGACTCCCCGCAATCGAATCAAGTAATAAAATATTTGCATCACTCACTTTTGTGTAGGCCAAATAGGGTGCAATTTCGTAATCTGAATTTTTTATGACGAAATTAATGGTGTACAAATAGCTTTTAGTAAGTGTGCTATTAATTAACCGCTGAAAAGAATCTAATCTCACTTTGTTGTCATTCTCTAGAGCATATTTCTTTTCTAATTTTAATTGCTCTATTTTTAATTTAAACTGTTTTTCAAATTCCTGGTAATTAATCATTAATTTCTTGTTCTTTTTTCCTTTTACCAAATAGCTCCTTTTTTTGTTTAAGGAATTTTGTTGAATTCCAATTGAGGTGTTGATGACAATGACACCTGCTGCACCTCTAGAACCATATTCAGCAGCCTCTGCATATTTCAGTACTTTAACTTCTCTTATAAATGGAGTAAGTGCAGTAACCGATATAGGCGCTTGACTTAAATACACCCCATCAACAACCCATAGAGGAAGTAAAGTGTCTCCAAATGTTAGACTATTGAATAAAATAGGAATTCCATCTGATGTTGCTCTTACGGCTTTGGCTCCAATAAACGCTCGAAGTGCCGTAAACCAATTATTTGCATATACATCAATTCCCCACTCATTGAGTCCCATTTTCTTGAATTTTTTAGCTTTTTCATATAATTCAGCTAATCTATCATTCTTTTCAAATGTTAATTCTCCGTTGATATAGGTTGGGCTATAAAAGAGTCCATCATTTTTTGATTTCTGGACAACTTCGATTGCGTCAAGAGCAATGGATCCTGCTTGTTTAAATTCTTGAGGAAGTTTTCTCTCTTTTTTTGAGATCCGATTATATAGAGTTTTTGAGTTTAAATTTGCAGTGATTGTTACATGAGTAACAGGAAATGTTTTTGAATCGCTTTCTGACTCTAAAATTTGCATCTCCTTAAAGACTATTCCACCTGGAAGAATTACATCATTTTCATTTATATAATTTGTTTTAAAAATTTCTACATTCTTTTTTTCTTCGTCGGTTCTAATTTCAAATTTTTCTATATTTCTACTTAGTTCTTTAATCGAAGTGAAAGTTTTAAACAAATGTCTTTTAGTCAGTTCATTATTATTTATAAAAATTCTTAGTGGTCCTTTACTTTCAAATGAATATACTTTTCCAGTTTCAAAATCTTCTAAATTAATTTTGAATTCTGTAAAGCCTTTCCAAAATGGTAATCTGAGTAACTTTTTCAGTAATGTATCTCTTTCCCTAAAGGAGTAGACATCATCATTTAAATAAATTTGTGGGATGACATCAGCAATATTAACTACTTCGTCTAAATCAATATTATTTCCTTGTTGTCCAAAAGAAAAAAGTGTTACTAATAAAAAAGCTGTAGAAATTAAATTTTTCTTCATTGAATTGATATAATGGCATTTAAAATTAGATAAAAATATTTATGCTCCTTGCACTTTTTTCAATATATTGGGAACTTGAAAAAAACACCATGAGCGATAAAAAAAGCTACGCTATAGAATACGACTTCCACGCATCTCCACAATTACTTTTTCAGTATTTATCAACTCCTTCTGGGCTTTCAGAATGGTTTGCAGACAATGTGAATTCAAGAGGAGAGTTGTTTATATTTATTTGGGATGATTCTGAAGAGAAAGCAAAATTAATCCAAAAAAAGAACAACGATAGGGTTCGTTTTCAATGGCAAAACGAAGAAGAAGATTTTGATCAATACTACTTTGAATTCAAAATACAGGTGGATGAAATCACTAAAGATGTCTCCCTTATCATATCAGATTTTGCCGAAGATGATGAAATTGAAGAATCAAAGATGCTTTGGGATAATTTGGTTTCAGATTTAAAGCAAGTCTTAGGCGCAAGTTAATCCTTATTCATGATCAACTGTAATGGAGTCCTTGTTTCATCGCTACTGAAAGGTGACGAAATAGTTATTCAAAGTTTATTTTACGAACTTTCAATAAGTGAAAGATTGAGGTACACTAAAGGGAAGATACTCCTTTGGGAAACACACTATTTTAGGATAATCGCAGCCTTAAGACGTCATCGATTTATTATTCCCATGGATTTCACTATGGACCATTTAAAAAATGAAGTTGATAAGACTGTAGAACAAAATACTACTCTGTTTGAAGATTATCTTCTTCATTTCAAGTTTATAAAAAATGAGAAGGGTGTATTTTTTATTCTTACAGCCGATGGAGTCCCAAGCTACACTCCCCTATCATCAGATTATTATGCATTAGATTTATACAAAGAAGAGTGGATTTCAAACGGTTTTTTTTCTAATTTATCGAATACAAATCAGACTTTGAGGGAAATTGCAAAAACCTATGCCAATGAAAATGGCTTAGAGGATTGTGTCTTATTAAATGACCAAAAAAAACTTGTTGAAGCAACCTCAGGAACCCTGTATTTGATTCAAGGAAATAATATACTTACACCCAATTTAGAATCAGGCTGTCAGGACTTTGCACTTCGTGCTGCTTTTAATCTCTGGCTTGAAAAAGGACAAGGTGAATACAAATTATTTGAACAAGTGATTAACCCTTTTGAGCTTCAAAAATCTGAAGAAATAATTATACTCTCAATTGAAAAAGGGATTCAAAACGTCTCACACTATAGAAAAACTAACTACACCAAAGAAAAGGCAGGTTTACTTTTCGCTTCATTTGTGAATCAACTTGACTAATTCCAATTCGGATTTTCTGGGGCATTAGACCAGATTAAGTATTTCCCCCCTAAAGCTGTCATTTGCTCTTTCCATAATCCCTCTGAGGCATTAGTAATCCAATCCGATTTTAAAGAATCCTCTACCAAAACCCATGATTTACCTTCAATTTCATCCTCAAGTTGATTTTTACCCCAACCTGTGTAGCCCAAAAAGAAACGAATTTGATTTTCTTTAAGCTTTTTTGAATTGATTAACTCTATGACTTTTTTGTAATCGCCACTCCAATATAAATCATTTAAAATAGGAATGCTATTGGGAATTAATTCTGCAGCTTTGTGAATAAAGAAAAGGTTATCTTCTTCAACTGGGCCTCCAAAGTAAATAGGGATTTTCACATTAACATCCTCCATGACTTCATCCAAAGTGTAGTCTAGTTTTTTATTGATAATAAATCCAACGGTCCCTGTTTCTTTTTGATCTACCAAAAACACAACAGACCTTTGAAAATTAACATCTCCAATAATCGATGGGGTTGCAACAAGAATTTTTCCCACTTTCATTAATTCTAAGATAAAAAAAAGCTCCACAAGGGAGCTTTTATATCAATAATGTATGATCTAGTTTACTGAACCTGATAATTCAGCACCTGCCTTAAACTTCACAACATTTTTAGCTGCAATTTTGATTGTAGCTCCAGTTTGTGGGTTTCTTCCGTCACGAGCAGCTCTTTTGGATACTGACCATGATCCGAATCCAACTAGAGATACACGTCCTCCTTTTTTTAGAGTTCCACCAACGCTACCTAAAAAAGATTCAAGTGCTTTTTTTGCTGCTGCTTTAGAAATTCCAGCATCTGCCGCCATAGCGTCAATTAGTTCTGTTTTGTTCATAATGTTATATTTTATAAGGTTATACAACAAATTTATACGGATTTTGGTAGGAGCAAACAAATTCTATAAAAAATAAGTCGTTTTGTTAATAAGTAAGGATTTTTGTTGATAATGGGAACTTTATTTAGGTAAAACCTTTGCGTTTTCAACAAAAGAATAGCCATTCAATAGGGCTTGAGCGGTCATACGTTTTTTATTTGGAAGTTGAATTTCAGAACAATTTAAGTAGCCTTCCTTTGTTGCAATTAAAAGTTCACCATCAATAACACAAATTTGACCTATAGACTTAGTGTGTGTCATGTATACTGGATTGGCCTTAAAAATTTTAATTCTACCTTCTTCTTCATTATTGGAATACAGGAACCAGGCTCCAGGATAAGGACTTAATCCTCTTATTTTATTTATTATCACCTTCAGAGAATCATTCCAATTTATGCGAGTGTTTTCTGATGTTAGCTTTGGAGCTTCTTTCTCATCTCCACTAAGCTGTTGCTGTATAGGTTGCAAGCTATTATTCATTAACCCAACTAAGGTTTCCATAATCAAAGGAGCACCTAAACTTAGTAAAGCATCATGTAATAGCCCAACTGTATCTTCTTCATTAATGGGAATCTCTTTCTGTAACAAAAGGGCACCCGTATCTATTGATTCATTTATTATAAAAGTAGATACACCAGTTTTTATTTCTCCATTGATTAAAACCCAATTAATTGGAGCAGCCCCACGATAATTAGGAAGCAAAGAAGCATGTAAGTTAATTGTACCCAATTTAGGGACTTGCCAAATCACTTTAGGCAACATTCTAAATGCAACAACAACTTGAATTTCAGGAGCTAGTTTTTTTAAGACAGCGACAAAAGATGGATCTTTTAAATTTTCAGGTTGCAAAAGGAACAGGTTTTGTTCCTCGCTATAAACCTTGACTGCAGACGCATTAATTTTTTTACCTCTACCTGCTTTTCTGTCGGGTGCTGTAACTACAGCAAGAATGGGAAAGCCCTTTACAACCAATTTCTCTAAACAAAATCTAGCAAACTCAGGGGTTCCATAAAATATAATCTTGGGAAGATTCTGTTTTTCATTCATGTGTCCAATAGTACTTTTGAGATTGATTTTGTTTAATTTTTTGATCATTCAATAGGTTTTCTAACACTATTTGCAGGGCCATAGGCTCAAAATACAACTTTTGTTTTAACTCCTGAATAGAATGAGGCTGTGCTTTCAACAAAAGCATCAACTTACCTTCAAAGTCCTGCTCCGAATCTAATTCTTTTCTGCATGAGTGGGAAGAACATTTTTCACAAACGCCTTGAACCGTATCGCCAAAATAGCCTAAAATCAGATTGCGTTTGCATAACTTCGTATTGAGAGTAAAGGAAATCATTGCATCAATTTTTACTTTTTTTTGTTCAAAAAGAATTTTAGCATTTTGCAAAACAGGCTTT
The DNA here is from genome assembly GCA_009886625.1 of Flavobacteriaceae bacterium. Taxonomy (GTDB): domain Bacteria; phylum Bacteroidota; class Bacteroidia; order Flavobacteriales; family Flavobacteriaceae; genus MS024-2A. The sequence goes on from QXZA01000029.1 coordinate 130,590, forward strand.
AAAGTGTACTGATCTTCTCTGGGGGTTTGAGGTATTATATAAAAGTGAGCGCTCGGTACATTATACCTCAAATAGCCTAATTGTTGAAGAGACTCTAATGCAGCGTAAAACCGATCTTTTGAAAGTATAAGAGTAGTACATACCTTAGAGGGGGCCATAAAGGTGCTCTCGGTGAAAAAGTAAGGATACTTCCTCATTAAGAATTCCAAAACTTTGGCATCCGTTGTTTGCTGCTCAATAAAAGCTGTAGCTTGAGCAGGAGAACACTTTGCCTCCATTCTTATATACTTTTCTTTAATCGTATTTATAGAAAGAATCCCTTCACGATCAAATTGTTCTAAGCAATATAATGTCTTACGTCTGTTGCGCTTATAGCGTTCACAAAAATGATCAAAATCTAAAATACATACTTGATCAACCCCTTCTCCATAGGCAATTTGAAAAAAATTACAGAGATCTTTATAAGTTGCCGTTAGCTCTTGATTTGTAGGAATATAATTTAAAAATTGATTTGTTAATTCTTGAGGATCTCCTTCATGAAATAATAAATAAGCATTTGCCGTTTTTCCATCTCTTCCTGCCCTCCCCGTTTCTTGATAATAATGTTCAATACTTTCAGGAAGTTGCATATGTATAAGGGTTCTTACATCAGCTTTGTCAATCCCCATGCCAAACGCGCTAGTAGCGGTTATGTGTTGTATAAAACCATTCTGCCAATCGCTAAGCTTCTTTTTCTTATCATCAGCGCTCAATCCACCATGAAAAAAATCACTAGAGAGGCCAGATTGATTAAAAAAATAGGCCAATTGTTCCGTTTGTCTCCTTGTATTACAGTAGATAATACTACTTCCTTTTTGGTGCCGTAAAATTTGAGCTGCCGTATTGTATTTGTCTTCTGTTTTCCAAATCTTATAGGCTAAATTGGGACGTTTAAAAGATTGTCGAAATACTTTAGGTTCCTTAAACACTAACTCACTTTGAATATCATGAACCACCTTTGGGGTTGCAGAAGCCGTAAGTGCTAAAACAGGAAGTGAAGGGAAAATAGACCTGATCTTATTTATTTTGCGATAGGCAGGTCGAAAATCATGACCCCACTCTGAAATACAATGTGCCTCATCTATAGCAATAAGAGACAATGGAGCTTGAGAAATTTGTTGAAGAAAAAGGTCATTAGTAAGCCGTTCTGGAGAGGTATATACTACTTTATAATTTCCGTAAATACAATTATCTATTTGTTGAGAGAGGGGCAAACTTTTGGGATGTGATTCAAAATACATCGCTTTAATGCCTCGATGCTCAAGGCTTTTTACTTGATCTTCCATTAATGCAATTAGAGGAGAGATTACCAGGGCTGTACCTTCCATTAGTAATGCTGGAAGTTGATAACACAAAGATTTCCCTCCTCCTGTAGGCAATAAAGCAAGGGTGTCATTGCCCTCTAAAATCGAGGTAATAATATCCTTCTGTAAGGGTTTGAATGAGGAAAAGCCCCAATACTTCGTTAAGATTTGCTGTTTATTCATTCCTATCTTCCAAATAATGTAAAATAAATTTAACCCGTTCGGTTACACTAATTTTTGGAACAATTACAACTTCATGGTCTTCCTCATAGATCCGTTTGATATAAGGGAAATACTGTTGTGCTTCTTCAAAAGTTTCCATTCTTTGTGCATCATTTTTATAAATTGATTCCCAAGGATCTAACAAAAAAACAATATCATACGAAAATGCTGTAACACGTTCTTTCCACAGTGCATTTGCTTTCCCAAGTGCATCCAAATAGGCAAAAATATCGTGTAATCCGCGGTCAAAAAAAACATAGGGATCCTTCGTCTTGATGGAAAGTGAACTTGCATGTTTAAACTGTTCTTTCCTTCCTAAAAAAAGGCGCTCACTAAAAGCAAAGGGATCTGAAAGAAAAGCATTCGCATTACCCTTTTCCTTACCTTCTTCAATAATTGTTCTTGAATATTCATTAAAAACAGTATGTCCTTTAGCATATAGTTCCGTGACAACACTTGTCTTTCCGGCTCCAGGACTTCCGCTAATCACTATTTTTTTGTTCTGCATCAATGCATTTTTTATCAACTATAAAACCAGTATCTTTACACAAAAGTAATCGCCTTGTTGAAAAACGATACTTCGTCTGAAGAATTTTATTTAAAATTTAGCGAACAGCTTGCTGAATCTCAAGCCTGGCCAGGAATTTATATGTTTAAATTTGTGGTGAAATCAGAATCGTCTCACTTGGAAACTTTAAAGGCACTTTTTGATTCTGATAGGACTGATTTTTCAGAAAAATTATCTTCGAAGAAAACCTTTACGAGTTTAACGATCAAAGTACGCATGGATTCTCCAGAGCAGGTCATCTCAATTTATAAAAAGTCTAGTACCTTAGAAGGGGTAATGGCTTTGTAATTTTAACTAAAAACAGTGTTGATTCAATTGATTTTATTACTTTGCATCATTATTGAACTACACTCAGCAATTAGCAATTCTTTTTATGGAAACCTTGCAATACAACACTAAGCGCAAGCAATTAATTATCCCAGAATACGGAAGACACATCCACATCATGATTGAACAAACCATGGCGGAAACAGATGCTGTTGAACGAAATAAAAAAGCAAAAGCCATCATCGGTGTGATGGGAAATCTAAATCCTCATTTACGTGATGTCCCTGATTTCCAACACAAGCTTTGGGATCAATTTTTTATTATGGCAAATTTCGATATAGATGTAGATAGTCCTTTTGAAAAGCCACAAGCAGAAATATTGGCTGCAAAACCAGGAAAATTAGCATACCCTCAAAATTTCCCTAAATACCGGTTTTATGGAAATAACATCAAACGAATGATTGATGTTGCTATTAACTGGGAAGAAAATGAACTCAAAGAAGTATTAGTGTTTACCATTGCCAACCACATGAAAAAATGTTTTTTAGGGTGGAATAAGGATACCGTAGAAGATGCTGTCATACTAGGGCATTTGGACGAGCTTTCAAACGGAAAACTAAAGGTAGCTGCAGCTCAATTACCTTTAACAGACTCTTCAGAGTTATTGAAATTCAAAACCAAAAATGGTAATGGCCCCAAAAGCAACATGAAGAAAAATCCAAAAAGAAACAACAGAAAACGATACTAAATAATCCATGGAATCATTCGTTATTGAAGGGGGGCATCCATTAAAAGGCTCCATTACTCCACAAGGCGCCAAAAATGAAGCTTTACAAATTCTTTGCGCTGTATTACTTACTTCCGAAGTAATCCATATTCATAATATACCTGACATTGTTGATGTCAATAAACTCATACAATTATTAAGAAATTTTGGTGTAAAGGTTGAAAAACTAAGTAAAGGAAGTTATCGCTTTCAAGCGGATGCTATTGACTTAGATTATTTGACCTCTGATCAGTTTAAAATTGACGGAAAAGGACTTCGGGGTTCTATCATGTTAGTTGGCCCCCTTTTGGCTCGTTTTGGAAAAGGAAGTATCCCAAGACCAGGAGGAGATAAAATTGGAAGACGTCGTTTAGACACTCATTTTGAGGGACTTATAAAATTAGGGGCTTCTTTTAATTACAATAAAGAAGATTATTTCTACAGTGTTGAAGCCACCAAATTAGTAGGAACAGACATGCTTTTAGATGAAGCTTCAGTAACAGGAACAGCCAATATATTAATGGCTGCAGTTTTGGCTAAGGGAACAACTAGTATTTATAATGCTGCTTGTGAACCCTATTTGCAACAACTTTGTCTCATGCTCAATAGAATGGGTGCTAATATTAGCGGAATAGGGTCAAATTTATTAATCATTGAAGGAGTTAAACAACTAGGTGGAACAGAGCACACTCTTTTACCTGACATGATTGAAATTGGAAGTTGGGTTGGTCTAGCTGCCATGACCCAAAGTGAAATTATAATCAAAAATGTGCGTTGGGAATATTTAGGCCAAATGCCAAATATTTTTAGAAAACTAGGGATAACCCTCGAAAAAAAGGGGGATGACATTTTCATCCCTGCTCATAACAATGGGTATGAGGTACAGAGTTATATCGATGGTTCCATCCTCACAATTTCTGATGCACCTTGGCCCGGATTTACACCAGACTTACTCAGTATCATTTTAGTGGTAGCGACTCAAGCTAAAGGAAGTGTCCTTGTACATCAAAAAATGTTTGAAAGCCGTTTGTTCTTTGTCGACAAATTGATAGACATGGGTGCCAAAATTATTTTATGTGACCCACACAGAGCTTCTGTGATAGGAAATGATTTTGAATCAAAGCTTAATGCAGCAACTCTAACTTCACCTGATATTAGAGCAGGAATTTCATTGCTTATCGCTGCACTTTCAGCAAATGGAACTAGCACCATACACAATATCGAACAAATTGATAGAGGGTATGAAGATATTGAAAACCGATTGAAAAAAATCGGAGCAAAAATAAAACGTATTAAAACCTAAATTTAAATTCCACCCCCCATGGAAAATAAATCACTACTCCTACTCTCTTGCTGTATCCTCTCCCTATTCCTCTCCCTAACCATAGGAGCCCCTTCCCTATGTTAATATTGGACTATTAAATAAAAATATAGGAACAGTCTCGGATGAGACTGGCTATTTTGAATTGGAAGTAAATACAAAACAAAATAGTCTTGATACGCTTCGTTTTTCTATGATTGGTTTTGAAACTAAATCTTACACCTTAAATGATTTTATAAATCAAAATGAAATTGAAGTTTATCTTACTGAGAAATCAACAGCCCTAGATGAAGTGATATTAAGCTCTAAAAGAAAGAACTATCAAACTAAAATATTAGGAAACAAGACAACTTCTAAAGCACTCTATGCCGCCTTTACTTCCAACAAACTAGGAAATGAAATGGGATTTATTGTTCGAGCTAGAAAACACCCTATGATCCTAAAAAAGTTCAACATTTCTCTAGTCGAAAATGATTACGGTCCTATTAAGTTCCGTCTTAATATATATGATGTACTTAATGGTCTCCCAAACAAAACACTCCTAACAGACAATATCTTTATTGAAACACAAGATAGTTCAGGAATTGTAAGCCTTGATTTGACACCTTATGAAATTATACTAGATCAAGACTTTTTCATCGCCATAGAATGGATAGAGGACTTGGGTCCAGGTAAACTCTATTTCTCGGGAGGATTTTTTGGAGCTCCACTTTTTGCTAGAGAAGTGAGTCAGGGAACTTGGGAAAAAATCGGAACGGCAAGTGTAGGGATGAATGTTGAGGTGCGCTATTGATCTTTATCTACCATAGGCGAAATACTAGTTTTTATGATGTTTTTTAGAGCCTTTAAAACCACATCATCAAGCCTTTTGATATAGAGATAGCCTTTACCTTTTTTATGCTTTCCTAATGTGCTGAAATCAATAGATTGATGAGAAATATCACACATTAAATAAAGAGTCAAAGCGTTCTTTCTGGGGGAAAAGCCTGTTAAAAACCAATCTCCCTCTCTACCGCTCGCATATTTATAATGATAATCACCAAAGCCAATGATGGAAGTTCCCCAAAGTACACCTTGACTGCTAGTGATTTTTTCCATGAGACGGTAGAGGGTCCAACTGTCTTTTTTTCTCTGTTCAGGAATTAAATCATCTAAGAATAGTTTAACTGAACGTGTTGTAGGTTTTGTTTTATTGGTAGACATGAGTTTTTGTAATTAAAATATAAAAATCATCGTTTAGATACTTTGTTATTGCTAATATTTCTTTGACGAGAACATTTAAAACGATCTACTGTTTCCGAGCGACTTTTTGCATGCTTTGTCTTTCTACCCTGAACTCTTGCCCTCCACATTTTAAAACTAGTGGGTTTCATTTCTCTTCGCATCAATTTAATCACTTGCTGTTCTTTTAATCCGAATTGAAGTAAAATAGCATCAAAGGGTGTGCGGTCTTCCCATGCCATTTCAATTATTCGATCAATTTGAATTTCATTTAATTCTACTTTTTCTTTCATCTTAACTTCTATTGGGCAGAGTGTGCCGATTTAATATTCGCTTACTTTCTTTTCTAACCAAGCTGTTTTTTTGGAGATTCCAAAGTGTTTGACTTGCTCGTTCTCTCGTTTTTTCTATATCTACTATTGGAGCAGGATAATCCTGTCCTAAATTAAAATCGTAAAGTATTGATTCCATTGGAGTAATTTCCCAAGGAGTATGCAAAAAACGTTTGGGAAGTTTATGAAGTTCTGGAATCCATTGCAATACAAAGTTACCTTCTGGGTCATGTTCCATTCCATTCTTAACTGGATTGTATATTCTAAGAGTATTGATTCCTGTTTCTCCAGCTTGCATTTGAATTTGTGGAAAATGAATCCCCGGTTCAAAATCTAAAAACTGTCTTGCTAAAAATCCAGAAATTGCTTGCCAAGGTTGCCATAATTGATGAATAACAAATGATACGACCAAAGCACGCATTCTGAAATTTAAATAGCCTGTGGTGACCAAACAACGCATGGCTGCGTCTACCATCGGAATACCCGTTTGACCTGTCTCCCACGCCTTTAAATAGTCTAAACGTTTTTCTTTAACCAAAGCATGATATCCTTTATTAATACTTTCAAACTCCATGCGACACTCCATTTCAAACTTTTGAATAAAATGAGCTTGCCATCGCAATCGCGAACCAAAGGAAGTGAGTGCTCTAGTCGTTTTTCCACTTTCTTTTTCTTCTTGTGTTCGCTGTAGCACTTGACGCATTGAAATATTCCCCCAAGCAATATAAGGCGATAAACGACTACAACTCTTTCTAGCAAGATCAGGTTTAGAAATATGCTTTTGATAATTCAAATACCGTTGATCAAAAAAAGAATTGAGATAACGCCTCGCATTTTGTTCTCCTCCCGGCTGAAACTTCTTTGATTTAGAAGTAGTCAAATCCATTACTTCAAACTGCTTTTCTAATTCAACAATGACAGTAGAAGAAAGAAGTTTGTTCTTTGAGGGGGAAAATTTAAAAAGGGGTAAATTCATATGGGCTGTCCACAAATGAATCCATTTTTTTCGATTGGGTAATCTTCTAAAAACTCCCTGCTGTAAAAATTCATTCCATTGCACTTCCCTGTGATCTGCCCACTGCTGTACTTCTTTATCACGATCAAAAGTGAGACTAATTCCCGTTTCTTGATGAGAATACAATGCTATGGAATACTCTTTTGCTAATTTTTCAAATGTCTCAACAGCTGAACCTTTTACACAGAGAATATGTGTATTAAGCTGTCTTAGTTGTTGATTCAAATCTTCAAGTGATTGCTTTATAAAATCAAAATGTCTAGCACTATAGTGAAAGTCATTAAGCAATATATCTTCAAAAAGATATACAATTAAACACTTCTTATTCGTAGAAATAGCTTGACACAAGGCCTCATGGTCTGATAAACGTATATCTCTTTTTAACCAAATAACATTAAGATGTTTTCTATCAGAATGCATCAGGCTGGGAAATAATTTTATAAGCTCTCTCTTTAATCTCAGACAATTCAGTAGGAGGAATTTTTTCAAGTAAGCGCAACATCATTGCCATGCGGTTATTATTAGAAAAAAATTCTTTTTTATCATCCAAGAAATTCCAATACAAACTATTAAATGGACAGGCATCTTCACCCAAACGTTTCTTTTTGTCATATTGACATCCCTCACAATAATTACTCATTTTATGAATATACGCTGCAGCTGAAACATAGGGTTTTGTCGCAACTATTCCACCATCAGCCCATTGGCTCATTCCTCTGGTGTTGGGTAGCTGAACCCATTCCACAGCATCTGCATAAACGCCCAAATACCAACGGTCTACCTCGTCTGGGTGAACTTGTGCCAATAGGGCAAAATTTCCCGTAATCATCAAACGCTGAATATGATGTGCATAAGCGTTATCCAAAGAATTTTCAATGCTCTGTTGTAAACAATTCATTTTAGTTTTTCCAGTCCAATAAAAATTAGGGAGAGAATTGTGATTGTCTAATGCATTATTTTCAAGATAGTTTGGCATTTCTCTCCAGTAAATTCCACGCATATATTCTCTCCATCCTATAATTTGACGAACAAAACCCTCAACTTGCGAGATGTCAATGGTTTCTTCATTTTGATGATAGTGTTCAATTATTGACTGAACGACCTCCAGGGGAGAAAGCATTTTCGTGTTTAAAGCAAAAGAAACACGGGAGTGAAATAAATTCACTTCTTCAGTATGCATTGCGTCTTGATAAGTTCCAAAAAATTTTAGTAAATTTTGATTAAAATAATCCAGCTGTAAAAGGGCTTCTTTTCTTGAAGAAGGATATAAAAAAGAATCTGAGTTTAAGGTTCCTAGAGTCTCTATTTCTTCTTTATCCAACACTTTTGCTAAAGATTCGGTATGGGTAATATCAATTTTAAATGGCTTGGGGATTTTTGGGGTCCCTTTCCATTTATTCCTATTATTTTTATCATAGTTCCAAGCTCCTCCTATGGGTTTTTCCCCATCCATTAGCAAATCAAAATCCTTTCTAATTCTTCGGTAAAAGTATTCCATTACCAGTTGCTTCTTTCCCTCAAAAAAAGTATTTAAAAAAGTTCTTGAGGTCAAAAAGTGTTCTGTATCGATTGCATTTGAGGCAATTGAAAGCTTACTGCAAAATTCTTTTAACTGAATATCGAGTCTGTACTCATCTGGATATTGATATTCAAAAACTTTAGCTTGATATTTAGCAATTAAATCATGTAAGTTTTCAGGAATAGTATGCTTGTTTTCTTTATGATCAATTTCAATATAATGGACTTTATGACCCTTTTTCTCAAGATCAGTTTTAAACTGTCGCATTGCATTGAAAAAGGCAACTACTTTCTGAACATGATGAGTTACATAATTTGTTTCTTGTTGCACCTCCATAATGACATAACAAATCGAATCATCCACGGTATCAAACCAAGAATGCTTTATATTAAGTTGATCACCAAGTATTAATCGTAATGTCATTCAAATAAATTATTTTGTAACCAAAGCTTTTGATATTGCCCCTTTGGATCATATCGCTCGGCTTGCATTTTCACATTAAATTTTCTGTCTCTGGGATCATTTCCGACTCCTGACACATACATCCAATTTCCCCAATTACTGTGGACATCATAGTCAATTAGTTGTTTTTCAAAATAGGCTGCTCCCATTCGCCAGTCCATTGTTATGTTCTTTGCAAAAAAACTGGCTACGTTTTGCCTTCCACGATTGCTCATAAAACCGGTTTTTTTCAATTCAATCATATTGGCATTCACAAAGGATTCATTGGTTTTTCCTTCAACCCACTTACGAAACACTTCCTTGTTTGAATTCCAAGAATATTCCTTTTCTAAAATCCCACCTAATTGGAAAATAGAATTACCATGTTTTAATGAAACATATTTAAAATAATCTCTCCATATTAATTCAAAAATCAACCAGTAAGTTGACTGGTTTTTATCAATTTCTTTCTCATACTGCAGTACTTCCCAATAGATCATTCTGGCAGAAAGGGAACCATTGGCTAACCAAGGGGAAAATTTAGAGCTATAGTCTGTTCCCACTAAACCATTTCGAGTTTGTTTGTAATAAGAAAGTCGCTTTGTATTCCAAAAATAATCTTTCAAATGTGCGCTTGCAGAAAAAGTCCCTCCTTTAAAGGGAAATGCAGAATTGGAATGGGTTTCAAAAGGCGAGCAATCAAAATCAGACAAATTAGGTATGGCGGTGATAGTATCCAGTAAAGAGGATGACGCTAAAGGTTTTGGTTTTTCAAAACACCTTTTAACTTTACTATACTTTTCACACTTTTTTCTAAACGCAGTAAAAACCTGAGGAATGGATTCTATATCCATTAGAATGTCTTCTGGATGGAATAGAAATTGATCGTAGTGGGTCTCTATTCTTACTTCATCAGAAAGAGAGGCACATACAGCATCTGAAATCAAAACCTCTTCTCTTGTCCATTCCTTTTGAAAAAAAAGGCTTGTTACATTGAGAGATTCTACCCAAGAGGAAATTCCGTCAACTGCAGATCTTCTCTCTGTAATGAGAGAAATATTATGCTGTGCTAATTCTTCTTTTAAGGCTTGAAGTGTTTCCAAAAGAAAGTTTATTCTAAACTTCCCCGTTTTTTGAAATCCCCAAATAGTTTTTTGAAAGTCTTTGGGTTCAAATGCATAATAAGCGACTACTCTATCAAAGCCATTACATGCCTTGAAAAAAGATTCTTGATCTTCAAAGCGCAAATCATTTCGTAACCATACCAAAGCTGTTTTCATGCCGATTTACATTTTTTACTACAATATTTTACTGCCTCCCAATCGCGTTCCCATTTTTTCCTCCAACTAAAAGGCCGGTTGCAGGTTAGGCATATTTTTTCAGGAAGGTTTTGCTTTAATACTCTTTTCATGAAGCATTCAAGGCTTCTTTATAGACCGTCAGACAACGTTCGCGTGCAAACTTATGATCCACAATAGGAGAAGGATAATCTAATTCTTGAAAATTGGGTACCCACTGTTGAATGTACTTTAAGTCTTTATCAAACTTTTTAATTTGTTCAGAAGGATTAAAAATTCTGAAATAAGGTGCAGCATCAACGCCACAGCCAGCTACCCACTGCCAATTCCCAACATTGCTTGACATTTCATAGTCTAAGAGTTTTTCGGCAAAGTAAGCTTCTCCCCAACGCCAGTCGATGAGAAGGTGCTTACATAAAAAACTACCTACAAGCATTCTTACCCTGTTGTGCATGAATCCTGTCTTGTTTAATTCTCTCATTCCTGCATCTACAAGAGGATAACCAGTCTCTCCATTGCACCACTTTTGGAATTCTTCAGGGTCATTTCGCCACAGAATTCGGTCGTATTGCGGTTTAAAACTTTCAGATGGAGTATGAGGAAAATGAAACAAAATTTGCATAAAAAACTCCCTCCAAATCAATTCTTTCAAAAATGTATTGTTAGGTCGAATTGAAGATTGGAATACTAATTTTCGAACACTAACGGTTCCAAATCTGAGGTGAGCTCCTAGACGTGAGGTTTGATTTAGTGCTGGAAAGTTCCTAGTTGCCTCATATTCATCAACTAAAGAATCATCAAATCTAAATTTAGGTTGGGCTACAACACTTTTATCAAAACCCATTTCTGACAGAGAAAGTTCGGGAAGGCTTACCTCTGACGCTAACTTATCCAAATGATTTTCAGAAGGAAATAGTTTTATGGGTTCACTTTCAAGTTTTTCAAGCCACTTTCTTGAATAAGGAGTATACACTTTGTAGGGTGTACCATCTCGTTTTACCACCTCATTTTTTTCGAAAACAACTTGATCCTTGTAGGTTTCGAATTGAACTCCGGCTTTTGCTAGAAGATTTTTAATAGACTCGTCTCGCTCATGAGCGTAAGGTTCGTAATCTCTGTTACAAACTACCTTGTCTACATTCCATTGTTGTATTAATTTAGAAAAAATAGCCTTTGGGGTACCATGATACTTTCCAACTTTACATCGGTTCCTCTTCATAGCAATATCAATAGTACCCAAGGCTAATAAAATCATTTCTACCCTTGCATCTTGCTTTGGTAGTTTTTTTAAAATTTCTTTATCAAAAATGAAAATAGGGATAACCTTATTTTCACTTTTTAACGCATGGTAAAGTCCACAATTATCTTCGATTCTTAAATCTCTTCTAAACCAAAAAAGTGTAACTTTTTCCATAAGTTTTAGGTTTTCAAATTTCCTATTCCACCATCCAACTGAAGTATTCTTCCTGTCATCCAACTGCTTTCATCTCCTAACAAAAAAGCTGTAGCTTGAGCTAATTCTTTGGCATTTCCAACTCTTCCTAATGGATGACGCTCATTTGCTTTTTCTAATTTCATCTCATTATTCAAAAACTTTGAGGCTAATGGGGTATCCACTAAAGAAGGGGCGATTGCGTTAACACGAATTTTAGGAGCAAACTCTGCCGCTAATGATCTTGTCAATCCTTCAATAGCACCTTTTGAAGCAGATACAGAACTGTGAAAAGGCATCCCTGTTTGAACAGCAACTGTGCTGTAAAAAACAACTGCGGCATTGGAACTTGCATTTAATAAATTTAACACTGACTTCAATGCACTTACTGCTCCAATAACATTAATCTCAAAGTCACATAGGAAAGCTTCTGTTTTGAGTCCTTTAAAAGGGCGTAGATTTATTGATCCAGGACAATAGACAAAACCATCCAGTTTTTCTGGTAAAAGCGATAAATCCAATTGATCTGTAGTAGCATCAAATTGAATGTAGTTTACATCGAGATTCAATAAAGACTCGTTGCTTCTGGATGCAACGTATACTGAATTCTTTGATGCTAATAGTTCTGACAAGGCTAGTCCAATTCCAGAACTTCCACCAATAATTAATATGTTTTTATTTTCTACCATTATTTATATTCTCCATACAACTCAATAAGAGCCTGTTTTCTGTATTCAAAAATTTCTTTGAGTTTAGGTGCTACCAAAATAGGATGCACTAATTGCCCAAAAATTCCAAGTGGAATCTTGTAGTCTATGATATCAACCATCTCAACACCATTAGGAATGGGTTTTAAAAAATGTTTATGATGCCACAATGAATAAGGTCCAAAACGTTGCTCATCAACAAAATAATTCCCCTCATCGACATGGGTGATTTCTGTCACCCACTTTGTTGGGATATTCATCACAGGAGTCACTAAATACTGTATTATTTGTCCCGCATACATTTTATCAACTGCTCCACTTAGGATCTCAAAACCCATGTAGTCTGGTGTAATTCGCTTCAGGTTCTTTGGATCAGACAAAAAATCCCAAGCCTCTTTTTGAGAAATTGGTAGTTTTTGAACAGTCTCCAAACGATATATTTTCATAGAAATAATCTTAAAGTCCAAATTTACAAAATGTTTAACTCTTAAACATATAAGTTAAACAAAATTTTATATACATTATTTTTAAATAAGAAAAACAGCTTGTGATCCTCATTAAAAATTATATTTGAAAAACCTTAAATCCAAAAAATGAAACATTTAAACTTTTTACTCGTATTTGTTTGTGCATTCGGAATGGCACAAATACAAACACCACAACCTAGCCCTTCAACTAAAGTGGAACAAGTTGTGGGACTCACAAAAGTAACTTTGGAATATTCTCGTCCTGCCATAAGGGGAAGAACAATCATGGGAGAACTTATTCCAATGGGAGAGCTATGGAGAGCGGGAGCAAATAAAAATTCAATACTGAGTTTTTCTGATGATGTTACAGTAGGCGGGAAAGCATTAAAGCAGGGAACTTATGCTATATTTATCCGTCCTGGAGTCTCAATGTGGGAAGTGTTTTTTTATACCCAAATTGAAAACTGGGGCATACCAGAAAAATGGGATACAAAATCCATCGCTGCTACAGTTGAGGTTGAAACACAAACCCTCAAAGAGGCTGTTGAATCCTACACAATTTCTGTTGATGACTTAAACAACAATGGGGCAACTATCAATTTTAAATGGGAAAACACCCAAGTGAGCATTCCATTAGAGGTGCCCACGCATTCAAAAACAATGGCTTCAATCAAAGAAACCATGAAAGGTGATCCTAAAACTGGAGATTATTATAGTGCTGCGATTTATTACAGACAATCAAACCAAAACCTTAATCAAGCGAAAAAATGGATTGCAAAGGCAATTGAAATGGACTCGGGAAAGTACTGGATGTACCGTCAACAATCATTGATTCTTGCTGAATTAAATGAAAAGGAGGCTGCTGTAGCTGCTGCCAAAGTATCACTGAAACTAGCCGATGAAGCTGGAAACAAAGATTATGTTCGACTGAACACTAAGGCTATTGAAGAGTGGTCAAAGTAGTTTTATTATTGAATTTAAAAAACTACCTACGGGTGGTTTTTTTATGAGGTATTACTTCATTGTTGACTTGTATAGAACATTTAAAACTAGACCTAAAATCACAAGAAAAGTACCAAAAAGATGAAGGAAATCATAGGTTTCTGTCAATACAAAAATCCCAAATAAAAGGGTAAATACCACTTCAACATACTTAAAAGGAGCTACCATATGAGCCTCTCCATTTTGAAATGCTTTTGTCATGAATAGTTGACCGAAAAAGCCAAAAACTCCTAAACTTAAAAGTAAAAGTAAATCATTCAGTGAAGGCGTATTCCATTGAAATAAACTACCGATACCACCGACAATTGTTGCAGTAAGCATAAAATAATGTACCACAACAACAGGATGATCTCCTTTTCCAATTTTTGATAAAACAATATAGACTATAGCTGAAAAAAAGGCTGCCAATAACACTAAAAAAACACCGAAGTTGGATCCTGAACTATCGTAACTCTTAATCAAAAAAACACCTGTGAAAGCCATGACAAAGAATAACCATTGAAGTGGTCTTATCTTTTCTTTCAAAAAAAACACAGCTAAAATCGCGGCAAAAATTGGTGATACATAACGAAGGGTGACAGCACTTCCAATAGTGATATAATGAATTCCCCAAAAAAACAAAATCATAGAGGTCAATCCAACAACTGATCGCATAATAAGTAGCTTCTTTTGATTTCCCCATTGGGGTATTCCTTTTGCCTTTAAAAAACTAAAAGTAATTGCTAGTGATCCGATAGCTCTGAAAAACACCAATTGTAAGGTGGAATAGACTACAAGGTATTTAATTAAAGCATTCATTAATGCGAAAGCTAAGGTGCTAAGCAACATATATTGGACAGCTTTAAGGAAGGATGGATTCAAAAACGCTTTTTTTTGCAAAGATGAATAATTGTCTTGGTTTTAGAACAGTCAAATCAAATATAAAATTAGCACTATCTTCGTGTCTTTAATACAAACTATTAATTCTGGGAACTCTTTCAAATTTTGATTTTCTAATTGCGGCTTTCTGTGCCTTCCTTTTAGGGGTTTCTAAGTCCGGTCTAAAAGGGGTCGCAGCACTTATAGTTACTGGATTTGCATTGGTATATGATGCTAAAAATTCAACAGGTGTTTTAATGCCTTTGTTAATTGTTGGTGATGTTTTTGCTGTTTCCTATTACAAAAGACATGTTCAATGGAGCTACATCATAAAGCTTTTGCCCTGGATGGTTGGAGGTGTGCTAATTGGAGTGGTTGGAGGAAAGTTTATTTCAGAAAGTGTTTTTAGATACGGTATGGCTGGTATTATTCTTTTCAGTGTAGCATTGATGTGGTATTGGGAAAACAAAAAAGACAAAACTATTCCTTCACATTGGACCTTTGCCAGCTCTATGGGAGTCTTAGCTGGTTTTACCACTATGGTGGGTAATTTGGCTGGTGCTTTCTCGAACATCTATTTCTTGGCCATGCGTTTACCAAAAAACACCTTCATAGGGACTGCAGCCTGGCTTTTCTTTATGATAAATTCATTCAAAATTCCTTTTCATATTTGGAGTTGGGAAACCATCAACAATAGTTCGATTTTAAAAAGTTTGGAATTAGTTCCATTCGTTCTCCTCGGATTAGTATCCGGTGTATATATTGTAAAGAGGATAAAAGATGATAGTTATCGAAAGTTGATCTTGATTTTTACTGCCCTTGGGGGAATAGGTATATTATTCAATTAATCTTTTAATTGTTGTATAATGTTTTTAAGATTAGTAGGATTACTTTCTAATATTTCTTGATGTAAAAAGGACATACTTTCATTCACCTCTTTTGGAATTGTAATGGACTCCAAAGCCATTGAACCAGAAAAATGTAATGCTTTAAAACCCGCCTCTTTAAAGCGAGAACAATTAGTCAAATTAATTCCACTTCCCGGCATAATGGCAATCTGATTACCATATGTTTTATTCCAAATTTCCAGTTTAGAAAAACCCTCTTCTGCTTTTTCTTTTTGACCCGAACTCAATACACAATCAAAACCTAGTTCAATTAATTGCTTCAATGCATTCATGGGTTCTCTGACTACATCAAATGCTCTGTGAAACGTTAAATACATGGATCCAGCTATTTCTCTCCACTTTTCTAAGCGTACTAAGTCTAAATGAAATTCTGGTGTTAATGCACCTATAACTACTCCGCTGCATCCCAAGTCCTTTGCTACTTTAATATCATGTTCAATGATTGCGACTTCCTCAGGGGTATAGGTGAAATGTCCTTCTCTAAGTCGAATTAAACAATGAATAGGAAGCGCATTTAAATTAACCGCCCTTTTAATCAATCCATAAGATGGAGTGACTCCCCCTACCCCTAAAGCTGAACATAATTCAACTCGATCAGCTCCTGCAGCAGTTGCATTTTTAATCGACGCAATTGAGGTTACACAAACTTCAGTTAACATATATCATTTTTTAAAACTTAAACAAAAGAAGAATAAATACAAGAATAACTAATTTATGAAATACTTTTTTCATTTTCATACAAAATGTTATTACCTTGGTGGATCATGAAAAGAAAAGCGTTCATTCAACAAAGCACTTTATGGGCAGGTGGACTTCTTGTATCTCCTCATATAATACACACAGAAAATGAAATGACATCAAATAAATCGATTCCTACCAATCTTCCCTATGTCATCAGCACTTGGAATGTCCCATTTGCAACTAAAATTACAGGAGATGCATTAAATAAGGGAGTTGAAGCATTAGATGCAGCCGTATTGGGAGTAGCTTATGAGGAAGCAAATTTACAAAACACCACTGTAGGAAATGGGGGTTCTCCAGATCGTGATGGAGAAGTTACTCTAGACGCCTGTGTCATGAATCATGAAGGAAATTGTGGTGCTGTAATGGCTGTCCAAAACATTACTCATGTGGCCGCTTTAGCCAAGGACGTTATGGAAAAAACACCTCATGTAATTTTAGCAGGAGAAGGAGCCAAAAAATTTGCTTTAGAACAAGGATACCAAGCAGAGAATCTCTTAAGTGAAAAGAGTAAAAAAGAATGGGAAAAATGGCTAGAAAAGGGAAATTATAATCCCAAAATCAATATTGAAAACCATGACACTATAGGAATGCTCTGCAGTGATCAAAACGGAAATTTATCAGGAGTCTGTACCACAAGTGGATTGGCTTACAAAATGAAAGGTCGTGTGGGTGATTCACCCGTTATTGGTTCAGGCCTTTATATTGATAATGCTATTGGAGGAGCAGTTGCTACAGGTCTGGGTGAAGAAGTTATAAAAACGGTTGGAAGTTTTTTAATAGTTGAATTGATGAGGCAAGGAAAAACTCCTCAAGAAGCATGCGAAGAGGCAGTCTCAAGAATTTTAGAGAAACAAAAGGGAAAACCCGATTTTCAAGTTGCTTATCTCGCAACAAACAAAAAAGGTGAAATAGGATCGTATAGCATTCACAGTGGTTTCTCCTACACAATATATAAAAATGATTTAAATCAAAACATTGCGTCAAAAGCGATGTATTAACCTAAAGTATTATGCAAATAATTGAAAACGAAAAGAAATACGATGTCGTAATTGTTGGATCAGGAGCAGGAGGTGGAATGGCTACCAAAATTCTTGCTGATTCCGGATTGAAAGTAGCTGTAATAGAAGCTGGACCCTTTTTTGATCCTGCAAATCCAGCGCAACAAACACAACTTAAATGGCCACATGAATCTCCTAGAAGAGGTGCGGGTACAACCCGTGCTTTTGGTGAATTTGATATGGCTTATGGGGGTTGGGAAATAGATGGCGAACCTTACAATCGAATTGGAGACACAAAATTTGACTGGTTTCGATCGCGAATGCTGGGAGGAAGAACAAATCACTGGGGAAGAATTTCTTTACGTTTTGGACCTCGTGATTTCAAAGGAAAAGATCGTGACGGTTTAGGTGAAAACTGGCCCATTAGTTATGAGGATATAAAACCCTATTACGATAAGGTTGATAAATTAATCGGTGTTTTTGGAAGTAAAGAAGGAATGTATAATGAGCCGGATGGTTATTTCTTACCTGCACCCAAGCCAAGGTTACACGAATTATATTACAAAAAAGGAGCTGAAAAAGCGGGTGTTAAGGTAATGCCCTCTAGGCTTTCTATCCTAACCAAAAGGATTAACAACGATCGTGGGATTTGTTTCTATTGCAGTCAATGTAGCCGTTCTTGTTCTGTTTATGGAGATTTTTCTGCTGGGTCTTGTTTGATATTTCCTGCCCAAAAATCCGGAGGGCAAGTAGATCTTTTTGTAAACAGTATGGTTCGTGAAGTAACAACCAATGATGAAGGTAAAGCAACTGGAGTTTTATACATCAATAAAGAAGATCGCAAAGAATATCGTGTTTCTGGAAAGGTTGTCGTACTTGCAGCGTCTGCATGTAGCACAGCGCGTATCCTTTTAAACTCAAAAAGTGCTCAGCATCCAAATGGTTTAGGAAATAGTAGTAATCTGGTAGGAAAATACGTTCATGACTCAACAGGTAGTGATCGAATGGCATTTGTTCCAGATATGATGAATAGAAAGCGCTATAACGAAGATGGTGTTGGAGGAATGCACCTTTATTCTCCATGGTGGCTTGACAATAAGAAACTTGATTTCCCAAGAGGTTACCACATTGAAGTGTGGGGTGGTTTAGGAATGCCTAGCTACGGTTCTGGATTTAATCCAAACAACTTAAACAAGTATTTAGGACTGAAAGTTGGTGGTTATGGAAATGGACTTCGTGAAGATGTAAAAAAATTCTATGGCTCGGTAATGGGTATGTCAGGACGTGGTGAATCGGTTGCCAACATAAATAACTATTGTGAAATTGATCCAACTACGGTAGACGAATTTGGAATACCTGTTTTACGATTTAACTATAGTTGGTCAGATTACGAGCGTAAACAGGCACGACATATGCATGAAACCTTTGAGGAAATTATCCATAATATGGGTGGAGTTGTATTGGGGGATAAACCCGGTAAAGAAAAAGATTATGGACTCTTGAATCCAGGACGAATTATTCATGAAGTAGGAACTACCCGTATGGGAAGCGATCCTAAAAAATCTGTAGTTAATGAATTTGAACAGCTACATGATGTAGACAACGTATTTGTTGTAGATGCAGGACCTTTTGTTTCTCAAGCAGATAAAAATCCAACATGGACCATACTTGCTCTTTCTTGGAGAACCTCAGAATTTATAATTGATCAATTAAAAAAACAAAATATATAGTCATGAACAGAAGAGATAGTATACGATCCCTATTTTTAGGGAGCATGGCAGGAGGATTAGCCCTTGAAAGTTGTATTTCTGCACCAGAAGAAGTGATAAATGAAAAAATATGGCAATACCAATATGGTAGAACACCCGAAGAAGCAGCTAGAGATGAAGCCTTATTAGCACAACAATATTTTAAAAATACAGAACTTAATACAATCACTCGATTATCAAATCTCATTCTTCCTCCTACTCCAGAGGGGACTATTGAGGAGGCTGGCGTTCCTGAATTCATTGAATTCATGGCGAAAGATTTTCCTGGATTACAAACTCCAATTAGAGGTGGATTAATGTGGTTAGACAGTTATTCTAATAAAAACTTTGGAACTGATTTTATCAATAGTACTGAAGATCAACAACATCAAGTTTTAGATCTTATCGCCTTTCCAGACCCAAAAGCAAGCTCTCAAAAACAAGAAGTACAATTCTTTTCATTAATGCGAAATCTAGTCATGACAGGCTATTTTACATCTCCAGCTGGAATTAAAGAATTAGGTTACAAAGGAAATCAACCCAACGTTTGGGATGGAGTTCCTGATGATGTACTTAAAGATCATGGAATGTCTTATGATGCATCTTGGATGCCAAAATTTGTTGATCAATCCAAAAGAAATGATCAAGCCGTGTGGGATGATGAGGGCAATTTGATTTCCTAAAAATCCCTTCAAATAATGTAATAAATACCTCAAATGAAAAATTACATCCTTGCCATAGATGCTGGAACCACAAGTTCAAGAGCAATTCTTTTTGATCAAAATGGATCAACAATTGGGATGGCCCAAAATGAATTTACTCAATATTTTCCTAAAGAAAGTTGGGTAGAGCACAATGCTATAGAAATTTGGGAGACTCAATTAATGGCAATTAGAGAGGTATTAGAGAAAACCGATACAAAAGCATCTCAGATCCATGCAATGGGTATTACAAACCAAAGAGAAACTACAGTCCTTTGGAATAGAAAAACAGGGAAACCGGTACACAAGGCTATTGTATGGCAAGACAGAAGAACAGCTTCAATTTGTGATGACCTATCAAAAAAAGGGAAATCAACTCTCTTTTTCGAAAAAACAGGCTTGTTACTAGACGCCTACTTTTCAGGAACAAAAATAAAATGGATTCTAGACCAAAACCCTGAATTAAAAAAGCAAGCTCAAAACGGAGAACTTGCATTTGGAACCATAGATAGTTGGTTGATTTGGAATTTGACTGACGGTAAGGTTCATGTAACCGACGTCACTAATGCTAGTAGAACCTTATTGTTTAATATTCATACACTCGAATGGGATAAAGAACTACTCGACACAATTGAAGTCCCTGAATCTTTACTTCCAAAAGTAGTTTCCTCTTCTGAAGTTGTTGGAGTAACACAACACTCCCTCTTTGATCATGAAATCGTAATTGCAGGTATTGCTGGAGATCAGCAGGCAGCATTATTTGGACAAATGTGTATCAAGCCAGGTGATGTGAAAAACACTTATGGTACGGGTTGTTTTTGTATCATGAATACAGGAAGCACTCCGGTGATATCAAAAAATAAAATGCTGACAACCATTGGTTATCAAATCAATGGTGAAGTAACCTATGCAATTGAAGGAAGTGTGTTTGTTGCTGGTGCAGTGGTTCAATGGTTACGAGATCAATTAGGAATTATCAATTCGGCACCTGAAATAGAAAAATTGGCGAAAACAGTTGAAAACAATGGTGGAGTAACATTCATTCCTGCACTTGCTGGGCTGGGTGCACCTTATTGGGATCCACACGCCACTGCATCGATTTTAGGCATTACACGTGGAACAGAAAAAGGACATATTGCTAGAGCAGCTCTCGAAGCAATTGCAATGCGAACTCGGGAGATCGTAATTGAAATGCAGAAAGATGCAAATACAACCTTTAGCACCCTTAAAGTTGACGGTGGAGGAAGTACCAATGATCTATTGATGCAAATTCAATCCGACCTACTCCAGACTGAAGTTATAAGACCTGAAACTACTGAAACCACAGCTTTAGGTGCTGCTTTCTTTGCGGGACTTGCTACTCAATATTGGCCCTCAATTGAAAGTTTATCCTCTATTTGGAAAGCAAATAAAAAATTCACTCCTAGGAATGAAATACAAAATGAAAAAATTATAGCAGCTTGGAATAAAAGGATGAATCAACTAACCAATCTTTGAAAAATGGACAGAAAAGCAAATCTTGAACAACTCGATCAAGTTGCCGAATGGGATGTTGTAATAATTGGTGGTGGAGCCTCTGGACTGGGAATTGCTCTTGATTCAGCAAATCGCGGCTATAAAACACTTCTCTTAGAAAAAAATGATTTTGCAAAAGGAACCTCCTCAAGAAGCACAAAATTAGTTCACGGTGGTGTTCGTTATTTACAAAATGGAGATATCTCCTTAGTCATCGAAGCTTTGAAAGAAAGAGGTATCATGAGAAAGAATGCACCCCACCTAGTTCGTGACTTAAGTTTTGTCATCCCTTCCTATGACTGGTGGAATAGTCCATTTTATGGTCTAGGTCTTAAAGTATACGATATGATGGCGGGTAAATTAGGTTTAGGTCCGTCTACTGTTTTAGATCGTGAAGAAACTTTAGCAATTATCCCCAATGTAAATAAAGAGGGTTTAAAAGGCGGTGTCATCTATCATGATGGACAGTTTGATGATGCAAGAATGGCAATAAGTCTTGCATTAACTGCAAATCAGGAAGGAGCCTGTTTGATAAATTATACTAATGTAATTGGCTTAACAAAAGAGAAAGACTTAGTTACTGGCGTGAGATTAATTGATCAAATAAGTGGCAAAGAGAAAACAATACGAAGTAAAGTAGTTGTGAATGCAACTGGAGTTTTTTCAGACAAAATTATTGCATTAGACCAGCCTGATGCCAAAAGAATGATTCGTCCCTCTCAAGGCGTACATTTAGTCATTGAAAAATCTTTTTTAGCAGGAGCTCATGCTATAATGGTTCCACATACCTCTGACGGGAGAGTCCTTTTTGCAGTTCCATGGAATGATTATGTTGTGGTGGGAACTACGGACACCCCAGTTAACGAAACACTTGAAGAACCGGTTGCTCTAGAAAATGAAATTGAATTCATTCTAGAAAATGCTGGGGCCTATATGACTAAAAAACCGATGCGGAAAGACGTGAAAAGTGTTTTTGCTGGATTACGCCCATTAGCAGCATCAGAAAACAACAAAGAAAGTACTAAAGAAGTTTCAAGGCATCATAAAATCACAGTCAGCACAAGTGGTTTGATCAGTGTCTTAGGGGGAAAATGGACCACTTACAGAAAAATAGCAGAAGATACTGTGGACACATTGCAAGCTGTGGGTGGATTACCAGAAAGACAATGTAACACAAAAACATTACCTGTTTTTGGTTATGAATCTCATTCAAATTGGGAGGATCCCATGCATTATTATGGAACTGAATCCAAAAAAATAAAAGCATTAAATCCAAAAAAAGCTACTCTTTCGTTATCTAATAAATTCTTTATTTCTGAAAATCAAATTCTTTGGGCTATTGAGAAAGAAATGGCGATAAATCTTGAAGATATTTTAGCAAGAAGAACACGTTGTTTATTTTTAAATGCATTTGAGACTGAAAAAATTGCCCCTAAAGTAGCTGCAATTATGGCTAAAAAATTAGGTCACAACAAAACATGGATTAAAAATGAACTCACACAATTCATTTCAATAATTAAAAAATATCAATTATGACAATGCATCCATATATTGCAGAATTCATTGGAACAGCTATTCTACTTCTTTTAGGAGCAGGTGTTAACGCTAATGTCAGTTTAAAAAAAACCTACGCAAGCCAAGGAAGTCCTTGGGTATTGATTACAAGTGCTTGGGGGTTTGCGGTTTTTGTAGCCGTATTTATTACTGCACAATCCAGTGGTGCGCATCTTAATCCTGCAATAACTCTAGGCTTAACGTTAGCGGGAAAATTCTCTTGGTCTCTTTTGCCGGCCTATTTTCTTTCTCAAGTTCTAGGCGCGATGTTTGGAAGTTGGCTAGCTTATTTAACTTACATTGACCATTACCGTCAAACCCAAGACGAAGCTACAGTAAGAGGTACTTTTTGTACTGGCCCTGCCATCAAAAACACAAAAAACAACTTATTTAGTGAAGGAATTGGAACTTTTATGTTGGTATTTGCGGCTTTGTGCATAGTGGGACCGAATATTGAAATTAATGGCTCTGAGGTACAAAACTTTGGTCTAGGCGCTTTAGATGCCTTACCAATTGGAATCGTTGTTTGGGTAATTGGAATTGCACTAGGAGGAACTACTGGCTATGCGATCAATCCTGCTCGTGATTTTGGCCCTCGTTTAATGTATCAAATGCTACCCCGAAAAAATAAAAACGCAAATTGGTCCTATAGCTGGATTCCCATTGTGGGTCCTTTGGTGGGAGGTTCAATAGCAGGGTTAATCTTTACGTTATTAGCCCTTTAAATATTCTTACTTGGCTACGTTTACTACTCTAGTTTCTCTTATTACGGTAACTTTTACTTGACCTGGATAAGTCATGTCCGTTTGAATTTTTTGTGAAATTTCAAAAGACAAACGCGCTGCATGATCATCAGTAACCTTTTCGCTTTCCACAAAAACACGTAGCTCCCTCCCAGCTTGAATCGCATAGGCTTTATTGACACCATTAAAATCGTAGGCAATTTTTTCTAAATCCTTCAACCTCTGAACATAGCTGTCTAAAACTTGACGTCTCGCTCCAGGGCGTGCTCCAGAAATTGCATCACAAACTTGTATAATAGGTGATAATAATGAAGTCATTTCAATTTCATCGTGGTGTGCGCCTATAGCATTACAAACATCTTGTTTTTCACCATATTTTTCTGCCCATTCCATACCCAATAATGCATGTGGTGTTTCTACCTCCTCTTCTGGCACTTTACCAATATCATGAAGTAAACCTGCGCGTTTAGCAAGTTTTGGATTTAACCCCAACTCTGATGCCATAACTCCACATAATTTTGCAACCTCTCTTGAATGTTGAAGAAGATTTTGACCATAAGAAGAACGATATTTCATTCTACCTACAATTTTTACTAACTCGGGATGTAAACCATGAATTCCCAACTCAATAATAGTTCGTTTTCCTACTTCTATAATTTCATTTTCAATTTGCTTGCGCGTTTTATTTACCACCTCTTCAATTCGAGCTGGATGAATTCTACCATCACTAACCAAACGATGCAAAGACAAACGTGCAATTTCTCTTCTTACTGGATCAAAACAGGAAAGAATGATCGCTTCAGGTGTATCATCAACAATAATTTCTACTCCAGTTTCGGCTTCAAGGACACGAATATTTCTTCCTTCTCTTCCAATAATTCGCCCTTTTACATCGTCAGATTCTAGATTAAATATGGAAACACAGTTATCAATTGCTTCTTCCGTTCCAATTCGTTGTATCGTGTTAATTACTATCTTTTTTGCTTCTTGCTGAGCGGTCAATTTAGCTTCCTCAACACTGTGTTGAATATATCCCATAGCATCTGTACGAGCTTTATCCTTGAGGCTTTCCATTAATTCATTTTTTGCCTCATCAGCAGAGAGATTAGAAATTTCCTCTAATTTCTTGATCTGAATTTTCAACTTCGCTTTAAATTGTTCCTCTATGGTTTCAACTTTAGCAAGTTTTTGTGTTAAAATTTCATTCTTACGTTCTAAATTCTTTTTAAAGTCTGTGTTGCTTTTGTATTCTTTTTGTGCTTTGTTTTCTTTTTCGCGTAATAGATTTTCAGTTTCTACAATTTTTCGTTCTCTATCATTCACTTCACGTTCGTGAATAGACTTCAATTCAATAAAGTTTTCTTTAGCTTGAAGCATCTTTTCCTTTTTCAGTGCCTCAGCCTCAATCTCTGTTTTAAGAAGTAGGTCCTTTGCCTCTTTATTGGCTTTATCCAAACGTTCTTTGTTTTTGCCTCTACCCAATAAATTCCCTATAAGAAATCCTCCAAGGAGTGCCCCTAAAGCTATTGCGATGTATATAATGATTGCTTCCATTGCTGTTTTAAAAAATTAAAAAAAGCCCATATTAGCTTGCTCTTTGTATAAACTCCTAAAAAATCAAGTTTGAGGCTACATTACTGGTCAAGGATCTACTCATGGCAGCTTGCTTTTACAATAAAAACTCACCTCTCTGAATTAAAAGCTCGTTGAGTTTATCAAAAAAATACTAATACAGGCAGTGTTGTATTATTGTTATTAGAACTTAATATGCAGCTAAATGAACATCAATCATATCTATGAGTTCCTTTACCTTTTCATTATCATCAATCTGGGGAACTTTAGTTGTATTTAATTGTTCTAATTGAGCTGCATATTGAAGGGAACACATGGCAAGAACATCTTGCTTGTCTCTAACAGCATAATTTTTTTCAAGTTGTTGAATGGTTGTTTCAATCTTCTTTGCAGAAGCTCTCAAAGAAGCCTCTTGTTCTGGTGCAACAGATAATGGATAGACGCGATTTGCTATGGTAAGCTTTATTTTTAATAATTCACTCATATAATCAATTCATTTCTGATACCTGCTGTATACAATTTTCAACTTCTCTTATCAAACTATTTATTTTACTTTTTGTTGCTTGTTTACCTTCATTACTGCCAAGTAGATTATTTGCGATTTTAAGCGACTTATTTTCTTCACGAATGGACAATAACTGTTCTTCTAATTCAGAATTACGCTTTTTCAAAGCTTCATTCTGATCTTGAAACTTAACCAAATCAAGATGATTGCCTTTAAGTTTATTGAGGAGCCCAATAATTTTTTGTTCTAATACAGCAATCGAAGATTTGTTTCTCTCTATCATAAAAAAGTAATAACCTACTTCATATACAAAGTTATTCAATCTTTTCTTAAAAGTATCGGATAGCTAAAGAGTTTTAAAAAATTTAACAAAAAACCCATTTATTCTATTTTCAAAATAATTGATTTTTTATCTTGCAAATAAATCAACCCTCACGAAGTTATATTATCAAATTCAGCATTATTCCCTTATTGTTATCATTCCCTCTGAGTCTTACCTCTCATGCACAGGAGATCAATCCATGGACTCCACCTTTGGATATTCCCATTCAACTATCTGGTACGTTTGGTGAACTCAGAAACAATCATTTTCATGCAGGTTTAGACATTCGAACCCAAGGAAGACAAGGCTTGGAAGTTAAGAGTGTCTTGCCAGGAAAAATTAAAAGAATTAGGGTGAGTACAAGCGGTTATGGCAAAGCTCTTTATGTTCAACACTTTGACGGCACTACTTCAGTTTATGCACATCTCAAAAAGTTTGCTCCAAAAATTGAAGCCTATGTGAAAGCAAAACAATATCAAAAAGAATCGTTTACACTACAATTATTCCCGAAAGATGACGAATTAGACATCGAACAAGAAGAATTAATTGGATACTCTGGAAATACTGGAGGCTCAAGTGGACCACATCTTCATTTTGAAATAAGAGATTCAAAGGATCAAAGCCCTTTAAATCCTATGCAGTATCCACTATCAATTCAAGATACTCAGCGTCCACAGATTCAAAACTTTTATATCTACTCTAGTGCAGACAATTATCAGTCAAAAAAAGAGTACCCATTAAATAAAAAAAATGACAGCGTATACACTACAGCCGCTATTGAAACTGGAGGTGCTATACAGGTTGGACTCCGTCTATTTGATAGACAAAACTTATCCTACAGTAAAAATGGAATTTACAGTGCGTCGGTAAGGCTTAATGGAAAAGAAAAGTTTTCCTATTCAATAGATCGTATATCATTTGAAGATTCTAAAAGCATTAATCTAATCATAGACTATAAAAATTTAAAACAAAACAGAAAGAGAATTCAACGATTTGCTAAAAATCCTGAAAGTAAGTTTACTTTTTTAAAAGAATCCCCTTTGGATGGAACTTTACAACTAACTCCAAATAAATCATACCAACTCCTTGTCAGAGTAAGTGACTACAAAGGAAATGCAACCTATGTTGAAGCCTATCTTTCAGGAATTGATGCACCTAAAGCAATCTCAAAGCAGACAAATAATGTAATAGATCCCATAAAGGATTATTTATTTGATTTTGATTCAACATCAGTCTATTTTCCCAAAAAAACATTTTTCCAAAAAGCAGATATTCAAGTAGAATATACAGGAGACACCCTTAGGGTAGGGAAGGATATAATTCCATTAAAAAATCCTTATGAAATTAGCTTTACAATTCCCAAGATGGATAGCTTGGAGAGAGAACAATCATTTATAGGAAAATTAGACAGGAAGGGGAAACCCTATTTTGTGAGTTCAAAAATAGAGGATAATAAATGGATTGCGAAGTCAAAGACTCTTGGTGATTTTATAATCAGCCGAGATTCTATCTCACCCAAAATTGTTCCACTAAACTTTAAGAACAAACAATGGCTCTCCAATTACAGTTTTTTGAAATTTAAAATCACAGATGATTATTCGGGAATTAAGTCCTACAGAGGAGAGATCAATGGCAAATGGATTCTGTTAGAACACGAGCCAAAAAAAAATACTTTAATTTATGATTTTGATGATCTCAAATTTGATCAAGCACTTCACCAATTGAACATTGAAGCTGAAGATTTTGCTGGAAACAAAACAAATTTTTCTACTGACTTTTACCGGAAATAAAACCGATGTTTATTTAGACTACAAACTCTTTAAAAACATGAATCAAATAATCAATTTCCTTTTTTGTATTGAAAATAGAAAAAGAAAACCGTAACGAGGGCCATTCATTTGCTGGAGCGTCTTGAATTGCATTTAAAACATGAGACCCAGTATTACTTCCTGACTGGCACGCACTTCCTTTTGAACAAGAAATACCTTTAAGGTCCAGATGGAAATCTAACATGGCTCCTTTTTCCTTTGAAATAGGTAATGCAACATTCACTAAAGTAAAAGTACTCCCCTCTTCCACTCCAGAAAGACCGTTGAAAATTACCTCAGGAAAAACGTTCTTTATTTCACTAATAAAATAGCTTTTCAGGCTCATCAATTGTTTTTTTTCTTCTTCATAGTTTTCATAAGCCAACTCTAAGGCCTTATGCATCCCAACAATATTGTGAACAGACTCTGTTCCCGCACGTAAACCTCGTTCCTGGGAGCCTCCATGAATAAATGGCTGTAGCCCTGAATTTCTTTTAACAAAAGAAAAACCAACCCCTTTTGGTCCATGAAATTTATGTGCCGCAGCAGAAAGAAAATCGATTGGAAGTTTTTCGAGATCAAAAGTAAAATGTCCTACACCTTGAACAGCATCAGAATGAAACAAGGCATTATTTTGATGACACAATTTTCCAACTGTTGAAAGGTCTAAAATATTCCCAATTTCATTGTTAACATGCATCAGAGAGACCAGTTTTTTAGAATTATCCGATTGTAATAAGGCCTCGAGGTGCTCAATGTCAATGGAACCGTCTTTAGAAAGATTAACATACAATATCTTAATTCCATTATTTGCCTCAAGTGCTTCCATTGCGTGAATAACTGCATGATGTTCAATTCGTGATGAAATAATTGTGGTAACCCCTAAATCTTTTACCGCACAATGAAGAATCATATTATCCGACTCCGTTCCTCCAGAAGTAAATATAATTTCCTGTGGGGCTGCATTTAACAGCTTAGCTATTCCTTTTCTTGCGGTTTCTAAATTTGATTTTGCAGTCCTACCAAAAGCGTGAACAGAAGATGGGTTTCCATAGCAATCTTCCATTACTTTAGAAATCGTTTGAATTACTTCTTTTCTGAGAGGTGTAGTAGCGGCATTATCTAAATAAATATTCATAAAAAATTATATCAGAAAGTTTAAACCTCAAAAGTTTTTAGAGTGGAAAGGATAATATTTATACATTCTTCCAGCTGATCATCTGTCATAACCAAAGGAGGCGCAAATCTGATAATATTACCGTGGGTAGGTTTTGCTAAAAGGCCATTCTCTTTTAATTTCATACAAATATTCCAAGCAGTTTTACTCTCTTCTGAATCGTTTATCACAATTGCATTTAAAAGTCCTTTCCCCCTCACCTTAGTTACAATTGAACTTGAATCAATATAAGTTTGTATGGCAGCTCTGAATCGCTTTCCTAAATATCTAGCGTTTTGAGTTAACTTTTCATCACGGATTACTTCCAAGGCTTCCATAGCAACAGTGCATGCCATGGGATTCCCTCCAAAAGTACTTCCATGTTGACCGGGCTGAATTACATCCATTATATGACTATCACATAAAACAGCTGAAACTGGATAAGTCCCACCACTGATGGCTTTTCCCAAAATCAAAACATCAGGACGTGTATAGGTCTGCTCTTGACGTTCGCAATGCCCCTCACAGCTACAATTTCCACAACTAGCCAATAATGAGCCGGTTCTTCCAATACCCGTTTGAATTTCATCTGCTATAAGTAAAACATTATATTCGGAACAAAGAGCTCGTGCTTTGGAAAGAAAATCCTCATCGGGAGTATAAACCCCAGCTTCACCTTGTATGGGTTCAACTAAAAAGCCTGCAATGTTTGGGTGAGTTTCTAATATAGCTTCTAGAGCCTCTATATCATTGTACGGGATTGAAATAAAGCCAGAAGCGTGAGGTCCAAAGTGGTTTTTTGAATCAGGATCGCTAGAAAAAGAAATAATAGTAGAAGTTCGTCCATGAAAATTTTGAGAACAAACAATTATTTCTGCTCTATTTTCGGGTATGTTTTTTTGTGTATAGCCCCATTTTCGGGTAATTTTTATTGCCGCTTCAACAGCTTCAGCACCCGTGTTGGAGGGTAACATTCTTTCAAAATTAAAATATCGGGTAATGTACTCCATGTATTTTCCCAATTTATCATTGTGGAAAGCTCTTGAAGTAAGTGTTAACACTTCCGCTTGTTTTTGTAATGCCTTTACAATTCTGGGATGACAATGTCCCTGATTTACTGCTGAATATGCAGAAAGGAAATCGAAATATTTTTTTCCTTCAACATCCCATAGATAGACACCTTCACCTCGTTCCAATACAGCGGGAATAGGATGGTAATCATGTGCTCCGTGGTCATGTTCGATAGCTATAAGCTGTTGTGAATGTGTTAAAGTTTCCATATTCTACTGTTTACATAAGAAATGAGTTAAAAAAATAAAAATGTTTATTCAAAAATACTACATATAGCCTCCAAAAACCTAAAAGAAATGACGATTTATTTTAGTAAGCCCTTTACATTTGTAGCATGGCAAGAAAGAAGATAGACCGTATTGAAAAAGGACTCAAGGTTATTGATATTAACGCAAAAGGAATGGGCGTTGCAAAAAATAATGAAGGTGTTGTTTATTTTATCAAGGGTGTGATTCCAGGAGATGTTGTTGATGTTCAAGTGTATAAAAAAGGGAGAAGGTATTTTGAAGCGAAACCCATTCAATGGATTACAAAATCCCCGCACAGTACGACACCTCCTTGTGACTATTTTGGAGTTTGTGGTGGATGTAAATTGCAACACTTATCCTACGAAGGCCAACTGGAATATAAAGAGAAGGGTGTACTCCATAATTTAAACAACATTGGAAAGATTGATATTGGAACTGTTTTACCAATCACAGGAGTTGAAAATCCATACTATTATAGAAACAAAATGGAATTTTCTTTTTCGAATAAACGTTGGTTGACCTCAGAGGAAATTGCACAAGAGGGAGAAATTCAACGCAATGGATTAGGCTTTCACAAACCTGGAATGTGGGATAAAGTCGTTGATATTGATCATTGTCATTTGCAAGCAGATCCCTCAAATGAAATTCGAAATGCCATAAGGTCTTTTGCAATAAAAGAAAAACTTGATTTTTTTGACACTAGAGAACAACAGGGCTTCTTAAGAACCTTAATGATTCGAAATACCTTAGGTGGTGAAGTGATGGTTTTAATTCAATTCTTTAAAGAAGATCAAGAGAAAAGAGAATTACTGTTAAATTTTTTAAAAAGTCAATTTCCTCAAATCACTTCCTTGCTCTATTGCATTAACGATAAAGGAAATGACAGTCTTTATGATCAAAATATCGTTTGTTATTATGGGCAAGATTTCATTACCGAACACCTAGGCGATCTTCAATTTAAGATTACTGCAAAATCCTTTTATCAAACAAATCCAAAACAAGCAGAAACACTTTATGCCATTGGAAAAGAATTTGCCAATTTAAAAGGAAGTGAAATTGTGTATGACCTATATACAGGAACAGGAACAATCGCTTTGTCTCTAGCCAAGCAATGTGCAAAAGTCATTGGAATTGAATCTGTTCCAGAAGCCATAGAAGCTGCCCGTGAAAATGCTGTTTTTAATCAAATTGAAAATGCTTTTTTTGAAGTGGGTGACATGAAAGACTGTTTCAACGATTCGTTTGTGGAACAGCACGGAAAAGCAGATGTAGTCATTACAGATCCACCTAGAAATGGTATGCATGGTGATGTCGTAAAGCAGCTATTGAAATTAGCTCCTCCTCGCATCGTATATATAAGCTGTAATAGTTCTACTCAGGCTCGTGATTTAGAGCTAATGAAAGAAGCATACACTGTATTAAAAAGTCAAGCGGTTGATATGTTTCCACAAACCCACCATGTAGAAAATGTCGTACTTTTACAACGTAATGATATACATGAGTAAAACGATTTTTAAATACAGCCTGACCACTCTTTTCATTTTCTTTTTTTTGAATTGTGAGAAAGATGATATCTGTATACAGGATATTCAAGAAACCCCAGACTTAATCCTTTTAATGCTGGATTCTGAGGATAATAATACAAGAAAAAGTCCTTTGGGTTTTAGAATTAGAGCTATAGGAACTGAAAATATACTCACACAATCAAATGGTGATTCGATTCCATTACCTTTAAACACTAAAGAAAAAATAACACAATTTGAATTCATATTAAATGAAGGTAATGACAATGAAAATATTGATACGCTGCAAATCAATTATCAAAGAATTGATCAATTTATCAACAGAGCCTGTGGTTATCGAGCCAATTTCATTTTACAAAAACCCTCAATAACACTCCTAAATCCTGGTAATGACTGGATCAAAGGTTATATCATTTTAAAAGACACCATTACAGATGAGAAAGCTGCACACCTGGGCATTTTGTATTAGTTTTTTGTGCTTTAGTCTTTCGGGATTTGGACAAGGAAATGATAAAGAGGAATTGCAACCTATTGTAACTCTCGACACACTCAAACAAAAAGAAAAGACTCCTCTAAGTCTTCGTTTTGGTGCAGATTTATATCGTCTCACACGATCACAATTTTCAGATGAGTATAATGGCTTTGAATTTGTTACAGACTTACGTATCAGAAAAAAGATGTTCCTAGCGCTAGAAATTGGAAACGAGACAATAACCAAGCAATCTGAGCAAGTCAATTTCACAACTCGCGGAAGTTATTATAAAGTAGGTTTTGACTACAATATGTATGAAAATTGGGAAGGGATAAACAACCATGTACATTTAGGAGTCCGAATTGCATCAAGTAACCACAGCCACATTCTAAACGCTTACACGCTTCTTGACAGAACGCCTTTTTGGCCCAATTTCGATGAAGCCGTTAATACAGGTTTTGCAACAGGAGAACGTTCAAACCTCAATGCACAATGGTTTGAAGTAGTTGCAGGGTTCAAGGTAGAATTACTCAGTAATATATATTTGGGATTGAGTTTGAGACTCAATCGGTTACTTGACTATGAAAAACCTGAAAACTTTGATGCTGTTTATATTCCTGGATTTAACCAAAAGACAGACGAAAATAAGTTTGGAGCCAGTTTCAATTACACGCTTACCTATAATATTCCTTTTGCTTCAAAAAAGAAATAGTTAATCCTCATTCAACTTATGAATACGCTTGGTTCCCTCATAAATAGGATAAAGCAACAGACGAGATTCTAATTTTCCGTTAAAGAGTTTAATCTTTCGACTTGGACGTAAACCAACAAACTTCAGTGCCTCCATATTGGAACTTATCATCCATGCTTGTGTGTTGGGAAAGCTTTGTTTAAAAGCATCGCCTATTCCTTGATACAACATATTCATATCCCCTTCAAGACGTTCGCCATAAGGAGGGTTCGTCAACAAATGAAGAGGACCTTTGGTCTCCTTTTCCACTTGAAAAAAGTCTTTCTTTTCTAGGGAAATAAAATCACTAAGATTGGCATTTTCTACATTCTGTAGGGCTTTCTCAATGGCTGAAGGGGCCTTGTCAGAACCTTTAATTTGAATAGCAGGATTAGAAATTTTCTTTAACTGACTGTTTTTGATAGTTTCAAACAAACTCTCATCCCAATCTTTCCATTTTTCAAAAGCAAAAAATTTTCGATTGATGTTTACTGGAATATTACAAGCAAAAAGTGCTGCTTCAATTATTATAGTCCCACTCCCGCACATTGGATCATAAAAATCCGTATTACCCTGCCAACCTGAAAGTTGAATCAGTCCTGCAGCAAGAACCTCATTTAACGGTGCAATATTAGTTGCCGTTCTGTAACCACGATGATGAAGTGAAGCTCCCGAGCTATCCAAAGAGATAGTACATTGGTCATTTTGGATATGCAAATTGATTCGTAAATCTGGATGATTCATTTCAACACTAGGACGGGCTTCAAATTGGTCTCTAAACTGATCCACCAAGCCATCTTTGGCTTTTTGTGAGGCATATTGGGAATGAGTGAAAATCTCACCATAAACCACACTATCAATAACAAATTTGGAATCGACATCTAAATATTCTATCCATGGAAAATCTTTAAACAATTGATATAAATCTTGATCACTTTGAATCGTTGCGGTGTGTATGGGCTTCAGAATCTTTAAAGCAGTTCGCAAACACAGATTTGCTTTGTACATGAATCCTTTATCTCCTACAAAAGAAACTGCTCGGTTACCAATCTCTACTTCCTGTGCCCCTAGTTGTTTTAACTCCTTTGCTAGTATTTCTTCAAAACCAAAAAAAGTTTTGGCAAGCATTTTAAAATTTTGTTCCATGAGCGATATTAACCCTCAAAAATACTTTATTTTTAGGGACTTATTTAAAGAAGAAATTGAAGATGAACATTTTATATTCTTTGGGGTTTGTTTTACCTTTTATAGGAGCCGTTTTGGGAATGGGTATCGCCTATTTTGTTAGTCCTAAAACACCCAATGGATTAAAACTGATTCTAGCGTTTAGCGGTGCTTTTTTGTTAGGCATAACCATCCTTCATCTCATGCCTGAAGTGTTTACAGATAAAGAATTTGAGGCGGGGCTTTGGATTATAGGAGGAATTATTTTACAAATACTTTTGGAATATTTATCCCAAGGGGCTGAACACGGTCATACTCATTTGAAAGAAAACAAACTCCTTCCAAAAGTATTATTCATTAGTTTATGTCTTCATGCTTTTATTGAGGGAATACCATTACAACAACAAAGTTCACTGGTATGGGGAATCTTTATCCACAAAATTCCTATTGGAATGGTACTCTTCTACATAATATGGAATACAAATAATTCTAAAGCCGTTAAGTTCTTATTCCTCTTCGTCTTTACCCTCATGAGTCCACTTGGCAGTCTTGCCATTACCTATTTAGACTTTTTGAGTTCACTTCAACTACCCATAACAGCCATAGTCATGGGTATGCTTCTACATATAGCAACTACTATTCTTTTTGAAAGTAATCAAGGTCACTCCTTTAATATTCGTAAACTCCTTACTATTCTCTTGGCATTTGCCATTTCATACTTTCTATAGTCACCTTTCATTACATTTTACTTACCGTTTAACGAATTTCTCCTAGCACCAAGTACTTCACTCTTTCTAATTACATATATTTTTTTGACATTCGTAACAAGTAAGAATCAAAACTATATTTACTTGAAAAAAAACAAAAACATAGTACCCAAAAAAACCTCAATAAAAACATTTTTCCAGAGGTTTAGATTGTTACTTCCTCTCGTTGTAACCTCTCAAAGTCTTGCACCTACTTCATTCTGTGCTTTCAACACTAAAAACAATCTAGTAACCTCCTTAACTTTTAAATCTCATAGCACTTGACCTATTTTTTTTGATTTTTTGATTTTAAATGCGAAAAACCTCACTTACCCTGGTGAGGTTTTTTATTTATTTGACATATCAAAGTTAAGTCCAAAAAAAAGACCCATTCACATTTGTGAATGGGTCTTCGAAGAAGGCGGCG
>QXZA01000003.1:0-296 GCA_009886625.1 Flavobacteriaceae bacterium
TGTGTATAAGAGACAGGTTGAATTTTCAGTGGTTGATTTTGATCTTTTTTTAGATGCACTAAATTTCATGTATATTTCATGAGATGGACTATTAGTGGATGCCGTCCAACCTCCTAAATGTCTTGCAATTGAATACCCTATAGAAAAAGAAGAATTTAATTTAACTCCTGAAATAACACTTATACTTTCACCAAATTTATTTGTAAAAAACCCTCTTTGACTCCCTCCATAATTTACACCAAGCCAAAATAAATCTTCATAAAAAATAATAGAGGAGACATCAATACTTGTAGGAG
>QXZA01000003.1:306-5282 GCA_009886625.1 Flavobacteriaceae bacterium
TCCGCAGTCTTTTTTAATAAAAAGTTGGGTTTAATTGTTAATTTATCACTTAGTACTTTTGTAAAACCACCTGATAAATAGTAATGTCTTTTTTTGTTTATTTTTTTAGATTCAAAAAAATATGGAATAGAAAAGCCTAGATATAATTTATCGGTTTGAAAATATAATCCAAATCCGATATTCTCAACAAAATAACTGTCTATTTTTCCAGCATTTGGATCAGATAAGTCATCAAAGTCTAAACTATTATAATTAATGTTATAGTCGTTTCCACTTAGTTTGAGACCTAGTGAAAGTCTGTGGTTATTTGAATTTAGTTGAAGATGATAAGCGGCATTAATTGCAATAAAATTATTATTTACCGGTCCGATTTTATCACTAATTATTTCTAAACCAGCTCCCAAGCTATTTTTAAAAGGGGTGTCTAAAAGAATTGAATTTGTTACTGGATTCCCATCAAAGCCTACCATTTGTATACTGTGAATCGAGCTTATTGATAAATTTTCATCCAACCCAACAAAAGCAGGATTAAACAACTGGCTATTAAACATGTAGTGATTGAAGCTGAGCTCTTGCTGTCCTCGAATCAAAAATATATTAGAGAATATAAAAAATACAACTATTCTAAAGTTATAATTATTCATTATTCATGCGTGTTAGATAGACATATCCTTTTTTTATATTTGATCCATCTCCATTTAAGTCCAAAAGATAAAAGTAGGTACCCACTGGAAGATTTGAAGAGGTACTTCCACTTGAATTATAATTACTTCCATTCCAATCGTTTTGATATCCTTTGGTTTCATATACACTTACTCCCCATCTATTGAAAATTCGAATTTGGTTATTTGGATAATTTTCATTTAAATCTCCTCTGATGGTCCACGTATCATTTATTCCATCTCCATCGGGAGAAAATGCGTTTGGAATAATTAAATAGGTGATTATTAATTCGCTTGGCTTGGAAATAATTTCTTCTTGACAAAGATAACTTGGAGAGTTAGTTATAACCCTATAGCTCCATCCCTCCATACTAAATAAAGGATTAGAAATAGTTAATTTATTAGTTCTTGTCCCACCATACAGATTATCGTCAGTAATTTCGATCCATTCACCTGTATTAGACGAAGGAGAACCTAAGCTTTTATTTACCTGCCATTTATAAGCAACATTATCTACTGAATTGACTAAAATTGAAATTTCAATTTCTGATTCTCTAATGATCCTAGTCGTATTATTAGGTTCTTTAATTATTTCAAAAGTGTCTGAGCCTGCATCCAAGAAATCTAATATTCCATTGCTATCATTATCTGCTATTTCTAAGTATCCTTGACTTGAAGAAACCTTCCCATTAGAATCAATTACGGGGGTTCCGCTACCTAATATTCCATCTAAATCAAGATCAAAGTAACCAGCTTCACTTGCATCAAAGCACCCATCTCCGTCACTATCCTTGTCTTGACTATTTGGAATTCCATCATTATCTATATCGCCAAGACCTTCTTTAGTGTCTTCGATTCCATCATTATCATCATCTAAATCTTGATTATTTCCAATACTATCGTTGTCAGTATCAATCCACTCGAGTCTGTTGAGTGGAAATTTATCAACTGAATTGATATAATTATCTCCATCGCAATCTAATTTCCCCCATTGATCGCTAAAAGGGGAATCAATAAATTCTAGATCAAAATCACAAGGGTCTTTGGGGTTCGTTTTACTATTTACAACTTCTTGCCAATTACTTATGCCGTCTCCGTCACAATCAAATCCCCTATCTGGAAAAATAGTTATACTAGAATAGTTGTAATCACACCTATCATTAACATTAGTCCCATCATATATTTCCTTCCCATTTAGGACCCCGTCTCCATCACAATCTAAAGCTTGCCAGGCTAGACTGGTCCCTGAGCTTACGCTGCTTGGAATAAAGCTACATCCATTAAGCGGATCCGTATTGTCGGTAGCCTCTTTTGAGTTTATAACACCATCACCATCACAGTCCTCTCTTGAAGTTACTGCTAGAGTTATACTATCTATATTAAAGGAGCAGCTGTTTAAAGTATTTGTATTGTCAGTAGCCTCTTTCGAGCTTATAACCCCATCTCCATCACAATCTACACCAATACTAGTTACATCTACTGATCTACTTTCGGCTTTAAAACTACAAGCATTTCTAGGGTCAGTGTTGTCAGCGAGCTCATCTCCATTTATGACTCCATCTCCATCGCAATCTAAAACATTCCACTCTGAAGCGATATTATTAAATCTTACATCTAGGAAAAAATAACTGCATGGATCTTCACAATTTGACCCATAGATTGTTTCACTAGCACAACAGACACCATCACCATCAATATCACAAGTATTAAGATTATCAGGATCATCAGGATCATCAGGGGAAAATGGTGAACACTCACTAAGTATAATTGTTGAAGAAGTAGTTGAGTTTCCACAAAGGGACGGAACTTCATAGAAGATGGTATACGTTTCAGGAGTTGAACTCTGAAAATCAATTTTTCCCGTTGTTGGATTTAGGTCCAGTCCACTAGGTATACTATAAAATGTACCTGAAACTAAGCCGCCAATTGACGGTGTAAGATCAGAGTCATTTCTGCAGAATACTATCCCTGGAGTATAGCCGTAGTCAAAAGTACCAGTAACAAGAGAGGATATGGTTACTGAAATAGTGGTACTACTAACACATCCAAGTGTAACAGAAGTTGTATAGGTAATATCATAAATTCCAGGGTCAGAGGTAGAAGGCGTTATAAATCCTGTTATTTGATTAATTGAAAGACCGGTAGGACTCGATGTAAATGTTCCACCTAAAGTTACAATCGTGGGGGAAATAGTAGAACTATTTTCAGTACAGAATAGATTCGAGCCGTAGCTAAAGCTTGGATTGTCTTCGGGCTTTATTTCAATTGTTGATGAAGAGGTATCTTGGCAATCACCAGCTGTAGTATATTCAATAGTATAACTTCCAACCGATGATAAGCTAGGGTTTATAATTCCTGTGGTTAAATCAATATTTAAACCTAATGGAGGGCTTACAGAAAATGTACCAGCAGGAGTCACTATTGTTGGAGTAACGGTTGATATGTAGCTAACACAGTATGAGGCATAAGGATAGCTGAAGGTAGGATCTTCTTTAAAATCATTAATCTCTAAAATAAATGAAGATGTTTCAGAGCATATACCTGAAATAGTGTACTCTATTGTATAGGTAGCTACAGAGGAAAGGTTTGTGTCAATTTCTCCTGTGGAAAAATCAATATTTAATCCAGGGGGGGTAAATGTAAAAGTACCACCTAAGGTTTCTACTGTTGGTGTAACGGTACCTAAAGTCCCTTTGCAGTAAATATTTTGTGGATAATTAAAGGATGAACTTTCTCCTAAATTAATTGTGATAGTAGCACTTGATGTAGCTGGACACAGACCAGAGGTTGTGTATGTAACAGTATAAGTTCCAGGAGTAGATGCAGAAGGCGAAATTACACCCGTAGAGGAATTAAATGACAGGCCCTCTGGAGAAGCACTGAAAATACCTCCTGGAGTTCTTAATATTGTTGGGGCAATTGAATTTAGTAGATTAGAGCAGTAAGAACTTTCAGAAAAACTAAAAGTCGGATCGTCAGCAGGTAAAATTTCAAATGATACACTAACAGTTTCTGAACATACACCAGGGAGGGTATATTCTATGGTATACGAACCAACAGAAGAAATAGAGGGAGTAATTACACCTGTAGAGGAATCAATTGCTAATCCACCTGGAGAAACAAAAAAACCTCCTCCCGCTATAGTTAAGGAGGGAGTAAAGGAAACAGATCTGTCAACATTTATACAACTACTATAACTAGGGTATGAAAGTGTTGGTGAATCTGATGCAGTAATAGTGATGGCTGAAGACGAAGTTTGTGGGCATGGACCGATAGTTGTGTAGGTTACAGTATACGTTCCTGGGGTAGATGTAGAAGGCGTAATTCCACCTGTACTCGTGTTTAATGTCAAACCACTTAGGGCACTAAAAACCCCTCCTAGATTTCCTGTTATAGTTGCAGAAATTACTGAAACAGTGGATTGGCAGAAATTATTTGAAGAATAACTAAAAGCCGGATCACTAGCAGGAAAAATTTCAAACGTTACACTTACACTTCCTGTACATGTTCCAGTGGTGGTGTATGTAATGGTATACAAATTAACAGACGACCCAGATGGCGTAATTACACCTGAAGAATCAATTGCTAGTCCACCTGGAGAAACAGAAAAACTTCCTCCCGCTATAGTTAAGGAGGGAGTAAAGGAAACAGATCCGTCAACATCAACACAGCTACTGGGACTAGTGTATGAAAGTTCAGGATTATCTTTTGGAGTAATAGTAATCGTTACAGTTGATGTTCTTGAACATGTTGCAGAGGTTGTGTAGGTTACAGTATAAGTTCCAGGAGTAGATGTTGAGGGTGTAATTCCACCTGTACTCGTGTTTAATGTCAAGCCGACTGGAGCACTAAAAACTCCTCCAGGCTCTGTTATATTATTTGGGATAACTGAATCATCGGACTGACAATAAGTAGTAGGTGAAGGATAAATAAAACCAGGATCAGAATCTCCAATGGTAACTGTTGAACTTGCAGTATGTGTTTTACCACTTGTGGGTTCTGTCCATGTGGCTAAAACTTCATAAGTCCCAGAGGCGGAAGCTGAAACATCAATTATTCCGGCTGAATTAATTGAAAGTCCACCAGGGGTCGCTGAAAACCCAGCAGGTTTGTATCGAAGAGCAAACATATCATATTCGTATTCAACTTCAGATTGTGTTAATTCAACATGAAAAATTCTAATCGGTCCATACTCTCCTACAAATTTACCCGTATTACCACCCCCTCTGCCAAATACTGTTTGCCATTGAATAGTGCTGTCCATAGGTCCATTTTGTGTTCCTGTAACGGTACTAGTTAAAACTCCATCAACAT
>QXZA01000030.1 GCA_009886625.1 Flavobacteriaceae bacterium
CTTTCGTCTTTTCCAAAATATTAAGAAACGAGATTCTTTCTTGGCTTAATGCTTCCCTTTTCTTTTTAAAAACGTCTCTTTAAATTTTTGAATTAACTAAAATCCTTTTGGTATGCATTTGCCGAGTATTGAACCCTATAAAATAAAAACCGTGGAATCGATTCAAATGTCGACTCCAGAACAACGAAAAAAATGGATTAAAGAAGCATCCTATAATCTATTTAAATTGAACAGTGATCAAGTCATTGTAGACCTAATAACAGATTCTGGCACAGGAGCCATGTCAGACAAACAGTGGGCAGAAGTAATGTTAGGTGATGAAAGCTATGCTGGGTCACGTTCGTTTATGAAGCTGGAAAATACTGTAAAAGAATTAACAGGCTTTCGTTATTTCATTCCCGTTCACCAAGGCCGAGCAGCAGAAAACGTGCTGTTTTCAGCTTTAGTAAAAAACGGAGACTT
Source organism: Flavobacteriaceae bacterium (assembly GCA_009886625.1). Lineage (GTDB taxonomy): Bacteria > Bacteroidota > Bacteroidia > Flavobacteriales > Flavobacteriaceae > MS024-2A. The sequence continues at coordinate 463 of QXZA01000030.1, forward strand.
TGTTCCAGGGAATATTCATTTTGACACAACCAAAGGGCACATCGAATATAGAAAAGCGACTGCAATAGATTGTACAATTGATGAGGCCTTTGACATAACAATAGATCATCCTTTTAAGGGAAATATTGATTTACATAAACTTGAAAAAACACTTCAAGAATACACTACAGAAAAAATTCCTTTTGTGCTGATGACTATTACCTGTAACTCTGCAGGCGGACAACCGGTATCTATAGAAAATATGAGAGCTGTAAGGACCTTATGTGACCAATATGGAGTGGGTTTTTATATTGATGGAGCTCGGTTTGCTGAAAATGCATATTTCATTAAAAAACGAGAGAAAGAATTTGCTAATTACAGTATCAAAGAAATTGTAAAAGAGATCTTTTCACTTTCAGATGGAATGACTATGAGTGCAAAAAAAGACGGACTTGTCAATATGGGCGGGTTCATTGCTCTAAATGATGCTAAGGTATATGAAGTCTGTTCTACTTTTGCGATTATGTACGAGGGGTTTGTTACCTACGGTGGAATGTCTGGAAGAGATATGGGAGCCTTAGCGCAAGGTCTTACAGAAGGTGTGGAGTTTGATTATTTGGAAAGTAGAATAGGGCAAACAGCCTATTTAGGTAAACGACTTGATGAATTTAATATTCCTGTAATCAAGCCCTTTGGAGGACACGCTGTCTATATTGATGCATCAAAGTTTGTTCCCAAAATTCCCAAAGAAGAATACAGAGCACAATCTCTAGCCATTGAACTATATATTGTTGCTGGAATACGCGGTGTTGAAATTGGTACTTTATTGGCAGATCGTGACCCTGTAACGAGAGAAAATCGTTTTCCAAAACTTGAAATGGTTCGCTTAGCTATTCCAAGAAGAGTTTATACGCTTTCGCATATGGAATATGTTGCTGTAGCTATAAAAAAAGTATTTGATAGTAGAGATGAAGCCAAAAGTGGTTATTCCATAAAATGGGAGGCTCCAATTATGAGGCATTTTACCGTTGAACTAGAAAAAATTTGATTTTACTAAAGTGAAATTAACAGACTTAAAAGGAGTAATTAAAAACCTAAAAAAGCACTAAAAAAGCCTTGTTTTACGAAGGCTTTAGTAGATATGTAACGGATGAATTACCCGTCCCATTGGGAGTAATCTTTGACTTTATGAACAGTATCTGCCCTATGATTTTAACCTTAATCTGGGGTATAACCAGAATTTCCCAAGGGTATCTATTATTACGTTGTTACAGATGATTTCCCTTTTTTCACAAGATGCTTAAAGGGGGGGGTATTTAAAACAAAAACCGCTATATAATAACAACATAACGGTTATGTCGTTTTACTTCATCCCTCTGTTCTTCAAAGTTGCAGTACAACTGTAAGTCTTTAGTGAATTGAGTTTCCTTAACATAACCTTCTAAAACAATTCCAAGGGAATCTTTTGGTTAGGGGGGATTTGGAATTGTGTCGATTGGAGTAAAAGAAAAACCCTCCACTTGAAATGAAGAGTTATTGAGTTATCACAATCACCTTCCGTTTTGCATAGGTTCTGTATCAGCCATAACCTTGTTAAGGATAAAATATACTGGACAAAACTTTGTAATAGGGCTTATCACTTGTAAAAGACCAACTCCAATGGCTATATATAGAAAATCTAAATTTCCAAACTGAATGGTTAATCCGACGCTTGCAAGATATAGCACTCCACAAATTGCATCGTGCGCTCTAACTTTATTTATATTTTTAGACACATTCATTTTAATTGATTTATGGTTAATAATACTCCCAAGATAAAGAGAATGTTGTATATATCAAACCCAACATGATGCAACGGAACTTAATGAAGGGGATATGCCAAGGATTTAAATATCAGGAATGATTCCTAATATTTCTTTGAGGGGTAGCTGTAAAAAGATTTTAAACTCTGGATTAAATTCTTCAAGGGTTAACCCATAAATTTTTTTACAGCAACTAATAAAGTTATTTCTTGATCGATATTCATTAACATCTTTTCTCTTCGGGGAGGTTTTTTTTACTCCATTGGGGACAACTGAAAAGTCAAAATTTTCTGTTAACTAGATATTTAACGAGAAGTAGCTGAGTTGAAATTAAGGGGGCGTTAGGGGTTTTGTTGGAATGGCTAAATTTTATTGTATTAATATTGAGTAGTTAATATTTCAGTGAAGTTCAAGAAAAAATTGTCGATATGGCTTCTAATTTTATAAACTAGATTCTAGTTTTTTAAATAGTAACACGAAAAATCACTTTGTTGCTTGAATGGAACTCATTATTATATCAAGAAAAAGAATTTTGTGAAAACGTGACAATTGAGTCCCGCTTTCAGTGGTAACCCATTGTTCCCAACTAGCAGAAATCCCTTGAAAAGGAATGATTTGTACCCACATCTGATACGAGGTAGGGATTCCCTGCTCATCTAAATGCCATAAATAAGAATCTCCAGGGGTAGTGCCACCAGAAGTATAGGTAACTAATAGCGCATCAGAGCCATCTTTTTGTTTCACCAAGCGTCGCTCTACTCCCATATCAAATACCTTGTAAGGTGCAACTAGCCAAAAAGAATCATTATTGAAATATGCCAATGCCTTATTGATTACCTGCTCTTTTTCTTCTCCAGAATAAGGTTGTCCACCGACTGATACAGTTGAATTATGTTTATTTTTAAGATCTAATTCAACTGTAAAATCGTCCCATTGAACACTACAGCGGCTTTCATTCTTAAACCACTGGTAGTGATGCTTTCCTCTAAAAGTCCAGGCAAGGAAATT
>QXZA01000004.1 GCA_009886625.1 Flavobacteriaceae bacterium
ACCTGCAACCTCTTGAGCCGTAATCAAGTGCACTATTCAGTTATGCTACGAGGCCATTTTTGAGATGGCAAATATAACCATTTTCTTTTTTTACCAAAACGGATTGAGGCTTCATTTTTTTAATGAATAAAATTCCTTTTTAGAACTATGACGTATCTTGTGCTTCTTTTATTATGGACTATATAGCAATTGGATTAGGATTATTTCTTCTCATTAAAGGAGGGGATTGGTTAATGGAAGCAGCTGTTGCTATGTCATTAAAGCTTAATATTCCCAAAATCATCATCGGAATGACAGTAGTTTCTTTTGCTACATCCGCACCCGAGTTGATAGTAAGTATAAAAGCAGCTTTACTGGGACATCCAGATCTGGCTTTGGGTAATGTTTTGGGTTCAAATGTTGCCAACCTTGCTTTTGTTCTAGGTATTGTAATCTTAATAGCCCCCATAGGGGTAGCTAAAAATTTTTATAAATTGGATTGGCCAATGATGTTTTTGTCTTCTCTTATTTTTTATTTTTTTGTTGTCCAAGATGGAATTCTTAGCAGTATAGAAGGGCTGATTTTAGTAATTTTACTTTTTGTTTTTTTAGTGTTTCTACTTTTCTTTCAAGGAAAAACTATTAATGAGGATGCCGTTGAAGCTTCAATTTCATCCAAAAAAATGATAGGTGCATTACTTGTAGTAGGAGGTTTTTTCCTTTGGTTAGGATCTGAAGTTCTAATAAAAGGAGCCGTTTCCTTGGCTCAAGACTTGGGAGTAAGTGAACGTATTATTAGTATTTCTATCGTATCAGTTGGTACAAGTATTCCTGAGTTAACGGCCTCTGTAATTGCGATCATAAATAAAGAGAAAGCATTATCTCTAGGAAACCTTATTGGTTCAAATGTGTTTAATGTACTTGCTGTAATGGGAATAACTTCTTTGATACAGCCTATTGTTGTAGAAGATCAAAATTTACTTGAATTTGATTTTCTATGGATGTTGGGGATCTCTCTTTCAATTCTTCCCTTAGTCTTTCTTTTTAAACGTTATAAATTAGGACGAATAGAAGGGGTCATTCTTTTGGTTAGTTACGTTTTCTTTATTTTACAAATGATTTTATAAAAAAACACCCTAATAAAATTAGAGTGTTTTTTAATTAGTGAGAGATTCACTTTTATAATTTAGCCGACTTTACAGTTTTGATAATTCGCGCTGCAATTTTGTATGGATCACCATTAGAAGAAGGTCTTCTATCTTCTAACCATCCATTCCAACCTTTTTCAACGGTCATAATTGGAATTCGGATAGATGCTCCTCTATCAGAAACTCCAAAACTAAACTCGTGTATGGATTGTGTTTCATGTTTTCCAGTTAAACGTTGTTCGTTGTGAGCTCCATATACATCAATGTGTTCTTTAACTACAGGTCTAAAGGCTTCGCAAATTTTGCTATATACCTCTTCAGATCCACAGGTTCTAAGCACTTCATTTGAAAAGTTAGCATGCATTCCAGATCCATTCCAGTCTGTATCGCCAAGGGGTTTTGGGTGCCAGTCGATAGCAAGACCATATTTTTCACCTAAACGTTCAAGTAAATAACGTGACACCCACATTTCGTCTCCTGCTTTTTGAGCACCTTGAGCAAAACATTGGTATTCCCATTGACCTGATGCAACCTCTGCATTGATTCCTTCTACATTAATACCAGCTTCAATACATTGATCTAAATGTTCTTCAATCATTTCTCTACCGAAAGCATTTTTAGCGCCTACTGAACAATAAAATTGCCCTTGAGGTGTTTGGTCTTTTGGAAATCCGAAAGGAAGATTAGTTTCTGGATCCCATAGAAAATATTCTTGTTCAAAGCCAAACCAAAAATCATCATCATCATCATCGATTGTTGCTCTACCATTAGAGGCGTGAGGAGTTCCATCAGCATTCAAAACTTCAGTCATTACTAACCATCCGTTTTTACGATCAGGATCTTCGTACAAAGCGACTGGCTTAAGGAGGCAATCAGAGGCATTTCCTTCTGCTTGTCTGGTTGAAGAACCGTCGAAAGACCACATGGGACAGTCGTCTAATGTTCCTTTGAAATCACTTACAATTTTAGTTTTGCTTCGAAGATTAGCAGTTGGCTCATAACCGTCCAACCAAATATATTCTAATTTAGCTTTATTCATGATTAATTAATTTTTAGCTAAAATAAAATTTTTCATACGCCCTCATTAAAAGAATGTTACAAAGAAATTAACAATATTATATTTTTATTAACCCCCCACTTTTTTGGGGATAAAATTTAATATTCTTCATTTTTTTTGATTTTCGCCATCAAATATTCAAAATGACTATCTTTGTAGTGTTAATTATATCCACTCTTTTTCATGCAAACCCTACGTAAAAAAAGTCTTTATACGCTTTCTTCCACTTCTGAAGTGGTTCCGTTATCTTCTTCAAAAGCATTAGATTTTGCTGCACATGTTTTTAATAAGGAAAAGTTAAAGCAATTTTTGAGTGAAAAGTCATTTAAACAAATGCTCCAATCCATTGAAAAAGGAATTCCTATTAATCTAGTGTTAGCAGATCAAATAGCCGCAGCCATGAAGGCTTGGGCAATTTCAAACGGTGCGACGCACTATACACATTGGTTTCAACCTATAACAGGCGCAACAGCAGAAAAGCATGACTCTTTTTTTAACCTTGATGATAGGGGGATGCAAATTGAGAAATTTGAAGGAGAACAGCTCGTTCAACAACTGCCAGATGCGTCAAGTTTTCCAAGTGGAAGCGTCAGAAATACTTTTGAAGCAAGAGGTTTTACAACTTGGGACCCAACCTCTCCAGTTTTTATCTATGAAGGTACGCTTTGTATTCCTTCTCTATTTATCTCCTATACAGGAGAGGCGCTTGATTTTAAGACTCCATTAATTAAATCCCTACAAAAGTTAGATAAGGCTGCTTCAGATGTATGTTATTATTTTGATAAAACGGTTAGTAAAGTAAACGCTACTTTGGGTTGGGAGCAAGAATTTTTTTTAATTGACAGAAGTTTAGCTGCAAGTCGCCCAGATGTAATGCTTACAGGAAGAACTCTATTGGGGCATTCTCCGTCTAAAAATCAAGACTTGAATAACCACTATTTTGGCTCCATTCCTGATCGTGTAAGTCGATATTTAAAAGAATTAGAAAATGAGAGTAATGCTCTAGGAATTCCAGTCAAAACCTTTCATAATGAAGTTGCGCCAAGCCAATATGAAATTGCGCCTGTTTTTGAGGAAGCTAACTTAGCTGTTGATCACAATGCACTTTTGATGGATTTGATGAACAAAATTGCACATAGGCATAACTTTGTAGTCATTTTTCACGAAAAACCATTTGAGAAAATCAATGGATCAGGAAAACATTCAAATTGGTCTCTAGTAACAAATTCTGGAATTAACTTGTTGAGTCCTGGAAAAACTCCAATGAGTAATTTACAGTTTTTATCATTCTTTGTGAATACTATAGCTGCTGTTTTAAAACATGAAGCACTTCTTAGGGCCTCGTCTGTTTCTGCAAGTAATGATTTACGAATCGGTTTACAAGAAGCACCATCTGCCATCCTTTCAATTTTTATTGGAAAACATTTGATGCAAGTTTTAGAAGAATTAGAAAACGTTTCAAAAGGGAAATTATCACCTGAAGAGAAAACAGATATTAAGTTAAATGTGATCGGTAAAATCCCTGAAATTTTGTTGGACAATACCGATAAAAACAGAACTTCTCCTTTTGCTTTTACGGGGAATAAATTTGAATTTAGAACAGTAGGTTCAAAGGCAAATTGTGCAAAATCGGTAACTGTTCTTAATGCCATAGTAGCAGAACAGTTGTTGGAGTTTAAACTCGCTGTAGATGAGTTAATAGACGAAAAAAACATGAAAAAGGACGATGCTATTTTCAATACGCTCAGAGAAACGATTATTTCTATAAAAGATATTTTTTATGCTTCTGAAAATGAAAAAGAAAGCACAGAAACCTTAGCGAAAAAGAAGGGACTAAGTGACAATAAAACAACTCCAGAAGCATTGCCAGCCTACGTTAAGGAGAGTTCGGTGACCCTATTTGAGCAATTGGGTATTTTCACTAAAAATGAATTAGAAACGCGCTACCAGATTGATTTAGATGAATATACCTCAGCTTTACAAATTGAATCTAGAACTCTGGGTGATTTAGCTCAAAATCACATCATACCCATTGCGATTAAATATCAGAATGTTTTAATCAAGAATGTAAAAGGATTGAAAGAAATTTATGGTGCAGCTCACAAGGAACATGCCCGTGAGCAAACTCTTATTTTAGAACGAATTTCAAATCATATAGCCGAGATAAATAGTGGGGTGAACGAGATGATAAAATCAAGAAAAAAAGCCAATGTGCTAGTAGATTCACATAAAAAAGCATTGGAGTATTGCAACACCATTTTACCCTATTTGGAGCACATTCGTTATCATTGTGATAAGTTAGAGTTGACCGTAGATGATGAAATTTGGCCATTGGCGAAATATCGTGAATTGTTGTTTATTCGTTAATAACTATATCAAGAATTGAAGCCCGAGTTTTGTTAAAAAAATTAATTTTGTACAAAACAAATTTATGTCCGATCGATACAGCCGAAGAGGTGTTTCTGCTCAAAAAGAAGATGTCCATAACGCCATAAAAAAAATCGATAAAGGATTATATCCCAAAGCATTTTGTAAAATTATCCCAGATGTTTTAACTGGTAGTTATGCTCATGCCTTAGTAATGCATGCTGACGGTGCTGGAACAAAATCTGCACTTGCTTATATGTATTGGAAAGAGACGGGTGATCTCTCCGTTTGGAAAGGAATTGCACAGGACGCGCTTATAATGAATATTGATGATATGTTGTGTGTAGGTGCAACTCAAAATATTTTGCTTTCTTCCACTATAGGGCGAAATAAAAACCATATCCCAGGTGAAGTTATTGCTGCGATCATCGAGGGGACAGAGGAGCTTCTGGAGACCCTTAGAGAATGGGGAGTTTCTATTCACAGTACCGGAGGAGAAACGGCTGACGTTGGAGATTTAGTTCGGACCATAATAGTAGATTCCACTGTCACCGCTCGAATTACTAAAGATCAAATTGTTGACAATGCGAATATCCAAGCAGGTGATGTAATTGTTGGATTAGCTTCCTTTGGTCAATCTACTTATGAGAATTCCTACAATGGAGGGATGGGGAGTAATGGACTCACTTCGGCACGACATGATGTGTTTGCTAAAAATTTGGCTAAAAAATATCCTGAAAGTTTTGATCCTGGGGTACCAGAAGACCTAGTTTATTCTGGCTCTAGACAACTTACAGAAATTTTGGAAGGTGTTCCGCTGGACATAGGAAAATTGGTGTTATCTCCCACGCGAACTTATGCTCCTATTATTCAAAAAATATTTTCTAAGATGGGTACTAACAACATTCATGGTATGATTCATTGTAGTGGTGGAGCACAAACCAAAATTTTGCATTTTATTGACAATCTCCATGTAATTAAAGATTCACTATTTTCAGTGCCACCATTATTTGATATGATTCAAAAAGAATCTGGAACCTCAGGGAGAGAGATGTATCAAGTCTTTAATATGGGACACAGAATGGAGTTGTATGTTTCTCCAGAGAAGGCAGAAGAGATAATATCAATCTCTAAGTCTTTTAATGTTGATGCACAAATTGTAGGACGAGTTGAAGCTGCTTCCAATAAAAAAGTAACCTTAGACACACCTTATGGTGTTTTTGAATACAACTAAAGCGTACGATTGTCTTAACCAAATAATCTAACGGTAATTAGCAAGACAATTTGTAAATTTGTACTATCATGATAGAAAAACTTCAAATCATTCAACAGCGTTTCGATGAGGTCTCTGACCTAATCATCCAACCAGACGTAATCACAGATCAAAAGCGATATATTCAGCTTAATAAAGAATATAAAGATCTTTCGGTCATGGTTGAAAAGATGAATCAATACAAAGTTCTTATGTCAAACCTTGAAGAGGCTGAGCTTATTCTTAAGGAGGAACAGGATGAAGAAATGATAGCGATGGCTAAAATGGAAGTTGAAACTGCAAAAGAAAAACTGCCCAAGCTAGAAGAAGAAATTAAATTTTTATTGATCCCTAAAGATCCTGAAGACGCCAAAAATGTTGTCGTGGAGATACGAGCTGGAACGGGAGGGGATGAGGCAAGTATTTTTGCAGGAGATTTATATCGCATGTACACCAAATATTGTCAAGGTCAAAATTGGCAAGTTAGTTTTGTTGATTCAAGTGAAGGAACAGCAGGAGGATTCAAGGAGGTGATTTTTGAAGTCTCTGGAGAAGATGTTTATGGCACCTTAAAATATGAATCTGGAGTTCACCGTGTTCAGCGTGTTCCTCAAACTGAAACTCAGGGACGTGTTCATACATCTGCAGCTACTGTGATGGTTTTGCCAGAAGCAGAAGAGTTTGACGTTGAAATTGATATGAATGAAGTTCGTGTAGACTATTTCTGTTCTTCAGGTCCTGGGGGACAATCTGTAAATACAACCTATTCTGCAGTACGTTTGACCCATGAACCCACAGGAATTGTTGCCCAATGTCAGGATCAGAAGTCTCAACATAAAAATAAAGACAAAGCATTGAAGGTATTACGTTCACGTTTATATGAATTAGAATTATCCAAAAAACTAGCTTTAGATTCTGAAAAGAGAAATTCTCTGGTTTCTTCCGGAGATAGATCTGCAAAAATAAGAACCTACAATTACCCTCAAGGGAGGGTAACAGATCACCGTATTGGATTAACGCTTTACGACCTACCCAATGTAATCAATGGTGATGTGCAAAAGCTAATTGATGAACTTCAGCTCCATCAAAACACGGAAAAACTTAAAGAAGCTGGAGAAGTGTTATGACAAAGGAACAATTAGCTGAACAGATCAAGAAAAAACAGTCATTTCTATGCGTAGGCCTAGATATTGACTTAGATAAAATTCCAACTCACCTTAAGAAGAAAGATGATCCTATCTTTTCTTTTGCTAAAGCAATAATTGATTCGACACATGAATATGCAGTTGCCTACAAGCCAAACTTAGCTTTTTTTGAATCATATGGAGTAAAGGGTTGGCAAGCATTTCAAAAAATCATGGAGTATTTGAATTCAAATTTTCCTGATCATTTTACGATTGCAGACGCAAAACGTGGAGATATTGGCAATACTGCAAAGCGTTATGCCAAAGCCTTTTTTGAGACTTATGATTCAGACGCTGTAACTGTAGCTCCTTATATGGGTAAAGATGCTGTTGAACCGTTTTTAACTTTTGAAGGAAAACACGCTATTCTTTTAGCACTAACTTCTAACTCAGGTGCTGCTGATTTTCAGTTTACTAATGAGAACAATGAAAAACTATTTCAGAAAGTTTTAAGAACTAGTTTAACCTGGGATAATGCTGACCGATTAATGTATGTAGTTGGTGCTACTAAAGCTGAAGCACTTACATCAATTCGGAAACTTGTTCCAGATTCTTTTCTTCTTGTACCAGGAGTGGGAGCTCAAGGAGGTAGCTTAGAGGAAGTGGCAAGAGCAGGAATGAATTCCCAATGCGGACTTTTGGTCAATTCTTCAAGAGGTATCCTTTACCGTTCTCAGACAAATGATTTTGATAAGGCAGCTGCACAAGAAGCAGGTCGACTTCAAAAGGAAATGGCATTATATTTAAAAGATAAAGGAATCATATAATGCTTCATCACTCAATATATAAAGCTGAAAATAGCTCCAAAAAATGGATTTGTTTTATCCATGGGGCAGGGGGGAACTCCTCGATTTGGTTTAATCAAGTCCGCTTTTTTAAAGCTTATTTTAATATATTATTAATTGATCTCCGTGGACATGGAAAATCTGCAGTTTCACCTGAGGGTACAGAGTATACTTTTAATATTATTATTGAGGATATTTTAAAGGTTTTGGATGAGAATAAAATAAGAAAATCACACTTCGTGGGAATTTCCTTGGGGAGCATTCTAATCCAAAAAATGCTACAATTTCATAGTGATCGGGTGGAAAAAATAGGTTTGGGAGGAGCAATTTTAAATTTAAATCTGCAATCTAGGATTCTAATGATTTTGGGAAAACTAACACAAAGTATTTTGCCTTTTATTTGGATTTATACCTTCTTTGCTTATGTTATTATGCCGTACAAAGCACATAGAAAGTCACGCGCACTTTTTATTAAAGAGGCGAAAAAAATTTCACATAATGAATTTAAGCGTTGGTACAGGCTAACCGCAAACATTCTCCCTGTGCTTAAAAGAATTAGAAATAAAGAGGTTAGAACTCCCATCTTGTATATTATGGGATCTCAAGATTATATGTTTTTGCCTTTTGTTAAAAAATTCGTTGCGATGCATCAAACTTCTAGCTTAATTACGGTAGCAAATTCGGGACATGTCGTTAACATTGATCAACCCGACGAGTTTAACACTCTTTTACTTTCTTTTCTTTTAAGTGATTAATTGAAAACAACTGTTTTGTTGTTGTAAACCATGATTTTTCGATCACAATGTAGTTTCAAGCCTCTTAATAGTACCATACGTTCTAAATCTTGACCTTTATCAATAAGGTCCTTCACATCGTGTTCATGTGAGACTCGTACAATATCTTGTTCAATAATAGGACCAGCATCTAACTCTTCTGTCACATAATGGCTGGTAGCTCCAATAATTTTCACCCCCCGATTGAGGGCTGAATGATAGGGTTTAGCCCCTGGAAATGCTGGTAAAAAGGAATGATGAATATTGATGATTTTTGAAGAATACAAATCAATTAATTTTGAAGAAACAATTTGCATATAGCGAGCCAAAACAATAAAGTCTACCTGGTATTGTTTTAAAATTTCCAATTGTTTTTCTTCAGCTTCCTTTTTATTTTCTTTGGATACGGCAATGTGATAAAAGGGGATCTCAAATTGCTTGGCAATTCCTTCCAAATCTTTGTGATTACTTATAATAAAGGGTATTTCACAATTTAATTTTCCAGAGCGTTGTTGAGATAAAATATCATAAAGGCAATGATCATATTTGGAGACAAAAACAGCCATTTTAGGTAGCCTTTCTTCTTGATAAAAATCACATTTTAGTTGAAAAGTGACGCCTAATTCTAGGGCAAAATTATTTTTGAAGGCTATAAAGTCAATTGTTTTATTGCTGGCTTCAACCACCATTCGCATAAAAAAAGCATCTTGTGATCGATCAACGTACTGGTCAATATATATTATATTTCCGTTCCGTTGATGAATGAATTCAGTAACTGATGCTATAATTCCTTTCTGATCAGGACAATGCATCAATAAAACTAAACGATTTGGATTAAAATTCATTCGGTATTAATTTCCTGGTTGTGTTATAGTAAAGTTCTCTTTGACTTTGGCTTCATCTACCATTTCTTTAACTTCTTTGAGAAGTTGTTTCGCATCATAAATCACCCCTTGACGTATGGTGTATTTTACTCCGCCAACACGAACAACCTCATTATCTTCGGTTAGTTTAATGGCTCCTGTACCATAAAGTACTTTTAAGTTTTGAAGTGGATTTTCTTCAACAATGACAAAGTCTGCACTTTTTCCAATTTCTATAGATCCTGTTTCATCAGATATTCCAAGAGCTTCTGCACCATTTAGAGTTGCAGATCGAATGATTTCAAGCGGATGAAACCCTGCTTCTCTGAGCAATTCCATTTCACGGATGTAAGCAAATCCATATAATTGAAAGATAAATCCTGAATCTGAACCGGTTGCAATTCGTCCGCCTCTATTTTTATATTCGTTGATAAAGGTCATCCAAAGATTGAAGTTTTCTTTCCAAGCAACTTCTTCTTCAGTTCCCCAATAATGCCAATACGAGCCGTGAGAAATTTTACTTGGCTGATAAAAACGCCAAAGTGAGGGGAGGGTGTAATCTTCATGCCATTCTGCCCTTCTTGCTCGGTGTAAATCTCTGCTTGCTTCATATATATTGAAGGTAGGAACCATCGTGAAATCAAGAGATATCAGTTCGTTCATCACATCATTCCAGTGATCGGAATAGGGTTTTGCTGCTTGCTTCCAAAGTTTTCCTGCTTCTCCAAATCGGTGTTGTTCATTTTGATAATTATAATCAAGAGGATAGTCTTGAACGGTTCGATCATCAAAAAGAGCCTCGGGAAGCCCATACCAGTGTTCCATTGAAGTTAGACCAGCTCTTGCAGAATGTAAGACATTCCATCGAGCTACACTCAACTGCGCATGATGGGCAGCAGAACGTAATCCCAATTTTTTATTTTCATCCAAAGCAGCAGACATGATTTCTGGTTCAGCACCAAAAAATTTAATGCCATCAGCACCATTTTTTGTATTTTGTTTTACCCATTCTCGAGCTTGCTCAGGAGAACTTATTGGGGATTTGCTTCCTTGACCAAAACCTGTATAAGCTAGGATTCTGGGAGCAATAATTTCATTTTTAGCACTTCGCTTTTTTAAATCCACAGCATACTGTATCCCTCTTCCACTGGGTTCTCTTACTGTAGTTACTCCGTGAGCCAACCAAAGTCTAAATACATATTCCCAATCTGCTCCTTGTGAAATTCCACCAATATGACCATGCATATCAATAAAACCCGGAAGAATAAACATACTAGCCGCATCTAACTCTTTTCCTCCATTTTTTAGTTTGGGACGTTTCTTGTCATGTATTGCTACCCCGGGATAACCCACCACGTCAATAGCCGTTATTTTGTCATTTTCTACTGTAATGTCTACAGGTCCTATTGGAGGCGCACCATTTCCATTGATAAGTGTTACCCCTCTTATTATTAGTTGAGAGAAAGGGCCTTCAGATGGGCTTTGATTTTGAGCTACTGAAAAATTGAAAGAAACGATAAGGAATAAGAAAAAAGTGTGAAATGCTTTCATGAATATATTTTGTTCTAATATAAAAAAAAACCTCCTGAATGAACAGGAGGTTTTAGGTAATATAAATTCAATTTTTACTCTTAGTGCTGGTTTAATCTGAAATCTGCGTATGCATCCATTCCATGTTCTGCTAAATCAAGCCCTTTGGTTTCTTCTTCAGCATCAACTCTAAGTCCTATAGTGTATTTAATTGCCACTAGGATAATAAAAGATGTAGTTACAGAAAATGCTCCTACAATTCCTACTCCTGCTAATTGAATCAAAAACTGATCAACACTAGCCATGGCTCCAAATACACCTACTGCAAGTGTTCCCCAAATGCCACAGATTAGGTGAACAGCAACAGCTCCCACTGGATCATCAAGTTTTAATTTATCAATTAAAGCAACTCCTAATACTATAATTACTCCCGCTACAATTCCAATAAGAATGGCATCGGTCGGACTCATTTGATCTGCGCCAGCTGTAATACCTACAAGTCCTCCCAATATACCATTCATAAACATTGTTAAGTCAAAGTTTTTGTACATTATGTTTGAGAAAATTGCAGCTGAAACACCACCCGCAGCTGCCGCTAAACAAGTAGTTACTAAAGTTAAGGAGGTCAATTCTGGGTCTGCAGAGAGAACAGACCCTCCGTTAAATCCAAACCATCCTAACCATAGGATTAATACACCTGCAGCAGCCAAAGGAATATTGTGTCCCGGTATAGCATTTGGCTTACCATCTTTTCTAAACTTTCCAATTCTAGCTCCTAATAAATAAATTGCAACCAGTGCAGCCCATCCCCCTACAGAGTGAACTAATGTGGAGCCTGCAAAGTCATAAAAACCCCAAGAATCTAGGAATCCACCACCCCATTTCCATGAGCCGATAATAGGATATACTAGTCCTACATATACAATCGAAAATATCATAAATGCGTTTAGTTTGATACGTTCAGCTACTGCTCCAGATACGATGGTTGCCGCAGTAGCTGCGAACATTCCTTGAAATAAGAAGTCAGTCCACCAAGTGTATCCACCACTTGCATATTCAGCTGTCATGCCTCCTTCTGGGGCAGCAATACCAAACCCAGCAAATTTTAAAATTCCAAGCGAACCTTCTTCAAAACCTGGATACATTAAGTTGAATCCTCCTAGGCAGTAGAGAAGTAATCCAACAGAGATCACAAAAAAGTTTTTAAATAAAATATTGATTGTGTTTTTTTGGCGTGTCAATCCTATTTCAAGAAATGAGAAGCCGAGGTGCATAAAAAAGACTAGGGCTGTACAGATCATCATCCATACGTTATTGGCAGTAAAAAGTGCAATACTTTCCATAAAATTATTTTTAAAGTTTATTTTTTAGTTTAAAGATTTACCTCCTTTTTCCCCAGTACGAATTCTATAAGCTTCGTCTACAGAAAGGATGAATATTTTTCCGTCTCCCACGTTATCAGTTGCTGCAGATTTAAGGATTGCATCAATGGTTGGTTGTACAAAATCATCGTTAACTACAATAGATATATAGCGTCTTTGGATTTCAGAAGTACTGTAACTAATTCCACGATATACGTGTCCTTCTTTTTCGTTTCCAACACCAGTTACATCCCAATAGCTAAAGAAGTTAACTTCAACATTGTGAAGGGATTCTTTGACTTGATCAAATTTTGATTTACGGATAATTGCTTCAATTTTTTTCATGAGTTATTATTTTTAATGTGATAAAATTTTAATGAATATACATTTAAAAAGAATATATAGCAGCAACTACAAACGAAGACAAGCTATCTGCAGTTTCTGTTGGTGAGATTGCAAAGATCTCTGAAGAAGCAGAATCAATTCTAAATTCAGGCTTGAATGTAAAATTTCCAGAAGTATAGCTTCCAGTTAACGTGAGTGAGAAATTGTCTGCATCCCCCTCGCTAACTAAAGCTCCAAAACCATCAGTTTCTGAGAAAAATTCTCCTCTTAATCCAATAGCAAAAGAATCAGAGGTAGTAAGTTGTGGGTATAAAGCAACTCCAGCAAAACCTGTATCGCCCGCAATTGAAGCAGTTGTAGCGTTTATTCCTAAGAAAAAGCTATCGGCAAGATCAAATCCACCTGTGTAGTCCAATTGAAAATAATCTTCTCCTGCCAATAAGTTGATATATTGACCATAAAGACCCAATTGAGCACCGAATGCGGTGTAACGATCATAATTTGCTTCTGTTTGATCTGTTTGGTTGAAAACACCCAACATTAATGAGATGTTATCGGCTAAAGCGAAATCAGCTTTAACTCCTGTGTGAGAAAAGGGACCATATGAAAACATGTATGATGTAGAATAGTTGAAGTTAGCTGCTGGTGAGATTACTTCATAGCCTAAAAAAGTATTGAAATTTCCTAAAGTTATTCTAACACCCTCTGCTATATTGTAATAAGCATAGAGTTGGTTGACAAGTTCAGATGAATTTCCTACAGAACCAAATACTGCATCAGAACCTCTTGGCCCAAAAACAACATCTGCAACAAATCCTGATTTTTCTCCTTCATAAGAGACAATAAAATTTGCCATGCCTAATGCAAAACCGTTTAGGTTAGCAAAAGAAGTTCCAGGAGCAACAGGATTTTCTGAAAAACTAGTTCTAAAATAAGTGTCTACAGTTCCACTAAAATTAAAGCTTGGCGCAGCTTCAGATTCTTCTGTTTCTTGAGCCACTACCCCTGAGATATTAAACAAGGTTACAATAAAGCTTAGAATTAGTAAGTGTTTTAAATTTTTCATAAATATTATATTAAAGATTTTTGACAAAAATAAATTTTAAAGTACGTTGCCCCCTAAATTGATAGGGGTATAATTATATTTTTATTTATTTAAAAAATATATCCCACATAAAATAGGGGTATTGTAAAAATATAATAGAGAAATTGTTAAAATGACAGAAAAAGTGAGTTTACTTAAGAATTTATAATCCGAACTAATGAAAAACCAGAAGCAACCATAATAAATCCACCAATCAGACTGATTGATACATAAGAGAGAAAAAGACTGTAGTTTCCTGACTTAAGAAACTCTAGTCCTTCATAACTAAAGGTAGAGAAAGTAGTTAACCCTCCACAAAACCCAATAACAGTAAAAAGATATAGTTCTGAACGTAATAAGTTTGACTTAAAAGCCCATCCTACTAATATTCCAATGATAAGACAACCAATAAGATTTGCAATTAATGTGGGCCAAGGAAAAGCACCCTTGGTAACAGGTATTAATTTTGAAATCAGAAAACGAAACACACTTCCTACACCTCCTCCTAAAAAAATAAATAATAGTGTTTTCACTTTTGCGTTAAATATTTGATCAACAATAAAAGACTGAATGCGATCATGAATCCTACTAGAACTTTATAACTCCCTTTAAAGTAATTGGGTTGATTTTTTTTATCCGTTTTGTAAGACAAATAAATGATTAATACAAAAGCGATGAAAAAACAAAGCCCAAAAATCAATTGACCAAAAGAAAACATGTTTTTAAATTTTGTCTAAATTTAGAAATAAATAATCCATTAACATCCAATATCATTATGATTAAAAAACCAATTGAGGCAGTAACTAAATTTCATGAAGCCTACGGACTAGGAATTGAAAATAAGCCGCAAGCAAATTTATCTGATAAAATAGTTGAATTACGCTATAATTTAATGAAAGAGGAAAATGAAGAATATTTACAGGCAGCTCAGGATAATGATCTTATAGAAATTGGTGACGCATTGGGTGATATGTTTTACATATTATGTGGCACCATAATCGCTCATGGGTTTCAAGAAAAGATGGAGGCTATCTTTGAAGAAATACAACGGAGTAATATGAGTAAATTAGATACCGACGGGAAACCGATCTATAGAGAAGACGGAAAAGTGATGAAAGGACCGAATTATTTCAAGCCTGATTTAGAAAAGATCATAACAGCCGACTAGTTTACAGCTTGTCTCCAGCCAAAGGGATCTTCAGAGGCATTATACTGAATATTCACTAATTTTTCCTTCAATTTAAGAGCCAAAGGAGTTTGTTTAGGAAGGGTGTATGAAGTTTCTTGATGTGAAAAACTATGAATTGGAAGTACAACTACTGCGGTTCCTGTTCCAAAAACTTCTTCTAAACTTTCATTTTTATGAGCTTCTTTGAGTTCACTTATTTTGATAGGGCGTTCTTCTACAGGAATGCCTTCATGTTTGGCTATAGTAATAATACTTTTTCGAGTGATTCCATCCAATATTCTGTCATTGGTTGGTGACGTAATAAGAGTTCCGTCAATCTTGAAAAAGATATTCATGGTTCCTGCTTCTTCAAGATACTCATGTGTGCTTGCGTCGGTCCAAATGATTTGCTGAAATCCTTTTTTAAGCGCTTCTGAAGTTGGATAAAATTGGGCTGCATAATTTCCTGCAGCTTTAGCATATCCCACGCCACCATTGGCAGCACGACTATATTCTTCAGCAATTAAAACGTTTATTTCTCCCCCTGAATAGTATGACTTCACTGGTGCGCAAATGATCATGAAAGTATATTCCATTGAAGCAGATGCTTGTACACTTGGTTGACTAGCAAAAACAAAAGGCCGAACGTATAATGAGTTTCCACTACCAGGGCGAACCCATTCTTGGTCAAGTTGTAAAATCGTATTTAATCCTTCAAAAAAGTAAGACTCTGAAAATTCTGGAATCTGAAGACGCTTTGCAGAGAGATTAATTCGTTTAAAGTTTTCTTGTGGACGAAACAACCACACTTTTTCGTTATCGTCTTTATATGCTTTCATTCCCTCAAATACTGCTTGACCATAGTGAAATACACTTGCTGAAGGATCTAGAGTTAGGGCTTGGTAAGGCTTTATCTCAGGAGTTTGCCATTTTCCATCACGAAAGTGACACAGAAACATGTGATCTGTAAATGTCTTTCCGAAAACTAGATTTTCGAAATCTACCGAATTTATTTTAGTCTCTTGAACTCGTTTTACTTTCATTACCTTCCATAAAGATTTAGGGTAAAATTAGTTTTTTTCTACATTTAAAAAAGGATAGAGATTAATAAATGTAATTTTTTTTAAAAGCTTTACAAAATTCTCAATAAACTAGGGATTCAATCTTTATTTTTGATTAATTAAGTTAAATTTAGATTAGTTTTCAATGGGACATAAAAGGCATCAAATTATTACTGAAGACGGATCTTCTACTTTGCGAATAGATGATTTGAAAGAGACCTATCATTCCAGGCATGGGGCTGTTTTGGAATCTGATTTTGTTTATTTAAAAGAAGGTTTAGAATTTTGGTTAGATCAACATCCAAATCAATCTTGTCGAATTTTAGAATTAGGATATGGTACAGGTCTAATGACCTACCTGACCTATTTAAAATCACAAAAAGAAAAACTTGAAATTGAGTATGTAAGTTTGGAGGCATTTCCTTTGTCAAGTGCTGAAATTCAAACGTTAAACTACGAACAGTTTTTTCAAAATGATGTGGTTTCTCATCTTTTTAGTACGTTTAATCAACTTCCATGGGAGCAAAAAGAAGCGCTTACTTCACATTTCAATTTGACAAAAAAGGAAATTAAATTTGAGGACTTTACTTTTGAATTTTCCTTTGATCTTATTTTTTACGATGCTTTTGGTTTTCATGCACAACCCGAATTATGGTCAGAACAATGTATGTCAAGGTGCTATGAGTTATTAAATCCAAAGGGAGTTTGGGTGAGTTATTGCGCAAAAGGGAGTGTACGTAGAGGTTTGGAAAAAGCAGGATTTGAAACTTTTAGACTTCCGGGGCCCCCTGGAAAGCGTGAAATGTTAAGAGCTGTAAAGCATTAAATGTGTACTTTTGCAAAAAAAAGATGAAGCTACTCATCACTGGGGCTACGGGTCTTGTAGGGAAAGAATTGGTGAAAAAAGCTCAAGCTAGTGGCTTGGAAATACACTTTTTGACAACTCAACAATCTAAAATAAATAGTATCGATGATGCCAAAGGATTTTATTGGAATCCTGAATGCCAACAAATAGACACTTCATGTTTTGAAGGGGTAAGTACGATTGTCCATTTGGCTGGAGCAACCATCTCAAAAAGATGGACTACTGCTTATAAAAAGACGATCTTATCCAGTAGGATTCAAACCACTCAGTTGCTATTCAACAGATTGAATAATTTGGAAGGAGATCATAACGTTACACAGTTAGTTACAGCTTCTGCAATTGGAGTATATCCCTCTGACTTCGATCAAACTGTGGATGAGAAAACTCAAGTGGCTCCGAATAGTTTTATGGAAAAGGTCGTAATTGATTGGGAGCAAGAATCTGACAGTTTTAAGACCTTAGGAGTTAAAGTAAATAAGCTTCGTATCGGTTTGGTATTGGCAGCTCACGGCGGAGTAGTGGCTAGCCTAAAAGTGCCTACTTTATTTGGCTTGGGTGCTGCTTTTGGAAATGGAAAGCAAGGGCAGTCATGGATTCATCTCTCTGATTTAGTCTCTCTGTTTTTGTATGCAATTGATAAACAATGGGAGGGGACTTTTAATGCGGTGGCTCCCAATCCTGTATCTCAATCTCGCTTTATATCTGCATTGGCAAAGTCACTTAAAAGACCTCATATTTTTCCTCCGCTACCAAAATTTTTAATTCAACTTTTAGTTGGAGAAATGAGTAGTTTAGTATTGGACAGTCACTGGGTAAGTGCACAAAAAGTGTTGGATAATGGCTTTGTTTTTGAACATGAAAAAATCAATTCTGCATTGGAATCTATTTTTAATGAAAAGTAGTAGTGACAATTTGACAATTTTTTATTGTGGCAGTACTTTTGTACTACTACAAAACTTCTAAATTAGAATGAAAATGGCAAAAAAAGAAGATCAAGCTACTGAAAAGAAAATAACCTCAAAAAAGCAATCCTCCAAGAAAGTAAAGTCCGAGGATAAGTTGAATACACAACTTCAGGAGGCAAATGATGCCTTAGCGCAAGAAAAAGATAAATATTTACGTCTTTTTGCTGAATTTGAAAACTTTAAAAAGCGGACTGCAAAAGAACGTATTGAACTTTTTAAAACAGCAAATCAAGAAGTGATCTCAGCAATGATACCAGTTTTGGATGACTTTAACAGAGCTCAGCAACTAATTGAAAAAGGTGAAAATGCGATAGATGTTGAAGGCTTTAAATTAATTTTCAATAAGTTTCATGATATTTTAAAAAATAATGGACTCACACAAACTGAAGCCAAAGCAGGTGATTCTTTTGATGCTGAAATTCATGAAGCAATAACTCAAATTCCTGCACCCTCTGAAAAGGAGAAAGGAAAGATTATTGACATTGTAGAAACAGGTTACCAGTTGGGTGACCGAATTATTCGTTATCCAAAAGTGGTCGTAGGCCAATAGATATGAAAGAAGATTATTACGAAATATTAGGAATTTCAAAATCTGCATCAGCAGCTGAAATAAAAAAAGCATATCGTAAAAAGGCTATAGAGTTCCACCCTGATAAAAACCCAGGTGACACTTCTGCAGAAGCAAAATTTAAGAAAGCCGCAGAGGCCTATGAAATTTTGGGAAATGATGAAAAACGTTCTCGTTATGACCAGCATGGTCATGCAGCTTTTGAAGGAGGTCAAGGTTTTGGCGGAGGAATGAATATGGATGACATCTTCAGCCAGTTTGGTGATATTTTTGGAAGCGCTTTTGGTGGAGGTGGATTTGGAGGTGGTTTTTCCGGTGGTCAAAGACGTGCCAAGGGATCAGATATGAGAATACGTGTTAAACTTACATTGGAAGAAATTGCTTTTGGAGTTGAAAAGAAAATTAAAGTTCCCAGAAAAGTTCAAGCCCCTGGAGTAAAGTATGGTACTTGTTCCAGTTGTAATGGTAGAGGTCAAGTAATGAAAATTACCAATACGATTTTAGGAAGAATGCAAACTTCAGCCACCTGTAGTGTGTGTGGAGGTAGTGGTCAATCATTGCTAAATAGACCTTCCGGAACTGATGCGCATGGAATGATTAAAAAAGAGGAAACAGTTTCCATAAAAATACCAGCAGGTGTTGAAGAAGGAATGCAATTGAAAGTTTCAGGAAAAGGAAATGAAGCTCCTGCAAATGGGATTTCAGGAGATCTTTTAGTCCTAATTGAGGAAATAGCACACAAAACATTTGTTCGAGAAGGTAATCATTTGCATTTTGATTTATATGTAAGTATTTCAGAAGCTACTTTGGGTGTCACCAAAGATTTGACACTTTTAGAAGGGAAAGCTAGAATCAAATTAGAATCTGGAATTCAATCCGGTAAGACACTTAGACTGAAAGGCAAAGGACTTCCTAGCGTTAACGGATATGGTACAGGAGATCTGTTGGTTCACATTAATGTTTGGACCCCAAAAACTTTAAACAAAGAACAACGAGTGTTTTTTGAAAGTATGCTTGAAGACCCAAATTTTATTCCTAGTCCTGAAAAATCAGATAAATCATTTTTTGAGAAAGTAAAGGATATGTTTGCCTAAAGTATTCAATATTAAAAAAAAGTAATATATTTGAGATAATATCGATATTTGTGTTGATATTATTTTCTTTTTCATAGCAATTTTTCCCATCCTTTCACAAGGGTGGGTTTTGTTTTTATTATCTTACCCTAGATATCATGAATGCACTTAGGAATTTTTTAGAACTGCTTAATTACAAGTTTACTATAGGTGATAGTATTTCTTTTACACCAAAGTCAATCTTCATCGTGATTTTGGTTTTTATATTGACCTTCTTTTTTTTAAAACTATGTAGAAAGATTATTTACAGAACGCTTTCTAGTGACGCAAAAGTTAAGTTCAAAAGTATCTTCTCTTTCTTTAACTATTTTGTTTACACCATAGTTATACTCCTAACCTTTCAGAATATTGGAATAAATTTAACTGCGGTATTTGCAGCCTCTGCAGCGCTATTGGTAGGTGTTGGTCTTGCGTTGCAAACCTTTATCCAAGATATCATTTCTGGTGTATTTATAATCGTTGATCAATCCGTACATGTCAATGATATTATAGAGGTAGATGGTCAAATAGGAAAAGTTGAAAACATTAAACTTCGAACAACTCGAGCAGTGACAAGAGAGAATAAAGTTTTGATCATTCCTAACCATAAATTTTTGACTTCAATTTTGTTCAATTGGACTGAAAATGGAGTAATTACAAAAGAGTATGTCGAAGTAGGAGTGGGCTATCAAAGTGATGCTAGACAAGTAACCGAGATTTTACTTAAGATTGCAAGTGAGCATGATGCTATTTTAGAAAACCCAAAACCTAGCGTAATTTTTAATGATTTTGGTGATAGCGCACTCGTTTTTCAATTATATTTTGCCTTAAACAGTAGTTTTATCTCCAATATTGTAAAAAGTGATTTACGATATGAAATTATGGAAGAGTTTAAAAAACAAAACATTGAAATTCCTTTTCCTCAACGCACCCTTTCTTTTGTTAACCCACCAAAATCCTTACAATGATTCAGGTTTTATTGATTGAAGATGAAGAACCGATTAGACGGGTCTTATTTCGTATTTTATCGGAAGAGAATGAAAATTATCAGGTGACCGAGGCTGTAGATGGAAAAGAAGGGCTTAAGATTTTGGGAAGTAAACAATTTGATTTGGTCTTATGCGATATTAAAATGCCAAAGATGGACGGAATCGAAGTGCTTAAAAAGTCCAATGAAAAAAATATGCATGTTCCCTTTATCATGTTGACGGGTCATGGAAATGTTAAAACAGCAGTAGAGGCAATGAAACTTGGGGCTTATGATTTTATATCAAAACCACCGGACCTTAATCGTTTGCTTACATCAATGCGAAATGCGTTAGAAAATAAATCCCTTCGAACTGAAAACATCAAGCTGAAAAATAAAGTTGCTCAAAAGTATGTCATTATTGGAGAAAGTCCTCAAATTCAATCGGTTAGAGAGATGATTTCTAAAGTAGCTCCTACCGATGCTCGAGTCTTGATCACTGGAGAAAATGGAACAGGAAAAGAGCTGGTTGCCCATCAGTTACATGAACAGAGCGACCGTAGCAAAGAAAATTTCATAGAGGTGAATTGTGCTGCAATTCCTTCTGAACTTATTGAAAGTGAGCTTTTTGGTCATGTTAAAGGTGCTTTTACTTCTGCCGTCAAAGATCGGTCTGGTAAATTTGAAGCCGCTCACAATGGAACTTTATTTTTGGACGAAATCGCTGATATGAGTTTGGCTGCTCAAGCTAAAGTTTTGAGAGCCCTTCAAGAAAGAAAAATTCAGCGTGTTGGAAATGAAAAAGATATTTTAGTAAATGTTCGTGTCATTGCCGCGACTAATAAAAATCTGAAAGTTGAAATTGAGGAAGGAAGATTTCGTGAGGATTTATACCACCGTTTAGCTGTGATACTTATACATGTTCCAGCACTTCAAGAGCGTCTTACTGATATTGCTTTGTTGATCAATCACTTTACAACACTTCTTACCAATGAGCAAGGTTTGGAGCCTAAAGAATTTTCTGAGGAAGCGTTAGCCAAGTTATACGATTACCCTTGGACTGGTAATGTAAGAGAACTTCGTAATGTTATTGAGCGCCTTATGATTTTGGGAGAAAATCCTATCAGTTATCAAAATATCAATCAATTTGCACCAAAATAATTGTATTATGAAAAACCAAATCCTGGGAATAGTATTTCTATTCTCCCTTGTTTATACCAATGCTCAAGAAGCGATTCATTCAGAAACAATAGAAACGATCTATTCAGAAGCTCTCACCAAAGGAAAAGCTTATGATTGGCTTGATCATCTCTCCAACAATATTGGGGGAAGGCTATCTGGATCATTAAATGCAGAACGTGCAGTCCAATGGGGTAAAGATGAATTAAATGAAATTTCTTTGGATCGTGTATTTCTACAAGATGTAATGGTTCCCAAATGGGTTCGCGGTACATTTGAATATGCAAGCATTATAACAGGTCCAGGAAGAAGTATGAATGTACCCGTGTGTTCTCTAGGTGGATCTATAGCAACACCCTCTGCTGGTTTATTGGCAAAGGTGGTTGAAGTAAAAGACTTTGATGAATTGGATGCACTAGGAGAGGAGAAGGTAAAAGGAAAGTTTGTTTTTTACAATAGAGCGATGCCAGTAGGCTTAATTAATACGTTTGAAGCTTACTCAAAGACAGTTAATCAACGCTCAAGAGGGGCTGCTATGGCAGCACGATTAGGCGCAGTGGGAGTAATTGTTAGGTCCATGAATTTAAGGCTGGATGATTTTCCACATACCGGAGCCATGAATTATGGTGATCTCCCGAATAAACTCAGAATTCCAGCTGCTGCAATCAGTACCAATGGAGCTCAGTTATTAAGTTCAATGCTTTCATTAAATGATAATTTAGATTTTTATTTGAAACAAGATTGTAAGAATTTTCCTGATGTTCCTTCACATAACGTAGTGGGTGAAATTAAAGGAAGTGATTTTCCAGAGGAGATCATTGTGGTTGGAGGACATTTAGACTCTTGGGATTTAGGAGACGGTGCGCATGATGATGGTGCAGGTATTGTCCAATCCATGGAAGTATTACGACTATTTAAATCGATGAATTACCAACCTAACCGTACTATTCGAGTGGTATTATATATGAACGAAGAGAACGGTTTGCGTGGTGGAAAAGCCTATGCTAATTATGCCAAAAGCAACAAAGAAAACCACATTTTTGCATTAGAGTCTGATTCAGGAGGGTTTAGCCCAAGGGGATTTGTTTTTGAAGCAAACACTTCTCAATTTGAACAAATTTCCTCATGGAAATCTTATTTTGAACCTTATTTGGCAAACCATTTCCAACTAGGTGGAAGCGGAGCCGATATTGGCCCATTACGTAATGGAAAAACAGTGCTTTCTGGATTGCGACCAGATTCACAGCGTTATTTTGACTATCATCATGCTGCAAATGATACCTTTGACGCCATTAATAAACGCGAGCTTGAATTAGGTGCTGCTGCTATGGCAAGCTTGGTTTATCTTGTTGACCAATATGGTTTTTAATTTTTTCACCTAAATGATTGCGGCTTTAGATCAATACACCAGAGAGTTTAAATACAATTTAAAGCTGGCTTTTCCCGTCATTGTGGGCCTCTTGGGGCATACTTTTGTACAATTGGTAGACAATATTATGGTAGGGCAATTGGGTACTGCAGAACTTGCTGCTGTCTCATTAGGAAATAGTTTCTTTTTTGTAGCCATGTCACTTGGTATTGGGTTTTCCACAGCGATTACTCCTCTTGTTGCAGAAACGGACGGAGCAAAAAATATTCAAGCGGGTAGAAATGTTTTTATACACGGCTTGTTGCTATGTATTTTTATAGGTGTCTTTTTAAGTTTAGCAGTACTAATATGTAAGCCTTTATTATATCGCATGGGACAACCTGAAGAAGTGGTTGTTTTGGCTTTTCCATATTTGAAGTGGGTCGCAATCTCACTCATTCCTTTAATTACTTTTCAAGGATTTAAACAGTTTTCTGAAGGACTCTCCCATACTCGTCCAGCCATGTATGCTACCCTAATGGGAAACCTTATTAATGTAATTCTGAATTATGTATTGATTTTTGGTTTTTGGATTTTTCCTAAAATGGGAGTAGAAGGAGCAGCCTTGGGAACATTAATTTCTCGATGTTCTATGCTGTTATTCATGGCTCTTTATGTTCGATACAACAAACGTTTTACTGAATTTGCTCAAGGGATTGTGTTAAAAAAATCAGATTGGAATTTATTTAAAAAAATTATTCGTTTGGGTCTTCCTTCAGCCTTACAAATGTTTTTTGAAGTAATTTTCTTTACTGCAGCCATTTGGCTCTCTGGGTTTTTGGGAAAAAATCCTCAAGCAGCAAATCAAATCGCTCTCAACTTGTCATCAATGACTTTTATGTTTGCTATGGGATTAGGGGTCACCGCAATGATCCGCGTAGGGAATCAAAAAGGGAAGGGTGATTTTATTGCTTTGAAACGAATAGCGTATTCAATCTTTTTGCTAATCTTTTTATTTGATGTTCTTTTCTGTTTGTTCTTTTTGCTAATGAATACCTATCTCCCTTGGATATATTTGGATGGAACAAACCCACTTCAAATTTCTGATGTTAATGAGGTAGTTCGTATCGCTTCGAGTTTATTGATTGTTTCAGCATTTTTTCAAATTTCGGATGGATTGCAAGCGGTGGTACTTGGAGCACTTAGAGGGCTTCAAGATGTAAATATTCCTGCTTGGATCACTTTTTTTTCCTATGGAATTTTTGGACTTCCAATATCCTATTATCTTGGACTTCATACCACCATGGGTGCTACCGGAATTTGGATAGGATTACTGTCTGGGTTAACTGCTTCTGCCATACTTTTGTACTTACGATTTAATTATATGACTAAAAAATTAATAGAAAATTGAAACTATGGAATTACCAAAATTTCTAATTGCCGACAACTCTACTCTTGAAAATGATCTTTTTATCCTTCATACAGAGTATCCTCGTTTTATTCTTAATGTTTCCAATGATGAGGTTCATTGGTTTGAAGAATTTGAAAAAGAGGATGAGGCTACTTTAAAGGCAGAATCTCATTTTTTGATCGAAGCTGCATTTGATTTTTATGATAAAGAAATGGAATCTCTGGAATAAAAATGGATACACTTATAGCTTGGGACAGGGCCTTATTTCTTTTGCTTAATGGTTCAGGAACTCCGACCTTTGACGGTTTTTGGATGCTGATGACTCATCGTGCTTCCAATGTGGTGGTATATTTATTTTTGTGGCTTTTTATTTCTTTTAAAACAAATTGGAAAAATGGCTTGTATCTATTATTATTTACGGGCCTGTTGATTTTAGTGACCGATCAGGTTACAAACTTATTCAAGGTCAATGTGGGAAGATTACGACCCTGCTATGATGAAGAAATCAACTCTTTAGTGCGTTTGGTGAAACCAACTTGTGG
Source organism: Flavobacteriaceae bacterium (assembly GCA_009886625.1). Lineage (GTDB taxonomy): Bacteria > Bacteroidota > Bacteroidia > Flavobacteriales > Flavobacteriaceae > MS024-2A. The sequence goes on from QXZA01000004.1 coordinate 24,915, forward strand.
AGGACGTTTTAGCTTCTTTTCTGGCCATGCTTCAAATTCATTTGCTTTGGCTGTTTTTTTTGGAACTATTTTGAAAAGCTATTCACGTTTGCTTCCATATATCTTACTAATCATTGCTGCTTTAATTGCCTATAGTCGAGTGTACATTGGTGTACATTTTCCACTTGATATCTTCTGCGGTACTCTGTTTGGTAGCTTTGTTGGATATGTGTTTCACAGATTGTGGAAACGTTTTACTATTAAGTTCTTAGACGAAACTTAAACACCGTATTGTGTCTATAGGTTTCTTCTTTTTTCACTAAGGTAGTGGGAAAACTTTTGATGTTGGGAGTGTTCGAAAATTTTTGTGTTTCAAAACAAATTGCTTCAAAATGTGGGGGAGTAAAAACAACAACTCCTGGTTGGTCTGTATGCGTAATCATTTCTATTCCTGTCTCTGATGAAAACAATACTGCAGCTTCATTTGATTTATTAGACAGCACAAAATATTCGTCCATGCGGGTTTCTCCAATTTGTTTTTGTGTCCTAAAATCAAAACAAGTTTGACATACAGCTTTCTTCAGACCAGTTGGAACCAAAGAAGGTTTCAGTTCCAGAACTTCATCGGCATGAATGCGAAGGTATTGAGTGTTAATCTTCCCTTCTGGGTTGAGGTTAAAATAGGCATGGTTGGTTAGGTTGATATGTGTATCTGTGTTTGTTTGGGCATGATATTCAAGCAATAGGCTGTCTTTTTCAAGACGATAATGAATATTCGCTACAACTTGACCGGGAAAACCGCTAGCACCCTCTGTACAAATATATCGGAATGAAACCTGATTCGGCTTTTGAGTTACGATGTCCCATATTTTTTTACCCCATCCACTGCTGCCACTGTGTAACAAAACCCCTTCTGAATGTTCAATAGTAATTGGTTTTGAATCTATTTGAATAGGATTCTCTAGGCGTCCTGCAAACCGACCAATTACGGCACCTCTTGACCAACTATCATTTTGATAGTCCTCAGGGGATTCTAATCCCATGACTACATTGACAGGAATACTGTTTTTGTCTTTAACCCAAAGTTGGTGTAAGACAGCACCATAATCTAAAAAAACAGCTTTTAAATTTTCATTCTCTAATGTTATGGTTTGCACCGGTTTAATGATTCTCTTTTAAAAGTTCGGGGTAGGCATTTTGAAATTTGCGAAGACGGGGGATTGATACTTGTCTTACGTACAGATTATTAGGGTTGTTTTTTTCGTAATTCTGGTGATATTCTTCCGCATAATAAAATTTTTCTAACGGTTTAATTTCGGTCACGATTTCATTGCTAAAGATTTCTTTTTCTTTAAGGAGTTCAATGTATTTGATAATGATTTCTTGTTCCTTAGGCGAAGTATAGAAAGCGATGGATCTATATTGTGATCCTCGGTCTGGCCCTTGACGATTGGGTGTTGTAGGATCATGTGAACCAAAAAACACTTGTACAAGGGTACTAAAGCTCACTACATTGGGATCATAAATCACTTCTACGGCTTCTGCATGACCCGTCTTTCCAGTTCCAATTTGATTGTAATTTGGATTTTTAGTAAAACCTCCAGCGTAGCCAGAGTAAGCCTCTGAGACTCCTTTTACACTTTCGTATACAGCTTCAACACACCAAAAACAACCTGAGGCGAAATACGCTTTTTTCAATCCTTGAGGAACTGCCACTTGGGGCTCCCAAACAGCTTCTGGATAATTGATAGGAGGTGTACTGGAAATGCATGTTTGTAAAGTAATAACAGCAAGAATAGATAGAACAGTTTTCATAATTTATTTATTTTCTTTTTTTACTTGAATTAGCTTTTGAGTTATAGGCCAGACAAAGATTGATCCAAAATAGTAAATCTTCCTCTAAATCAAAGCCATTTGCGTAAACAAAGACAAATCCTTTCATTGGCTTTCCTGTGAAGTCCATGGGAAGACAACCCGGCCTGTTTTTATGTATCTCTTCTTACACAGTACTAATACGGACCATGAGTAAGTCAAGTTGCTTTTTCTTGTCAAAATGAATACCACAACACATTTTTTCATTGACCATAAAACACAAACCTCCCATCATCTTTTTTTGATAAAAGACCACTTTTTTTTGGATTAAAACATGTTCAATACGTTCTGCTAAATGGGAGTCGAATGCCATCTTTATTGGTCATGATTATAATTCATCATCCAGCGAACACCAAACCGATCTTTAAGTTGTCCATAGGTCGCATTCCAAAACTGTTTCTCTAGTGGAAGAATGATATTGCCCTTTTCTGCTAGTTTCAAAAAATCATTTCCCATTTTTTTAAGTCTATATAATTCAGATTCATTTTAATTTGAGTCCCGGGACTACTATCGGTTGCATCTGCAACCATGGCTACCGTTTTTCCTTAGTGGATTAATTAACAATGAACTGCCCAATTTTTTTGGTGCTCTTCATGAGGCATGGGACTGTCTTTGTATCGCTTTATTTCGCTATGTTCCCAACCGAAAGCTGAACAATATAATAAGATTGCTTTATCCGCAGCTCCATTAAAAATAAAATAAGGGTCAAGTTTCATAGGGATGGGGTTTAAGTTTTGTGAATCAATTTTAACACACTGGGTGAGGGTTCCTTTATCATTGGATTCAATAAGCTATCAGGTAAAGGGGTCTCATATTCTTCTTTTATGGGAACTACTCCAGCCCATACGGGAAGGTGGTAATCGTTTTTATCATCTTTGGGATCACCTGTTCTAATTTTTGCGGTTACTTCATCTAGGTATATCGCAATCACTTTGGTCGCCTTTAATTCTTTGGCAGAGGGTTTTCGTACTTCTTCCCATCGATCTGGGATCAAATGATCTGATACTACTTTTAGGGCTTCTTCTTTATCTTCCTCTGCTACCAATGTGCCTTTTCCAAAGAGAACAACCGATTCATAATTTAAAGAATGATGAAAAGCAGAGCGTGCCAATACCAGCCCCGTTGTTTTTGCAACAGAAATACTCAAATCAATTTCTTGTTCTAAGGAAGTTATTAGGCGACTGACCGAAGCCCCGTGTGCGTATAATGTATTGTCTTTTCTACCATATAAGGTAGGAATGACCAATGGAGCTCCTTCATAGACAAGTGCTACATGACATAGATGGTTGTTATCCAATATTTTGTGAATGGTTTCCGCATCATAATGACCTCTACTTGGGGCGCGTTTTACGGTGGAGCGTTTTGTTTTTTTCAAGGAATAGTATTATTTAGAAAGTGAAAATACTAAATGCGATCAATTTTTGGCAAATTTTCTGATCCATTTAATAATCAATGGAGTCAGAATGACGGTAGGGAGCATCCAATAAACTACCGAAGGAATAACGGAAGGAAAGGTTTCTTGGTTTACAACTAAAAAAGCAGTGACTGAGGCAATATAGGCTCCTGTAATTCTTGCAATATGAGCGGCAAGCCAATACATTTTCTTGCGCGCCTTTCCGCGATAATTCTGAAAGTCTTTTCGGACACTGAATAATCCAATCAAACCAAAAGTGACCAAAGCCATACCCATGCTGTCACCATTTATCATCATATTAATTCCCCAAAACATGAAACCGATTCCTATAACCATCATGCTTATGGTCAAGAGCCAATCGATCCACTTAGGAACTTGCCCTTTATCAATTTTCTTCAAATGAATATAACGTTGTCCTGTACCGACTAGATAGACAGTAAATATCCCAATGATAAAAAGGAATACATTGGGCTTAAGGATTGCTAAAACAAAAGCAGTGAATCCTGTAATGAGCATTCCCCAGACAAAAATAAGCCCTACTTTTTTATGGCTTATATTCCCTTTTTTTTGCAGGAGGTTCCAAGTACCCAGTAGTAAGCTTAATCCACCGGAGAAGATGTGAATAGTTAAGAATAAAATATACATAGATTAATTATTTCTGGAAGGTCTTTTTTCAAAGCTTCCATCACATTTGGGGCAAATGTTTTTAAGTACATTTTCAACGCAATCAATGCAATAAGTACATTCGTAGGAGCAGATCATAGCTTCAATACTTCGCAGAGGGAGCGGTCTTGAGCAATTTTCACATTTAGATTTCATTTGTAACACGAGAAAATGGGTAAAGTTTGGGTTTCATGTTTCTAAATTAAGGCTACCAGTCTTTTTTACTTGTCTTAAATTTAGGCTTTATTTGCGTCTTTTTTTTGGATGAGGGATGTTTTAAAACATGGCTTTACTAAAGTATTGTTTTTATCAGTCTATTTTGTGCATTTCAAATATTTCAACCTTTTCAATCATTCCTTCAGTAGCTTGTTGGAAGGCCTTTATGTGAAACGAGACATTATGATCTTCCCAGTGCGAACGACTCTCCCAGTTTTCATAAAAAAGGAAGCTGTTTTCGTTGTTATGATCTTGATGTAAATCATAATTGATACAGCCATTTTCGGCTAAAGTTGGTATTATTAATCTAATTAATCCTTTTCTTAGTGCTTCCAGATGATTAGTCTTAGCTTCAATTTTAGCCACCACGGTGAGGGTTTGATTGCTCATACTTGTTTTTTGAATTATAAATCTAGTGATTGTTGGCTTATTTACAATATATGATGAATGCTGTTTTAATTCTAAACTGATTTATCATATTCAAAGAGCTATTCATTTTTAATTTCTATATCCAACATTTTCAGCTCTTTGTTGTATTTTTCAATTCTTGCATGTGCAGTTCCATCAACTAATAGAATGATGATTAACATAGCAATTGCAGTAATACTACTTGCTCTCCAAGTTGGAGTATCAATGAAAAGTATTAGTAAAGCTGCAATAATGATGAGTATTGGAATGACCTTAAAGACAACAGTATATTCCTTTAGTGTGCTTTCAGTACGTTCAATTTCGGACTGATAAAAAGAAGTTGAATCTGTACGAAACTCTTTTTTAAATTGAATTATTCTGGATTTGTTGGTATAAAATAAACCCAGTCCTATTGCCAAAAGTAATAAACCTGATACCAAGCTGGGATAAATGTATGCCTTTGCTAAGTCTGTTTTTCCAAATCGCCAAAATAAAAAACCTGCAATGTCAAACCCAATTGCAAAAAAGATAAAAAAACGTGTTGAAAATACTTCCGATTTCGCCCAAATTGTAGCTAATTTTAAAAGTTCCATATTTCAATTTGTTTTGTGTTTTACTCTGAAATCAGTTGGACTGTTATGCTAAAATTTGTTTTACCAAATAATCGCCTACCTCTGTCGTAGAATTTCCCTTGGCACCTCCTTCTTTCAAATCTTCGGTGACCATACCATCTGCAAGGGATTGATCTACAACACGGCGTATTTCAGCACCTTCTTCTGTGAGGCCAAAACTCATTTCAAAAAGCATAGCTGCAGAGAGTATGGTTGCTAATGGGTTCGCGATTCCTAATCCAGTGGCTTGAGGGAAAGATCCGTGTATGGGTTCGTAAAGTGAATTATCAGTCCCTACAGAAGCCGAGGGCATCAAGCCCATAGATCCAGAAATAACGGAAGCTTCATCGGTAAGGATATCTCCAAAGAGGTTTTCTGTGATCAATACATCATAGCTGTTAGGCCATTGTACCAATCGCATGGCTACAGCATCTACAAATTCGTAAGCCACTTCTACTTCTGGATAGTCTTTTTCCATGGCTTGTACCGTTTCTCTCCATAAACGAGAACTTTCCAAGACATTGGCTTTGTCCACACAGCACAATTTTTTTGAACGCGTCATGGCTAATTCAAACCCTTTTTTTGCCAAACGTTGTATTTCTTCACGATGGTAGGTACAGGTATCAAAGGCAGTATCGCCATTGTTTTTTCGTCCGCGTTCCCCAAAATAAATCCCTCCAGTTAATTCACGTAGGAAAACCAAGTCGGTTCCTTCAATGCGTTCTCTTTTTAAGGGGGATTTATCCAATAACGAAGGAAAAGTAAAGGTGGGACGTACATTGGCAAATAAGCCTAGTTTTTGACGCATTTTTAATAAACCTTGTTCAGGACGAACTTTTGCAGAAGGATCATTGTCAAATCGAGGGTGTCCAATCGCACCAAATAAAATAGCATCGGCATCCAAACACACTTGGTGGGTTTCTTCTGGATAGGGATCGCCAACGGCATCAATGGCTGCGGCCCCTGTTAGGGCTGGAGTCCACTCAATGCTGTGGTTGTATTTTTGTGCAATGGCGTCAGAAACCTTTACAGCTTGATCAATTACTTCGGGTCCAATACCGTCTCCGGCTAAAAGGGCAATTTTTAAATGCATATAGCTTTAGTTTTGAATAATATTCAACATTTTTTCTGTGGCTTTAATGGCAGCAACCGTTTGGTCGGAGTCCAAACCACGAGTAGTAAATTCTTTTGCATCACTTTTCCAAGTAATGGTGGTTTCACACAAGGCATCCGAGTTGCTACCTGGAGGAATTCGGACGGCATAATCAATCAATTTAGGTAAATTAATATGCTGTGGGTGATATATTTTTTGAAGTGCATTCCAAAAGGCATCGTATTGTCCATCTCCTGGAGCATTTTGCTCATAGCTTTTTCCATCAATTTCTACAGAGACACTGGTGGTAGGATTTAATCCCTTAGAGTGTGTTAGCACGTAGGATTTTATTTTCACTCGACTTGCCACATTATTACCTAACACATCTGAAATGATGAAGGGTAGGTCCTCTGCGGTCATTCGTTCTTTCTTATCTCCTAGTTCAATGATTCGTTGAGTCACTTTTTTAAGTTCATCATCATTGAGAGTTAAACCGAGTTCTTGCAAATTCTTTTGGATATTGGCTTTTCCTGAAGTTTTCCCTAAGGCATATTTTCTTTTTCGTCCAAAACGCTCGGGTAGAAGATCATTAAAGTATAAATTCTTTTTTGAGTCTCCATCGGCGTGTATCCCAGCTGTTTGTGTAAATACATTTTCCCCTACTATAGGCTTATTGGCTGGAATTCTAAATCCAGTAAGAGTGGCTACCAACTGACTCACTTTAAACAGCGAGTCTTCATTGATATTAATTTTTATTTCAGGCAAGAAATCATTGATAACCGCAACCACACTTGCTAAAGGTGCATTTCCTGCGCGTTCTCCCATTCCATTGACGGTAAGGTGTAAACCGCTTACACCTGCCATTACCGCTTCCATGGTATTGGCTACACTCAAATCATAATCATTGTGACCATGGAAATCAAAGTGCAGTGAGGGATAGCGTTCAACAATGGCAGTGAGATAATTTTTGGTGTGTTGAGGCGTTAATACTCCTAAGGTATCGGGAAGTAAAACACGCTCTATAGGTTGTGCGGATAGAAATTCTAAATAATCAAACACATAGGCTTCCGAATTTCGCATCCCATTACTCCAATCTTCTAGGTAGACATTGGTCTTGAATCCATGATCTACCGCTTGGTTGATTGCGTGTTCAATATTATTAAAGTGTTCCTCAGGTTTCTGTTTGAGTTGGTATTTCAAATGGTTTAATGACCCTTTGGTCAACAGATTTTGAACCACCGCACCAGCGTCCTCCATCCACTTGATAGAGGTTCCTCCATCTACAAAGGTGAGGACTTCTACTTTTTCAATCAGACCATTGTTTTGTGCCCAAGAAGTAATCTCTTTCACTGCTTTGAATTCCCCATCGGAAACTCGAGCAGAAGCGATTTCAATGCGATCTACTTTAAGCTCTTGCAACAAGAGTTTGGCAAGCGTTAGTTTTTCAGAAGCTGAAAAGGAGACACCAGAGGTTTGTTCACCATCTCTTAGTGTAGTATCCATTATTTCAAGCGTTCTTCTTTTCATCTATAATAGCGGGTCTAAAGCGGAGTGTTTTCAGCAAATCCCTCAATTTCTGATTTGATATTACTTAAATAGTCAATATCATCATAGCCATTAAGCATATTGTCTTTTTTGTATTCATTGATTTCAAAAGACTCTGACTTTCCTGAGAAGGAAAGCGTAATGCTTTGTTGATTTAAATCCACAGTCAACTCTGCGGAGGGATTTTTTTGTATGGCTTCAAAAATTTCGGCTAAAAATTCAGCAGAAACTTGAACAGGAAGGACTCCAATGTTTAAGCAATTATTTCTAAAAATATCAGCAAAAAAGCTAGAAACAACACAACGAAAACCATAATCATAAACTGCCCAAGCCGCATGTTCACGCGATGATCCTGAACCAAAATTATGTCCACCTACGAGGATTTTTCCGCTAAAGGTTGTATCGTTTAATACAAAATCTGCCTTGGGACTATCATCCTGGTTGTAACGCCAATCGCGAAATAAATTGTCTCCAAAACCTACGCGTTCCGTTGCTTTCAAAAAACGGGCAGGAATGATTTGATCGGTATCTACATTTTCTATAGGTAGAGGTACCGCTGTACTGGTTAAAATACTAAATGAATCGTATGCCATGTTTATTGTATTAATGTTCTTGGATCAGTTATCTTCCCTGTAATTGCTGCTGCTGCGGCAACAAGGGGACTTGCAAGTAAGGTTCTAGAACCCGGTCCTTGACGGCCTTCAAAGTTTCTATTGGAAGTACTCACTGCATATTTTCCTGCTGGAATTTTGTCATCGTTCATAGCCAAACATGCGGAACATCCGGGCTCTCGAAGCTCAAATTTTGCCGCTTCAAAAATATCTAATAATCCTTCCTCTTTTATAGAGGCCAAAACTTTATGCGACCCAGGCACTAACCATGCTGTAACATTTTCTGCACGTTCTTTTCCTTTAACAATACTGGCAAAAGCTCTAAAGTCTTCAATTCTCCCATTAGTACAACTTCCGATAAAAACAAAATCAATTGGTTTCCCAATCATGCTTTCCCCTTCTGAATACCCCATATAGTCCAAAGACTTTTTGTAAGTGGCTGCACCTCCTTCTACGCTAGCTGCTGTAGGGATGACTTTGGTTATACTCATTCCCATACCAGGGTTTGTACCAAAGGTGATCATTGGATCGATTTCTGAACCATCAAAAACAAGTTCTTTATCGAAAATAGCTCCTTCGTCAGTGTATAAAGTTTCCCAGTATTTCATCGCTTTATCCCAATCAGCACCTTGAGGAGTAAATTCTCTTCCTTTGATGTAGTTAAATGTTTTTTGGTCTGGAGCGATCATTCCACCACGGGCTCCCATCTCAATACTCAAATTACAAACCGTCATCCGACCTTCCATACTAAGTTGCTCAAAAACTTCTCCAGCATATTCAACAAAGTATCCTGTGGCTCCTGAGGTAGTAAGTTTAGCGATGATAAACAAAGCAACATCTTTTGGAGTTACGCCAAAATTAAGGGTTCCATTTATCGTGATACGCATTTTCTTTGGCTTGGGTTGCATGATACATTGCGTTGCCAAAACCATTTCAACCTCTGAAGTTCCTATTCCGAAAGCAATGGCTCCAAAGGCTCCATGAGTTGAAGTGTGGGAGTCACCACATACTATAGTAGCTCCTGGTTGGGTGATTCCATACTCCGGCCCCACTACATGGACAATCCCATTTTTTTTATGTCCTAATCCCCAGTAAGAAATTCCGTGCTCATTGGCATTTTTTTCCAATGCCTTTAATTGATTTCGTGATAATGGATCAACTACAGGTAGATGCTGATTTAAAGTTGGTGTATTGTGGTCTGCAGTAGCAAAAGTACGCTCTGGATACAATACAGGTAATTTTCTGTTTTTTAATCCAAGAAAAGCAACAGGACTTGTCACTTCATGAATCATATGACGGTCAATGAAAAGTACATCTGGACCATTGTTGATACTTCGAACAACATGGGAATCCCAAACTTTATCAAATAGGGTTTGTTTCATTTAATTAGAAATTCAAATTATATATTACTGGCTTCAATGATTTTTGGTAAATCATCATCATTAATCTCTTTCTTTTTATCGGCTTCAATCAAAAATTGACTGTACACTTTATCAAGTGACAGTTTATCTAATTCATACCCAATGTTTTTTGCACGGTAGGCCAACGCAGCTCTTCCGCTACGTGCGGTAAGGATGATAGACGATTCCGTTACCCCAACATCTTTAGGGTCTATGATTTCGTAAGTTTCACGTTTTTTGATCACACCGTCTTGGTGAATTCCAGAAGAGTGAGCAAATGCATTTGCACCCACAATTGCTTTATTGGGTTGGACTGGCATAGCCATGCTTTCTGAAACCAACTGGCTTAATCCATTGAGCATTTGTGATTTAATGCGGGTATCTAAATTGAGCCCGGGATGTTGTCTAAGGATCATTACTACTTCTTCCAAAGAGGTGTTTCCGGCACGTTCGCCTATACCATTGATGGTACATTCAATTTGACGTGCTCCATATTGAACCCCTGCAATGGAATTCGCTGTTGCCAAACCTAAGTCATTGTGACAATGACATGAAAGACGCGCTTTGTGAATACCACTTACGTTTTCCATTAAATATTTCATCTTGGCACCATACTCCTCTGGCAAACAATATCCAGTGGTATCAGGAATATTTAGAACCGTTGCACCTGCCTTGATCACAGCCTCGCAAACTCTTGCTAAAAATTCATTATCAGTTCGTCCTGCATCCTCTGCATAAAACTCAATATCTTCAATATAAGTTTTGGCATGGGCTACTGCAGCTACAGCTCGCTCAATAATTTGATCAGGGGTAGCATTAAATTTGTAGCGCATGTGGCTTTCTGAAGTACCTATTCCAGTATGAATACGTGAACGCTTAGCATACTTTAAAGCTTCGGCGGCTACATCAATATCTTTTTGCACAGCGCGGGTCAAACCACACACACGTGCGTTTTTAACTAGTTTGGAAATATCTTCAACTGCTTTGAAGTCACCAGGACTTGAAATAGGGAATCCCGCCTCTAAAACATCCACTCCAAGCAAGTCTAGTTGCTCAGCAATGATTAACTTTGTTTTGGAGTCTAATTTACAACCAGGAACTTGTTCCCCGTCTCGTAAAGTAGTATCAAAAATTTCTACAAATTCCATATGGAAAACAGATAAAGATTTAATTACTCTACTAAAGTACATTTTAGGTGATAAGTAAGATAAAATCCCTATTTTTGTATTACAACATCCTACGAGTGAAACAACATCTTAAAATGCTAACAATTAACACTTTGCATCAAAAAACTTTACAATGACAAATGAGCAGAAAGATAATTTATTTGTACTTGTAAAATCACTTACTAAGTCAGAAAAAAGACAATTTAGATTGTATGTGGGACGAATGGGTTCCAATCAAGACTCTAAATTTCTTAATCTTTTTCAGCAATTGGATCGCATGAGTCGTTATGATGAAAAGGTGATTTTAAGTAAAGGAATTGTCACCAAACAACAATTGTCGAATTTAAAAGCACATTTATACAAACAGATTTTAATCAGTTTGCGCATGAATCCCGTGCATAAAAACATTCGAATCTCAATTAGAGAACAGCTAGACTTTGCCACTATTTTATACCAAAAAGGTTTGTATAAGCAAAGTCTAAAAGTGCTGGAAAAGGTAAAATTATTGGCATTGAAAAATGAAGAAAAGTATAGTGCTTATGATATAGTAGAATTAGAAAAAGTGATTGAATCTCAGTATATTACTAGGAGTTTAAGTAATCGAACAGAAACGCTTATCGCCGAGTCTAATTTGTTGCGAACTCAAAATGATTTAGCAACCAAGTTGTCCAATTTATCTCTCCAGCTTTACGAGCGTTTAATAAAAGCAGGATATGCCAAAAGCGATCAAGAATTTCGTGAAATCACTCAGTTTTTTTACGAGAACCTACCTAAGCTAGATTATGACACTTTGGGCTTTAGAGAAAAACTTTGGTATTATAAAGCGCACGTTTGGTATAGTTTTTTGACCCATGATTTTTTATCAACCTATCGATATGCAGCAAAATGGGTAGAGATGTTTGAAGAGAACCCTGCTATGATTTCAATCCATCCAGTATTCTATTTAAAAGGGAACAACTATTTGATGGAAAGTTTAGCATTAATCAAATATCCTTCTAAGTTCAAAGGCACACTTCAACAAATGATCAAAGGAACATCACATGAAGATTTTCCTGTTAATGATAACCTTAAAGCACTTAATTTTCTTTTTTACTACAGTAATAGATTAAATTTACATTTTTTAGAAGGAAGTTTTGAAGATGGGGTAACCGTGATCCCAGAAATTAAAAAGGGAATCCAAGAGTTTAGTAACCAAATTGATCCCCATCACATCATGATGTTCTATTACAAGATCGCCTGTGTGTATTTTGGAGCCGCAGATTATGAAAATTGTATTGTCTTTTTGGATAATATTATCAGTAACAAAAGATTGAAAATGCGAGAAGACTTACTTTGTTTTTCTCGTGTGCTTAATATTTTCGCGCATTACGAAGCAGGCTTTGATTACCATTTGGAAACCCATTTGCGTGAGACCTATAAATTTTTAATTAAGATGAATGATTTGCATGCTGTCCAAAAAGCCATGATTCGTTTTGTTAGAAATTTAGGAGATATCTATCCTCATGAGATCAAATCTGCGTTTAAGAAATTATATAGCGAATTGAAGCAGTATGAAAACGATCCTTATGAACGACGCTCGTTTTTGTATTTGGATATTCTTTCTTGGTTAGAAAGTAAAATAGACAACGTACCGATTGCACAAATAATTCAACAAAAAGCAACACAACTCAATCGGAAAGAACGGCCTTCCATATCCCCGTTTTCTGCGGGTTAGCTACAAAACTAATTTTTTCTGTTGTTACAGGATGTTCAATTTCTAGCTTGCGAGCATGAAGACTAATACTTTTATCTTTGTTACTCCTGTTTGCACCGTATTTTAAATCTCCTTGGATAGGAAATCCTAAGGTACTCAACTGCGCTCTAATTTGATGATGTCTTCCCGTTTCTAAGCTTATTTCTAGCAAACAGTAATGTTCAAATTCTTGAATGCGTTTGTAATTTAATTTTGCAATTTTACTGTTGGGAACCTCGTTTATATGCGCTTTAGATTTATTTTGTTTTTGATTACGAGTCATCCAATGTGTAAGTTTTCCTTCTGTATTTGGAAAAGTTTTATCTACTACAGCCCAATAGGTTTTTTTAGGAATTCGTTTTTCAAATTGAGCATTGAGGCGTGTTAAGGCTTTAGATGTTTTTGTAAAAACAACAACCCCACTAGTGGGGCGATCAATGCGATGCACGATTCCTAAATAGACCTCTCCTGGCTTGTTATATTTAACTTTAATGTATTCCTTCAAATGGTCGGCTAGCGAAGGGTCTCCTGTCTTGTCACCTTGAACAAGCTCTTTAGCTTCCTTGTTTACAATAAGTAAGTGATTGTCCTCAAAAAGGATGCGATTTTTTACGTCCATTGAACTTAGTATTGTTCTTTTTCATTAGGAAAATCACCTTTTTTCACATCTTTAGTATAGGATTGAACCGCTTGACTGATACTGGTATTTAAGTCCAAATAGCGTCGAAGAAAACGAGGACTGAACTCTTTACTCATTCCCAGCATGTCGTGAAGCACTAATACCTGTCCATCTACATGATTTCCTGCTCCAATTCCGATTACAGGAATGGAAATTTCTTGAGCTACTTTTCCAGCCAAAGCAGCGGGAATTTTTTCTAAAACAATTCCAAAACAACCTATTTGTTGCAGCATTTTTGCATCGGTGATTAACTGTTTTGCCTCTTCTTCTTCTTTAGCACGAACGGTGTACGTTCCAAATTTATAGATTGACTGAGGCGTCAAACCTAAATGTCCCATGACAGGAATTCCTGCTTTAAGAATCCGCTCTATGGATTCTTTTACTTCTTTTCCACCTTCAAGTTTCACAGCATGTGCGCCAGATTCTTTCATAATTCGAATGGCTGAACGAAGGGCTTCTTTGGAATCAGCTTGATAGGTCCCAAAGGGTAAGTCCACCACTACAAGGGCACGATCTACGGCCCGAACAACACTGCTTGCGTGATAAATCATCTGATCTAATGTAATAGGAAGTGTTGTTTCATGACCCGCCATGACATTTGAGGCAGAGTCTCCCACCAAAATGATATCAATTCCTGCATGATCTACAATACCAGCAAGCGTGAAGTCATAAGCAGTAAGCATTGCTATTTTCTCACCATTTGCCTTCATTTCTGAAAGACTCTTTGTGGTGATTCGTGTATAACTTTTCTTAGCTACTGACATGTTTACTTTTTTTCAAAAATAGTATTTCTTTTTATACCCGCTCTGAAGATTGTGAAATAGTCTACCTCTGAACTTTCCTGATCTATATAAAAGAAATTTAAAAGCTCAAGGGAAAATGATTTACATCAAGCGGATTAGATCTAATTTCAGTGAACTGTCAAGCTGTCAGTTATTGCGTTATGGCATAATGCTTGAAATGGTTGAATTGAAATATTAATAAACTATCATGAGTAAAATAATTGGAATTGATTTAGGAACCACCAACTCTTGTGTTTCTGTAATGGAAGGAAATGAGCCTGTTGTAATCCCCAACGCTGAGGGTAAAAGAACTACTCCGTCTGTAATCGCTTTTGTAGAAGGAGGCGAAATTAAAGTGGGAGACCCAGCCAAAAGACAAGCAGTTACCAATCCTACCAAGACAATTGCTTCGATCAAGCGCTTTATGGGAAATAAATTTTCCGAATCAAGTAAAGAATTAAAAAATGTAGCCTACAAAGTTGTTAAAGGAGATAACGATACTCCTCGTGTTGATATTGATGGCAGATTGTATACCCCACAAGAATTATCAGCAATGACACTTCAGAAAATGAAGAAAACAGCTGAAGATTATTTGGGTCATGATGTTACTGAAGCTGTAATTACAGTTCCTGCTTATTTTAATGATGCCCAGCGTCAAGCAACTAAGGAAGCAGGCGAAATTTCAGGACTTAAAGTTCAACGAATTATTAACGAGCCAACAGCTGCTGCTCTGGCTTATGGTATGGACAAAGGTGGATCTGATAAAAAGATTGCTGTTTATGACCTTGGTGGTGGAACATTTGATATCTCAATACTAGAATTAGGAGATGGTGTTTTTGAGGTACTTTCCACCAATGGAGATACCCATTTAGGAGGAGATGACTTTGACCAAGTAATCATTGATTTTTTAGCAGAGAAATTTTTAAAAGATGAGTCAATTGATTTACGTAAAGATCCAATGGCATTACAACGTCTTAAAGAAGCAGCAGAAAAAGCGAAGATTGAATTATCTTCTTCTGCTCAAACGGAAATTAATCTACCTTATGTTACCGCAACCGAGAGTGGACCTAAGCACTTGGTTACATCGCTAACACGTGCAAATTTCGAACAATTGGCTGATGACCTAGTAAAGCGCTCAATGACTCCTGTAAAAAAGGCGTTGGATGATGCTGGACTTTCAACCTCAGACATAAATGAAATTATTTTAGTAGGAGGATCAACACGTATTCCTATTATACAAGAAGTTGTAGAAAAGTTTTTTGGTAAAAAGCCATCCAAAGGGGTGAATCCTGATGAGGTTGTAGCCGTTGGAGCTGCCATTCAAGGAGGAGTATTGACAGGAGATGTTAAAGATGTTCTCTTGCTTGATGTTACACCGCTTTCACTTGGGATTGAAACAATGGGAGGGGTAATGACTAAGTTAATCGAGTCGAACACTACCATTCCTACAAAAAAATCACAAGTTTTCTCCACGGCAGCCGATAATCAGCCCTCTGTTGAAATTCATGTACTACAAGGAGAGCGCTCTATGGCGTCAGACAATAATACGATTGGACGTTTTCATTTAGATGGACTTCCACCTGCTCAAAGAGGAACACCTCAGATTGAGGTAACCTTTGATATTGATGCCAATGGTATCATCAAAGTAAGCGCACAAGATAAAGCTACTGGAAAGTCACAAGACATTCGTATTGAAGCTTCTTCAGGACTTACAGAGGAAGAAATCGAGAAAATGCGTAAAGAGGCTGAAGCCAATGCTGATGCCGATAAAAAAGCAAAAGAAGAAGTTGATAAGCTAAACAGTGCGGATCAAATGATTTTCCAAACGGAAAAACAATTGAAGGAATTTGGAGATAAGCTTTCTGATGATAAAAAAGCGCCTATTGAAGCCGCTTTTGAAGAATTGAAAACAGCCTATGCTGCAAAAGATTTGGAAGCGATTGACAAGGCGTTAGAAACCATCAATGAAGCTTGGAAGAATGCCTCTGAAGAAATGTACAAAGCTCAAGCGGAAGCAGGAGGGGATGCAGCACAACCTCAAGGAGAATCTCCCGGACCCGATGCTGCCTCTGATGGTGACGATGTCCAAGATGTAGATTTTGAAGAAGTTAAATAAAATTAGATTTTAAATGTAAATGAAAACCTTCTGTGGAATTACACAGGAGGTTTTCTTATTTTAGCAAAAAGGGAAAATGGATAAAAAACAAATTTTGGTGATGAGCAATGCGATATGCAAGAACACGCTCATGGAAACCCTTGAAATTAAATATGTGGATGTTGGAGAAGATTTTTTGACAGCAAGAATGCCAGTAACCAAAAAAGTACACCAACCCGATGGCGTCCTCCACGGAGGAGCTACTGCTGCTCTTGCTGAGAGCGTAGGAAGTGCTGCAGTTTTTGTTCTTAATCAAGACCCAAGTATACATGTGCGAGGAATTGAAATTACTGCGAACCATGTTAAAAGCATTTCCTCTGGATATGTGTTCGCTAAAGCAAAAGTAATCCACAAGGGAAGAACCATCCAGTTGTGGGAAATAAAAGTTACCGATGAAGAGGATCAATTGATTTCTTTGTGCAAGTTAACGACCTATTCACGCAAGAGATAATATATGATCGAACTTGAAAAGCGATTAGAGGTCTTATGGAAAAACCAATATCCCTTTGTTGTCTATCGGCTCCCTAAATCTAAAGAAATTCATATTTTTTTTCAAGAAGAGAATCAACTTCATAAGACGGATGACTTTTCTGAATCGGGTTTTGTGATGACTTCTTTTGAAAGTTTATCATCCTATCCTTTCATTCCAAATTCAAAGTCAGAACAGTTCCCAAAACCAGAAGTACAAGATTTTAAATCAGATCCTGTTGTTTTTCCAGAAGACGAGACTCGTAAATCAAGATTTATTGAGCTTGTAAAAAAAGCACAAAGTGAAATTGCTCAAGGCCATTTAAAAAAGGTAGTACTCTCTAGATCAATTGATTTGAAAACGGAAGAGAATCCAAGCACTCTTTTTTTAGCCTTAGAAAATAAATATCAGGATGCATTGACTTATTTATGGCATCATCCTCTTGTTGGGACTTGGTTTGGTGCAACCCCAGAACAATTTATTGAGGCTTCTTCAAAAAGCACATTTACCATGGCACTGGCAGGGACACAAATTTACACACCCAATAAAAATCCCCATTGGTCAAGTAAAGAAAAAGAAGAACAGGCTTTGGTGACCCAACAAGTACTTTCCGATTTAAAAACTCTTTTTAAAGAAGAGGAAATTAAATATGGGGAACCCCAAAACAAGCGAGCGGGAAATCTAGTGCATCTTTGTACGCATTTTACCTTACCTCAATTGACCATAAGTCTAAAAAAGTTAATCACAGCTTTGCATCCAACGCCCGCTGTTGGAGGTGTTCCAAAGAAGGAAGCGGTGGATTTTATAATTAATAATGAGGGCTATAATCGTACATTTTATACTGGTTTTTTAGGACCGATAGGAAATGAGAAAACAGGCCTTTTTGTAAATTTAAGATGCGCAGAATGGACAGTAGAAAGGGTGCGATTATTTGTGGGTGCTGGAATCACTTCGTTTAGTGATCCAGAGAGTGAATGGCTGGAGACCCAACGTAAGTCAGAAACTTTAGCACGTATCTTATAAACTCTTTTTTACGCTTTCTGAAGTGCCTTCGGTTTTGTACTTTTGTTACAAATGAAGTAGACTCTGACGAATGAATAAGTACCCATCGATTCCCCTTGCCCAAACAGTAGTCCGCCTTTGTGCGAGCACTAAAATTGAGCGAATTGTCATTTGTGCAGGTTCTAGAAATGCCCCTTTAACTAACGGCTTTGCTTCCGATTCTTATTTCAAAACCTACAGTGTAGTAGACGAACGAGCTGCTGCCTTTTTTGCTTTAGGAATGGCACAACAATTGAATGAACCTGTGGCACTACTATGCACTTCAGGGTCTGCATTATTAAATTTTTATCCAGCAGTTGCAGAAGCGTACTATAGCGATATTCCTCTTGTCATTTTATCCGCTGATAGAATGCCACATCGAATTGATATAGGAGATGGTCAGACTATCCGACAGGTGGGCGTTTTTGAACCCCATCTTGAGGGGGCTGCCGTTTTAAAACCTGACGTAAGTCACGCTACAAAAACACTCTTGCAAAACCCCATGCAAAAGCTGGTTCCCTTTGATGCAACTGAATCTGAGATTACAGAATTACAAACTTCAATTCAATCCTATAACACTAAAGAGATTGCACGAGTATTGGATCTTTCAATTCAGCGTAAAGGTCCTGTTCATTTAAACATTCCATTAGAAGAACCTTTGTATGGGATGACTTCAATTGCACTTCCGCTTGAAGGAATTGACTCAAAAAAGACCAAGCAATCACAAGAAAAGAAGAATCTTAATGATATTAAAAAGACTTGGAATCAGTCTAAGAAGAAATGGGTTGTTATAGGGGTTTTAGCTCCTGATTCAATTCATAAGGAATGTGTTGATGCACTTTGTGAAGACCCTTCGGTAGTCGTTTTCACTGAAACAACTTCTAATATTAATCATTCAAAGGCGATCCATTCTATTGACACGCTTATGGCTTCATTAGAATTAACAGAAAATCAAGAGAAAGAGTCCCTACGTCCTGAGATATTACTAACTTATGGGGGGATGGTAGTATCAAAAAAAATCAAATCGTTTTTAAGAAACCATCCACCGTCTCATCATTGGCATGTTGACGAAAAGAAGGCATACAATACCTACTATCATTTGGACCAACATTTTGTTCAAAGTCCAAATTCTTTTCTCAAAGATTTGTACGACAACTCAAGTGAAAATCAAAAAAGTGACTTTCATATTTCGGTTTTTTCATTGTTTCAAAAATTTAAGAATAAAGGTAAATCCTATTTAGATCAGCTTCCTTTTTCGGATTTAAATGTCTTTATACAGCTTGCGAAACAATTGCCTGAAGGGATACAATTACAAATAGCAAATAGCTCTTCGATTCGTTACGCACAATTAATGGATTGGCCACAAAACACTACTTTTTTCTGTAATCGAGGTACAAGTGGAATAGATGGGAGCACGGCAACAGCAGTGGGTGCTTCTCAAATCAAAATGGGGCCAACCGTCTTGCTTACGGGTGATCTTAGTTTTTTCTATGATATCAATGGTTTGTGGAATAACTATATTCCAAAAAACTTTAAAATCATTTTAATTAATAATCAAGGTGGAGGTATTTTTAGAATTTTGCCCGGTGCAAAAGATAGTCCCACTTATGATCGCTATTTTGAGACTATACACAATCGCAACGCTAAGTATGTAGCCAAGACTTTCGGGTTTGGTTATCAAAAAGCAACATCTAAGTGGCAACTAAAACGAAAATTAGCATCTTTGTTTAAATCAAATGATTGTCCAAGAATATTAGAAATACAAACCCCTAGAAAAGTGAATGATGAGGTTTTATTGAATTACTTTAAAGCCATGTCATCAAATAGTGTAAATACCAAATAAAAATAGAAATGAGAACATGGAAATCTTTAGCAACGTATAGCGACATTCTTTTTGAATTTTGCGATGGAGTTGCGAAAATTACAATTAGTAGACCCGAAGTATATAATGCTTTTCGTCCAGAAACAAACATCCAAATGCTTGAGGCTATTGAGGTGTGTCGTGAAAACAATGAAATAGATGTTGTGGTTTTTACAGGTATAGGCGACAAAGCTTTTTGTAGTGGAGGAGATCAAAATGTTAAAGGTGTGGGCGGCTACTTGGGAGAAGACGGCGTCCCTAGGCTAAATGTTTTGGATCTTCACAAACGGATAAGAGAATTGCCTAAACCTGTAATCGCTATGGTTAATGGCTACGCTATAGGTGGAGGTCATGTTTTGCATGTCGTTTGTGACCTTACCATTGCAAGTGAAAATGCAATATTTGGCCAAACAGGTCCTAAAGTAGGAAGTTTTGACGGAGGATTTGGGTCCTCCTATTTAGCGCGTCATGTTGGACAGAAGAAAGCCCGTGAGATTTGGTTTTTATGTCAACAGTATTCTGCAAAAGAAGCCCATGACATGGGAATGGTAAATAAAGTAGTTCCTTTGGATCAATTGGAAGATACGGTTATGGAATGGTGTAGCATAATGCAGCAAAGAAGTCCTTTAGCACTTCGTATGATCAAACGTTCTTTAAATGCTGAATTAGATGGACAACATGGATTGATGCAATTAGCAGGAGATGCAACTTTAATGTATTATTTAATGGAAGAAGCTCAAGAAGGTAAGAAAGCCTTTTTAGAGAAACGCGCGCCCAACTTTAAAAAATATCCTAAATTTCCATAATCCACAATATGCAGCAAATTAAAGTTTGGCTAAGTGCAGCCCGTTTAAGAACTCTTCCTTTGTCCATTTCTGGGATATTGGTAGGGAATGCACTTTCATTAAACCAGCCTGACTTTTCTTGGTCTTTATTTGTGTTAATGTTGTTGACCGCTATTTCTTTCCAAATCATTTCCAATTTTGCAAATGATTATGGCGATGGAGTTAAAGGAACAGATAATGAAAACCGGATTGGACCCAAGCGGGTATTACAGCAGGGACTTCTAAGTAAACAAGTTTTGAAAAATGGGATTATTGTTATGTCCCTTGTGGCCTTACTTTTGGCATGTATTTTAATTTTCATAGCATTTGGGGCGCAATCTTTGGTTTATGGAGCTATATTTTTTGTACTTGCTCTTTTAAGCGTTTGGGCTGCAATATCCTATACAGTTGGAGTCAAAGCCTATGGTTACAGGGGTCTGGGTGATTTTTTTGTGTTATTGTTTTTTGGAGGGGTAGGTGTTCTTGGTTCTTATTTCATTCAATTGAAAGCATTTTCTTGGCCCGTTTTGCTTTTGGGATTGGCCATAGGACTTTTTTCAGCTGCTGTTTTGAATTTAAATAATATGCGGGATCGAATAAATGATGGGGTAGTGGGTAAGAAAACACTGGTTGTACTTTTAGGAGCTAAAGCAGCAAAACGCTATCATTTTATATTGATTGGTAGCGCAATGCTTTTAATAACTATCGTTTTTCTAATAACATCTTGCACTTTTTTTTGGATCCCATTCATTGCTTTAATTCCGTTAATTATGCATTTAATTAGGATCATTAAAATTTCTGATCCAAAACAATTTGATCCTGAATTAAAGAAGGTTGCTTTATCTACTTTCTTTCTTTCTGTTTTGATATTTATTACACTTTTGATAGGATAATGCAAGCTAAATTTGTCAAGCATACCTTAAATTTTAAACGTCCAAGTGGTACTTCAAGAGGAATCTTAACCACCAAAGACAGTTGGTTTTTAATTTTGACAGATCAAGAAAAGAAGGGTATTGGGGAATGCAGTATTTTAGAAGGATTGAGTTATGACGATCATCCTGAATTTGAAGTTAGCTTGAAAACTCTTTGTGACCAGATCAATAGAGGTGAACCCTTACTTGATTTAAATCCATGGCCTGCGATTAAAATGGGATATGAAACTGCACTTTTGTCATTGAAAAGTTCTGATCCATATTCTTTGTTTCCATCACATTTTACAGACACAAAAGAGAGTATTCCGATCAATGGCTTGGTATGGATGGGTACTTTTGACTTCATGAAAGCGCAAATCGACAGCCTCTTGGAAAGAGAATTTAACTGTATTAAAATAAAAATTGGAGCAATAGATTTTGAAGAGGAATTACGATTGCTAGCACAGCTTAGAAACCGATATGATGCCAACACTATCACGATACGAGTTGATGCCAATGGAGCTTTCAAACCTCAGGAGGCACTCAAGAAATTGGATCAATTAAGCAAGTATCAAATTCATTCTATCGAGCAACCAATTGCAGTATATCAGTGGGAGCTCATGTCTAATTTATGTCAAAAAAGTTCAATTCCTATTGCATTAGATGAGGAGTTGATTGGTATTTTTGATGCAGAAACAAAATCAAGGATGCTTACCCAAATACAACCACAATACCTCATATTTAAGCCTAGTTTATTAGGAGGTTTTTCAAATACTCAAAACTGGATTGATTTGGCTGAGAAGTATTCGATTAAGTGGTGGGTCACAAGTGCATTGGAAAGCAATGTTGGCTTGAATGCGATAGCACAATGGACTTATTCAAAAAAGGTAAGCTTACCTCAGGGACTTGGAACAGGTTCTTTATTTTTAAATAATATTGATTCTTCTCTAGTGATTAAAAAAGGTTGCTTGTGGAATGATAAATCAATACCTTGGAAAGAAATTTTTTGATTTATGTTTTTGGAACAAGTTGATCTAAGCAAAAATCCCTTCTGGAAGTACATACTGGGTTCATTTGTAATTATCATTTTTAGTGTAATTGGTCAGTTACCCCTTACTTATGTCCTTATCGAGTCTGGACCTTTAAGTCCTGGCGCTGATCCCATGGATATGCTTCGCAATTTAGATAAGAATTTGCAGTTATTTTTACTTTTGATTCCCTTTGGTGTTGGACTTCTGGGGTTTTGGCTAGTAATTAAAAAATTAAATGAGCGTTCATTATTAAGTGTTACCACTAGCCGTTCAAAAATTGATTGGTCTCGCGTTTTTTATGCATTTGCAATATGGGGAATGTTCAGTATTGTATTAATAGTAGGGGATTATTTTATTGCTCCAGATTCTTATGAGTGGAATTTTAATGCTAAATCTTTTGTAATTCTTTTTGTCATCGCTGTTGCATTGATTCCAATTCAGACCAGCCTTGAGGAATATATATTTAGGGGATATTTAATGCAGGGTTTTGCAGGCATATTCAAAAATAGATGGGTTCCTTTAGTAATGACTTCCATTATCTTTGGTTGCCTACACTTATTTAATCCTGAGGTTGAAAAACTAGGTTATGGAATTATGGTTTACTACATAGGTACTGGCCTCTTTTTAGGAATTCTTACCCTGATGGATGAGGGGATTGAATTAGCGCTAGGGTTTCATGCTGCCAATAATTTATTTACAGCTTTATTGGTTACTTCCTCTTGGACCGCTTTTCAAACAGAATCCATCCTAATTGATATTTCTGAACCCTCTTTAGGTATAGAACTAGTACTTTCATTAGTGGTACTTTATCCTATTCTCTTATTTATCATGAGTAAAAAATACGGTTGGACACAATGGAAAACTAAATTAACTTCTAAAATATAAACATGCATACACCGCATTATACAAAAATTCATAATCGATTTTTACTTAACGGATTTTTTTACGATTACCAGGGATTAAAAGAGGTTGCCTATAGTTTCATCAAAGAAGGGGACTTGTTTGAGCGGTATATGGGAGATTTTTTAATGGATTGGTTAGATCAATCTGAAACAATTTATTTAGAGACTTCAGGCACCACAACTTCCCCAAAGCGAATGCTTTACAAGAAACAAGCCTTAGTTAATAGTGCGATTGCAACAGGTGATTTTTTTAATGTAAGTGTGGGTGATAAGGCCTTACATTGTCTTCCGGCCAATTTTATTGCTGGAAAAATGATGCTGATTCGCGCTATGATTTTAGGGTTTTCTTTAGACTTGGTTTCTCCTTCAAAAAACCCTTTTCACAAGAATGAAAAAGTATATGATTTTGTGGCTATGACACCTATGCAAGCGTTCCATTCTCTACCTAATTTAAATCAAGTTAAAACATTAATAATAGGAGGTGCCTATGTTTCCGTGGCTCTACAAAATGAGTTGATTAAACGAAATGTTAATGCATTTGAAACTTACGGAATGACCGAGACACTTTCCCATATTGCAGTTCGTTCCATGCAAGATCCACCTTCTGAATTCACCTGTCTTTCACATGTTTCAATTTCACAAGATGCGAGAAAGTGTTTGATAATTGATTCTCCACAATTGGATGTTGAAAATCTAATCACTAATGACGAGGTTGAATTTCTTGATAAAAACCGCTTTCGATTAATTGGGAGAGTTGATTATGTGATCAACTCTGGTGGAGTGAAACTCCATCCTGAACAGATTGAACGAAAATTATCTGAACTACTTTCATTGCATTATTTTATAACGAGTTTACCCGATGCAATTTTGGGTCAGAAAGTAGTTTTGGTTTTGGTAGAAAATGAAGATTTGCATACCAATGGTTTAATTAATCAGCTCAAGGAAGCCGATAATTTGTCTCCTTATGAAATCCCAAAAACAATTATCTTTCACCAAGATTTTGTACAAACCCATAGTGGTAAAATTAAACGAGAAAAAACATTGGATCAAAAGCCAACACGGATTTTAGACCTGTAAAACTCCCATGTTAAATTTGTCTTGACTGGGAGTGTTATTGGCAATTTCTATTCCCATACTTATCCAAGAGCGAGTTTCTTCGGGTTGAATTATTGCATCAACCCAAAGTTGTGAAGCCGCATGAAGAATGTCTGTTTTTTCATCATAACGCTTTTGAATTTTTTCTCTAAGTATGGCTTCTTTCTTATCATCAATTGGAGTTTCAGATTTTTTAACAGAAGCTTTTTCGATTTGAAATAAAACATTAGCCGCTTGTGATCCTCCCATCACTGCCAGTTTTGCTGTCGGCCAAGCCAACATAAATCGTGGGTCATAGGCTTTTCCGCACATGGCGTAGTTTCCAGCACCGAAGGAATTTCCAATGATAATTGTAAATTTTGGTACAACAGAGTTTGCAACGGCATTGACCATTTTGGCTCCGTCTTTTATAATTCCACCATGTTCTGCTTTACTTCCTACCATGAATCCAGTGACATCTTGAAGAAAAACTAAAGGGATGTTTTTTTGGTTGCAATTGGCTATGAATCGGGTGGCTTTGTCTGCTGCATCCCCATAAATGACACCCCCAAATTGCATTTCCCCTGTTTTGCTTTTTACAACTTTACGTTGGTTTGCAATAATTCCTACAGACCAACCCTCAATTTTTGCATAGGTTGTAATTAAGGTTTGACCGTACTCTTTTTTGTATTCATCCATAGAGTTCTCATCAGTAATTCGATCAAGAACCTCGTAGGTGTTATAAGGTTGTGCTCTGGACTTTGGAAGCACATTATAAAGAGAGAGTGAATCAAATTTAGGTGCTTTGGTAGGTGTGCGTTGAAAACCTGCTTTAGGCCGATCACCGATTTTTTCTATTAAACTTCTAATCTTTTTTAAGGCTGCTGGATCATCTTTAACTTTATAGTCTGTGACACCACTGATTCCACTATGTGTATCGGCTCCTCCAAGAAGTTCATTTTCCACATCTTCTCCAATGGCAGCTTTCACTAAATAACTTCCAGCAAGAAATATACTTCCTGTTTTTTCTACGATAATGGCTTCATCAGACATAATGGGTAAATAGGCTCCTCCAGCTACACAACTTCCCATGATGGCAGCAATTTGAACAATACCCATACTACTCATTTTGGCGTTATTTCTGAAAATACGGCCAAAGTCATCTTTATCTGCAAAAATCTGATCTTGAAGAGGAAGATAAATCCCGGCGCTGTCTACCAAATAAATTATTGGAATCTTGTTCTCCATTGCAATTTCTTGTGCACGTAAGTTCTTTTTTGCAGTCATAGGAAACCATGCCCCAGCTTTTACTGTTGGATCATTAGCAACAATAACACATCGTTTTTTGGAGACATGAGCAATCACAACAATTACTCCGGCGGCAGGACAACCTCCGTGTTCTTCATACATTTTTTCTCCAGCCAAAATACCTACCTCAAAAACTTCGTCTGGATTATCTACTAATTGATTTACGCGTTCACGTGCAGAGAGTTTTCCTTTTTCATTCAACTTTTTTAGGCGTGCTTTTCCTCCACCCAACTTTATTTTACGTATTCGCTGTTGAATTTCGGCCCAGGCCATCTTCAAAGCATCTTTATTAATTTCTTCTTCCAGATTCATATTTTCTCAATGAGTTACGAAAGTACTAAAATTCTATAGGTAACTTTTTAAAATTTTATTCGATATTTGTTGCTTACAAATAATCAAATGGGATTAAACAAGAATAAGATAATGGGATATGTTGCATTGATAATGGCCGTTCTAGGTAGTGCACTTATCTTGGTGGGAGTATTGAAGTACCCTGAGTATGCCATAGGGTTTTCAATTGCAGGAGTTGGATTTTATGCACTGGCATGGGCTTTTAACGCATTAAGAGGACGCATTTAGTTATGTCAGACGATAAGAAAGTAATTTTCTCAATGTCGGGGGTAAGTAAAACTTACACAAACGCCAATCAACCTGTTTTAAAAAATATTTATCTCAGTTTTTTTTACGGAGCAAAAATTGGGATACTTGGACTTAATGGTTCTGGGAAATCAACCTTGCTAAAGATTATTGCAGGGATTGATAAGAGTTTCCAAGGAGATGTGGTTTTCTCTCAAGATTATAGTGTTGGATATTTGGAGCAAGAACCCCAAATGGATGAAGAGAAAACTGTTTTAGAAATTGTAAAAGAAGGCGCTGCTACAACTGTAACAATTCTAGATGAATACAACAGTATCAATGATCAATTTAGTTTGCCAGAAGTCTATGAAGATGCAGATAAGATGCAAAAACTTATGGATCGTCAGGCTGTTTTACAAGATCAAATTGATGCTTCTAATGCCTGGGAGTTGGATACTCAGTTGGAAATTGCAATGGATGCATTACGAACACCTCCTGGAGATCAAAAGATTAGTGTTCTTTCTGGGGGAGAGCGAAGACGTGTAGCTTTGTGTAGATTGTTATTAAAAAAACCTGATGTCTTATTGTTGGATGAGCCTACCAACCACTTGGATGCAGAATCGGTTCATTGGTTAGAGCACCATTTAGCACAGTATCAAGGAACTGTTATTGCGGTGACGCATGATCGTTATTTTTTAGATAATGTAGCAGGTTGGATTTTAGAATTAGACAGGGGAGAAGGAATCCCATGGAAAGGAAATTATTCATCCTGGTTGGATCAAAAGTCAAAACGTTTAGCACAAGAACAAAAGCAAGCTTCTAAGAGACAGAAAACATTGGAGCGCGAGTTAGATTGGGTTCGAATGGCTCCAAAGGGACGCCAATCAAAACAAAAAGCACGTTTGTCTAATTACGATAAGCTAATGAGTCAAGATCAAAAGCAAGTCGATGAAAAATTAGAAATATTTATTCCTAATGGACCTCGTTTAGGGACTAATGTTATTGAAGCTTCACATGTTGCAAAGTCTTTTGGAGACAAATTACTTTATGATGATCTCAATTTCATGTTGCCTCAAGCAGGTATAGTTGGTGTTATAGGTCCCAACGGAGCTGGAAAATCTACGGTTTTTAGGATGATCATGGGAGAACAATCTCCTGATGGCGGAAGTTTTAAAGTAGGGGAAACCGTAAAACTAGCTTATGTAGATCAATCACATTCTAACATTGATCCTGAGAAAAGTATTTGGCAAAACTTTAGTGATGAACAAGAACTTATTATGTTGGGAGGAAGACAGGTGAATTCTAGAGCTTTTTTGAGTCGATTTAACTTTAGCGGTAGGGAGCAAAACAAAAAAGTAGCTTCACTTTCTGGGGGAGAACGAAATCGTTTGCATTTAGCAATGACCCTAAAAGAAGAGGGAAATGTTCTTCTTTTAGATGAGCCTACCAACGATTTGGATGTAAATACTCTCCGCGCCTTAGAAGAAGGACTTGAGAATTTTGCAGGTTGTGCCGTTGTTATCTCTCACGATCGTTGGTTTTTAGACCGAATATGCACTCATATATTAGCTTTTGAAGGGGATTCACAGGTTTACTTTTTTGAAGGTTCTTATTCTGATTACGAAGAAAATAAAAAGAAACGATTAGGTCAAGATTTGATGCCAAAGCGAATTCAATATCGAAAATTGACTCGAGACTAAGTCTACTAATTTTTATTATCAGTTCCAATCAAGTGTTTTTTTTCTAAACAATAGGGTTGCAATTAGCCCGATAATTGGAAAAAGAGTAAATAAAGAAAATAATTGCTTGTATTGGCTTACACCTGGATTTTCACCTAAAATATGTCCTGTAAAAAGCGACATGAAAATATCGGGAGTAAAACCAATGACAGAAATAATTCCCACCAAGGTTCCAGTAAGTTGTAGCGGTGTTTTAATTTCTTCCAACAAAGCAAAATAAAGACCTCTCATCGAATAGGTTGCTAATGCCATTAGGATAAAAATGCAAAAAGAAAGTACAAAATAGCTGTCTTCAAAATTCCCCATTCCAATTGAAAAAGAAGCAATAGCCATACAAAAAAAGCAAGGTAAAATAACTTTCGAGGGTAGAAATTGATCTGCAATCCAGCCAATAAGCACAACAGTGATTGGGCGTGTGAATTGGATTAAAACAGCAAAATAAGTCGCGTTTTCAATACTGAATCCCCCTACATCCTTTGCATAAATCCCAAATACCCCGGTAAGTTTATAACCGCTATATGCAGAAAGAATTAGTAACGAGTGAAAGATTATCTTTGGTTTTCTTAACAATACGAAAGCTTGCTTAAAGCTAAAATTAGTTTTAACACTATTTGTCTCTTTGTCTTTGTTGGATAATGCAAGCCAAACAAAGATTCCAATACATAATACAATGGAGGTAATGGTTATGAGGATATATTGAAGTGTATTTTTTTTATTTTCATAGGTTATACTTGCAGCTTCTTCAGGGAAAAAATAACTCAAAATTGCAGCTCCAGTAAGGGCAATGCATGCTGCAAATAATCCTCTACCACCGTCAAGTAGACCAAACGAAAGCCCCTGATTATTTTGTGTACCCCATTGTCTCGTTGCTTTAATTAATGCGGCCCAAAACAGAAAAATTGTTGATACTCCCCAAAGGGCATATACTATTTTAAAGATTGTAACGGAAGGAATTGACGCCATCGCAACACCTCCTAAACTTGTTAAAATTAGCGATATGGACAATAACTTTCTAGCTTCCCATTTATCAGCGATGAATCCTCCAAAAAAATAGGAAAGTAAGGCAGTAATCCCATAAAGTGCTTGAGCCTCACCGATTTCAAAATCTGAAATTCGAAAAACATCACGTATAATGGGTTTAAAAACACGCATCACGATAAAAGGCAATAAAAAAATAGCTTCCCCTGCAATAATCAATGCAGCCATGGAAGTGAATTTAGATTTCACTTTATCAAGATAGTGTTTTTAAAAGTAAAGGCTTGAAAAGCTTTTAACTAAATTAGAAACGAATTTCCATTTTAATATTCCCTCTGGCATATTTAATATAAGGATCTATAGGGACCTCAATAAAACCATATTTGCGGTACAAGTGAATAGAATTTTCGAGTTTGGTGCTAGAATATAGAATGAGTTTTTTCCAATGGTGTTGTTCTGCAAAACGAATTACAAAACGAACGATTTGATTCCCAAAACCCACTCCGCGTTGTTTAGGCGTAACGGCCATTTTACTAAACTCATAAACACCTTCTTCTTTTTTGATAAACGCAAATGTTCCAATGATTTCACTATTGAGTGAGGCCATAAATATGAAACCTCCTGGGGTAATAATTTGATCTATTGGATTGCTTAGGACTAATTCGTCATAAGGCTCTACAACAAAAAATGATTCTAACCATTCTATATTGAGTGCTTTAAACTCTTTAGAATGTTCAGTTTCAAAAGGAATAAAATGAAGTAAATTATCCATTACCTGTCATTTTTTCAGGACGGACCCACTCCTCAAATTCTTCTGCGGTCAAATAACCCAACGCTAGACTAGCTTCTTTTAGGGTTGTCCCTTCTTCATGGGCTTTATTTGCAATTTCTGCAGCTTTGTAATAACCTATTTTAGTATTTAAAGCCGTAACTAACATTAGGGAGTTTTGAACCAATTCATCAATGCGTTTGTGGTTGGGCTCAATTCCTTTCGCACAATTTTCTGTAAAGCTTACACAAGCATCTCCAAGCAATTCTGCAGATTGAAGGCAATTGGTAGCCATAACGGGCTTGA
Source organism: Flavobacteriaceae bacterium (assembly GCA_009886625.1). Classification (GTDB taxonomy): domain Bacteria; phylum Bacteroidota; class Bacteroidia; order Flavobacteriales; family Flavobacteriaceae; genus MS024-2A. The sequence goes on from QXZA01000004.1 coordinate 55,027, forward strand.
ATACATTCAATTCATAATGTCCTTGAGTTCCAGCTACTGTAATAGCTACATCATTACCCATTACTTGTGCACAGACCATGGTTAGGGCTTCACACTGAGTAGGATTTACTTTTCCTGGCATAATAGAACTTCCAGGTTCATTTGCTGGAATGATAATTTCTCCAATTCCAGAGCGAGGTCCAGAGGCCATCATTCGGATGTCATTCCCAATTTTATTTAATGAAACAGCCAATTGTTTTAATGCGCCATGAGTCTCAACTATAGCGTCATGTGCAGCCAAGGCTTCAAATTTATTTGGGGCAGTAATGAAGGGCAGTCCAGTGAATTCAGCTATATATTGAGCAACCTTTTCGGAATAGCCTTTTGGAGTATTTATCCCTGTTCCTACTGCTGTTCCTCCCAAAGCCATTTCAGATAGATGCGCTAGGGTGTTCTTTAAAGCTTTAATTCCGTGATCTAGCTGAGACACATAACCCGAAAATTCTTGCCCTAAAGTGAGGGGAGTAGCATCCATTAAGTGGGTACGTCCAATTTTAACCACCGATTGAAAGGCTTTAGCTTTTTGATCTAAAGTATCACGTAATTGACTGATACCAGGAAGGGTAGTTTCTATGATTTTTTTATATACAGCAATATGCATTCCAGTTGGGAAGGTGTCATTTGAAGATTGTGATTTGTTGACATCATCATTTGGTGTTAATGTTTTACCTCCATCTCCTAATTGATTTCCTGCCAATACATGAGCTCTATTCGCAATGACTTCATTGACATTCATATTACTTTGAGTTCCAGACCCCGTTTGCCAGATAACCAGTGGGAACTGATCAGCGAGAGCATCTGTAAGAATTTCATCACACACTTGTGCAATTTGATCTCTCTTTTCAATACTCAATACTCCTAAGTCGTGATTCGTGTATGCAGCTGCTTTTTTTAAATAGGCAAAACCATGAATTATTTCCATGGGCATAGAAGCCGGAGTTCCAATTTTAAAGTTACTTCGAGAGCGCTCCGTTTGAGGGCCCCAGTATACATTCTTGGGTACTTTTACTTCTCCTATAGTATCTTTTTCAATGCGGTATTCCATGACTTTTATTTTGAACCGTAAAAATACTCGATTTAGAAGAAAACGTTTTTATAAGTTTCAATTATTTTGAAAATAAGCTTTATGAAATATCTTAAACCGAGGTGATGGCATTCAAAAAAATATGTATTTTTGTACTTCAAAACAGAAATTATGTTTGAATTTGACCAATACTTAGGTTTTCTAGCTTTTCTTTCCATACTAACCATTGGATTTTGGTTATTGATATTTTTATTGACGTTTGTTATTCCTTACTGGTTAGTAGGAGCTATAATGGAACATCTTAAATACGGAAAGAATAAAAAGAAGATTGAGAAAAGAAAATAAAAAAAGGGGCTAATAAGCCCCTTTTTTTATGTTTAGAATCCAAATTCCTCACCACCGCCATCACCATAACTTTGATTTCTTCTTCTGCGGTCGTTTTTACGTTCGTTTATTTTATATGTGAATGTCATTACATATGAAGGACGTCTCCATTGGAACTCACTATAATTTTTAAAGCGTTCTGTGGTGGTTGTATTTTTGAATCGTCTTGAATTTAACAAGTCACTTGCATTGAATGAAAGTGTACCTTTTTTCTTTAATACGTCTTTGTTTATAGCTCCTGAGAGTACAAAAAAGCCTTTAGATCGATTTTGTGCAGTAGCATTTGGTCCTCTATAAAATCCTCTAAGTTGGGCTGTCCATCCTTTGGGTAAGGTAATATTTCCATTGATTCGAGCAAACCAGCTTACAATTTCAGCATCAAAAACTTGATTGTTGTAGTTTCCAATAGTTTCGGAATTAAAAATATTAAAGTTACCACTCAAACGAAATTTTCTACTAGGAACATAGGTTAAAGTGAATTCTGTACCAATTCGGTTATTTTCTGCTAGGTTGATAGATGTTGCTCTCAATGAGGGTATTTCTATCAATGGATTCTCACTAACTCGAACCACTTCACCGGTAGCTTCAGTGATTCGGGTAATCACTTGAGTTGCTTTTTGAAAATAAGCAGATCCATTAAAGGTGAATTTTTCCCAACGTTTTAAATATCCAAAATCAAATGTGCTTGAGTATGAGGGGTCTAAATCCGGATTTCCTTGTCTAAAAAAGGTAATACTAGACCTTGAAGGGAATGGGTTTAACGACCAGCTTCTGGGGCGTCTTATTCTTCTGCTAAACCCTAAAGTGATATTTTCTTCTTCACTAAACTCGTAGGACAAGTTTAAGGTTGGAAAAAAGTTGGTGTACTTTTTTTCTTTATAATCGTTAGTGGTTTTTTGATCAATAACAATGTTTGTGTTCTCCATTCTGAGACCCACTAGGTAGGAAAATTTATTTACTTTCTTACCAAATTGGGTATAGAGCGCATTTATATTTTGTTCAAAAAGCAATACGTTTGATAAGTTTGTATCACGAACAAATTCATCATTTTCAAAAATAGCGATTTCATAATCATTTTCTTGTGAGCTAAAGTCTCCACGGTAACCAAATTCAAACTGAGTGTTTTTATCAATAGGCCAAACATAATCCAATTGAAATAAGTTTCGTGTTTGTGACTCTAAAGTTCCTGCAGTTTCACTTGGAGAATCTGAGTTTGTTATATCTGCAAATTCATCTTCTGCGCTTTTTTGTAATTGAATTTCAGCGACTAGTTCATGTCCCTTATCATTGAATTTTTTTGTAAAATTGGCAGTTAACTGACTTGAATTGTCTTCTTCTGCTTCTTCCTGTAAACGAGATACTGTAGAAAGAATATCTCCATTTGCATTTAAGTCGTCTATTTCAGTACTGGCATCACTGGTGTTGTTACTATCTCGTACAAACCCACTAATGGTAAGAGATGTTTTATCATTGAAATAGTATTCTGCACCCAGGTTGATAAAGTAATTTTTTCTTACTCTGTCGTAATCACGAGTTTCGTTAGCAAAAGTACTTGGTAGATCCCCATTAAAATATTCGCTGTTGAAGATCCCTCCTCCAAGAGATTTTTGATCTCTGTAGGTTGTAGTAGAGAAAATGTTTAGTTTTTTTGTTCTCCAATTTAGTGTTGCTGTACCTCCTAAATTTTCTGGAACTCCAGCATTTACAATAAAAGTTGCATTGAATCCAATTAACTCGTCTTTCTTTAAAATAATATTTAAAATACCTGCTGTTCCTGAGGCTTCGTATCGAGCAGAGGGAGAAGTAACCACTTCCACTTTTTCTATCGATTCAGCTGGGAGTTGTCGTAAAGCAGCGGGTCCAGAAAGACCGACTAAGCCTGAAGGTTTTCCGTTTATTAGAATTCTAACATTGTCATTTCCTCTTAGCGAGATATTCCCTTCTACATCCACAGATACGGCTGGGATATTATCCATTACATCAGTGACACTTCCTCCACGCACTGTAATGTCTCTTCCCACATTGTATACTCTTTTGTCCAGTCTTATTTCAACTTCAGTTCGTTCGCCGATTAGTTCTACTTCTTCAAGTGATTCCGAATTAATAGTTAGCGCAAAATTTCCTAAACTGGTTGTTTCTATAATTTCTTTATTTTCCAGAGTTATTTTTTTAAACCCGATATACTCTATGGTAATATTATATTTCCCAGGAAAGATTTCGATATCGAAATTTCCTTTTGCATCTGTGATGCCTCCCTGAATTCTGTATGGGAATCGCTCATTCACCAAGGATATAGTTGCATATTCTAGTGGTTGTGACGTTTCTGAATCATTAACATTTCCAGTTATTTTTATCTTGGCAACTCTAGTAGCGTTATTTGGTAGTTGTGCAAAGAGGGTATTGGATATACCAATAAGTAATAGTGTAAGAATTATTCTTTTCATGTGTTTTTTTGAAGTAATGCTACTTTGACCTAAATAGTTTGTTGGGGTTTAATTTGCTTTAAGAAATAAAGCTAAATTTTCTAAGGGTCTTACCAAAACTCCTTTCTGATTTAAGGTAACTATCGGCCTTTCAATAAGTTTGGGATAGATTGAGAGTTGTTCTAAAATTTCATTTTCAGACAATGAATTTCGGTTAGGAATGCTTTTCCATTCCGCTTCATTCTTCCTGAGTATTTCACTGGGTTTAAGCTTGATTTTATTAAGCACATCTTGAAGCTCATTTTTTGAAAGTGGAGCATCGAGATAACGGATTATTTCGATTTCATGCCCTGATTCTTCAAGAAATTGTAACGCCTCTCTCGACTTTCTACATCTGGGGTTATGATAAATGGTATATTTATTCATAGCAAAAAAAAACTACCCGAAGGTAGTTTTGAATTTATTTGATTTTATCAGCGATCGCTTTGAAAGCGTCGGGATGGTTCATCGCGAGATCGGCGAGAACTTTTCGATTCAATTCAATGTTGTTGGCTTTTATTTTACCCATGAACTGGCTGTATGACATTCCGTTAATACGAGCTCCAGCATTGATACGGGTAATCCAAAGGGCTCTGAAGTTACGCTTGTTCACCTTACGGTCACGATACGCGTACAACATTGCTTTGTCTACTGCATTTTTTGCAACTGTCCAAACGTTTTTACGACGACCAAAAAATCCTTTGGCTTGTTTTAAAATTTTTTTTCTACGTGCTCTTGAAGCAACTGAGTTTACTGATCTTGGCATTGTTTTATTTTTTGAAGGAGGCGGTATTTCTACACTTTTAGAGCCTTACTTCGGGTTTATAATTAACGTTTAACCTTGTTTGACTTAGTTAAGTCTTAGTTGTTGTTTGATGTTTTTTTCATCGCTTTCGTGCACTAGACCAGAGTGTGTCAATGCAAGCTTACGCTTTTTTGACTTTTTGGTCAAGATGTGACTTTTAAAAGCATGCTTGCGCTTAATTTTACCACTTCCGGTCAATTTAAAACGCTTTTTAGCACTAGATTTTGTTTTCATTTTTGGCATGACGATTCCTTTTTTTATTTTTTCTTAGGAGAAATCAAGATACTCATCTTTTTTCCTTCCAATATTGGCATTTGTTCTACTTTTCCTAACTCTTCCAAATCCTGTGCTAAACGTAACAAAAGAATTTGTCCTTGTTCCTTAAACACAATTGAACGTCCTTTAAAAAACACAAACGCTTTCAATTTTGCTCCCTCTTTAAGGAATTTTTCAGCGTGTTTCTTTTTGAATTCATAATCGTGTTCATCTGTTTGTGGTCCAAAACGAATTTCTTTAAGAATAATCTTGCTTGTTTTCGCTTTGAGTGCCTTTTCCCGCTTTTTTTGTTCGTACAGAAACTTTTTGTATTCTAAAATTTTACATACTGGAGGAGACGCATTAGGCGAAATTTCAACCAAGTCCAATTCTAAAGATTCTGCTAAGGCAAGTGCTTTGTTAAGAGAGTAAACTCCTATTTCTACATTATCACCAACCAAACGAATCTCCTGGGCCGTAATTTTTAAGTTAATACGGTGTGGATCTTCTTTGAATACCCTTCCAGGGCGGTTCGTTCTGCGTCTACGTATTGCTATGTCTTCTCTCTTTTAAATTAAACTTCAAAGCTAGCTAAGCTGCTTTTTATTTCTGTATTAATCAAATTTACCACATTTTCAGTCGTAAAGCTTCCTAAATCACCTTCAGAATGCTTTCGTAATGAAACGGTTTCATTTTCTGCTTCTTTCTCTCCTATGATAATCATATAAGGGACTTTGGAGATTTCGGACTCGCGAATCTTTTTCCCAATGGTCTCATTTCGATCATCTAAGAGGGCGCGAATTTCGTGATTTTCCAAGAATTTTGAAACTTTTAGAGCGTAATTTTTATATTTTTCGCTCACACACAAAATATTCACTTGATTTGGCATCAGCCAAAGAGGGAAATTTCCGCCAGTATGTTCCAATAAGATTGCAACAAAACGTTCCAAACTTCCAAAAGGAGCTCTGTGAATCATTACAGGTCTATGTAATTCATTATCACTTCCTTTATAATTCAAATCAAAGCGCTCAGGGAGATTGTAATCTACCTGGATGGTTCCTAATTGCCATTTGCGACCCAAGGCATCTTTGACCATAAAATCAAGCTTAGGACCATAAAAGGCAGCTTCACCAGTTTCAATTACATACTCTAAGTTTTTCTCTTTAGCTGCATTAATAATCGCTTGTTCTGCTAATTCCCAATTATGGGTTGAACCAATATATTTTTCGGGCTTTTCTGGATCTCTAAGCGATACTTGAGCTGTAAAGTTTTCAAAACCTAAGGAACCAAAAACATATAATACTAAGTCAATCACTTTCTTGAATTCCTCATCAAGTTGATCGGGCATACAAAAGATATGTGCATCATCTTGAGTAAATCCTCTCACACGAGTTAATCCATGCAATTCACCACTTTGCTCATAACGATAAACGGTTCCAAATTCTGCATAACGCTTGGGTAAATCTCTGTAACTCCATGGTTTTGCATTGTATATTTCACAGTGATGTGGACAATTCATGGGTTTGAGTAAAAACTCTTCTCCGTCTGCAGGAGTTGTGATGGGCTGGAAACTATCAGCGCCATATTTTTCATAATGCCCCGAAGTCATATAGAGTTCTTTGCTACCAATATGGGGAGATATCACTTGTTCGTAACCTGCTTTATTTTGCGCTTCTTTGAGAAAATTTTCTAGACGCTCACGAAGTGCAGCACCTTTAGGCAACCATAAAGGTAGGCCTTGTCCCACTTTTTGTGAAAAAGTAAATAATTCTAGTTCTTTTCCTAGTTTTCTGTGGTCGCGTTTTTTTGCTTCTTCAACGAGTGCCAAATATTCCGTCAATTCTTTTTGTTTAGGAAACGAAATTCCATAGACTCGAGTAAGTTGTGGTTTGGTTTCGTTTCCTCTCCAGTATGCTCCAGCAATGTTGGTTAGCTTGATTGCTTTTATAAATCCTGTATTTGGAATGTGCCCACCACGACAAAGATCTGTGAAGTCAGCGTGATCACAGAAGGTAATGGTACCATCTTCAAGGTTTTCGATTAACTCCGTCTTGAAGGGGTTGTTTTCTTTTTTGTAAAAACTTAGGGCTTCTTCTTTGGAAGCACTACGCATTTTAAATTCAAATTTTTGTCTTGCAAATTCCAAAAATTTCTTTTCTATATCTACTAGGTCTTTTTCGGTAAGACTATGGTCTCCAAAATCAGCATCATAATAAAATCCATTTTCTATGGCTGGACCAATTGTTAATTTACAATCTGGATAGAGTGCTAAAAGAGCTTGTGCTAGGACATGCGCAGAAGAATGCCAAAAGGCTGTTTTTCCTTCTTGATCATTCCAAGTGAAAAGTTGAATTTTTCCATTTTCATGAAGTGGGGTAACACTCTCTACAATTTGCTCATTAAACTTTACAGACAACACATTACGTGCCAATCCCTCACTGATACTTGAAGCGATCTCAAAAGGCGTTGTTCCTTTTGGATAGGTTCGTACACTCTGGTCTGGAAATTGAATTTCAATCATAGTAATATAAAATGCCCCGCAAAGATAAGGGGTCTATGTGTATCAAGCAATGGATAATGAAAAGTTTCTATGACTGCTTTTTTCTTTTTTCTCCCAAAAGCGCATCTACAAGGGTTCTAATTCCTTTAAATCCAAAATAAAAAGCAAAGCCCAGTAGGAGCAAACCAATTATTAGGACCGGATAATACAAAGAATGTGTTTTGTTTTGAAACGCTTGATGAACAACAAAGGGGCCGAAAAAACAAAGAAGGATAAAGTAGCTCATCAATTTAAACCCTTTTTGCAGTAAAATTTTATTCATGATTTTGCGGCATTAATCGTGTTTCTGACATTTCCGTGAATTTCAAGTAATTGTTTAGCTTCATCAAGAGAAACATTTAATTCCTCCATAATCATTGATTCTGCTCTTCCCACAAGCTTTTTGTTGGATAATTTCATATCCACCATTTTGTTGCCTTTGACATGACCTAACTGGATCATGGTTGCAGTTGTGATCATGTTCAGGATTAATTTTTGTGCTGTACCCGCTTTCATTCTTGAACTACCTGTCACGAATTCTGGGCCTACGATTACTTCTATAGGAAAATCACTAACCTCTGAGAGAGGGCTGTTTTGATTACAACTGACGCTTCCTGTTTTAATTCCATTTGCTTGGCAGTCATGTAACCCTGCCACAACATAAGGTGTGGTTCCAGAGGCGGCAATTCCAACAACAATATCTTTTGGAGTAATCGTATAAACACTTAAGTCTTCCCAAGCTTGATGCGGATCATCCTCTGCATTTTCTACAGCGTTTCTTAATGCATGATCTCCTCCAGCAATTAGGCCAATTACTCGATCTTGATCAGTGCCAAAAGTAGGAGGACATTCAGATGCATCCAAAACACCTAGACGACCACTGGTTCCTGCTCCGATATAAAAAAGACGTCCACCCAGTTTCTGTTGTGTTACAACGACATCAATTAGGGCTTCGATTTTGTCCAATACTTTGCCAACGGCTTTAACTGCATTTTGATCTTCTTGATGAATACCACTGAGTAGTTGAGCAATATTTTTTTGCTCTAAGTCAATGTGATTGGAATCCTTTTCAGTGGTTTTTACAAAACCCATAGAATCTTGGTTTTTAACGAATTTAAAAAAATAAACCTCACAATAAAGTATTGTGAGGTTAAAGTTTACGGATTAAAAGAGAATATTATGCGTTCCTTTTTGATTCTAAATTTTCTTTTAACGCAGCTAGAAATTGTTGCGTTGTAAGATAATGTGAACTGTTAAGTTCTTTTCCATGAATCAAAATCGCAAGATCTTTTGTCATTTTTCCACTTTCAACGGTCTCCACACAAACATTTTCGAGAGTAGTACAAAAATCAATTAGCTCTTGATTGTTGTCTAATTTCCCTCTGTGTGCTAAACCTCGAGTCCATGCAAAAATAGATGCAATAGGATTAGTTGAAGTTTCTTTTCCTTGTTGGTGTTGACGGTAATGGCGTGTTACTGTTCCGTGTGCAGCTTCTGCTTCCATTGTTTTTCCATCGGGAGTAACAAGGGTTGATGTCATTAATCCTAAAGAACCAAATCCTTGTGCAACGGTATCAGATTGAACATCACCATCGTAATTCTTACAAGCCCACACAAAACCACCGTTCCATTTCATTGCTGCAGCAACCATATCATCGATGAGTCTGTGCTCGTAAGTGATGCCTGCTTTTTTAAATTGTTCTTTAAATTCACTTTCAAAAACCTCTTGAAAGATGTCTTTAAAGCGTCCATCATAGGCTTTTAAAATGGTATTTTTTGTAGATAAGTATAATGGCCATTTTTTGGTCAAGGCTTGGTTCATGCAAGAACGAGCAAATCCGTATATAGACGAATCGATGTTGTACATAGACATTGCTACTCCATTTTCTTGGAAATGATACACTTCCCAGGTTTTTGGTGTACCTCCATCATCCGGGGTAAAGGTCATCGTTAGTTTCCCTTTTCCAGTAGTTACAGTATCTGCTGCTTTATATTGATCTCCAAATGCATGACGTCCAATACAGATTGGTTTTGTCCACCCTTGAACATAGCGAGGTACATTCTTCATGATAATAGGCTCTCTAAATACAGTTCCGCCCACTATGTTTCGAATAGTTCCGTTTGGGGAACGCCACATATTAGAAAGATTGAATTCAGTCACACGATCTTCATCGGGTGTGATAGTTGCACATTTAATACCTACATGGTGCTCTTTAATTGCATTAGCAGCTTGAATAGTAATTTTGTCTTCGGTTGCATCTCTAGAAGTTACAGATAAATCGTAGTATAAAATTTTTAAATCTAAATAAGGAAGTATCAGTTGGTCTTTAATGAATTTCCAGATGATTCTAGTCATCTCGTCCCCATCCATTTCAACAACTGGATTTACAACTTTAATTTTTGACATGAGTGTTTAAATTAGTTTCGGGTGCAAATATAAGGGTAGCGTTTATTTTTTTAATAGTATTACGGAATAAAAAAACCGCCAAATACTAGATTCTAGTGATTGGCGGAATAAATTTAGGTCAAAACCCGTATTAAGAATCCATTCTTGCTTCTTTGATACGTGCTTTTTTACCTCTTAATTCTTTGAAGTAGTATATACGTGAACGACGTACTTTACCTTTTTTATTCACTTCAATTTTTTCTAATGCAGGAAGATTCATTGGAAAGATTCTCTCAACTCCAACAGTTCCAGACATTTTTCTAATGGTAAATGATTTTGATAAGCCCTGTCCTTTGATTTGAATAACAACACCCTTGAAGAACTGGGTACGTACTTTTTCTCCTTCACGGATTTGGTAGTAAACAGTTAGTGTGTCTCCAGCATCAAATTTTGGAAATTCTTTTTTCTCGATGAATTCGTTTTGTACAAAGTTGATTAACGCTTCCATATTTTCTTTTATTGGGTTTGAAAAGATAACATTCACGATTTTCGTCAGAGGTTGTGCATTTCGTGGTGCAAAATTAAACTTTATTTTCAAGTAAACAACTTGATCCTCAAAAATTAATTGATAAGATCTGGACCACTCACTTTGATGACATGGCATCCGTCTGATTTAATCTCAAAAACTTCACGTATAGTATCGGTTGATCGCTCCCCAACAAAAACAAACTCTTCTAAAAGATCACGTTCTAGGTTAGATAATATTCCGTCATCAACAATGGGATAGTAGTTTTCAAAATAAGAAGGAATTCTTAAAGTGTCTGAAGTAGCAATACGCAAAGTGTAAAAAGAGGTTGGTGCTCTTCCGTTTATTTGAAGTGTTAAGGTTACAAACTGTTCTGTACAAACGAGAGTGGCGTCATCTATTATTTGTGTATTGTTTTTTACACACGAGTAAAGTAGGGTAATAAGGCAAAGGAATAGGGTTGGTTTCATTTCACTTTAATAAATCGGGGCGTAATTTATGGGTCCGTTCCATTGCTTTTTCTTCTCTCCACTGTTCTACTTTCGGGGTGTTTCCTGAGGTTAAAATTTGAGGGACTTCCCAGTCATTGTATTTTGCTGGTCTGGTATAAATGGGTGGTGCTAATAGATTGTCCTGATAACTGTCAGTTAAAGCAGAAGATTCATCACCCAATACACCAGGAATCAAACGGATGATGCTATCGCAAAAAACAGCAGCGGCCAATTCTCCCCCAGAAAGAACAAAATCTCCAATTGAAATCTCGTGTGAAATTAAATGATCTCTGACACGTTGATCAACTCCTTTGTAGTGTCCGCACAAGAGAATAATGTTTTCAAAAGTAGAATAATGATTGGCAGCTTTTTGATTGAGGGTTTCTCCGTCGGGAGTGAGGTATATTACTGCATCATAGTCTCTCTCTTTTTTTAAAGCTTTTATGCATAGATCAATAGGCTCAATCATCATCACCATCCCAGCGCCTCCTCCAAAAGGATAGTCATCTACCTGTTTCTGTTTATGAGTACTAAAGGCTCTTAGATCATGAAAATTGACTTCTGCTATTCCAGAAGCAAGGGCTCTTTTAAGTATAGAAACCTCAAAAGGACTTTTTAAAAGTTCTGGAAAGAGTGTAATAATATCAATTCTCATGGAATGTAAAATAAGTTAAAGCAAAAATAGAAAAAGTCACAGCAGGACTGCGACTTTTTCTGTAAAGCTTAGGGGTTAATTAATAACGTAACGAAATTCTTTCTTTCTCACCAGAAGGTTTCAAGAACAGTATGCTTTCAATATCATTGACTTTTAAGTTTCGTACTTCTTTTAATTTGTTAACCTCTCGGTTGTTTATTTCAAGTATGATATAACCATTATCCACTCCTCGTTGATACAACCATCGGTTATTCATGCTAGAAATATACAAACCTTGTTGGATTTGGTATTTCTTTTTTTGATCAGGGGTAAGTTCTCTAACTTCCATTAAAAAGAAATTTGCTCGGTTGATTTTTTCTAAACGAACTTTGACCTCATTTTCTTCACCATTTCGGTTATACACGATATTTACATTCTCTCCAGGTCTTTTACTAGCTAAATATCCTGAAAGGTCAGCAAACTTATTTATGGTGATATTATCAACACTTTTTATAATATCATTTGGTCTTAGTCCTGCAAGATCTGCTCCCAGACCTTCTTCGAGATCTGTAATGTAAAAACCTTCGGTTTCTTTGACTTTATAGCGTTCGGCCATTTCTGAATTAAGGGCTTGACCCATTACTCCCAAAAGACCTTGTTGTACATCACCAAATTCAATTATATCTTCAAATACTTTTCGAGCAACATTACTAGGAACAGCAAACGAATAGCCAACAAATCCTCCTGAAATAGAGGTAATCGCAGTATTTATTCCAATGAGTTCTCCTCGTGTATTGACCAAAGCTCCTCCGCTATTTCCTTGATTTACAGCAGCATCGGTTTGAATGTACCATTCATTCTTTCCATCACGCTGATTGAGATCTCTTGCTTTAGCACTTATGATACCTGCGGTCACAGTGGAGTTTAGATTAAATGGATTTCCTACTGCAAGTACCCATTCCCCAATTTTAGTTGTATCCGAGTTACCGAAAAAGATATAAGGTAATTTTTGATCCGTATTGATCTTTAGGACAGCAATATCACTACTTGGATCAGATCCAACTACTGTAGCTTTGTAGATTTTGTTGTCGTTAGTCGTAATTTCTATTTCAGAATTATTTTCAATTACATGATGATTTGTAATGATATAACCGTTTGGAGAAACAATTACACCCGATCCTGTTCCAATTCGTTCAGGGAATTCATCATCCCCATAAAAGTAACGATAGAAATCAGACGATTCAGTGCCAGAGGAGCTTGTGTTTTTCACATGAACTACTGCATGAACTGTCTTTTCTGCTGCAATTGTAAAGTCAGTAAGTTCTGCACCTGCGTTTCTATAGGTATAGGTGTAGTTGGTGGGAATTAATTTGGGTTTTGGTGAATTATCAGAATTTTCAGTAGATGCTGAATTAAAATAAATATCATAAATAAAAATACTGAGAAAAGTACTTGATAGTGCAATACTTAGGGTTTTAATAAATGACTTCATAGTATAATTTTTTTTCAAAATTATCGATTTTGAACAAGATTAGAATGCATTTAACGACCCTTTAACACCTTTTATTGATCTGTCACTACTAAACTAAATCCTTGGGTTTTCTCGAGATTACTTCTGTGGCTTATTGATAAACAAATAAAAAAATCATGTACTTTTGAACCCTATGGAGATACAATTTGATAAATATCAAGGCGCGGGAAATGACTTCATTATCATGGACAATCGTTCCGGGAAATATAGTTCCATTCCTGCTTCTCAGTTTGAAAAACTATGCAATCGATTTAAAGGAATTGGTGCAGATGGTGTTATTTTAATAGAATCTCATGACAGTTTAGATTTTGAAATGCGCTACTTTAATTCAGACGGAAACCTTAGCTCTATGTGTGGCAATGGTGGTCGTTGTGCTGTAGCTTTTGCATTTAGGAATAACATAATTAATGAAGAAACGACTTTTATGGCAGTAGATGGTCTACATGAAGCGAATCTGATTTCTGAAAATGAAGTTCGTCTTAAAATGCAAGATGTAGAAGGCCTCACTCAAAATGGCAATGCCGTAATTGTTGATACTGGATCCCCTCATTTTGTTCTTTTGTTGGATGACATACAATCGATCGATGTAAAAAAAGAAGGAGCTGCTATTCGTTATTCTGAAGCCTTTAGAGAAAAAGGAATCAATGTAAATTTTATTGAAATGCAATCTCCAAAAACCTATGTAATCAGAACCTATGAAAGGGGAGTAGAAAATGAAACACTTGCCTGTGGAACAGGTGCTGTGGCAGCTGCGTTAACCATGCATTATTTAGAGAATTCAAAGAAAGATACTCAGTTGGTGATGCAAGCACGTGGTGGAGATTTGATTATTGATTTTGAACCTGCAAATCAGGGTTATAAAAGTATTTATTTGCAAGGGCCATCCACCTTTGTTTTTTCTGGAATAATTTCAATATGAACCTTGAATCTGTTTTCTTAAGAGCTCTTGAGCCATCTGATTTAAGTCTTTTGATTGAAATAGAAAATGAACATGAATTTTGGAAGTACTCCAATCGCACAGAACCATTTTCGGAGAAGCTACTAAAAGACTACCTTGAGCAACAACATCAAGATATTTTTCAAGCGAAACAAAAACGTTATGTACTTTCTGATATACAAATGAGTTTGTTGGGTTTTGTTGATCTTTTTGATTTTGAGCCGCTCCATAGAAGAGCAGGAGTAGGGATTGTTATTCATAAGGATAATAGAGGAATGGGGTTGGGAAAGAAGGGACTCCAGTTGGTGGATTCGCATTGTCGAGAGTACTTTAATATTCACTGTCTTTTTGCCAATATTGCTCTAGAAAACAAAAGGAGTTTACATATTTTTGAAAGTTGTGGCTATCAAAAAATCGGAATCAAAAAAGCATGGAATTTTTACGAAGATTCATTTCACGATGAATTTCTTTATCAAAAACTATTTGACTGATGTATAAAAAAAAGATTTTAGTTTGGATAAGTATTATAGGTGTGGTGATAGGCTCTTATTTTGTCTATAATTTTTATGTTACTTTTTTTTGGGACAATACTGTTTTTGAAAATGAGTTTTCTTATGTGTTTATAGACAGGGATGATTCCATAGATTCTCTTATGATTCAGATGGATCCTTTATTGAAATCTACTGCTAATTTTAAAATCGCAGCCAATAAAAAAGGCTATTCACAAAACGTAAAGCCCGGAAAATACAAGTTGAATAAAGGGCTTGGAAATAATGAAATAATTAATGTGCTTCGATCAAAACGCTTGACGGTTAAAGTTGTTTTTAATAATCAAGAGCGTTTAGAGGATCTGGCAGGGAGAATTTCTCAACAAATTGAAGCAGATAGTCTAAGTTTGATAGCAGCTTTTAAGGACACCGAATTTTTAAGTGCTAATGGATTTACTCTTGATAATGCAATGTCACTTTATCTTCCAAATTCTTATGACTTATTTTGGGATACTACTGCAGAAACTTTTAGAGGAAAAATGTTATCGTATTATAAACGATTTTGGAATGCTTCAAGAAGAGCAAAAGCAAAAGCATTGAATTTAACACCTCAAGAAGTATATATTTTGGCTTCCATTGTCCAGAAAGAGTCACCTAAAAGAGCGGAACAGCCACGTTTAGCTGGAGCTTATTTAAATCGTCTTAAAAGACGTATGAAGTTACAAGCTGACCCCACGGTGATTTTTGCAATGAAGAAAACTTCTGGAAATTTTGATCTTGTCATCAAGCGGGTGTTAATCAAAGATTTAAAAATTCGTTCTCATTACAATACCTATAGAGTAAAAGGACTTCCTCCTGGCCCAATTACCATGCCAGATTTATCAGCCATTGAAGCAGTTTTGAATCCTGAAAAACATTCTTATTTATTTTTTGTTGCAGATCCTTCCAAGCCTGGCTTCCATATGTTTGCTAAAAACCTTTCAGAGCACAATCGGAATAAAAAGATTTATGTTAATTGGATTAACAAGCAAAAGATTTACCGCTAAAAAGAACCTTCAATTATAAAAACACAAGGTCTTTTATTGAGCTTTGGTTTTACTTTCTTCCAATCTTTTACGGAAAGTGTTAGTATATACTCTGTGTTTAAACTCAGGTCACATGCGACACAAAGGCGTGTGTTTGAATCTAATGTCTTTAGAAAATCTTTAAATAAAGACTCACTTCGATATGGGGTTTCAATAAAGAGTTGTGCTTGTTCTTCACGAAATGCTTTCTTTTCAAATTTAGTAATGCTTTGATTTCGTTGTTTGTGTTCTATGGGTAGGTAGCCGTTAAATGCAAAATTTTGTCCATTCATTCCAGAAGCCATAAGGGCCAAGACAAGTGAGGAAGGACCTGTCAAAGGTTTTACAGTAATCCCTAATCGATGTGCTTTGGAAACGATTACAGCGCCAGGATCGGCAATCCCTGGGCATCCAGCATCTGAAAAAAGTCCCATAGAAATTCCTGATTTACAGGGATCCAAGTAGGTTTCCATTTCTTCTTGAGTTGTATATTTGTTTAAAGGATAAAGAATTATTTTATCTTGATTTTTATTTGGTGTTATTTTTTTGAAAAACTGACGTGCTGCTTTTTTATTTTCAATAATAAAATGAGTGTGATCTTCAATGGTCTTTTTTACAGAAAGCGGAAGCACTTCAAGAGGGGAGTTGTCTCCAAGTGGGGTTGGGATTAAATAGAGTACACCCAGGGAAGAATTATCTTGATTCATTATGTAATGAGTTTAGGATTTGGTGACATGCATCATCTAGCAATGTAAAACAATTTTCGAAACCTTCAGCTTCGCCGTAATAGGGATCTGGAACATCATTTTGATTACTTAAGATCAAACGTACTTTTTTTACATCTTCTTCTGAAGTCGTTTTGGCGATTATATTTTCATTGTTACTGCGATCCATTGCAAAAATATGGGTGAATGCTTTGAAGTCAGAGGGAGAAAATTGTCTTGCTTTTTGACGGCTTATATCAATGTTGCACTTCTTTCCTACTGCAATACTCCTTGGGTCAGGAGAATTCCCGATGTGATAGGCTGCTGTTCCTGCAGAATCTACCTCAATCTGTAAGTCTTTTACTTTTGACTCTAAGATGCCTTGGGCCAATGGAGAACGACAAATATTACCCAAACAAACCATGAGTATCTTTGCATTTTACATAAAAAAAAGTGTTTATAGGGTAAGCTTCTGGCTAAGATCATCCACATATTTGCGGAATTGTTTGTCTGTAAAGCTTAGGTTATCAACTGTTTTACAGGCATGTAAAACCGTAGCATGATCTCGTTTACCAATTTGATTTCCAATACTAGCCAATGAGGCTTTAGTGAATTTCTTAGCAAAATACATTGCCAATTGACGAGCCTGAACAATATGTCTTCTTCTCGTTTTGGATTGAAGCGTTTCCACATCCATTTGGAAATAATCAGAGACCACTTTTTGAATGTAATCAATCGAAACTTCACGTTTGGTGTTTTTGACAAACTTCATGACCACTTCTTGAGCAAGCTCAAGAGTTATTTCTGCTTTGTTGAATGATGATTGCGCGATTAATGAAATAATTGCACCCTCTAACTCTCTTACGTTAGTTTTGATATTTTTAGCAACGTATTCAATGATATCATTATTAATATTGACACCATCTCTGTATAGTTTATTCTTTAAAATGGAAATTCTTGTTTCATAGTTTGGCAGTTGCAACTCTGCAGATAGCCCCCATTTGAAGCGAGAAAGTAAGCGTTGTTCTATGTCCTGCATGTCAACAGGAGCCTTGTCTGAGGTAAGTATTACCTGTTTTCCATTTTGATGTAAATGATTGAAGATGTGAAAGAATACATCTTGGGTACCTGTTTTCCCCGATAGGAATTGTACATCGTCAATAATTAATACATCTAGTAATTGGTAGAAATGAATGAAATCATTTCGTGTATTTTTTTTAACAGCCTCAATATATTGTTGGGTAAATTTTTCTGCAGCAATGTAGAGTACTGTTTTGTCTTGATATTTTTCCTTAATTTCAACTCCTATGGCATGAGCAAGGTGGGTTTTACCTAATCCAACACCACCAAAAATGAGTAGGGGATTGAAAGAAGTTCCTCCTGGTTTTGCAGAAACTGCCAATGCAGCAGACCTTCCCAAACGATTGGAATCACCCTCGAGGAAGTTCTCAAAATTGTAATTTGGATTTAACTGTGACTCAATCTGTAAGTTTTTTATTCCAGGTATTACAAAAGGATTCTTTAATTCTCCTGAATAAGAATTGATAGGTGCATCTACGTCTTGAGTGAGAACTCCTGCGCGATTGCTACTTGGAATTTTCTCAGTAAAGGGTGCTTTATTTCCAAAAGTATTTTCCATTCTAATGGCGTACAACAAACGAGCTTCTTTGCCTAATTCTCTTTGTAGGGCTGTTTTTAATAATTTCACGTAATGTTCCTCTAGCCATTCATAAAAGAATTTACTGGGAACTTGAATTGTTAATATATTATCGCTCAATTTTACTGGAACAATGGGTTTAAACCATGTTTTAAATGCTTGAGGAGGAATATTATCTTCTATAAAAGTTAGGCAGTTTGTCCAAGCTGAAGAAGCAGTAATATTCATTTTTAAAATTGGTTTGTATTAAAAATTATGGTTTTTATGTTTTTTGTTATTAATTACAAATATTGATTAAAAAAATCCAAAAAAAAAACGAATTACCTATTGAATTATAACTTTTTTTTTTGGATATTCTGACTCTTCTTATTCGATAGGAAATTATTTATTTCTCACTAAATGACTAAAGTAAGGTTTTATGGAATATAAGACAGGAAAGATTACAGTTCGCTATTCAGAGACAGACCAAATGCAATTTGTTCATCATAGCAACTATTTGAAATACTTTGAGTTGGCAAGGCTTGAGTGGCTCACTTCTATGGGTGTATCTTATGCTGAAATGGAGCAACAAGGTATTTTAATGCCAGTCGTAAGTGGCTCTTTGGCATATAAAGCGCCATTGTATTATGGAGATGAATTTGAAGTTATTGTTAAGTTAAAAAATCTTCCAAAAGCAACACTTGAATTTGAGTATGTAATTGTTAATCAAAAGGATGAAATAATTTGTATAGGATCCACTGTTCTCGCTTTTTTATCACCTAATACAAAACGTCCTATGAGATGTCCTAAGTTTTTACTTGAAAAATTCAGTTAAAATAATAGGTTAACAGATCAGAATCAATTTTTTCTGAGTGAGACAGTGCTTTTTTTATTTGTGGAGCATCAATCCCTTGCTTTAATTTTTTATCATTTGAGAACACTCGTGCTTCATCCCATAAGTTTTCATCAATAAAGTTTTGGATCGTGTGGAGCCCTCCTTCAACAAGTAACGATTGTATTTGGTTTTCAAAACAATAATCCATTATGCCTTTTAAATTGAAAGGAGTAATAATGACTTGTTCTTTTTTTTGATTTGGAAAACCTACTTGCTCTTTTGAAAAAATGACAGCGGGTTCTTTATCTGACAGAATTAGTGACTCAGGAGGAGTTCTAGCGTTGGGATCAATTATAAGTCGGAGAGGATTTTTTCCTTCCCAATCTCTTGTAGTGAGTTGTGGATTATCTTGAATAATTGTTTGAACTCCCACTAATATTGCTGTTTCTTCTCCACGCCATTGGTGCACCCGTTGTTTAGAAATCTTATTCGAAATCCAAAAGATTTTACCTTTATTTTTTTTTTCAAATAGGGGAGCAATAAAGGAATCTAAAGTTTGAGCCCATTTTAATACGATATAGGGACGTCTTTTCTTGTGAAATGTAAAAAAACGACGGTTTAAAAAATCACTTTCATCTTGTAGAACTTTTGTTACAACCTCACATCCTGCATCTTTTAGTTTTTTAATCCCCTTGTCCGAAACAAGAGGATTTGGATCTGATGAAGCAATTACAACTCTTGGAATTTGATGTTGAATTATTAAATCAGAACAAGGCGGTGTCTTTCCAAAATGACTGCATGGCTCTAGGTTAACATATAGGGTAGCATCTTTTAGTAAGGCTTTATTTTTTACGTCATGAATTGCATTCACTTCTGCATGTGGGGTTCCAGCTTTTTTGTGCCAACCCTCTCCAATGATTTTATCTTCACGAACTATTATGCAACCGACCATTGGATTAGGTGAAGTGGCTCCGATGCCTTTTTTTGCTAGCTCAAGACAGCGACGCATATACAGTATATCTTGTTCTTTGTTCAAATCTTGGTGAAAATAAATTTGTTTTTTTTGTGGTTGTAAATCAAAATTGCCTGTAAATTTAGAACAAAATTTAAGGAATGCACATTCGACCCATTAAAGCTTCTGACAATTCACTCCTTGCCATTGCAATTCGATCTGTATTGATTGAATTAGGTGTACCAAAAACGGGTACCGCCTATGAAGATAAAGAACTTGATGCTATGTTTGAAGCCTACGCAGATCCAAGAGCAATTTATTACGTTCTGACTGACGGAAATAACATTTTAGGAGGTGCTGGAATTGCTCCTTTAAAAGGAGGAGAGGATAAGGTTTGTGAACTACAAAAAATGTATTTTACAGCAGCAGCTAGAGGAAAAGGACTTGGTTGTTCTATGATTCAAAAATGTCTAGATTTTGCTAGATCTTATTCTTTTGAACTGTGTTATATTGAAACCATGCCTAATATGGAAGCTGCTCAAAAATTATATAAGAAAGTAGGTTTTGATTATATCAATCATCCCATGGGAAACACTGGCCATTGTTCTTGTCCCATATGGATGACAAAAGCATTGGCATGACATATTTAGAAGGGAGATCTCTTTTTAGAAAGGAATTGAAACCGCTTTTTGAAGTAAAAGAAATTGATTTTTATTTTAAAACAATCTTAAAATCATTTTTTAAGATTGATCCTACTGCTTTTGCTTTAGATCCTCATCGTGATTTTAATAAAAGTCAAGAAGACCAATTAGGAAAAGTATTAGAACATTTCCTCTCGGAAAAACCACTACAATATATCATAGGTAAAAGTTATTTCAGAGATCTGATGCTAGAGGTAAATAAATCAGTTCTGATACCAAGACCAGAAACCGAAGAGTTGGTCAGTTGGGTTTTGGAAGATCATAATGAATTATCACAAAACCAAACAGTATTGGATTGTGGAACTGGAAGTGGATGTATCGCTATTGCTCTAGCAAAGGAGCAAACCAAATTTGAGGTGTTTGCTGTAGATGTTGATCCTACAGTTTTGGAGGTTGGGATTCAAAATGCTTTTGAAAATAATGCTCAAGTGAAATTTATAAAACAGGATATTCTAAATCTTGAGTCGCTGGACTTGAAGGTAAATATTATTGTTTCGAATCCTCCATATATAACGCCTAGTGAACAAATTGAAATGAAACCAAATGTATTAAAGCATGAACCTCATTTAGCTTTGTTTGTTCCAGAAGAGGATCCATTAATATATTACAGATCAATATTAGAGTATGGAATGAGCCATCTTGTGAAAAAGGGGTTGATTTATTTTGAAATTAATCCTCGTTTTTTAACTGAGATGAAAAATCTTATATTATCCTATGAGATGTATACGGTAGAGGAACGAAAAGATATTTTTGATAAAATGAGAATGCTCAAGGTTCAAAAAAAGGAATATGGAAGAAATTAAAAATCAAATTGAGACTTTGCGTCAGGAATTGCATGATCATAATCATCGCTATTACATTCTGGATGAACCCATGATTAGTGACTATGAATTTGATCAATTATTACAAACTTTACAGGATCTAGAAAAAAAATATCCAGATCTTTCAGATCCTAATTCTCCAACAAAGCGAGTTGGGGGTGGAATCACAAAATCCTTTGAAACAGTACCTCATAAACATCCTATGTATTCTTTGTCCAACACCTATTCAAAAGTGGAGTTGCTGCAATGGGAAGAACGTTTAAAAAAAGCCCTTGGAGAGGAAGCTCAAATAGAATTCACTTGTGAGTTGAAATTTGATGGGGCATCAATCAGTTTGACTTATGAGAATGGAGTTTTAGTTAAAGCCATTACAAGGGGAGATGGAGTGCAAGGAGACAATATCACAACCAATGTAAAAACAATCAAGACAATTCCTTTAAAATTAAAAGCTGATTTCCCAAAATTTTTTGAAATACGTGGAGAAATTCTTTTACCCTGGGAGGGTTTTCACAAAATGAATGAACAACGTGCAGCGTTGGGAGAGCCCTTGTATAGGAATCCAAGGAATACAGCTTCAGGAAGTTTAAAGCTTCAGGATAGTCGTATTGTTGCTGACAGACCCTTGACTTGTTTTTTGTATTCTTTGGCAGGAGATTCGCTCCCAGTGAGCTCTCAATTTGAGGCATTAACAAAAGCAAGAGAGTGGGGTTTTATGGTTCCTGAATCAGCAGAAAAAGTCAATTCCATTGATGCAGTATTTGATTTTATAACCTCATGGGAGCAAAAGAGAAAATCTCTTCCATTTGAGATTGATGGAATAGTTATTAAAGTAAACAGTCTTTTTCAGCAAGACGAACTAGGCTTTACTTCGAAAGCGCCACGTTGGGCGATAGCCTATAAGTACAAGGCAGAACAGGCGTCTACACGACTTAACGATGTACAATATCAAGTAGGAAGAACAGGCGTTGTGACTCCAGTAGCTCAACTTGAGCCTGTTTTAATTTCTGGAACAACAGTAAAGAGAGCTTCGCTTCATAATGCAGATCAAATTCAAAAGTTAGATCTGAGAATTGGTGATCTTATTTTTGTTGAAAAAGGGGGTGAGATTATTCCAAAAATAACTGGTATCGATCCATTAAACAGAGGAAGCTTAGAAGATAGAGTCGTATTTATTGAACATTGTCCTGAGTGTTATAGCCCATTGCAAAGAGAAGAAGGAGAAGCTCAGCATTATTGTGTGAATGACCTCAATTGTCCTCCACAACAGATTGGAAAAATACAACATTTTATTGGTCGCAAAGCCATGGATATAGAAGGCTTAGGAGGAGAAACTGTAAGCCTTCTTTACAAAGAAGGCCTGCTAAACTCAATCGATGATTTATACCGATTAAGAAAAGAGCAGATTCTTCCCATAGAACGAATGGCAGAAAAGTCAGTAACTAATTTATTGGAGGGTATTGAAAAATCAAAAGAGAAACCTTTTGCTAAAGTGTTATTCGGTCTTGGAATTCGATTTATAGGAGAAACTGTTGCAAAAAAATTAACTGAAGAATTCGGCTCTATCGATCAATTGGCAGAGGCGAGTATTGTAGCATTGACCAATACAGATGAGATAGGGGATAGAATAGCGCAGAGTGTTGTAGCGTATTTTGTTCAACCTGAAAATAGAAAGCTTGTACAGGCCTTGAAAGATTTTGGGCTTCAATTGGAGTCTATCGCTCCTGTACGTGATATTAACGAGGCATTTTTGGGGAAAAAATTTGTTGTTTCAGGTGTCTTCGAAGCATTTTCTAGAGAAGATCTAAAAGCAGAAATTGAATTTTTAGGGGGTAAAATAGTAAGTTCAGTTTCCTCCAAAATAGATTATCTTGTAGCAGGGGAAGGAATGGGTCCCTCCAAAAAAGAGAAAGCGATTAAGTTTGGTATCACCATTTTGGATGAGAATTCCTATCAAGCTTTTAAGCAAACCCTCTAGTGATTGTTACATTTATAACATTTTTATAAAAAATAACACATTATGTTTATTTTTTATGCAACAACTAATTGTTTACCTAATATTGTACTTGTATCATGGTTCGAATTTTATCTAATTATATTTTACGTTACCGACTCGAAAAGCAGTTGTACTCTTTGGCATCGTTTTCGAAAAAGAACTTAAAACAGTTTAAAACTATGATTGTTTTACTGCCTCAAGAGTACGAGGTTTACGAACAATTGTTTTTGACGTTTTCTGAAGAATTTAAAATTCCAATCCAAAATATAACATTAGTAGTATTTAGTCACAATGACTCAAAAGCAGAAAATATAATGATAACTAACAGAGTTTATTGTTCTAGTGATGCTGTAGGTTTTTGGGGAAACATAAATCAAGATCTCACTTCGCTTTTTCAGGATGAGTTTGATTTATTGATAAACTATTTTGATGAGCAGAATTTATTACTCTCTTATATGAGTACGTTTTGTAAAGCGAAATTTCGATTAGGTTTTTCAAATGCAAATCATAAGTTGAATGATTTAGTCTTGGCCATCAACCCTAAAGAGACCCAGTTGTTTCTTTCTAATGCTTCTAAATATCTGAAAACAATTTTAAAGAAAGTGTAATGGACTTAAAAGGAATTGGAGTTGCTATGGTTACTCCTTTTAAAGAGAATGGGGAAATTGACTTTGGGGCAATCCCAGGAATCGTTGAAAACATTATTACAGGTAGAGCAGATTATCTTGTTGTATTAGGAACTACTGCAGAAGTAACTTCACTAACTGATTCGGAGAAGAAAGCACTTATTAAAGAAGTAGTTTTCGCCAATCAAAATAAAATTCCTTTAGTCATTGGCATTGGTGGGAATAATACTGCAAAAGTGATTGCTGAAATTCAATCTACAGATCTAAGTCCTTTTCAAGCGATATTATCTGTCTCTCCTTATTATAATAAGCCTACTCAGGAAGGAATTTTCCAGCATTTCAAACATGTTGCAGAGGCCAGTCCGTTACCAATTATTGTATATAATGTCCCTTCTAGAACTGGAAGTAACGTAGAGCCCACTACTTTTATTTGTTTGTCTGAAGAAGTTGAGAATATAATTGCGATCAAAGATGCGAGTGGCAGTATGGATCAAGCCCAACAAATGTTAAAAGATTGTGCTCCTCATATTCAAGTAATTTCAGGAGACGACGCACTTACCTTGCCAATGTTATTGGCTGGAGCAGTTGGAACAATATCTGTATTAGGTAACGCGCTTCCCGTGCCCCTAAAAGAAATGATGCATTATGTGGAGTCAGGAGATTTGAAAAAAGCTTACGGATTACATTATCAATTACTTGACGTAATTAACCTTATTTTTGAAGAAGGTAATCCAGTGGGAATCAAAGCGCTCTTACAGTCAATGGGATTGTGCTCTAAAGTAGTTAGACTTCCTCTAGTTGAAGCTACTTCAGAACTTCACGAACGTCTTCAAAAGTTTTTAGAGGCCTCCTTACATAGCCTTTAATCGTCAATCTAATACTTTAACATTGTCTTTGGAATAATTATTTCCAATGTCATCGAGATTTAGTACTTTCGCAGGATGAATTTAAAACCGCTTTCAATCTTGATAATAATGATGTTGATCTCAACATTCATTTCTTGTAATGAGTATCAGAAGCTATTGAATAGTGACGATACTTCTGAAAAATATAAGCAAGCAGAAGTATATTACAATAGCGGTGAATACCGCAAGGCTAACCGTTTATTGGATCAGATTATTTCAAAGTACAGGGGAAAACCTCAGGCTCAGCGTATTATCTTCTTTTTTGCGGATTCTTATTTTCAAACAAAGAGTTACTATCTAGCAGCTTACCAATACGAGAGTTTTATAAAGTCCTACCCCAAGAGTGACAGAATTCAAGAAGCTACTTTCAAGGCTGCTAAAAGTTATTATTTTTCTTCACCAAAGTATAGTTTAGATCAAGAGGATACGTATACTGCCATCGAAAAACTTCAGGTGTTTATCAACTTATACCCCAATTCAGAGTACATTTCTGAAGCAAATCAAATGATATCAGAATTGCAGGAAAAGTTGGAGCAAAAAGATTTTGAAATTGCCAAACAATATTTCACCATCAGAGATTATCGTTCTGCAATCAAAGCCAGTGAAAACTTTATTGCTGGTTATCCAGGGACAAAGTTTAGAGAAGCGGCTTTATACAATAAGTTCAAAGCTTCCTACGAAATTGCGGTCAATAGTGTTTTTTCAAAAAAAATGGATCGTTTGGTGGAATTACAACAACAATACGATGTTATTTTACGTTATTACCCAGAGACTTTGTTTTTCGAAGAATTGGAGAATAAAATGACCACGGTAAAAAAAGAATTAGAAAAGTTAAAAAAGACCATTAAAACCCTCTCAAAATAAAATTATGACAAAGTATAGAGAATCAAATGCTGCCTTAAATTCAAAGACCTACGATCGAAATAAACTTGAAGCACCGACAGAAAATATATACGAAGCTTTAGCAATTATTGCCAAACGTTCTATTCAAATCAATTTGGATATTAAAAAGGAATTGCACGAAAAGTTGGAAGAATTCGCAACTCACAATGATAGTTTAGAAGAAATCTTTGAAAACAAAGAGCAGATAGAGGTCTCTCGTTTTTATGAGCGTTTACCTAAACCGCATGCATTAGCAGTGGAGGAGTGGTTGAATGAAAAGATTTACCACCGTAACACAGAAGAACCCAATAGCTAACCATGAGTTTGTTGAGCGGTAAAAAGATTTTACTCGGAATTTCGGGAGGAATTGCCGCTTATAAAACTCCTTTGTTAGTTCGCGAATTGGTTAAAAACGGTGCTGAAGTAAAAGTTGTTATGACGCCTTCGGCTAAAGACTTTGTTACGCCATTAACCATAGCGACTTTATCAAAAAACCCTGTCCTTTCTACTTTTACCGCTACAGATCAAGATAATCCACTGTGGAACGATCATGTTGAATTAGGCCTTTGGGCTGATGCCTTTCTTGTTGCTCCAGCCACTTCCAATACCCTCTCTGCAATGGCGCAGGGACGTTGTAACAACCTACTCCTTGCGGTTTACCTTTCAGCTAAATGTCCTGTTTTTATTGCTCCAGCAATGGATTTAGATATGTTTGCTCATCCTTCCAATCAAAAGAACATGGAGACTTTAACTTCCTATGGAAACAAAGTGTTGCCTGTGGGTGAAGGTTTTTTAGCAAGTGGACTAGAAGGAAAAGGACGCATGTTGGAACCCGAAACGATTGTCACCCACTTAATTGACTTTTTCAACCCTAATTTGCCATTAAAGAATAAAAAAATATTAATCACTGCGGGCCCTACTTATGAGGCAATTGATCCTGTACGTTTTATAGGAAATCATGCTTCTGGAAAAATGGGATTTGCATTGGCTGAAGTTGCAGCCCAATTAGGAGCAGAAGTCACACTAATATCCGGCCCTACCTCAGAAAAAATAGAATATCCAACAATTAAAGTTGAAAAAGTCGTTAGCGCCAAAGCGATGTTTGAAGCAGTAAAAAACAGCTATTCTCAAGCAGATATCGCTATAGCTGCAGCAGCTGTAGCCGACTACAAGCCTGAGGTTGAAGCTGAACAAAAGATTAAAAAGAAAACTGATCAAGTCACTCTTAATTTGGTTCCCACCCAAGATATACTTGCGTATATGGGTGCTAACAAGAAAAAACAATATCTACTGGGTTTTGCTCTTGAAACAGAAAATGAATTGGATAACGCCAAAGGGAAACTTGAAAGAAAGAATCTAGATGGTATCGTATTAAATTCTCTCCAAGATTCAGGAGCTGGATTTTCTGTTTCGACCAATAAAATTACTTTTATACACGCAGACAAAAGCATTCAAACTTTTCCACTCCAATCAAAATATGCATGCGCCCAAGCTATTTTCGATCAAATCTTACCTCATGATACGTAACTTATTAATTCTGTCTTTATTTTTTTCCATTGGAACATCCCATGCACAAGAGCTCAATGCTCAGGTTATTGTGAATTCTGATTTGGTTAATCAAACAAATCAACAAGTATTCAAAACTCTTGAACGTTCTATAAACGAGCTTATAAATACTCAGGTTTGGACCGGAGAGTCATACTTGAATCAGGAAAAAATTACTTGTTCATTTGTATTCAACCTAACACGCTACAATAATGGTCAATTTGAAGCAACACTTCAAGTTCAGTCCCAACGCCCTGTTTTTGACACCAATTATGATAGTCCCATTTTAAATTTTTTGGACAAAGACATTGTCTTTTCATATCAAGAATTTGAGCCCCTTTTTTTCAATCAATCTAGTTTTGAGTCCAATTTGATTTCATTGATTAGTTATTACGCATATATAATCATTGGAATGGATGCAGATAGTTTTTCTCAAAAAGGCGGAACACCATTTTACGAAAGTGCTTTGCAAGTTGTTAATTTAGCTCAAACTTCTTCTGGGAAAGGATGGAAACCTTCAGATGGAACTCGAAATCGATTTTGGTTAATTGATGCTTTGCGATCCAATACGTTCCGAGAATTTAGACAAACCTTGTATGATTATCATCGTAAAGGATTGGATACCATGACAGAAAATCCTTTAGAAGGAAAAAAAAGCCTTATGAGTGCACTCAATCAACTGGAACCCTTAAATAAAAGAAGACCCAATAACTTTCTAATTCAAATGTTTTTTGATGCTAAGGTTGAAGAGATTGTTAATCTTTTTCAAGAAGGCCCAAAAGTTGATTTTAAAGAAACAGAAGAAATTTTAAAAAAAATAGCTCCTTTTTTCGGTGCAAGATGGAAACAAATCAAGGCTTAATTTTTTAGAATATCCGTATCTTTCCATCAAATTATTAACCAACAAAATTGCCTTGTTAACGCATCTACAAATACAAAACTTTGCTCTTATTGAACATTTAGAGGTCACTTTTTTAGAGGGAATGACATGTATTACAGGGGAAACAGGGGCAGGAAAATCAATTCTATTGGGTGGACTTTCTCTTGTTTTGGGTAAACGTGCGGAGATGTCCAGTTTATTAGATCCAACTAAAAAATGTATTGTAGAGGCTACCTTTGATTTGAGGACATATGAATTAGAGTCACTGTTCGAATCCCTCGACCTTGATTATGAAGAAGAAACATTTTTACGTCGTGAAATTCTTCCACAGGGAAAGTCTAGAGCATTTATCAACGACAGTCCAGTCTCTCTCACTATTCTTCAGCAAATCGGCAATAGACTTATTGATATCCACTCTCAGAATGATACCCAGTCATTACTTGAAAATGAACGTCAATTTGAGGTTTTAGATGCTTTGGGTAAAAATAATTTGCATTTAGAAAAGTATTCAGAGCTACTAAATTTTTTTAAGGAAACCTCTGAAGAATATAGGTATTGGTTAAATCAAAAAAATCAATCCCAAGACGCACTTGAATTAAAGCAGTTTTTGTTTGATGAATTGGATTCGGTAGTATTAAATCCGAATATTTTTTCGGAAATGGAATCGAAAATCGATTCGCTTTCTCATGTAGAATATTTGCAATCTAATTTGGCAGAATGTATTCAGTTATTTGAAAATGAAACTACAGGGGTATTTGATCAAATATTGCGATTGAATGTGCTTAGTCAAGGGTTGACTCAAAAATCAAGTCAGTTTTCTTCTTTAAGTGAACGCATGAAGGGACTTGCAGTTGAATCAGAAGATTTGTTGGATGAATGCAAACGTCTTCTCGAAACGTTAGAGGTTAATCCAAAAGAGTTGGAGCAATTACAGAGCGAGTTAGATCTTATTAATACCTTATTTCAAAAACATAAAGTAATGACTATAGAGGAGTTAGTAGAAGTAAAAAATACTTTAGAGAAAGAACTTCAGGCTACCATGGATATAGACAGTACCTTAGAGACGCTTTCGAATAAAATAAGTAAGATTGAAGATGAACTAAAAAAAATTGCTCAATTACTCTCTAAAAACAGAAAGCAAGCGGCTACTGTTATTGAAATAGAATTAAAAAGTTTAGTAGGGAAAATGGGGATGCTTGATGCTATTTTTAAAATTGAGTTTCTTTCCTCTGATCGCTTTTTAGCAAATGGAACCGATATAATTTCATTTCAATTTAGTCCAAACAAAGGAAGCCAATTTAATTTATTGAAAAAAGTAGCCTCAGGAGGGGAATTATCTCGGATTATGTTGGGGATCAAATCTATTTTATCACGGTACAAAAAATTGCCTACCCTTATTTTTGATGAGATTGATACGGGAGTATCTGGTAAAATATCAGATAGTGTAGCCGACCTTATGATTGCGCTATCAAACCAGCTTCAGGTACTTACCATAACTCATTTACCACAAGTTGCAGCAAAAGGGAATCATCACTTTAAAGTGCAAAAAGTAAATGAAAACGGACAAACACGTTCTCAACTTATCTCCTTAGGATCAGAAGCGCGCATTGAGGAAATTGCAATGATGTTGTCTGGAAATCAAATAACGCCAACTGCTATTGCACACGCAAAACAATTAATGAATTAAATGTATCTTTGAACACAAAATTTAACAGATGACACACAAAATTTTAGAAGGGAAAAAAGGAATTATTTTTGGTGCTTTAGATGATCAATCTATCGCTTGGAAAACAGCTGAGTCAGTTGCCGATGCTGGAGGTACTTTTGTCCTTACCAACGCTCCCGTTGCACTCCGTATGGGAACAATCAATACATTGGCAGAAAAAACAGGATCTAAGGTAATTGCTGCTGATGCAACAAACATAGAAGATCTAAATGCTTTAATTGATGAGGCACAAGAAACTCTTGGCGGGAAACTCGATTTTGTACTCCACTCAATAGGAATGTCAGTAAATGTTCGAAAAGGGAAACACTATACCGATTTAAACCACGATTGGATGGCAAAGGGATGGGATGTTTCTGCAGTCTCTTTTCACAAATTAATGCAATGTCTTTACAAAAAAGATGCAATGAATCCATGGGGGAGTATCGTGGCTCTTTCATACATCGCGGCACAGCGTACTTTTCCAAATTACAACGATATGGCTGATAACAAAGCGTATTTGGAATCCATAGCACGTAGTTTCGGTTATTTCTTTGGAAAAGATAAGAAAGTTCGTGTGAATACCATTTCTCAGTCTCCTACATTAACAACAGCAGGAAAAGGAGTTGAAGGATTGGACGGTTTTCTTAAGTATGCTGAGAAAATGTCCCCATTAGGTAATGCAACTGCAAAAGAGTGCGCAGATTATACGGTTTCTTTATTCTCAGACTATACACGTAAAATTACTCTACAGAATTTATTTCATGATGGAGGTTTCTCAAATGTTGGGGTAAGTCAAGATATTATTGACGCACTATAACTGTTTGATGCCTTTAGTTTGAATCAAGCATTATGCAATCAAAAACAAAACGTTTTGAAACGATTTTAGAACGATTTCCATCTCAAGGACGTTTTCGTTTTTTTTTGCTGTTTGTTCTTCTTTCTTTAAGTTTCTGGGTGAGTACTAAATTATCTAACACTTACCAGGTTGAGCAAGATTTTTCAGTAGTTTGGAGTACTATCCCAAAGGGTATCATCTTGAATGAAGATAAAGCAAAGATAAATTTGTCCATTACTGCAAGTGGTATTGAAATCTTATGGTATCGTTTGTTTAAAAATGCCCTTCAGTTGGAATTAAGAGAATCAGATTTTACAACAGGAATGGCTTTGATTTCTATTGAAAGACAACGTTTTACTATTCGTCAACATTTATTTGATAATACTCAGTTAAATGTAATCAATACAGAAAAAATACAACTTGAATTTAATAGATTGTCCGCTAGGAAAGTTAAAGTTTTTCCAAGAACATTTATTAAAATGAGACCAGGATATCTTTATGACAACGAGGCTATTAGTATTCCTGACAGTATTTGGGTTAGAGGTTCAAAGGCTGTTTTAGACACCCTTAATCAAATTTTTACTACTTCTTTAGAACTAGTAGATGCTCACCAAGACTTTAGCAAGAAAGTGAAGCTAAAGCCGATTCAATTCCTTGAATTTGATATGGATTCTGTTCAAATTGAACAGAAGATTTCACGGTATTCTGAAAAAGAATTTTCTCTGCCTGTGACACTAATAAACTTACCAAAAGACATAAGAGTAAAGTTATTTCCTCCAAATGTGACCCTCAAAGCCATACTTCCATTAGCTATTTTTAATGGTATTAAGGCTTCCGATTTTAGCTTAGTCGTCGATTATACGAATATTAATAATAATCAAAGTAGGGAACTCCCTTTGCAATTAATCAAGCAACCTAATCAAGTGAAAAATGTAATTTGGGAACCAAAGAGTGTTAACTATTTGATACGAAAATGAAAGTTATAGGTTTAACCGGTGGAATTGGGAGTGGTAAAAGTACTATCAGAGAATGGTTCTCTTCTCAGGGAGTTCCCTGTTTTGACTCAGACACTGTTGGAAAAGAGTTGCTGAATTCATCATTAAAAAAGAAAATTATCCAAGATTTTGGTTCTCATTTTTATTTTAAGGAAGGAAAATTAGATCGAGCTAGACTTGCTGCCCATGTTTTTAGTGATTCAGAAGTATTAAAAAAACTGAATTCTATAGTTCATCCCGCTGTGGCTGAATCTTTTGAGGCCTTTAAAATAAAACATTCAACAGCCCCATTTGTTATAAAAGAAGCTGCTATTTTATTTGAATCGGGAGGCTACAAAGAGTGTGACGAGATAATTTTAGTTTGCGCCCCTTTGGCACTAAGGATACAGCGATTAATTGATCGTGATCAAAGTACTGAATCGCAATTAAGAGCTAGAATGGAACACCAATGGCTAGATGATGAAAAAGAAAAGCTTTCTGACTATGTCATCCAAAATGAATACCTTGATGTAGCAAAAGAAGAAGCAAAGAAAATTTTGAAGCTGCTAAAAAATAAAGGCTAAGGATTAACATACTTTTGGGATTTTTTTTGGCTTAAAAAAATGAAATTTGTATCACAGAAAAAGAACCCTAAGCATGGGTTAGTTTAAAATATGAAGAAAACCTTATTTATTTCTTTAGTTAGCTTTATGATAATTTCTATTTTGGGAATTGTTGTATTGCAAGGGTATTGGATATATTCTGCATGGAATGATAAAGAAAAAGAGTTTTCGCTGGCGGTTCAACAGTCATTACAGATTGTTGCAAAAGAGATTCAAGAACGTGAATTGAAGGATTATATCACCAAGTATGAGAGCTTAATCGATTCTTTAGATACTCCAGATGATGCCAGTTTAGCCAATCTTTTCTTGTTTTTAGACGAGGATAAAACGAATAATTTATTTTCCTATTATGCCTTTGGAATACTTGAAGAAGATTACAATGTTACTCCCTATTTAGATCCAAAACTAGGGGATAGCATTAGTAGATTAACTGATGTTAAACAGCTAAAAAGCACTACGATCATCAATAAAAATGATGTTTTTGATAGAGAAAACAATATTGCAAGTTCTATAGAAAAAATTAAAACCGTGGATCGCATGAATATAGCCAATCAGCGTATACGGTCAGCATTTATGAGCTACACTGCCAACATTCCAATTCATAAGCGTTTAAATGTGGATGAATTGGATTTTGTTTTGAAACGAGAATTTGATGCGAAAAAGATTGTAACCTCATATGAGTTTGGAATTTATAATGATGGTCTGTCAACGAAAATAAAA
Source organism: Flavobacteriaceae bacterium (assembly GCA_009886625.1). Lineage (GTDB taxonomy): Bacteria > Bacteroidota > Bacteroidia > Flavobacteriales > Flavobacteriaceae > MS024-2A. The sequence continues at coordinate 87,929 of QXZA01000004.1, forward strand.
TCTAATAATTATGCTGAAGAGCAGGAAGGATTTCGATACACAACCCCCATATTTATGGATCAAAATGGCTTAGGAAAATATGAATTGGTTATTTCTTTTCCAGAAAAGGACCAATACGTGTTTTCATCAATTTTAGGTGTTGGAGGGTTGACTCTTTTTCTTACCCTTTTTATTGTTTTGGTTTCTAGTAGTGCGTTATATCAAATTATTCATCAAAAGAAAATCTCAGAGATTAAAACAGATTTTATTAATAATATGTCGCATGAGTTTAAAACACCAATAGCAACAATTAATCTTGCTTTGGATGCAATATCTAATCCTAAATCAATTGAAGCACCAGAAAAAGTTGCTCGTTATGTAAAAATGATACGAGAAGAAAACAGCAGAATGTTAACACAAGTAGAAAGTGTTTTGAGGATTTCTCAACTTGAACGAAGTAATGAGCCTATTCAAAAAACATCATTAGATTTACATGATATCATTAATGATTCCATTCATCATATTGATTTGATTTTAAAAAGTAAATCAGGACAGTTGAAAACCCATTTAAAGGCAACTAATAGTGTGGTGTTTGGAAATAAAAGTCATTTGACCAATATTGTGATCAATCTTTTAGATAATGCTTTAAAATATTGTGAAAACACCCCTGAAGTTATCATAGAAACCCTTAATGAAGACTCGTATTTTGTATTGAGGGTAAAAGACAATGGAATTGGAATGAGTCCAAGCATTCAAAAGAAAATTTTCGAAAAATTTTATAGAGCAAGTTCAGGAAATATTCATAATACCAAAGGGCATGGATTGGGATTGGCTTATGTAAAACGTATTGTTGACCTTCATAAGGGGACAATTAACTTGGAAAGTAAAAAAGATGTAGGCACTACATTTAGTATTAGTTTCCCTAATGATAAATTAATTAAAAATGCCTCAACTTAAACTTATGAAAGATTCAAATAAAAAAATATTAATAGTAGAGGATGATCCAAATTTTGGAAGCATCTTAAAAGAATATTTAATCATTAACGATTACGATATTACCCTAGCAAAAAATGGAATTGAAGGTTTTGAAAAATTCAAAAAGGATGATTTTGATTTGTGTATTCTCGATGTGATGATGCCTTACAAGGATGGATTTACTCTAGCAAAAGAAATTAGAGAAAAGAATGATTCAGTCCCCATATTTTTCTTGACCGCCAAGAATCTAAAAGAGGACGTATTAAAAGGATTTAAAATTGGGGCAGATGATTATCTCACCAAACCGTTTGACTCTGACGTTTTATTAGCAAAAATAAAAGCGGTATTGAGTAGACAAAATGCTCCAGCACTCACTAATAGCGATGAGTTTGAGTTTGAGTTTAGTGGATTTAAATTTAATTCTAAACTTCGTCTTTTGTCCTATAAAACAGATAACCCTATCAAACTTTCTCCTAAGGAGAATCAATTATTACGTCTCTTAGTCCTTCATATAAATGACCTATTACCACGTGATATTGCTCTGAATAAAATATGGCGGGATGACAATTATTTTACATCAAGAAGTATGGATGTCTATATCGCTAAACTCAGAAAGTATTTAAGTGCGGATGAGAAAGTTCAGATTTTAAATATCCATGGAGAAGGTTTCCGATTGGTAATTGACTAAAATTTTGCTCTAGGATGAAAACGTTCCACAACAGACCGAAGGTGTTGAGTGTCTAAATGAGTATAAACCTCTGTAGTGGTTATACTTTCGTGTCCCATTAATATTTGTATCGTTCTTAAATCTGCACCATTTTCCAATAAATGAGTGGCAAAAGAATGTCTAAAGGTGTGGGGGCCTACTTTTTTTTGAATGTTAGCTTTTACTGCTAATTGTTTAATGAGGGTGAAAATCATTTGACGTGTTAACCGATTTCCTCTTCGATTCAAAAAAACTACATCTTGATCTTTGGGATTGATTTTGAGGTGAAAACGGGATGCCTTAATGTATATTTCTAAATATTTTTTTGTGATACTCCCCATGGGAACAAGCCTTTGTTTATTTCCTTTTCCACTCACCCGTATCATGTCTTCTTCAAAAAAGAGGTTGGAGAGACTTAAGTTTGTTAATTCTGAAACCCGAATTCCACTTCCGTAGAGTGTTTCTACTATCGCTCGATTTCTGTGCCCCTGTGGATGTCCCAGGTCAATTTGATTAAGCATCAGTTTAATTTCATCTAAACTTAATACATCAGGAAGCTTTCTTCCTAATTTAGGTGTTTCAATGAGATCGGTGGGGTTGTTCGTTCTGTAAGATTCAAAGATTAAATAGTCAAAAAAACTACGCAAACCTGATAGGCGTCTCGCTTGGGTATGCGGGCTCAAAATTTTTGCAGTTTCATAAATGAATTTCTGAACAGTGTCTAAGCTACAGTTTTCAGGAGACTCCTCAATTTTTTCATTTTTTAAAAAATGCTGAAGGGCAAGTACATCTAAGGTGTAATTCTGTATGGAATTTTCTGAAAGCCCTCTTTCAATCTTCAGGTACATTCTATAATCCGCTAGGGCTTGTTTCCAATTCACAGCATTTGTTTTTAGGGAAATAAATCTAATTTCTATACTTTTACTAAAATAATAAAAATGAAGATCAGTATCATCAACGGTCCCAACTTAAATCTTTTAGGTACTCGCGAGCCAACAGTGTATGGATACCAAACCTTTGAGGCCTATCATGAGACCCTTAAAAAACAATTTCCTTCAGTGAGTTTTGATTATTTTCAATCCAATGTAGAGGGAGAGCTGATCAATCGTCTACATGAGGTTGGATTTTCTTCAGACGCTATCTTATTAAATGCAGGGGCATACACGCACACCTCTGTAGCAATAGGGGATGCAATTAAGAGTATTGAAAGTAACGTGATTGAAATTCATATTTCAAACACCTTTGCACGTGAAGATTTTAGACACACTTCTTATATTACTCCTGTAGCTAAAGGCCTAATTATTGGTTTTGGTTTGGATTCCTATCGATTAGGAGTGGAAAGTGCACTTCACAACTAAATTACTTAAGTGGTTGTAATTATTACAATGCTTAATTGCTTATTTTCTGAACCTATGGACATAATCTGAGAAGCAGAAAACAAAAGTGGGACTATAGATTGATTCCTTTCAATCCATTCATTGTGACTACAAGAAATTCAAAGTATCTTTGTTAGATACAGAAATTAAATAGTGCGGTATTTTTTAGAATTTTCTTATGCAGGGACGAACTACCATGGATGGCAACGCCAGCCTAATGCGGTTTCTGTGCAAGAAATATTAGAACATGCACTTGGCACTCTGTTGAAAGTAACGACACCTTTGTTGGCAGCAGGAAGAACTGATTCTGGTGTGCATGCACGTCAAATGTTTGCTCACTTTGACGGAGAACTCAGTCAAGAAACTTTACAGCATTTAGTCTACCAACTCAATCAATTTTTGCCCCAAGACATAGTGATTCATTCCCTTCGTCAAGTTAAGGAAGAGGTTCATGCCCGTTTTGATGCACTTTCACGCTCATATGAATACCATATCGCTTTAGGCAAAACACCTTTTGGAAATAGTATGCATTATCGAATAAATCAACCATTAGACGTGGATCTTATGAATCAAGCGGCTGATATTCTTTTAGCATATGAGGATTTTGAATGTTTTTCTAAATCCAAAACCGATGTTAAAACCTTTCTTTGTGATATCAGTTATGCGCTCTGGAGTAAAACAAAAAAGGGTTATATCTTTACCATTACTGGCAATCGGTTTTTACGTAATATGGTAAGAGCCATTGTAGGAACATTAATAGAAATTGGTTTAAAGAAAAAAGCAATAGAGGACTTGCACGAGATCATAAAAAGTAAGAACCGTTCTAAAGCAGGGTATTCTGTTCCTGCTCAAGGATTGTTTTTGACTCGAATTGAGTATCCAGCTTCAATATTTAAATAAACTATGGCCAAAGTAAGTGGGAAAATTTTTGACGTGCAGCTTTTTGGTAAGCTTTTGATTTTTGTAAAACCCTACAAGACTACCTACTATTTTGTAATGCTTGCAGCTATTTTGTTGTCTTTGTTTTCTACGCTTACGCCCTATCTGTTAAAAGTTACTGTAGATGATTATATCCGTGTTCAGGATTATAATGGTATGGTGTTGATGGTGAGTCTGATGTTGGGTGCCCTAATTATGGAAGTGCTTTTTCAGTTTCTATTTGTCTTTTATGCAAATTGGCTCGGACAAAAAGTGATTAGAGATCTGAGGATTAAACTCTTCAAAAAAATTCTCTTTTTTAAAATGGCTTATTTTGATAAGTCAGCGGTAGGACGTTTAGTCACTAGAGCGGTGAGTGATATTGAAACCATCGCTAGTATATTTTCTCAAGGCCTTTTTATGATCATTGCTGATTTATTAAAAATGTTTTTAGTGATTGGTGTGATGTTATATGTGGATTGGCGTTTATCATTGATTGTTTTTTCGATACTTCCCATTATTATTTATGCGACTCGATTGTTTCAGAAGTCAATGAAGAAAGCCTTTGAGGAAGTACGACTGCAAGTCACTAATTTAAATTCATTTGTACAAGAGCGCATTAGCGGTATGAAGATTGTACAACTTTTCCATCGTGAAAAAATTGAATATGAAAATTTTATTCAGATCAACGAAAAGCATAAGCAAGCTTGGTTAAAAACAGTTTGGTTCAATTCCATTTTCTTTCCTATTGCTGAAATATCTTCTTCAGTTACTATTGGATTATTGGTTTGGTATGGTGGCTTTAATTTGATTTCAGGAGGTGACATTTCCTTGGGAGCGATATTTTTATTCATTCAAATGTCACAAATGTTATTTCGACCATTACGACAGATTGCAGATAAATTCAATACACTGCAAATGGGTATGGTCGCTGCTGACCGAATTTTTCAAATAATCGAAACCGAAAGCAGTATTAAGGATGAGGGAACCTTTTCACCAGAAAAGTTTCACGGTACTATTTTGATTGATCAACTTCGTTTTTCCTATATACCTGGAGAAGAAGTCTTAAAAGGTATTTCTCTGGAAATCAAGTCAGGAGAGACTATTGCTATTGTTGGGGCTACTGGAGCAGGAAAATCTACAATAATTAATTTATTGTCTCGATTCTATGAATTTGATTCAGGAACTATTGCAATAGATGGAACCTCTATTCGGGAGTATTCTCTTCAGGTACTCAGAAAACACGTGGCTGTAGTATTGCAAGATGTTTTTCTGTTTGCTGACAGTTTATACAATAACATTACCTTATTTAATCCTGAAATTAGTATAGAGCAAGTAATACTAGCGGCAAAAAAAATTGGAGTTCATGATTTTATTGAATCCTTGCCAGAGGGTTATGACTACAATGTAAAAGAGCGTGGTGTTATGCTTTCCTCTGGCCAACGACAATTGATTGCATTTTTAAGAGCCTATATTTCAGAGCCTAATATTTTAGTTCTTGATGAGGCTACTTCATCTGTGGATAGTTACTCTGAGGAGATCATTCAAAATGCTATAGATACCTTAACTAAAGGAAAGACATCAATTGTGATAGCACATCGTTTAGCTACAGTTAAAAATGCAGATCGAATTGTGGTAATGGATCATGGAGAAATAGTAGAACAAGGAACGCACAATGAATTGTTGAAATTACCCAACGGATATTATGCAAAGTTATACGACGTTCAGTTTGCAGAAGCGTCAACTGTTTAGATTATTCACTAATGTCTTGAGAGAGCACTTCTTTTAGTGACGTGATGGTTTTGAAAGAGAAAAATTCTCCGTTTTTAACGTACACAATTTTACCCGTTTGTTCAGAAATAACAATGACAAGAGCATCTGTTTTTTCCGTTATTCCCATTGCAGCTCTATGGCGTAAACCGTATTTTGAAGGGATATTCTTTTCGTCAGATACTGGAAGAATAACACGTGTAGCAATAATGGTGTTTTTATCAATTACAATTGCACCGTCGTGGAGAGGATTATTTTTAAAAAAAATTGTTTCTAAAATTTGAGGGACTAATTTAATTTTAGCACCATTAGTCTCACTAATAGTAAAATCCAATGAATTGCTACGTTGCAAAACAATGATAGCACCCGTCTTCGTCTTGGCCATTTCCTCACAGGAATCGAGTAGAATATTTATATTCAAACTAAACACTTGTTCGTTTTGATTCAAAAAGCGAAAATAACCCACAACATTTCTACGGTTAGTGAAGTTTGTTGATCCAAGGAGGAGTAAGAATTTTCTAATTTCTTGTTGAAAAACAACGATTAATGCAAAAAATCCTACACTAATAAATTTCCCTAACAGAGTACTCAGAACATCCATATTAAGAAGATCGGTGAGCCTCCAGATGAGATAAATAATTACAATTCCAATAAAAATATTGATGGCTACGGTTCCCTTTACAAGTTTGTAGAGGTAAAATAGTAGGAAGGCAACCAATAAAATGTCGATCACATCAATAAAAGAAAAATCGATAAAATCAGTTAAATCCAAGTGTTCCTTTTTTGTAAAATTATAAAAACTATTGGAGAGCCAGCCATAAGTCCACACATTCTTTGGCTTCCTTAATGTCATGAACACGTAGTATTTGAGCTCCCCGGTCTAAAGCGAGTGCATTTAAGGCTGTAGTTCCGTTTAAAGCTTCTTCAGGGCTAGTATTTAAATATTTGTAAATCATTGACTTTCTTGAGATTCCAACAAGTAGGGGACAACCCAAAGTTTTGAATTGATTGAGATGCTTAAAAAGTGTGTAATTATGGTTGGTGTTTTTCCCAAATCCAAAGCCAGGATCAATAATAATATCCTGAATTCCTGCCTTTAGAGCTAATTTAGATTGTTGTACAAAAAAGGTTAAAATTTCAGTAATAATATTGTCGTATTCTGGCTTTTTTTGCATGCTTTTTGGAGTCCCTTGCACATGCATCAATATATAGGGAATGGAATATTGAGCCACTGTTTGATGCATTTTGGGATCAAGAATACCTCCAGAAATATCATTGATTATAGAAGCTCCAGCTTCAATACAGGTTTGAGCAACCTCATGATTGTAAGTGTCAATTGAGAAATGTGTTTCTGGAAACCGAAGTTTTAACGCTTCTAGTATTGGAATAATTTTTTCTTTTTCTGTCTCTTGAGAAATTAGTTCACTCCCAGGTTTACTGCTTGCTACTCCTATATCTATGAAAAAAGCTCCTTCTTTAATCATGGTTTCGGTGCGTTGTAGCGCCTTCTCTACAGAGTTATATTTTCCACCGTCGTAAAATGAATCAGAGGTAACATTTAAGATCCCCATAATCTTGGGTTGACTCAAGTCAATGAATTGACCGTTGCAGTTTAGGGTTTGTGCTGTGATATTCTTTTTGATAACTTTTTGCTTTGTACTGGGTGATCTAACTAAATAAATTCGAAATTTATTGCAAATTTAGAATTAAATGGAGCTTACCCGTAAAGAGTATCAAGCAATTGTAAAAAAATGCAGAGAATTATTTGAAAATAAAATGAAAGATTATGGGGCGGCATGGCGAATTTTAAGGCTTCCCTCACTCACCGATCAGATTTTTATAAAAGCTCAACGCATAAGAAGTTTACAAACTAACGTCATTCAGAAAGTAGATGAGGGACAGGAGTCTGAATTTATAGGAATTGTGAATTACAGTTTGATGGCCTTAATACAAATTGATAAAGGAATTGCAGAGCAACCTGATTTGAATGTGGAAGCTGCATTACAATTATATGACAAACATCAAGAAATCATTTTTGACTTGATGTTGAACAAGAATCATGATTATGGGGAAGCTTGGCGTGAGATGCGTGTCAGCTCTTTGACTGATTTAATATTACAAAAGCTACTTCGTGTCAAGCAAATTGAAGAGAATCAAGGAAAGACTATAGTAAGTGAGGGAATTGATGCCAATTACCATGACATGGTTAATTATGCAGTTTTTGCATTGATTCACTTGAGTTCAGGTAAAAAAAAATGATAGCGTACGTAGCTAATAAGGTAGGATTTGTTTTTTTGACCCTCTTTGGGGTGGCAAGTTTGGTGTTTTTTTTATTTACGGTTTTGCCTGGAGATCCTGCACAAATGATGCTTGATCAAAACGAAGACAGTGCCCAATTGGAGGTGGTTAAGGCAAAATTTGGATTTAATCTTCCTCTTTCACAACAGTATTTTTATTATTTGAATGATTTGTCTCCTCTTTCTGTTCATTCAACACAAACTGAAGATTTTGCACATTATGATGCTTTGGTGTATGGTGGATGGAAAATTCTGAAGACTTCAACTAAAGTTTGGGTTTTTAAAGCGCCTTATTTTCGAACCTCCTATCAAAAAAGGGGAAAGCCAATTTCAGAAATATTAATAGAAACGCTCCCTAACACAGCAATATTGGCTGTTTCATCCATGTGTATTGCTATAGTTTTAGGAATTTTTTTAGGCGTAGTGGCCACGCTTAATAAGGACCGTTGGTTGGATCGTTTTTTACAGTTTTTCAGTACTTTGGGAATGAGTGTTCCCTCTTTTTTTAGTGCAATTTTATTCTCATGGTTTTTTGGATATGTATTGAATCGCTATACCCACCTTAATATGACAGGTAGTTTATACGAATTGGATGATCTGGGTGAATCATACCATATCGTTTGGAAAAACCTTATTCTCCCTTCTTTTGTTTTGGGTATCCGTCCATTGGCAGTAATTATTCAATTGATGAGAAGTAACTTATTGGAGGTACTGTCACAAGATTATATTCGAACGGCTTATTCTAAGGGGCTATCTAAATATCAAGTTATTTTTCATCACGGCTTGAAGAACGCCTTAAATCCAGTGATAACGGCTATATCGGGATGGTTTGCTTCCCTTTTGGCGGGTGCTATTTTTGTTGAATATATTTTTGGATGGAAAGGATTGGGAAAAGAAATTGTAGAAGCGCTCAATCAATTAGATATTCCTGTGGTAATGGGAGCTGTTTTAGTCATTGCCTTTCTTTTTATTATCATTAATTTTGTAGTCGATTTTATATACGCTTATTTAGACCCACGCATAAAAACAATATAAACATGAGAGACCAAATAGTTGCTGGTAATTGGAAAATGAACAACGACCAGAATCAAACACAAACCTTATTAAACGTTTTAAAGAATCATAAGAAACCTGAAAACGTTCGTGTCATGGTTGCTCCAGCCTTCACTCAGCTTTCGCAAAGTGTAACTCTTTTAGAAGAGGATATGATTTCTGTAGCTTCACAAAACGTAAATGCCGAAGCTTCTGGCGCCTATACAGGTGAAGTTTCGGTTGACATGTTAAAAGGAGTAGGGGTGAGTACCGTGATTTTAGGACATTCAGAACGACGATCTCTTTATCACGAAAACAATACCTCTTTGGCAGATAAGGTAAATACTACTATTGAAGCTGGAATGGAAATTATTTTCTGTTTTGGAGAGCAATTAGAAGAGCGTAAATCCAACCGTCATTTTGAGGTGGTAAAAGAGCAATTATCAGAAGCTTTATTTCATCTTTCTGCTGAGGTTTGGTCACAGATTGTTTTGGCTTATGAGCCCGTTTGGGCTATTGGAACTGGGGAGACTGCTAGTCCTGCTCAAGCTCAAGAAATGCATGCTTTTATTAGAAATTTAATTCAAGATCACTATACTGCAGATTTAGCTCAAAAAGTTGCAATCCTATATGGAGGGAGTGTAAAACCAGGAAATGCACAAGAAATATTTTCAATGGAAGATGTTGATGGCGGATTGATAGGGGGAGCTTCACTAAACGCAGAGGACTTTATGTCAATTGTCAATGCCTTTTAAATGGCTCAAAATTATATAGAATATCAATTCACGGTTGTTCCCAAAAAACCTTGGGAAGAAATTCTTTTGGCGGCTTTACAGGAGCTTCCTTTTGAAAGTTTTGATTATTCGGAGACTTCTCTTTTGGCTTATGTCCCAGAAATGCTTCATTTTGAGGGTTTTTTGAGTTCTATTTCACTTTTTGAAGACCCATCAATTTCCATAAGTGTTGAGAAGAAAACTATAAAGCCAGTAAATTGGAATGCTAAATGGGAATCAGAATTTCAACCTATTCAAATAGGCGATAATTGTGTGGTAAGAGCCGATTTTCATCCAGATCAAGGAAAAAAATTTGAATTGATCATCAATCCCAAAATGAGTTTTGGAACCGGTCATCATCAAACTACTCATATGATGTTGGACTTTGCATTGAGTGAAAGTTTTGAAGGGAAAAGTATTTTGGATATTGGCTGCGGTACAGGAGTGCTAGCTATTCTTGCCTCCATGAAAGGTGCAGTTTCTGTTGATGCTATTGATTTAGATCCATGGTGCATTGAAAACGCAACTGAGAATGCTAAAAAAAATAATTGTTTAAATGTGAACTGTATATTAGGCTCTTCTTTAACCATAGATATACCAACTTATGGATTGATTTTTGCTAATATCAATCGAAATATTCTACTTGAACAAATTTCGTCTTACAGCCTCGCTTTAATTGAGGGGGGAGTATTACTCTTATCTGGTTTCTATCAATCAGATATTGAAAGTTTAAGACAATGTTGTGAGGCCAAAGGTTTATCCTATGTAGAAGAGAAACAAAAAGGAGACTGGTGTGCTTTAAAGTTTGTCAAATGAGTGAAAAAAGTCCTTTACATAAGCCCGAAGAAGTAGTTGAAGTCAGTACTTTGGAAGACTGCGAACATGAAATCATTTTATATAATGATGATGTAAACACTTTTGAACATGTAATTGAATGTTTGATGGCAATTTGTGATCATACGGCTTTGCAAGCAGAGCAAAGTGCCTACTTGGTGCATTATTCTGGTAAATGTGGTGTAAAAACAGGCTCATTAGATGAGCTAGTTCCCAAATGTTCCGCCCTTTTGGAAGAGGGTCTATCCGCAGAAGTGGTTTAAAGCATTAAGTTGATTTTTTTCTTAACAATAAATCATCGACATTTGAATAAAATTGCTAAAATGAAATTAAGAATTTTAACCCTATTATTTATTATGATAGCAACCCTCTCGGCTAGGAGCCAAAAAGAAAAAGGTGACACTACAATTTATCAATTCATAGTTCAAAATCTTGAAGGAGATGAATTTGATTTTAGTTCACTAAAAGGAAAAAAAATAATGATTGTGAATACGGCTTCTAAATGTGGTTTAACCCCACAATATAAAAAACTACAGGCTATTTATGAAAAATACGCTGATAAGGATTTTGTCATCATTGGTTTTCCAGCAAATAACTTTTTATTTCAAGAACCTGGATCCGACGAAGAAATTGCAGTTTTCTGTGAGCGTAATTACGGAGTGACATTCCCGATGATGAGTAAAATCTCAGTGAAAGGAAAGAATATGCACCCCGTTTATAAGTTTTTAACCTCTAAGACTAAGAATGGAGTTATTGATTCAAGCGTATCCTGGAATTTTCAAAAATATCTAATTAGCCCTGATGGTCGTTTGGCAAAGGTGATCTCTCCAAGAACACTTCCCGATGATCCTAGTGTAATCTCATGGATTGAAGAATAAATGAAAACAAAAGCTGATTTCAGAACTTTATGTGTTCATGCTGGAGAATTGAAAGACATCCAGCATGGGGGAGCAATTTCTCCCTTGTATCCTTCTACTTCATATTCTTTTACTGATGTGAAAGTAGGACAATATCCTAGGTATTTTAATACCCCAAACCAACGTGGACTATCAGAAAAGATTGCTGCATTGGAAGGAGCTGAAGCAGGAATGATTTTTGGTTCTGGAATGGCAGCAATCAGCACAGCGCTTTTATCGCATTTAAAGGTTGGAGACCATGTAGTTTTTCAAGACGATTTGTACGGTGGAACTCGAAATTTTGTAAAACATGAATTTCCTAAATACGGTATCGAATTTAGTTTTACAAAAGGATTACTTGCTGAAGATTTTAAGAAAGAAATAAAAGAAAACACCCAAGTGATTTACATTGAAACACCAAGCAATCCTACCTTAAAGATAGTGGACTTAAAAGCGGTTTCAGCAGTTGCAAAACAGCAAGGGATATGGACCATGATAGACAATACTTTTGCGAGTCCTGTCAATCAAAACCCAATTTCCCTAGGGATTGATATCGTCATACACAGTGCAACTAAATACCTAGGTGGACATAGTGATATTTGTGCTGGAGCGGTTTTAGGAACAAAAGAATGTATTGAACGTGTGTTTAGTTCAGCAAAGAATTTTGGAGGAAGTTTAAGTGATTATACCGTTTGGCTTCTTGAACGAAGCGTTAAAACACTCTTCATTCGTGTACAAGCACAAAATAAAAATGCACAATTGATTGCTGAATTTTTAGATCAAGCCGATTGGGTTGATCATGTTTTTTATCCTGGGCTAGCTTCTCATCCCGATCATGCTTTAGCAAAAGAACAAATGCATGGTTTTGGCGGAATGCTCTCTTTTAATTTGGCAGGTGCAATCGACAGCAAAAAGTTTCTATTGAGTTTGGAGCTCATTAAAGCTTCGATGAGTTTGGCTGGAATCGAAACCACAGCATTAAGCCCGCATTTAACCTCTCATGCATTGTTGACAGAAGAGGAGCGTTTGGCACAAGGAATAACTCCTCAAATGATTCGTTTTTCGACGGGAATTGAAGCTATAGAAGATTTAAAAGCTGATTTGAATCAAGCCTATAAAAAAGCTATAAAATGAAATTAGATATACTCGCTTTTGGGGCACATCCTGACGATGTAGAATTGGGATGTGGTGGAACTATTGCCCTTTCCGTGTCTCAAGGTAAAAGTGTTGGGATTATAGACCTTACGCAAGGCGAATTAGGCACTCGGGGTTCCGCAGCTTTAAGGAAAGAAGAAGCCGAGACAGCAAAAGCTATTTTAAAGGTTAGTGTTAGAGAGAATCTTTTTTTTCGCGATGGTTTTTTTATTAACGATGAAGTACATCAGCGTAAGGTAATTCAAAAAATACGTGCCTTTCAACCCGATATTGTAATTTGTAATGCTGTACATGACCGGCATATAGATCATGCAAAAGGAAATAAATTGGTTAATGACACTTGTTTTTTAAGTGGACTTACTAAGATAAAAACTCAAAGTGAGTCAGGAGAGAATCAAGAGGCGTGGAGGCCTAAATTGGTTTTAGAATACATTCAATGGAATGAAATTACTCCTGATATAGTATTGGATATTTCAGGTTTTTTGAAAACAAAACTCAATGCAGTCAAAGCCTATTCAAGTCAATTTCACAGCCCAAATACCAAGGAGAAAAATACCCCAATAAGTAGCCTTAACTTTTTGGAAAGTGTATCCTACAGAGCAAAAAACTTGGGTCGCCTTATTGGAACAGAAGCAGGAGAAGGTTTTACTTCAAGACAGCCCCTTTCCATAAATAATTTGAATAGCCTAATACGATAATATGCGAACTGTAGGTTGGGGAATATTGGGTTTGGGAAATATAGCGCATAAATTTGCTACTGACTTACTTCTCGTTAAAAATACTGAATTGATAGCCGTAGCCTCTTCCGATCTTGAAAGAGCAAAGGCTTTTTCAAAAAAATTTCAAGCACAGAACTACTATGACACCTATGAATCTCTTTTCGATGATCCTCAAGTTGAGATTATTTACATAGCTTCTCTGCACCCCAGACATGCTGAATTATCCATTGCAGCAATGGAAAAGGGTAAAGCAGTGTTGTGTGAAAAACCTCTTGCAATGAATCAACGTCAAGTTGAAAAGATGATTGCAATGGCAAAGTCCAATGAAGTCTTCTTAATGGAAGGATTATGGACTCGATTTAATCCCTCTTTTTCACAAGCTCAAGAATGGATTACTCAAGGAGAATTGGGAAAGATTAAATACATCAATGCTACCTTTAGTTTTAATGGAATGAATATAGGAGATGATTCTCGCTTATTTAATCCTGAAAAAGGCGGAGGAACTTTATTGGATATTGGGATCTATCCTCTTTTTTTAGCATATCAACTTTTAGGAATGCCGAAGGATATAAAGGCATCAGCACATTTGACCAAAGGGGGAGTAGATCAACAACTTGCCATACTCTTGACATATGAAACTTCTCATGCGATCTTATATTCTAGTTTTGCCCATGATGAAGATATGCGTGCAACCATAGCGGGTGATGCTGGTGAAATATATATAGACAATCGTTGGCATGAATCTCCAAAGTTAACCTTAGTAAAATCAGAACACAGAAAATCAAAAGTATTTGATTTTCTTGGAAAAGGATATTCGTATGAGATAGAAGAAGCGAGTCAGTGTATTCGTGAGGGCAAGAAACAATCTGCCAAATGGTCTTTGAAAAATAGTCTGGAGCTGACTCAGTTAATGGATACGATTCGGCAATTTTGTGGAATTCACTACCCAAGTGATTTAGACTAAAAAAAAACAAAATTTCTTGGTTTGCTATTGTTGTTGCTATCTAAAAAAAATTAAATTTGCAATTCAAAATGGTGGTTGTAGCTCAGTTGGTTAGAGCGCCTGATTGTGGTTCAGGAGGTCGGCGGTTCGAGACCGCTCTTCCACCC
>QXZA01000005.1 GCA_009886625.1 Flavobacteriaceae bacterium
TAATTGACTTATCAAGTATTTTACAAGTAATTAAATACTAAGTAAAAAGGAATTTTATTTTTAAATATTAGAGGGAGTTTTAGTGTCAGATTTTTATGTTTTAACGTCAAAATCTAAATTTAGATCCATGAAATTAAGTTTTTGAAGGTGGTTATGAAAACCCAGTCCAAATATTTGTGCTCATTCCAAACCAAAAAAGATCGAGTTTTCCATCCTTATTAATATCATATGTAATTGCATTAAAATTACTAAGCTCGTTACCAGTTATATTTCTGAGATAAATAGCTTCTTCAAGACTAATATATCTCTTAAAAGTATTTGTTAAACTAAAGTATCTTATGGTTTCATTTATTTGAGAATACCGTTCAGCTGCAGATACAAAGTCTTTAATTTCAAATAACGATTGAATTGTTAAATTAGAATTTAGGATTATTGTAATAGTTGATTCATTGTTTGAATTTCCTTCCCATCCAACAAACTCATTCCCATCATCAGGAGTGGCAGTTATAGTTACTTCTGTTCCTTCATCAAACGTTCCTCCCTCTGTAGAAACTGTTCCTCCTTCCCCTGCAGTAACTGTCAGCGTATATTGAGTGGGAGCTGGTGGTTACTGCACAGGACTATATCCAGTCTAAAGTTATTAATGTCGCGAAGGAACGCATTTTTGATGACAGTAAATCCATCGGTGAAATTGCGTATGAACTGGGGTTTAATTATCCACAACACTTTACGCTATTGTTCAAACATAAAGTTGGTGTGAGTCCGAAAGAGTATAGAAGTTTAAACTAAGTCAGATTGTTTTACATGATGTTGCGGATTTTTTTATTGAAGCGCATAGGAATAGGGTTTGATATATAATCTATTTTTTTTGTATATATTGATTTTATTATTAACCATAAATCAATTTTGTATGAAGACTAATTCAATATTAATAAGTGAAAAAAGAAAAGTTTTTAAATTAAACACATCATCTCAAAAAGTAGAATGGGATATTTCTTTTGAACATAAAATAGCTGGAATCTCAAGAGTCAATGAATATGTGTTTATTTCCACAGTTAATAATTGGGGGAAATACCACACCAGTTTATTAAAGTTTAATAGTGGAAAACTGCTCTGGACAATAGATAAGATACTTTATTATATCCATGTCCTTGAAGAAACTATTATATATATCGATAGAACCAAAGAGGTAGTTTGTTTATTACTAAATAGTGGTGAAGAAAAGTTCAGAGTCAAAATGGATTTCAAATGGTATGAATCTCCAAAAATGGCGCTGATTGAAAATAATATATACCTATTTTCAATAAAGAGTACTAAAGTTTTAAATCTTAATACTGGAAGCTTATCAGAAGCTAAATTACCGGCAAACATAAATCCTAAGGAATTAACTTTTATATTAGATGAGTTTCAAATCGAAATAAACACCTTACCCTCTGGAGATGCAGGTGATGCAATGTTATACGGAATAGGAGCAGGAAATGATGGAGGAGGTTTTAACGCTGGAGATGCTGGTGGCGGGGGAGATGCTGGTGGCGGGGGAGAATAGATAATACGTGAAATATATCCTTATTTCAAACAATTTCAGAATTAAACCCAAAATCCAAAGGCACATTAGTATTATGTGAAATACTTTCTACTTTTGGCAATACATAAGGTATCAACTTTATGACAAGTTCTATCCTTTGTTTTGGTTCTAAAGAGTCTAAGTGTTCTTTAATCTCATCCAGTTCTTTATATATCAAATCTTTTAAAACGGTTCTAATTTCTTTTGTTAGTTTATTTGGTGTTCCTTTCTGTCTTCCACAGTGTTTTATTCCTGTTGTATTTGCCATACTATTTAATACTATTATAGTTTAATGTCCTTGAGGTAATACTAAATCACTATTGCCTTTAGATTTAATAAGGGGTAAGCCACGATAATCAGCTATACCCTCATTATAAAGCAATTCCTTAAGATTGTATATATCTGTTAGGTTTTGGTAGAAAGAGTTCGAGATTGGGAATGTAAGGGGTACTCTAAGAATACGTAACAGATTGTTTTACATGACGTTGCGTATTTTTTTATTTATTGTTGGCAACACATTGACAACAAATCAATGTGTTTCTTGACTATTTAAAAGCTAAAAGTTTCCATCCAGTATTGACCCAAACACATGGACATGGGTTTTAGAAAACGGTTTTCTATTGGAATATGGGATTGGGATTCGATATGTAATCCATTCTTTCTATCTTAGTGGTATTATTAACCATAAATCAATTAAAATGAAAAAATTATTTTTTTTAACTTTCCTAATACCTTTTTTGGGTTTTTCACAACAATTATTCTGGTATGATGTTTTTTTGGAAGTAGAATCAGAAAACGTAAGTGCTGTTGCCACATTAGTTAATGACTTTTACTCAACAATTGAAAAACCATCCGACCTTTCCGTTTCCTTTTCAAGAATTCCATTAAAAGGGGAAGACTTTAATGCTACTCATATGATTAGTATGTTTAGCCCCTCAGCTCAATCACTCGCTGATTTCAGAAACTCTCTTAAAGGAGAAAAATGGGATATATATTCAACCGGTATGAGAGGTAAAGTTGAAAGTATTAGAGCTGATGCAGGGAATGTCTTAAGTCATGTTAATCTTGATAAGGTTGGTCCTATAGGTCAAGGATGGACATTCAAGGTTCATTCCAAAGATACAGGTAAGTTTGTGGCAGCTTTTACTAAATTAATGAAGACATTTAAACCAACAGGGTTTGCTGCTACTGGTCAACTCACTCATGGAACAAGTAACGGTGAAACGATGTTTATTTATGCTACATCATCAAATCTAAATGAAGCTTTCACAGGCGGTCCAAAAAACAAAAAGGAAGCTGATGCAATGCAAACTTTTTTCAATGAGATACATTTTGCAGAGTTTTCTCAAAGCAATACAAGGGTACAGATAACACAGTATTAGAAAAATGTTTTTTAAAATAATAGAAATTCCCTCCCATGCGGAGGGTTTTTTATGATGATTTGGAAATTCTTTCCAAAAACATTAAATTCAAATATTATTAACCATAAATCAATTAAAATGAAGAAACTATTATTTTTCCTAATCTTATTTCCTGCAACCATTATTGCCCAAAAGAATAATAATGGAAAAGTTTATGATAAACATCCTGCACTTGATATAGCTGAAAAATTTGGGCAAGCATGGATAAGCGGTGACACTGAAACGCTAAAGAGTTTAGTAGGAGAAGATTTCCGTATGGGAAGTGCCATGAATACAAATCCCAATTATGAGGGAGGAGATATAAACAATCTTTTAGGTCAGTCCTCATGGATGTCCAAAAATTTCATTAATATATCACTTAAAAATAAAGGTCAAGCGTATCCCGATGCTATTGAATATAAAAGATCAGGTCTTTTTGTTCAGACTTTCCAGGAATTTATTGCTTGGGATAAAAACAATGGTTTTAAAATAAAAACTCCTTTCAATGCTGTTTTTGTTTTTGATAAAAAAGGGGAAAAAATCATGCGTTTTTGGTGGGCTGATAACAGAGCAATTTGGCAAAAATGGAATTTATCAAGGCAAACTATTAAAAATGGAACTATATACAAGGATCATCCGTATATAGGTAAGGTTCGTCAAATTTGGTATAACCTGGCACAAGGTAATCTTGATAAAGTTTGGAAAGATTTTTCACCAAATGCCAGAGTAAATGATTCGAATTCAATTGATCAAAACTCAAAGAGTCTGAAGGATCACCAAAACTATGTGGGTGAAGTATTTAGCAAATTTGAGTTTGTTTCAATAGATGAAGTTGGATATCCAGACTTCATAGACTACGAGGGTGATGGTGGGGTTGTATTATCATGGTATAATATGACTGTAAAAAGCATAAAGACTAAAAAAAATATCATATTAAAATTTCATTCACAGCATGACTTTGATGAAGAAGGAATGATTGTTTTAGAAACATTATATTACAACGATCGTTTATTAGAATAAATATTTACCCTCCCATGTGGGGGGTTTTCTTTTAAACAGATTATCTCCTTTATGGGTGTTATTATCATAAATTAATTTAAAATTCAATGAGACCAGTTAAATCAATATCAATGTTGTTTGCTCTTTTATTTACAATAATCAGTTGTAAAAATGCAATCCATAAAGACTCGATTGTTATTAAAAATGATGATTCAAACGAGTTAACATTTATTTTAGAGATGAATACAAAAAACAATCTGAAGGCTGAAGTAGAGGATTTCACTCAGTATCTATCTGATTTCATAGTGGAGAGAGAACCTTCAACTATTTACGGATACTACCTTTCAGAAGATGGAAAGAAAGTAACACTAATTGAAAAATACAACAATAGTTTAGACGGGATCAAGCACGGCAAAGAATTTATTAATGGTCCAAATTTTGAAAATTTCTTCAAATTTTTTGAGATAGAAACATTTATTGTTTTAGGAAAAGCATCTGATGAGTTCAAGAATTTTTGTGCAGAAAATGGATTTGTAATAGATTATAGAGAATCCATTGGAGGGTATATTAGAAAATAAAAAAACCTCAGGCATATTTTTCTCAGTAAGCTTTTGGACTTTGGATTGTATAGGAAACTTATTTTAATGCATTATTAAACCATAAATCATTTTAAATTCTAAGTTTTCTTCAAAATTGTAAAACGACTTAACGAGATCGACCCAATTAGAATTTTAGTTTAACTCTGAAATCAAATTTTCATGTTCCCTCTTCTTTTTTGAGACCAATTTAGAAGAGCCTTTAGCGTTTTCTCAAATGATAAGGTCTTATTCGATGATGCTAAGCAAAAAATTGCATTTATTTTTTTCAGCTATGTACTGTTAGGATACTAAGATAAACAAAAGGTTTATATCTTTGATAGATGAATAAAACGACTAAACAATTAATTCAGCTTTGTAATCGACTGGATAGGGAAGCCGAACATTTCGATATTTTAATAGATATCCTTAACTCAGACAAGAGTAAAGAGGATATCATAAAGGATGTAAAAAAAGAGCTAGTGCTTGGACAGCTCAACCGTAATGTGGTTGTCACTCAAGAAATTGCGAACATTACAAAAGAGGATATATTATTAGATGTTCAGGGATCTAAAGCGTTGGCTTATTTGGAGAATGTTTTGAAAGAAACCTCTCAAGTCAACGATTAGGTAGTTCTCATATGACCTACTAGAAATCCTTTTCGCTTGCTTAAGGCTTTAGCAGTAGTTTTCGTATGCAAATAAACACTATCATTAAAATGGTGTAACCGATAAAGAAGGGGATGACGAAACTTTGAAGTTCAAACACCAACATTAGTGCCATCAGCAATAACTGAAATCCAAGTCCATATAGAGAAATGAGTGTCATAAACCATTTTGGGAATGGCTTGCTATAGCTTGCATCTTTATCCATATAGAACATGCACTTATCAAAACAGATATACAAAACATTGTAAATGGTGTAAAATAGGGTGACACTGGCTTGACTTTCCCCCGGGAAAGATTTTGGTGTGGAGTTTTCAAAAATCCTACTGGTTGAATCTCCTTGTACAGAGTTACGTAAAATCACATAATAGTAATTATAAAGTGTTCCTTGAAGTTGGATCCCGAAAAAAGCGATCAACATATAGATAAAGGAAATCTCAGTGATATACCAAAAACTCAATAAGAAACAAAAGTTGAGCACTAGATCGGCTATTGAATCATAATAGCGTCCAACGTAAGAAGGTGTTTTTTTTAAACGCGCTAACTCCCCATCTGCAGCATCCAAAATAGATTTTAATAGTATTAGGATGGCGGCGGTTATAAAGTAACCATTTAATAAAAATCCAATTGCTGTTAATCCGGTAATAATGAACATTGTGGTTACGTGAATAGCAGTAAGCTTGGTGTTCTTGAGTTTACTAGCAATCCAATGTCCAGGTGTACGTCCGTAATCGGATAAGTCTAAAAACTGATATTCTTTCGGTAATTTGGCCATTTATAAAACGAATGGAATAAAATTATTTGTTAAAAGTACACCGATTTTTAAGCAATTAGGCCCGGAATGCTTTATAAAAACCTTTTAAAGCTCCATTAAGCTAAAACAATACCGATCATTGCAAGGATAAAATAAATAGCAATGGTTTTAGCACCCTCATAATTTTTAGAAACCCGTTGACCAAACAGAAGAATCAACAGTGCAAGAGATCCTGTTATAAGCCCGAGTAATCCAATATAACTCGAATCGTTTAAAATAAAATCACCTATACCAATTAAACACAATACGCCAGAAATTACTTCTAAAATAGTTACCGAAATTAAAGCTAAGGTGATTAATGGTGGTGAGAAAAAGGCTTTGAATAAATCCTTTAAAAAAGCTAAGTTCCCCTTGTAGTCAACAATCTTATCTACTCCACTTTGAATAAATACAATTAAAAAGAAAGCTAAGATAAAAAGAAAGGCAATGTTTTCTGGAATCATAGGATAATATGTAATCTATTAGAATTGAATGTAATATAAATCAAAATATTCTTTAAGGCGTGATATCTTCATGAAGATTAAGGTTTCATTGTACTGTTTAAAATTTTCACCTTGTAATTGCGTCAATGCTATTTACAAGGACATTGTATTTGTCTCCAACAGATAATGCTTATTGAGTTTTGATTAATTGAGTATATGAATTGGTGGGGTAAGAGTCCGGAAACAACCCCTGATTCCATCTTAAAAATAGGGTTTCATTTTTTAAGAATAAATAAAAGTTGTGTAAATCAATAAAAAAATCCTCCCTGCGAAGGTTTTTTTGGTTTACCAGATTGGTCAACCAAAAAGAATAATTATATTGGACTAGGGATAAGCCAAGAGATTTTGAATGCTGACTCTAAACAAAGAATATTAGCTGATGCCTGAAATGGATTCAGCGGAGTAAATTGAATCAACAGTATAAATGACCAAATCATGGACAAAGCGATAAAAAAAGAATCACTTCTAAAAAAAATACTCACCCTCATTTTAGGTTTTGGTCCTGGGATTTTTGCTATTGGTTATACCATTGGAACAGGGAGTGTTACCTCAATGATTGTTGCGGGGAGTAAATTTGGAATGCAATTGTTATGGGTGCTTCTACTGAGTTGTTTGTTTTCGGGGATCTTAATGTTTGCTTATGGGAATTACGCACTCATCACAAATGAGACAGCCTTATTTGGTTTTAAAAAACATCTCAAATATGGAAAAGCTCTGGCTTTATTGATTATCATAGGAATTACTTTTGGGCAATGGAATTCATTAATGGGGATATTAGGAATTTCATCCAATATAATCTTTGAAATATTAGCTCTGAATTTTGAAGATTTAATAGGGTATCAATACCAATTAGTCTTGACAATAGCGATTGTCATCATAGTTACTTTTTATCTTTTAATGCTTGTAGGGAAATACACTTTTTTTGAAAAAATTTTAATAGTATTTGTAAGCCTTATGGGGTTTTCGTTTTTACTCTCGCTATTCTTTGTTCAACCTCTCCCTGTGGATGTTATCAAAGGACTTATACCCAGTATTCCTGAAGTCCCTGGAGGCAAAATGTTGGTCGCTGCGTTTGTTGGAACTACCATGGCTTCAGCCACGTTTTTGTCTCGTCCTTTATTTATTAAAGGAAAGGGATGGACTATTGCAAATTTAGATCAGCAAAAAAGAGATTCTATTACAGCTGCTACTTTAATCTTCGTTATTAGTGGCACCATTATGGCTGTTGCAGCAGGAGCTTTATTTCACCAAGGAAAAGAGGTAACTCATGTACTGGATATGGCTAATACATTGGAGCCTGTGGCAGGAAAATGGGCAGTTACTATTTTCTTTTTTGGGGCATTAAGTGCAGGATTATCGTCAATATTCCCTTGTTTGCTTATTGCACCGCTGTTGGTGGCAGATTATCAACACGGTACTTTGGATACTAATTCCAAACAATTTAGATGGATTACGGCGGTGGCTTGTGTAGTAGCTTTAATTGGCCCGATTCTAGGTGCTAATCCAATTGAAATTCAAATATTATCTCAAGTTTTTAATGTATTTGTTCTCCCGGCTGTAGTTCTTGGAATCATTTTACTTTTGCGAAAGAAAAGTGTGATGAAAGAGTACACTACAAGCTTTAGGGTGTACATAGGGATGTATGGTGCTTTGTTCTTTTCCTTGATAATTTCTTATAACGGGATTTTAGGTTTAATGGATTATTTAAATTAGAATAAAAGAGAGACAGTTAACTATACTATTTCAGAAGTTTCAGCATGAAGTTTGTTATAAAAATTAAATCATTTAAAATCAATTTAATTACTAGAAAAAAACACTATGGAAAGTGAACAAAAATTAAAAGGAAAGAACGTACTCATTACTGCTGGAGCACAAGGGATTGGAGAAGCGATTACTAAACATTTTATCTCAGCAGGTGCCAATGTTGCAATTCACTATTTTTCGAGTGAAACTATAGCGGTTCAATTGGTTAAAGAAGCGCAAGGGGTAGGATTAAAAGCAGTTGCACTTCAAGCAGATCTAACAAAGGAAACTGAAGCAAAAACATTGGTTGAACAGACGGTTGCCTCTTTAGGGGGATTGGATATTTTAATCAACAATGCGGGTTCTCTTGTTGCTCGGAAAATGTTACATGAAATGGAAGCTGAATTCTGGCAAAAAGTGATGGATATCAACCTTACTTCAATGATGTATGTAACGCGTGCTGCAGCTACTCATCTGGAAAGGAATGAAAACAGTAGTATAATAAATTTAGCTTCACTTGCCGGACGCAAAGGAGGACATCCGGGTTCCTTAGTATATGCAACAAGTAAAGGTGCTATCCTTACTTATACCAGAGCCCTTTCAACAGAACTAGGTCCTAAAGGAATTCGTGTAAATGCAGTAGCACCTGGACTAATTTTAGGAACTTCATTTCATAATACACACACCACAAAAGAATCTGCAGCAGCAACAACGGCAAGTATCCCTATTGAACGTGCAGGAAATGCTGATGACGTAGCTCGAGCAGTTCTTTATCTGGCTTCTGAATACGATGGATTTATCACAGGGGCAACTTTAGATATCAATGGAGGAGTCTATAATATGTAAGGAGAATTCAAGCTTAAAAAGGAAATCTTTTAAATAAAGTTTTCCATCAATTCTCATCCCGTATTCGCTCTTCTTCTTGAGTAGCATTTCGATCGGTTTTACTTTTATTGAATTTTGATCCAAAGCTGTAGACTAGTCGTAGTTGGACATTCTGGCGGGAGCTATTGCTTTCCACTTCTGCATTCACATTTCCGTAATTGATAACTCCAACAAAACCGCGATTCAATATTTTACTGAGTCCAAAGTTTACTTTGAGTTGATCGTCTAAAAACTTTTTTCCAAAGGATAAATCTAAATCAGCAAACCAACTTACCTCTACTCCTTCGTCTAGGGCCCCAGTACCATAATTTCCACTTACTTCAAAATTGATGTCATAGGGTAAGGTATAACTGGCTTGAGTAAACCAGATCAAACTCCACTTATTTAAATCAATAGAATAGTTTTGGGATGCAAAATCATTATGGATAACGATAAATCCAGTGAATCCATCCACTCCTTTTATAAAACTTAAGGGGCCAAACAATCTGAAATTCCAATTTACATTATTTTCTACATTGACTTCCATTTGTCGAATCTGAGCCGTGGTATTGTCCTGCTGTATCAATTCAAAGATGGCATCTTCTGTATTACTAAAACCAATGGCAAAAAAGGGCTGACCTTCATAAGTCAAATTGAATTGATATTTATTGGTGTAAGAGGGAGTTAAGTTTGGGTTTCCTTGGCTGGAAGAGTAGGGGTCTAAAAATTCTGCAAAAGAATTTAAACTACTATAGGAAGGCCTTTGAATTCTATAGCTGTAAGATAAGTTAGCCCTTAAGACTTCGGAGATTTCTCTGGTAATGGATGCGCTAGGGAATATCTTTTTGATTGGGCGTTTTTTCACCGTCGAGTTTAGAGTTCCGTCTTTCATAAAGACGGAATTTCCATCCGTATTACTGTCTTCGTAACGGACACCACTAGAAAAAGACCATTTCCCAATGGAGGCATTGGCTTTGGAATAAAGGGCGAAAATGGTTTCATCAATTAAAAATTGACTGCTTTGATTTTCATTCAATTCAAAAGAGTTATTCTCATTTTCACCAAACGATTGTAAATTATTGTCAGTATTTACATCTGCATATCTTGTTCCCAAACTTAACGAGAGCTTTTCCGAGAAGGTTTTTGTGTAATCTATTCGGTAGGTTTTAATAGTGTAAGTTCCTTCTTGAATGTATTTTTGATTAATAAAAGGAATTGTACTTCCTTCAATATCAGAAAGAACATTAGCATTATTGTTTTTGAAATTTATATAATTAAAATCGACTAGTAGTTTGTCGGTTTTACTTTTGTATTCGTAATAGGGGTTTAAATTAAAATCAAAACGTTCTATGTTAAAATCATTTTCAGAGAATAAGACATTGGTGGTGTTGGAAGTAGAAATGATTGTTTTACTTGAGGCAATTCTGTCTGATTTTCGTGTATTGTAGCGTCCACCAATTCCAATAACATTTCTAGTATTTAAATAATAATCTACGCTTGCACTTAGTCTAAGATTGCTTGGATTGTAGGGCTCTATTGTTGCTTGGTCATAGGTTTCATTTCCTACTTTTCTTACCAAAAACAAATCATCCCTCCAGGTAGGTCTTGACTGGTTGACACTTCCTTGCCAATTTAATTTATTTTTATAACTGGCAATAGAAATACCTGTTCCGTATTCTACACCTTGATCTTCTCCTACCCACGAACTGAGCGTACCATGTGTACCTAAGCGAACGTTTTTCTTTATAATAATATTAATAATAGCTCCCGAGCCTGAGGCTTCATATTCGGCTCCAGGTTGTTCTACCACTTCAATTTTTGCAATATTATCTGCTGGAAAATCACGAAGTAATGTTTGAATGTCAATGTATGCTGTTGTTTTTCCATTAATCAGAATTCTAACGCCTCTGTTTCCCGCTATAGAAATTCCGTTGTTCGTGACCAAAACACCGGGGACTTTCCTCATTATATCTTGTAAATTAGTATTTATTAATTCGGAGTTTTCTAGGTCTACCACTAATTTTTCGGTAGTTTGTCGAATTACAGGACGTTGACTCTTAACGATAACTTCGTCCAAACTTTGGGCTTCTTCTTCTAGTGTAAAATCAAAAGTAATATTTTCTACTAATTCAAACGTTTCCGTTTTTTTAATCCTAAAACCTAAAACAGAGATTTCAATTTGATAAGTTCCCTCCGCTATTTCTTCAAAGAAATAAACCCCATTATCATCAGAAACGACTCCTTTAACAAAGGACTTGTTTCCCTTTTGGAGAAGAATGATATTCGCAAAGGGAATAGGCACTTTATTCTTGTCCGTAACAATTCCACTGATGCTATTCTGTGCCATTGTAGAAGATACTGCAAGGACAAGAAAAATATTTATTATAAAAGTTTTAACCATGGGTGCTTAGATTATCTTCAAGACGCGACAAAAGATAAATTGTTCCAATATCTAATTTGCAAATTCAGTAATAATACGGGAGTAGCTTATTTCTCTAAACCCCTCAATAACTATGTCTGCTCGACTGTAGTCTTGATTTTTGGAATGTACACTATCATACCCAACACAATAAATACCGGCAGCTTTTGCGGCAATAATTCCATTGGTAGAGTCTTCAATCACCATACATTCTGACTTTGAAAAGCCAGAGGCTTCAGCAGCGTTAATGAATATTTCAGGATGAGGTTTGGAAGCCTTTAGGTCAGCACCAGAAAGTTTGGCAGTAAAATATTGATCTAAATCAAAGCGTTTAAAAATTCGATTGATATTTTCCATAGATGCTGAGGATGCGAGCACCAAGATGAGTCCGTTTTCATGGTAGCTCTTAATTAAATCTAAGACACCTTCCAAAAGACTAAAGTCAACATCGTTCTCAAAAAGAGGAACAAAGTGGTTTCTTTTTGACGCAACTAATACTTCAGGAGAAACCTCCAAGTTGAATTCTTTGCAGATTTGCTCACAAATAGGTAATGTTGCTTTTCCAGTGAAAGTGGCGTAGAGCTCTTTTGAAACCGTGATGTCAAATTCCTGAAACATTTTTTTATACGCTTTATGATGCAGAGGTTCACTGTCTACAATGACCCCATCCATGTCAAACAACACTGCTTTTAACATTGAATTATTTTTGTTGAAGAAGGAAATGTTTATTTGAGTTCAAAGGTCAATTTTTGTTTAACCTTTGAATCTGTTCCAATAAAGACATGGAAAGTTCCCGGTTCTGCTTCCCATTTTTGCTTGGCATTATAAAAAGCTAAATCCTTTTCTTTGAGATTAAAAGTGACCTTTTGCGATTCACCTGCTTCCAATTCTATTACCTTAAAACCTTTGAGTTCTTTTACGGGTCGTGTTGCGCTAGCATAGGGATCTTGAATATATAGCTGTACTACTTCTTTTCCTTTTACTTTTCCTGTATTTTTCACCACAATTGAGGCTTCTATAGAAGTGTTTTTAGTCATTTCCGTTGCACTTAAATTAAATGCTGAGTATTCAAATGTGGTATAACTTAACCCAAAACCAAAAGGGTATAGGGGACTATTTTCTTCATCTGTATAATGTGACCAAAATACGCTTCCAGGTTCTTCTCCTTCCGTACCCGGTCTTCCTGTACTTTTGTGGTTGTAGTATACAGGTACTTGACCTAAGCTTCTTGGAAAACTCATTGGTAATTTACCGCTTGGATTGTAGTCTCCATATAAAACTTGAGCAATGGCATTTCCACTTTGTGTTCCTAGCTGCCATGCCTCCACTATGGCTGGAATATGTTCAGCGGCCCAGCTGATGACTAAAGGGCGTCCATTCATAAGAACTAATACGATGTTGGGATTTACTGCAGCTACTTTTTCGAGTAATTCTTGCTGAAAGCCTGGAAGGTCAATTTTACTTCTACTTCTTCCTTCCCCAGACTGAAATCCATGTTCACCCAAAACCATCACAACCACTTCAACTTTTTTGGCAAGTGCTATGGCTTCATCAAAACCAGTCTTATCTGTGGTGTTAATCTGTACTTCTTCATGAAACCCCTCAGGAATTTTATTGATCAACTTTACACCTTGAGTATAGCTCAGGTCATTTCCTTTATAGTTTTTTAGTCCTTCCAAAACCGATATGGCTGTGTTATTGTCCGCTCTGATTCTCCAATTTCCTAGAGGACTACTTTTATCAGCGGCCAAGGGTCCAATTAATCCAATCTTGACTCCTTTCTTTCTCAGAGGAAGGATTTCATTTTCATTTTTTAGTAATACAATTGATTTTTTTGCAACTTCAAGTGTTGCGTCAACGATTTCTTTGGAACCAACGATTTTGGCTTCGATCTCCTCGTTGCAATATAGATAGGGATCATCAATAAGGCCCAATTCAAATTTAACTTTTAGAATTCTTTTAACTGCATCGTCAATATGCGCTTCTGAAACTTTATTTTCTTGAATAAGTTTTTCGAGTTCATAGATGTAGATAGACGACTCCATGTCCATGTCAGAGCCTCCTAATAGAGCTAATTCTCCGGCATGCTTTTGGTTTTCTGCATAGCCATGAGCTATCATCTCTCTGATGGAACCCCAATCAGAAACTACAAATCCATCAAAGTTCCATTCTTTTTTCAATATGTCTCTTTGAAGATAAGCATCTGCAGTCGCGGGAATTCCATTCAAATCATTGAAGGAATTCATAAAGGTTTTGATACCAGCATCAGCCGCTGCCTTAAATGGAGGGAGAACAATATTGTGGAGTGTATTTAAACCTATATCAACTGTATTGTATTCTTTTCCAGCCTCAACAAAGCCATAAGCCGCAAAATGTTTTGCAGTTGCAGCAATGGTAAAGGGGGATCCTAAATCTTTACCTTGAAAACCTTCGACTCTTGCTCTTGCAACTAAACTTCCTAAGTATGGGTCTTCTCCAGCACCCTCCATTACACGACCCCAGCGTGCATCACGGGTGATATCGACCATAGGGGCAAATGTCCAATTAATTCCAGCTGCAGAGGCTTCTTTTGCGGCCATGGCAGCGGATAAACGTATGGCCTCTAAATCCCAACTAGCAGCTTCAGCAAGTGGTATAGGAAACACAGTTTTGTACCCATGAATTAAATCAAAACCGATAATCAAAGGGATGCCTAAGCGAGAATTTTCAACTGCTATTTTTTGAACTTCTCTTACTTCTCTTACGCCAGTTATATTTAGCATAGAGCCAACCCATCCATTTGCAAGATGATCGTATTTGACTTTGGAGTCACCTCCTTTAGGAACAGGCCCTGTAAAATTCCAGAATCCATTGTATTGATTCATTTGACCTATTTTTTCTTTAAGGGTCATTTTGGAGAGTAAGTCGTTGACTTTTTTATCTATGGTTTGCTGTGCAAAAAAAGTAGAGCTTGATAAGACAAAAAAGCTTAAAAATAAGAGTTTAAATTTCATAAAATTTTGTTTAGATCCATGGTTGGAATATTCTGTAAAGATATCTTATAGAAGCTTTTTATAAAACTTTTTCAATTAATCTTTTTGTTTGAATAGCTCCTTGATTCCTAGAAAGCGCCTCCCCAAAAAACTCTACACCAGCAAATTCAAAGTCAGGTGCTTTCTTTAGAATATCAAACATCTTTTGGTAATTAGTAGTGACTTCCTCTCCCTCTTGAGTAAAATCAGATGATTTAGCGCTGACAGCACGGATGTAAGGAGCAAGTAATTCTATCCCTTTATATGGATCAGGATAAAAGGTGTCTGGATTTCGTTCCAAAGTCCAATTGGTGAAATCTCCCAACACACCCACATTTTTTTGGTTTACACCCTCCATCAAAGCGATCATCCATTCTGGATCTGAAGAGTAACCGTTATGATTTTCAATCAATAGGTCTAAATTCTTGCTTGCCGCATAAGTTCCTAATTCACTGACACCTTCTAGGGCATATTTTAACTTTTCTTCATGAGGGATAGTGATAAATTCACCACAAACATTTCGTATTGCTTTACATCCTAGGGTCGCAGCTACATCCACCCAATATTTGTAGGTTTCGATTGCTTTTTTTCTTTTAACAGGATTTGCATCCCCGATATCACCGACACCTCCAGTAAGCATAACAGCGCTTTTAACCCCAGCAGTTTTCATGTTATCAAGCATACTTTGAAGTTGTTCTTCTTTTAAGTTTGGTGGAAAATGAAACATTTCATGATCTATATAGTCAAAACCCAAAGACTTGGCTACAGCAGGATAATCAAAAACATCAATCCCAAGTGGGTCTTTCTGCCCATAGCCCGTTCGCATCAATGTCCATGGAGTAATTGTTATTTTTATATTTTGTTGGCCAAACAATGGGATTGAATTAAAGCTTGACAAACCCATTACCCCTAACGTACCCGTTATACTTGAATTAATAAATGTTCTTCTTTTCATTGGTAAATAGTCTTTAATTAATTTTTTATTAGCTATATATTTTACAAGCTGTTAATCGCCTGATCCATCCAACTTAATCTTTCACTGATCCAGTCTTTAAGATAATTTACTTCACTAGTATAACTATCTCCAACAAAAGCGTTTGGCCAAATGTATTTCCCTAAAATTAGCCATTTTCCAAAATTACGATTAATAGCATTTTTGTTTTCAAGTTCTGATTTTAGTTCCTCCACACGTGAGAGTATCTTTTCCGTAACGAGTATGTCCGATCGAAGTGAATTCCATCTTAGTTGCAACGCAGATACAAATTCGGGATCTTCTAACAAACGATTCCACCAAAAAGGAACTAGCCAAGTGTCATTGGGACAGATATCATTGAAGCGATGAGCCCATCCGTTGCTTGAATTACCATTACAGTAATCTACGTTTCCAAAGGCAATATTAAAATCCCATATTGGACCCATTTTTAATTTTTCTCCTTTGTCTTTGTGCATGAAAGTACTAAGCCTAAAGCCATCAGGATTTTTAGAGATCTCGTTGAGAATGAAGAAATCGATAAAACTATCAACATCAATATATTGACTGTATCCCAATTCGTTGGAAGTAAAATCTTCAGAAGTCAGAGCTGTTTCAAAAGAGTGAATGTAATTCTGAATAAATTGCTTCTGTTCTGTATTGATGTCATCAGAGTCTGGATACTCATATAGGAATGAGATTTTTGGAGTAGTTGTTGTGATTCCTTCTGTACTGTATTGTGAGCCAAAAGCGATGCTTTCATCGTACCAATCTCCATCTCCAGTTGGTTTATCAATTTTTAAAATGTATCCACCTGTAATGTCTTCTTCTTTATTCTTACTTATCGCTACTCTGTTTTTGTCACGCTTTATTTTTTCCATTAAAACATAAGTCCCTAAAAAAACATCATTTATTTCAAGATTGTATAAAGCAGTACGACTGGCATATTGCCCCATTTCATTGGATAATTCATAAATTATAACATTTCTAAGTAAAGACTTGTCACTATAGGGACCATACAAAATCCAATCTTCCTCTTTAGGAAAACCAGCTAATTCGACATTCAAATCTTCATCATTTTCATCCCAAGTTTCAAAACCATAGGATTTTTTATCGAACATTTGTGAGCTAGAACCACGAATTTCGATCCCTATTTGATGCGCTTCAACTACTTCATCTTCTTTCAAGATTTCTAAACGAGCAGAAATTTTTGGTTCATCTACTATAGAAACTCCATAGGTATCGATTCGTATTTTAGAGAGGGTGGGGCCATCAAAAATCTCAATTTCATTTGTTCCATCATTTGTGGTTTCAAGCATATCGTTTGAGCAACTAAGTAGAACAAGAAGAAGCAAAATGAGACTCTTATCTATAAAGGAAGACATAGAATACTCAGTTATTGATGAAATTCTTTAGAAATAAAACTTAGAACATTAGGAAGCGCAGATCTCCAGTAGTCCCATGTATGCCCTCCATCTCGAATTCTAAATTCATGATTTACTTGTTTATCACGCAATTTGATGTGCATCAAACTGTTGGCCTCGTATAGAAAATCGTCGTCTCCACAGTCGATGTACCAACGAACGGAGTTGAGGGTTTCTTTACTCAATTGATCTACAATTCTCAACTGATTATTTCGATTTGAATAAATTTCAAAATCTTTCTTATTATGATTGGCACTTGTGTATCCTAAATAGGCAAACTCATTCATTTCATCCAAACGTTGTGGTCCCAGCGAGGCACTTAAAGGGGCTGCTGAAGAAAAGAGATCGGGCCGATGTAGGGCATACAAAAAACTTCCTCCCCCACCCATAGACAAACCTGCTATAGCGCGGTAACGTTTATTTTTTTTAATTCTAAAGCGGTCCTCCACATGAGGCATGAGTTCATTAAAAAAGAAATCTTCGTAATTCCATTTTCCACTGATGGAATTAGTATATCCCGGAAGACCAGTATCTGCATCTGGCATAATAATGATCATAGGAGTTGCACTTCCTTCATTGATAGCTTTATCTGCAATGTGTTTTACTTCTCCAAATTGAACCCATCCTGTGTGGTCATCTGTGTAGCCATGAAGTAAATATAAAACGGGGTAACTTCTGCTTGAATGATCATAGTCAGGAGGAAGGTAGATTGCAAAATTTCGATCTCCTTTTAAAATTTTACTTGGGAGCGTGAGATGATCCATGACTTTCCCTTGTTGGCCTGAAGCAATGGAAAAGGAGAATAGTAAAAACAGAAGGTAATTAAAGTGTTTCAAGATTGAATAGTTTTTGTTTAGAGTGAAATTACAAAAAAATAGAGGAGATAAGAATGCCTTGAGATTTTAATTGAGAATATCTTATAATGTTCAAACACATTGAGTCAATTATTTACTATCTTGATTTTTCAATTTCTACATTCCAATTAACCATGAGGCTAATTTTTTTTTTAAAAAACACGTTTATACTACATTTTACTTTTTCGCTATTTGTCCTTCCCACAAGTTCATGGTCCCAACAAACTTCCTTTAAGATAGATGAGGAGCGAATAGAGCTACAACTCAAGCGTCTTTCTCTATTTGGAATGAATGAAAAAGGGGGAAATGATCGTGTTGCATTTAGTGATTATGATCTTGAAGCAAGGGCTTATCTGACCACTTATTTAACTGAATTAGGGTTGGATGTTACCGTTGATGCAGCAGGAAATTTGCTTGCAAGGAAAGCTGGAAAAAATCCCGACCTAAAACCGATCGCTTTTGGTTCTCACATCGATGCTGTTCCAAATGGGGGGCATTATGATGGTGATGTAGGTGTTATTGGTGCCATTGAGGTTTTGGAAACGCTTATTGAAAATAAGATAGAAACTGCTCATCCTCTGGAACTCATTATTTTCTCAAATGAGGAAGGAGCTATATTTGGTTCAAGGGCTATTGCTGGAAAAATAGATGAGGAAACTCTTGAAGGAAAAACAGCATCAGGATATACGAATGGTGAAGGTATTTTGAGGCTTGGAGGAAATCCTGAAAAAGTAATGGAAGTAAAACGTACTCAAGATGACCTGCATGCTTTTTTGGAATTGCATATAGAGCAAGGTAATATTCTGCATAAAAATAAAATAGACATTGGAGTAGTGGAAGGAATAGTAGGACTTAATTGGTGGGATGTAGAAATTACTGGAAAAACCAACCATGCTGGGACGACTCCAATGAATGATCGGCAAGATGCAATGTTAGCAGCGGCACAGTTTGTTTTAGCTGTAAATGATATTGTAACTGAAATGGAAGGAGCCCAGGTGGGGACAGTGGGTCGTATCAATGCTTTTCCTGGTGCACCTAATGTGATTCCTGGAAAAGTAGTCGCAAGCTTAGAATTAAGAGATTTGGATGCGGAAAAAATAACGTTACTATTCAATCAAATCTCAAAAAAGGCTATAGCGATAGGTGAAGAAACAAATACTGAATTTACTTTTATTCCTTTGGATGCAACGGCAGCGCCCGCACTTACTGATA
The DNA here is from genome assembly GCA_009886625.1 of Flavobacteriaceae bacterium. GTDB lineage: Bacteria > Bacteroidota > Bacteroidia > Flavobacteriales > Flavobacteriaceae > MS024-2A. Next base: position 18,997 of record QXZA01000005.1, read on the forward strand.
CAAGAATTCAAGAAATTATTAGACAAAATGCAGCCCAACTAGGATATACTCACAAGACCATGCCTAGTGGTGCAGGCCACGATGCTCAGGATATGGCTGTCATTACACCCACTGGAATGATTTTTGTGCCCAGCGTTAACGGCATAAGTCATGCACCCGATGAATATTCTTCTCCTGAAGCAATAGCAAAAGGCGTCAATGTTCTCCTTCTGAGTATTCTCTCACTGGACACTACTGATTTTAAATAATACTTTATGTTCGCTCTTTCTTATCTCCTGTTTTTTATAAGTTCTCTTTTTTCCTCCGATGTACACGATGAGATTACCGTCATTTCATATAATATCCGATATGATAATCCCGATGATGGAGTCAATCGATGGGATTTAAGAAAAGAGAAAGTAGTAAGTTATCTAATAGAGTCTGGCTCAGATGTGATTGGTATGCAAGAAGTTTTATATCATCAATTACACTATTTGAATGAGGAACTAAAAGAATTTTCTTACGCAGGTGTTGGTCGAGAAGACGGAAAAATCAAGGGAGAGTTCAGTCCAATAGTATATAATTTTAAAAAGTTAAAATTAGAAGAAACTAGTACTTTTTGGCTTTCTGAAACTCCGGATGAAATTTCTATAGGCTGGGATGCAGCTCTGGAAAGGATCTGTACTTATGCTCGTTTTGAACATATTACAACTGGGAAACAGTTTTGGGTTTTTAATACACACTTTGATCACCGAGGAGATAGCGCACGTGAAGAATCTGTTAAGTTGATTTTAAAAAAAGTAAAAACGCTCAATGATATGGGATTGCCTGTTTTAATTACAGGAGACCTCAATTTAACACCAGAAACCCTACCTGTAAAAATTTTACAGAATTCTTTTCAAGATGTATTGGCATCCTTAACCCCAAATGAAAAAAATTACGGAACATATACGGGTTTCAATAAGGACGAAACAGGGAAAGATCGAATTGATTATATCTTTTATAGAGGATTTGAACTTAAAACCGCAAATCACATATGGGTAAGAACCGAAAAGGGAACTTGGGCTTCAGATCATCATCCCGTTCAGGCAACTTTTTTGTTGAAAAAATAAAATTTAACAGAAAATAATACTCTTCTTTCCTATATTCGTTTCAACTTAAAAAACATATTATGAAAAACATAATTGTACTTTCTTTAATGTTTCTTTTTTCATTTGGAAGCATTCAAGCACAAGAATTTAAAGGTCTTGATAAAAGTCCTTTGGATATGATTGAATATCCAACCAGCAATCGTAAACCTGATAAATTGGCTCGCGTTTTATACAGTCGTCCACAATTAAAAGGACGTGATATTACTACCTTAGTGCCAGATGGAAAAATGTGGCGAATGGGTGCAAATGAAGCAACTGAGCTAACCCTTTATGTTCCTATGACTATTGGAGGAACTGAGGTTGCTGCTGGAGCATATACGCTCTATGCCATACCTAACGGTGAGCAGATGACAGTAATTGTCAACAAAGCAACTCATGTTTGGGGTGCGTACTCCTATAATGATGATTTGGATGTTGTTCGTGTTAATGTTCCCCTTACTGAAAGTGGAGATTCTATTGAGGCATTTTCTATGGCATTTGAAGGTGTCAAAGATGGGCTACATTTACACATGGGATGGGATACCTTTCGTGTAAAAGTTCTCTTTACTAAATCTTAAGACAATCCAATTACTATTAAACCCACCTTAAGGTGGGTTTTTTTATGTTTTTTGCTGGCTTCGAATAAGATGTCACCCCTATATTCCATTTTGATATGGTCTTGTGAATTTCTAGAATGTCAATGATGCAAAAACAAAAGTAGCTATGTAGATTTTTTCACCTAATTATTTAAAACACTTTTTAATGCTTTTTCTACCATTGGTTCCATTACTCGATATCCTTTTGAAGTTAAATGAACTCCATCATAAGTGTAGTCAGCGATGATTCCGTTTTTTCCATCGTCTAGAGCATTGAAATAATCCAAATAGTGCACTTGGCTAGCTTCTGCATACCGTTTGATCATTGCATTCAGTTTGGGAATTTTAATATTTGGTTCAAGGCCGGGTCTCCAAGGATAATCATAAGCGGGTAAAACGGAACATAAAATCACCTTTACACCGTTGGCTTGAGCTATTTCAGTCATGGATTTAATATTGTCTAAAATCATCTCTAGAGTTGAGGGACCAGTGTTTCCTGCAATGTCATTGGTTCCTGCTAGAATGACAACAGCAGCGGCCTGAATATCGATAACATCAGCACGAAAGCGAACTAGCATTTGGGGTGTGGTTTGTCCGCTAATACCTCTATTTACATAGGGCTTTCCCTCAAAAAAGCTCGGATTGGTTTGTAACCAACCAATGGTAATCGAGTTTCCCATAAAAACGACACGATTGTTATCATTTTTAAGAGAAGAAAGCTCAATATTTGCTTCTTTAAATTCCTTAAAATTTGGCCAATCTTGTGCAAAAGAAGAGGTGGTTATTAGAAAGAATAGTATTAAAGATGGGAGTGATGCATAGGGTTTCATAAATAGTAAATTTTATTAAAATTACTATTTTTTCTTATCTTTAAGAGAATAAATTATATTTCTAGTACTTAACTGAATTTAACAATCTACCTATGTGTTATTTAAAAAGATCAATGCAAACTTTTGCATTGTTTTGTGTTGCTACCCTAACCGCTCAGAAATATTCTCCAAGTGAAGAAAATCTTGCTGCAAGGGTTTCTTTTCAAGAAGATAAATTTGGAATGTTTGTGCATTGGGGAGTGTATAGCCTTTTGGGTGACGGGGAATGGGTGATGCACAATCAAAACATTGCCATTGATGAATATGAAAAATTACCTACTTTTTTCAATCCTATTGATTTTGATCCCAAAGAATGGGTCGCGTTGGTGAAGGAAGCTGGGATGAATTATATAACCATAACAAGTCGACATCATGATGGTTTTTCATTGTTTGACAGCAAGGTTACCGAGTATGATATTGTAGATGCAACCCCCTATGGAAAAGACGTCTTGAAGGAATTGGCAGATGAATGTCGAAAACAAGGAGTAAAATTGTTTTTTTATTATTCATTGTTGGATTGGAATCGAGATGATTATTTCCCTAGGGGAAGAACAGGCAATGGAATCCCAGGAAGAGGTGAGGGAGAATGGGAAAATTATATCGTGTTTATGAAAGCACAACTCAAGGAATTGTTGACCAATTATGGAGATATTGGTGGTATTTGGTTTGACGGTCACTGGGATCAAAAAGAATGGGATGGTAAAGCCTTTGGTGCTTTAAAAGTAGATTGGCATTATGATGAAATTTACAAAATGATACATGATTTACAGCCACAAGCCCTTATTGGAAACAACCATCATATTGGTGTAATTGACGGAGAAGATTTTCAGATGTTTGAAAAAGACCTGCCTGGAAAAAACACCACAGGCTGGGGAACAGCTGCAGATCAAATTGGAAGTGTGCCCCTTGAAGTATGTGAAACCATTAACGGATCTTGGGGATTTAATTTACAAGATCGCAAACATAAATCAAATAAAGAATTGATCCACTATCTAATAAAAGCAGCAGGTTATGGAAGTAATATGTTGTTGAATGTTGGTCCTATGCCTAATGGAAAAATTCAGCCGGAACATCAAGCGTCTCTTCGTGCGATGGGAGCTTGGCTAAAACAAAATGGAACTACCATATATGAAACACACAAAGGACCCATAGCTCCAAATGATGACTTTGTTTCAACCCAAAAAGGAAAAACGGTTTACCTACATCTTTTAAATCCTGAGCTCAACGTGATTCATATTGATAAGGTGCCTGTTAAAATTAAAAGCATAAGCGACTTAAAATCAAAGAAAAACCTTTCATTTAGGAATGATAAATTTGGATTGGTAATTGATGTTTCCAATCTTTCAAAAGACCCAATCGATACAGTAATTCAAATAGAATTAAAATGAACCCAACTGCCCCAATAAATCTACGTTTACATTCCTTGGATTTTTTCAGAGGAGTGGTTATGTTTTTGTTAATAGCGGAATTTTTCCATCTTTTTGGGACACTTATGAACACTGGAAATCCAGTGATTACCGCGATTTCAGATTTTCATTTCCACCATACCAATTGGGAAGGATTACATTTTTGGGATCTAATTCAACCTTTTTTTATGTTCATTGTGGGAGTATCAATTCCTTTTTCTTATGCCAATAGATTAAAAAGGGGAGATTCAGAAAAACAAATTAGAAATCATGCTTTTCGTCGTTCTTTTCTTTTGTTGCTCATGGGTTGGGCTCTTTATTGTATTGGTCCTGAGAAGATTATTTTTCAATTTGACAATGTTTTAGCGCAACTTTCTTTGACCTATTTAGTTGCTTTTTTGTTAATTAAAAAAACTTTAGTGTTTACTGTAGTTGGTGTAACCCCTTTGTTTATTTATCTCTTTGCCACTGAAGGTGGAGCAGAGTTGTTTATGAAAATAATTAAGCCTTTTACCAATTCACTCATCGGAGGTTTTTCTCCTTGGTTAGCAAGTTATATTTTGGGATTCATCGTATTATTTTGTCTTTGGTATGTTTGTCATTGGTTATTTCAGAAACGAATTTTTATAAAAATTTAAAATGAGAATAGTTGTCATTTTTTTTTGGGGAATTTTTCTATTAGGCTGTTCAAATGTTGATATTAACACCCCACAACATCCCAATATTATTTACATTTTAGCAGATGATTTAGGTTATGGTGAATTAGGTTCATATGGACAAGAAAAAATTAAAACTCCAAATTTAGATCGTCTTGCAGCCCAAGGAATACGTTTTACCCAGCATTACACGGGAGCGCCAGTTTGTGCACCTTCTCGCTATATGTTTTTGACTGGAAATCACGCAGGTCATGCTTATATTAGGGGAAATTATGAGTTAGGTCAGTTTTCTGATGCCACGGAAGGTGGGCAAATGCCTATTCCAGAAAGTACTCCCACTTTGGCTAAAATGCTAAAAAAGGCAGGTTATCAGACTGCAATGATTGGAAAATGGGGATTAGGAATGCAGGGTACTACAGGAAGCCCCTTACTTCAGGGTTTTGACTATTATTATGGATACCTAGATCAAAAACAAGCACATAATTATTATCCAACACACTTATGGGAAAATAATGAAAAAGTATATTTGAACAATGAGTATTTTTTGGTTCACAACCCAATTAAATCGGGAAATAATCAAAGGGCCTTTGACCAGTTTAAGGGGAAAGATTATGCACCAGATCGAATGCTGGATAAAGCCGTTGAATTTCTTGACACAACGGCTCTAGACAAACCTTTTTTTCTTTATTATCCTTCCCCAATTCCACATGTTTCACTTCAAATTCCTGATTCTTTAGTAGATGAATATCGAACTGAATTTAAAGAGGAACCCTATTTAGGAAAAAAGGGATATACTGCTCATCAATATCCTAAAGCAGCTTATGCTGCCATGATCACTCATTTGGATAGTGAAGTAGGTAAAATATGGGAAACTGTAAAAGCACGTGGGCAGGAGGAGAATACGTTGATTCTATTTTCAAGTGATAATGGTCCCACCTTTGCAGGAGGTGTTGATGCTGAATTTTTTGATAGTGCTGCAGGACTCAGGGGTTTGAAAATGGATGTGTATGAAGGAGGAATTCGAATTCCCTTTATTGCTTATTGGAAAAATAAAATTAAGTCAGGATCTAGGTCCGATTTGATTTCAGGGCATTGGGATATGTTTAATACTTTCGCTGAACTTTGCGAGCAAGAACAGTCATCTCCAGATGGGATTTCGATACTACCAGAGCTTTTGGGAAAACTGCAGAAAAAAACTCATGAGTATATCTATTTTGAATATCCAGAAAAGAGAGGTCAAATCGCATTACGGATCGAGGAATGGAAAGGAGTGAAAATAGATGTAAAAACAAATCCTGATGCAAAATGGGAATTATACAACTTAGAAACAGATCCAAAAGAAAGATTAGATGTGGCATCACAACATCCTAAAATAGTTAGTAGAATGGATTCGTTGCATAAAATTGCCCATAGACATCCCCATATAAGAGAATGGGAGTTTGTGGATCCAAAATTTAAAACAAAATAAAAATATGAAACATCTTAATTTAGTTAAGATTAGCATAGTAATGCTACTTCTGGTCACTTCTTGTACTAAGGAAATTAAACCGATAGTTCCAGTGGGACCGCTGCCAAATGAACATCAATTAGCTTGGCAAGAATTAGAATACTATGGTTTTATTCATTTTAACATGAATACGTTCACTAATAAAGAATGGGGCTTTGGAGATGAAAAACCCTCACAGTTTAATCCTTCTGCATTGGACGCTCGTCAATGGGCAAGAGTTGCCAAAGAATCGGGGATGAAAGGTTTGATTATTACAGCAAAACATCATGATGGATTTGCTTTATGGCCCAGTGCTTTAACAGAGCATTCTGTAAAAAATTCCCCTTGGAAAGATGGAAAAGGCGATTTAATTAAAGATTTATCAGAAGCATGTAAAGAATTTGGGTTAAAATTTGGAGTCTATCTTTCCCCTTGGGATCGAAATCATCCAGATTATGGAAAGCCAGAATATGTAGATTATTATCGAAATCAGTTAAGAGAATTGTTAACGAACTACGGATCAATATTTGAAGTTTGGTTTGATGGTGCAAACGGAGGAGATGGATATTATGGAGGGGCCAATGAAGAACGGAGAGTAGACAAAAGAAGTTATTATGGATGGCCTACTACGATCAATCTTGTTCGTGAATTACAACCACAAGCAGTTATTTTCAGTGATGCTGGCCCAGACATCCGTTGGGTAGGAAATGAGAGAGGCTATGCTTATGATACCACTTGGTCACCACTTTTAAGAGACAGTGTTTATGCTGGGATGCCTGGATTTGATAAGTATGCAAAAGGACAGGAAAACGGAACACATTGGGTTCCAACTGAGTCTGATGTATCCATTCGCCCAGGTTGGTATTATCATCCCGAAGAAGACGATAAGGTCAAAACCTTAGCACATTTAGTCGGTATTTATTTTAATTCTGTTGGAAGAAATAGTTCCTTCCTACTAAATCTTCCAGTAGATACTAGAGGATTAGTTCATGAGAACGATGAAGCACAATTAAAAAAACTTGCAGCTTATTTAAGTGCCATGTATGAAAAAGATTTTGCTGACTTTGCAACTTTAAAAGCCACTGTAAGCCGTGAGGGGTATGGCGTGGAATTGATTCACGATGATGATAAAAAGTCTTTTTGGGCAGCTCCAGAGGGAGTACACACGGCACAACTTGAATTGAAGTGGCCGAGTCCTCAGCTAGTAAATGCTTTTATGATTCAGGAGTATATCCCTTTAGGGCAACGAATTAAATCGTTTTCTTTTGAGATTAAAACTGAAAAAGGTTGGCAATCAATTGAAAAGGACGCTACAATTGGGAATAAACGGTTAATTCGTTTTGAAACGAGTTCCATTACCGCAATGCGTTTTTCAATTACTGATGCAAAATCAAGTCCGCTAATATCAAATCTAGGAGTGTACAAAGCACCTGACTTAAAAGTTGAGTAGTGGCTAGAAAGTTGTTTTCCGTGATTTTTATTTTGGGATGTATTTCATGTCAATTTAATAGGACAAATAAGCAACCTAATATTATTTTGTTTTTTGTGGATGATTTGGGATGGCAAGATACCTCTGTTCCTTTTTGGGATAAAGTAACCCCCTTAAATGAAAAGTATAAGACCCCCAATATGGAACGTCTTCAGGTAAAAGGAGTAAAATTTACAAATTCATACAGCACACCCGTTTGCTCTCCTACTAGGGTGAGTTTAATTACAGGAATGAATGCAGCTCGACATCGCGTAACCAACTGGACGCTTTATCCTGATAAAAAGCAACCTATGGAATTGAACCATCCTACACTAGATTTCCCTGAATGGAATTATAATGGAGTAACAACTGAAAAGAAAGTTGAGCAGGCTGCTTACGCAACTCCTCTAGCGCAACTATTAAAAGATAACGGTTATTATACTATTCATGCTGGAAAAGCACATTTTGGAGCTCTAGGGTATTCTTCAGAGAATCCCCTTAATTTGGGCTTTAATGTAAATATAGCAGGTCATGCTGCAGGTGCTCCTGGAAGCTATCTTGGGATGGAAAATTATGGAAACGCTGACAGTCGTAGAGGTGTTTGGGCGATTCCTGGGTTAGAAAAATACCATGGGACACCTACTTTTTTGACACAGGCATTGACTCATGAAGCTCTTTCGGCAGTGAAAAAATCTTTAGATTCCAATCAATCTTTCTTTTTGTATTTGTCTTTGTATGCTGTACATACTCCTCTTATGGGGAATGAAAAATATTTTGAAGCTTATCTTAGAAATGGCCTCTCTTATAGTGAAGCAAAATATGCCTCAATGATTGAAAGTATGGACGCTGCTTTAGGTTCGGTGCTCGATTTTGTAGAAGAGAACGAAATTGATAATGAGACCATTATCTTATTCATGTCAGACAATGGTGGATTGAGTGCAGTTGCTAGGGATGGAGCAAAACATACGCATAATGCTCCTTTGAAAAGTGGAAAAGGTTCAATTTACGAAGGGGGAATTAGAGTACCAATGTTGGCTTATTGGCCTGGGGTAACAAAATCAAAAACTACAGTACATACTCCCGTGATTATTGAAGATTTTTTCCCTACAATTTTATCTATTGCAGGAATAAAAAATTATGAAACAGTTCAAGTTGTGGATGGTAAAAATATTTCATCTCTTTTGAACGGATCAAACAATGATCTGAGTGATAGGGCTCTTTACTGGCATTATCCAAATGAATGGGGCCCTGAAGGTCCAGGAATTGGAAGTTTTAGTGCGATTCGAAAGGGAGAATGGAAGTTGATTTACTTTCATGAAGATCAACGTTATGAATTATATGATTTATCATGTGATATCGGTGAGCAGAATAATTTGGCTTCGAAAGAAGCCTCAAAACTCAGTGAATTGATAGTATTATTGAGTGAGTATCTGATTTCAGTTGAGGCTCAGATGCCTAGAGATAAAAAAACTCAAATTCAAATTCCTTATCCCACTACAAAAGAATTATTTTAATGAAAGAACAATATATTTATTTTTCTCTTATTTTTTCACTTAGCTTAGGTTTAGCTCCTTTTACTCCTGAGCCTCATCTTGTAGGAAAGTTTCGTTGGATTTTGGGAGGAGGTATTAGAATGGAAGTAATGGACTATTTTGATCTTATTCTCCATTCAACTCCTTGGGTTTGGTTATTATTTTCTTTGTTGAAATGGAGTGGGATTTTTAAAATAAAAACGTAAATTGAATTTTAGTAAAATCAAATAGATTATGGCAACTTACGAATGTAATTCTTGCGGTATGGCAGTAAATGCCAGCTGTGCAAAATGTGACAAAGCTCTTGAAAATGATCATTTAACTTTAGACGAGGGAACCGTAGTACAGATTTCGATTTGCAGAAGTTGTGAGGGAAAGATTAAATCACCTCAATGCTGTGGAAGCGACATGAGTTGTTCAATATAGAATAAATTATATGAACCTTTTAAAATGGCATAAAGCTCTAGCTGAGAAAATGGTTGCAAAAGTGGGCGTTTACAACGCACTTTGGGCCGCATTTATAAAAGGATTTATCGCAGCATATATCCTAATACGCTACGTATTATAGTTTACCAAAAAGTTTTGGTAATTAACCCATCAAGGATTGTACTTTCATTGCTAATCCCATATCTCCATTTATTTTAATTTGACCTCCCATGACTGCCATCATTGGGTTAATTTCTCCATCTTTAAGTTTCTGAAGTACTTCTGCTGTTAAACTAATGGTACAATCTGCTGCATCTTCTGATGCCTTTACTGTATTTGTTTCACCAGAACCATCAATTAAGATGCCCATTCCATCTACTTCAAATTTTAAAGTACCGCCAATTGGTGCTGCCGTTGCTGCTCTTTTTTCAAATTGAGAAATCATATTTTCAAGACTCATAGGTTTGTTTTTTTCAAAAATATAAAAATAAATGACACGATGTCATTTTTTTTATTAGTTTAGACATTCAAAAAATAAATTCATGAAGTACCGACTTAAAAAAGTAGCAGTTCTTGGTTCTGGCGTAATGGGATCAGGCATTGCATGTCATTTAGCTAATATTGGGATGGAAGTTTTAATGTTGGATATTATCCCTTCAACTCTTGAAGGAGCTCAACGAAACGATCCAAAACTTCGCAATAGCATTGTAAACGGTGCTTTGCAAAATGCAGTTAAATCAAAGCCTACATCTTTATATAAGAAATCGTTTGTTTCAAGAATTTCAACCGGAAATTTTGAAGATGATTTTGAAAAAATAAAGGATGCCGACTGGATTATTGAAGTGGTAGTTGAGCGTTTGGATATTAAACAACAGATTCTTCAAAAAGTTGATTCTATAAGAAAGGTCAACAGTTTAGTGAGTTCAAATACTTCAAGTATCCCAATTCACTTGTTGGCAGAAAAATGTTCAGATGATTTTAAGGCTCATTTTTGTGGAACACACTTTTTTAATCCTCCAAGATATTTACGTTTATTGGAGGTTATTCCGACACCAAATACTCTTATGGATGTAACGAACTTCTTTATGGAGTTTGGTAGTGTAGGATTAGGAAAGCAGACTGTTTTGTGTAAAGATACCCCTGCTTTTATTGGAAATAGAATTGGGGTGATGTCAGGTTCAGAAATGACTATTCTTTCAGAGAAATACAATTTTAGAGTAGAGGAGGTAGATGCTCTAACAGGAACCTTAATCGGTAGACCGAATACTGCTACTTTTAGATTACAAGATTTAGTAGGTTTGGATACCAGTGATAAAGTGAGTCGTTTTGTGATTCAAAATGTCAAAGGAGACCGCTATGTGGATAAATTAAAAGAGCGTCCAATGCCAAAGTTTATGAACTTTCTTTTGGAGCATAATTTTTTGGGCAATAAAACGGGTAAAGGATTTTATGAAAAGACTTCAAAGAAAGATGAAAAGGGAAAGTCAATCATTAATGTTTTAAACCTTGAGAGCCTGGAGTACGAGCCTTCAATTCGCCCCAAAATGGAGATCATAAAAATGGCGAAAGGAATGGAGTTGATGAATAAGAGGCTCCAATATTTAGTTGAAGGTGATGCTAAAGAACATCATTTTTTTAAGGATTATTTTGGAGCATTATTCGCCTACAGTGCACAACGGGTTCCAGAAATATCAGACCAATATTTTCCTGTAGATGACGCCATGCGTACAGGTTATGTTTGGGATTATGGTCCTTTTGAATATTGGGATTTAATCGGTTTAGACAAAGGAATTGAATTGGTTCAAGCAGTTGGTGAAACTGTACCTCAATGGATACTGGATTTAAAATCTACAGGAGAAAGTACGTTTTACAAATACGAAAAAGGACAAAAGAAATATTTTAATATTGAGTCCAAGAAATTTGAGGCGGTCCCTGGTTCTGAGGCCTTTATCATTTTAGATAGTTATCGTGAGAACACTCCTGTGATTAAAAATAGTGAATGTACTGTTCATGATATTGGAGATGGAGTATTATGCCTTGAATTTACCAGTAAAAGTAATGCGATTGGGGAAGGAATTGGAAAGGCCATGGATGAGGTGATTCGTATTGCAGAAGAGGGCAGCTGGAAAGGTATAGTTATTGGAAATAATGGGAAACAATTTTCTGTTGGAGCTAATTTGATGAATGTTGGAATGTTAGCCATGCAGAAACAATTTGATCCACTAAATCAAATGATAAATGACTTTCAGCAAATTAATATGAGAATCCGTACCTCAAAAATTCCAGTAGTAGTGGCTACCCAAGGATATGTCTTTGGTGGTGGTTGTGAGATAGCTATGCACTGTGATGCGGGAGTTTATGCTGCAGAATCATACATAGGACTGGTAGAAGTAGGTGTTGGGTTATTGCCTGGTGGAGGGGGGACCAAAGAGTTTGCCGTTCGTGCAAGTGATGACTTTTTTGAAGGTGATGTTCAATCGCCAACACTAATAAATTACTTCAAGACAATTGCTACAGCTACAGTTTCCACTTCAGCATACGAGGCTTATGATCTAAATTATTTGAAAAAAGATCGAGATTTTGTTAGTGTCAATACTCCAATGAATATTGGATTGGCAAAAGACAAGGTTTTGCAATTATCAGAAAACTACATGCCTCCTTCGGTTCGTGAAGATATTGAAGTCCTAGGAAGAGGAGGAATGAGTGTTTTATACTCAGCGATCAATGAATTCCGACTAGGGGAGTATATGTCAGATTATGATGTAGAGATTGCACGTAAAATTGCTTATGTCATTTGCGGAGGAGATTTAACCAGTGCTCAAAAAGTAAGCGAACAATATTTGTTGGATATAGAAAGAGAAGGATTTTTAAGTCTTTTAGGAAATCAAAAAACCCTAGACCGTATTCAATACCTGCTAATGAATAATAAACCTTTAAGAAACTAAATCATGGAAGCATATATAATCAAAGGCTACAGGTCTGCTGTAGGGAAAGCAAAAAGAGGAGGATTCAAAAACTATCGCTCAGATGATTTAGCAGTAGATGTCATTAAACATTTAATGAATGCAATTCCTGAGGTGGATCCAAAAACTGTAGATGATGTTATTGTGGGTTGTGCAAATCCAGAAGGAGAACAAGGACTTCAAGTAGGTCGTTTGATTGCAGCTAGAGCTTTAGGTAAAGAAGTGCCCGGCATCACAATTAACCGTTACTGTGCTTCAGGACTAGAAGCCATAGCTCAAGCAGTAGGAAAAATAAAGGCTGGTTTTGGGCACATTTATATTGCAGGAGGAGCAGAGAGCATGAGTATGTTGCCTATGACGGGATATAAACTTGCACCAAGTTATAAAGCGAATCTTGAAAACTTAAATTATCACGTGGGCATGGGAGCCACTGCAGAGGCGGTTGCAGAAAAATATGGGATTACACGAGAGGCAGCTGATCTCTTTTCTTTTGAGTCACACAAGAAAGCGGCAGAAGCCATAGACTCCGATAAATTTAAAGATCAAATTGTACCCATTGATGTAGAAGAGGTTTTTGTAGCCGACGGAAAACGTGTAGCTAAAACACATACGGTTGCTATGGATGAGGGAGTCAGAAGAGATACTAGTTTAGAAGGCTTGGCAAAACTCAGACCAGCATTTAAAGTAAAAGGAATTGTAACTGCAGGGAATGCTTCACAAACTTCCGACGGAGCCGCATTTACTTTAGTAGTGAGTGAAGAGATGGTGAAACAATTAAACTTACAACCCATTGCTCGTTTGGCAGCTTGTGCTGTAGGGGGGGTAGATCCACTGTATATGGGAATCGGTCCTTGTGTTGCCATTCCAAAAGCATTAAAACAAGCAGGTTTAAGTTTAAATGCTATTGAGCAAACCGAATTGAATGAAGCCTTCGGTGCTCAAGCATTAGCAGTTATTCAAGAAGCAGGATTAGATCCAGAAACCGTAAATGTAAACGGAGGTGCTATAGCATTGGGTCACCCATTAGGCTGTACAGGTGCAAAACTAAGTATACAATTGATGGACGAAATGCAACGACGTAAACAACGATATGGCATGGTTACAGCATGTGTAGGGGGTGGGCAAGGTATCGCAGGTGTTTTCGAACGTTTGTAATGATATGAAATCAGAAACAGAGCTTATTGGTAAACGCGAATCACTAAAAATTCAGGTTCGTGAACGCTTATTTGAGGAAGCACTAAAGTTGTTTTCCATTCAAGGGTTAGAAAAAACTACCGTATCTGATATTGTTGAACAAAGTGGGATAGCTCGCGGAACTTTTTATAATTATTTTCCAGATGTAAGTTCTCTTTTTGATGCTATAATTTCTCAAATGAATGAGAATATTCAAATCGCGATTAAAGCCAACAGAGAGAAATCAACTTCAGTTTATGATTATCTCTATTCCACTTTCAAAAGTTATTTTGACTTCATAGGTTCTTCTCAAATGATCAATTTTCATGTGATTAATCAGGCGCACATTCGCCAAAGTTCTTATCAAAGTGAAATCATTAAAACCATAGTAAAAGATTTAATCAGAGATTTAAAATCTTCTAAACGAATTAAGGATTTTAACGAAAAATATGAATTTCTCCTTTTAAGTTTTATGTTGGTAGGCGCTCCTCCCGAACTTTTTTTAGCTACCCATACTTCCGATATTAATTTAACTAGTGAACAGCTGGCTACTTTCTTGGCCAAGGTCTTTCACAAAGTATTGATGGAGTAAGAGTTAGTTCAACTTCCCAACAGCACATATATCAAAACGGTAATTACACAAAGGCTGATTGAAAAGGGTGTAGTGTATTTCCAAGTTTTTAAGTCTAATAAAGGAGGTTGTGCTTCCCATTCTTTTTGGGATTGTGGATACCAGTAAGAAATTCCAAACATCACCGCTACATTTAACACAAATTCAATCCCCCAAATATGCACAAAATGAATGTCTATTTGGAAGATAAAAGTAGTGAGTATATAGAAGTTTAGACCGGTGATCAAAGCGGCTTTAGCTGCAGTAGCAGAAATACTTTTAGTGAAAAATCCCGCCAACATAATGGAAGCAATAGGGATAAAGAAAATACCATTCAACTGCTGTAGAAGTTGATAAAGCCCATCCGGAGCATTAGCAACAAAAGGAGCGACTAGAATCGCAAAAAAAGCCAGTACTGTTGAGGTAATTTTTCCCACTTGAACTAACTTTTTATCAGTGCAGTTTTTTTCAAAAATACCTTTATAAATGTCAATACTAAAGATAGTAGCAGCACTATTTAGAACACTATTGAAGGTGCTTAAAACGGCTCCCATCACTGTGGCTGCGAAAAGACCGATCAATCCAACCGGGAACACTTTTTTGATGAGCTCTGGATAAATCATGTCCTGATTTTCATAAAGCGAATCACCATAATAATAAAATCCAATGACACCAGGGAGGATGATAATTAAGGGAACTAAAATTTTTAATACCCCCGTGTACAGAAGTCCTTTTTGGGCTTCTACTAAACTTTTAGCACCTAAGGCACGCTGGATAATGGTTTGGTTCATACTCCAAAAATAAAGTTGATTGATAATCAAGCCTGTAAAAAGCACCCCAAAAGGAAGGATAGAATCAGAAGCCCCCACTACATTAAATTTTTCTGGCGCATGATTATAAACTGTTTTTAAACCCGTCCAAAGATTTCCTTCGCCAATGCTTGCTAAAGCAATACAAGGCACTGCCAAGCCTCCAATCAATAAACCATATCCATTGATTGTATCTGAAACAGCAACAGCTTTTAATCCTCCCACAATTGCATATAGCGAACCCAATAAACCAATGCCAACAACGGTAATCGTGATTCCTTGTTGTTGAGAAACACCTAGGACTTCTGAAATATTAAAAATACTTTCTAAATTAATAGCCCCAGTATATAATACAATAGGTAACAAGGTAACCACAAAAGAGATCATCAAGAAAAACGCCACCAGGGTTCGGGTGGTTTTATCAAAACGCTGCTCCAAATATTGTGGTATGGTCGTCAATCCCATTTTTAAATATTTGGGTACAAAATATACTGCAGCAACGATGAGTGCTAGTGCTGAGGTTACTTCCCAAGCGATAATGATAAATCCATTTTTATAAGAAGAACCATTCATCCCAATCAAATGCTCGGTAGAGATATTGGTCAATAACATGGAACCTGCAATCACAACTCCCGTGAGACTTCTCCCACCTAAAAAATAACCATCTTGGGAACTGAGGTTTTCTTTCCTTAATTTATACCAAGAGTAAAAAGCAACAAAAGCCGTGTAAGCAATAAAGGTTATTAAGGTTGTCATAATCTGTTTTTAATTCATCATTTCTATTAAGTTAACTACCCTTTTTTCTAGAATAGATTTTTTGCGACTATTTTCTCAACTTCTTTACAGGCGTCTGTAGTGATAGCTAATGGTTTTTCACAAAAAACATGTAGCCCCTTTTGTAGGCAATAGATGCTTTGTTCTGAATGAAAATTTGAAGGAGAAACCAAGATCACTCCATCTAGGTCTATTTTTTCCACCATTTTTATAATATCGGTAAAGCAGTTGGTGACACCCAACTTTTCTTTTGCTTTTTTTAGCTCCTCTTCCGAATGGCTACATACGGCAATTAGGCTAGCGTTTTTTGTGGTAGTAATATTTTCTGCGTGTGTAAATCCCAAGCGACCCAAACCCACAACTCCAACTCGAATTTTATTCATTTATAGCTATTCTGATTAAATCAAATATAATGATAAAAGAATTTTGGTAAGATTTTTAAGTTGTGAAGCTCCAGGAGATTACTTTTTATAAAAGAAGAAGGCCCTGATAATTTGTTTGAGGAAAAATCATAATTTTTTCACCACATAGGTCACCACTCCCCAGATAATTAATTCATTTTCCTCGGTG
Source organism: Flavobacteriaceae bacterium (assembly GCA_009886625.1). Classification (GTDB taxonomy): domain Bacteria; phylum Bacteroidota; class Bacteroidia; order Flavobacteriales; family Flavobacteriaceae; genus MS024-2A. The sequence continues at coordinate 35,444 of QXZA01000005.1, forward strand.
ATTTTTATGGGTTGGTATTTGGGGTTTTCAGGAATGAGAAGTACTTCGTTTTTGGTTACTTTAAGACGTTTTACGGTAAACTCACCATCAATAAAACAGATGGCAATTTTATTGTCTGTAGGTTCAAGGCTACGGTCAATGACTAATAAGTCCCCATCGTCTAAGCCGGCTCCTTGCATGGATTCACCTGAAACACGGGCGTAAAAAGTAGCTTCCTCGTTGCGCACTACTTCTTGGTCAATGCTGATGCGTAACTCTTTAAAATCGTCGGCAGGAGAGGGAAAGCCTGCTGAAATCCCTTCTTGTGCCCAGTGCATTTTTTTTATGTGCTCTTGATCAGGGTGAAAGAAAACTAATTTTTGTTTCTTCATAATTATTTTACAATAATGACTTCATTGAGTTCTGTGGTGAATCGGTGTGATAAATATTCTTGTTTCATTTTCCAAGTACGCTTTAAATCTTGATTCCCTAATTTTATGCGATGCGGTCCAAAGCGTTTGTGAATTTTGTCCAAGCTCTGCATGACAGTCAAATGTTTTTCGTTATTACTTTGAAAAAGCGTTAGCTGGCGTTTTTCTGTGGGAACCAGTCCCATGATCATTACTCCTGCCTTTTTGTAGTGAACGTCCTCTTTGAATATTTTCTTCAAGCCCATGACTGCGTATTTGCTCAGGGTAATACTTGAATTGGTTGCATAGGGTAGAGGTAGTACGCAGCTATTTCGATAAGGGATGCTTCCTTTTTTGTGGGGATCACTCCTCACAAAAACTAAAAGAGCATTGCAACTGCTTTGTTGTTTCCGCATTTTTTCTGCACAGCTTGTAGCAAAAGTGGAGATACGCTCTTCTAAATCTGAAAAATGTGTCAAGGTTTTTTCAAAACTTCGCGTAGTGGCAATTCCCTTTTTTCGGGGAATAATTTCTTCCAATTGTATGGAAGGAATGCCCAATAAGTCTTTCTTTAAGCGTAAGCCTAAGACGCTCATATGTTTCCGCACCCAGTCGTCAGGGAGTAGTGTAAACTCTAAAGCGTTGGTAATTCCCATGGCTTCCAGACGTTTTCGATGCTGTCTTCCAACACCCCACACATCTCCAATTTCAGTCCACTTTAACGCCTTGATTCTTTTTTCTTCGGTGTCAATGCAATAAACTCCTCGAGTACGAGCCGCAAATTTTTTTGCAATTTTATTTGCAATTTTGGCTAAGGCTTTTGTGTGTGCCATCCCTACAGAAACAGGAATTCCGGTCCATTGGCGTACTTGCTTTCGCATTCGGTGTCCTTCTTGTTCTAGATCAAATAAATCAAAACCTTTGAACTGTAAAAAAGCTTCATCAATACTGTAAACCTCTAAGTTGGGACTGTATTTTTCTAGTATAGTCATCACTCGATTACTCATGTCTCCATATAGTGGGTAGTTGGATGAAAACACTTTAATTCCTTGTTGTTTAAATTGCTGCTTGTATTGAAAGGCAGGAGCACCCATGGGAATTCCTAAGGCTTTGGCCTCATTGCTTCGCGCAATGACACAACCGTCATTATTGGAAAGAATGACAACAGGTTTTCCTTCCCACTGGGGTTGAAATACCCGCTCACAGGAGGCGTAAAAATTATTACAATCAATGAGTGCAAACATGTCGAAAAAGGTATTAAAATGTTCCTTAATAAAATCAGCTTTTAATAAAAGTTTTTTCCTTTTTAGCAATCTTTTTCATTAATGAAAAATTTAAAGTTAAGGGGATGTATTTTTTAAGAAATAAAGACCCATTTTAGGCAAAAGTTGTAATTTTGACCTTAGGATTTTAGTATCAAACCATTGCATGGATAAATATTCGTTTTTAAACGCTGCACACACTGCATATTTCGCAGAACTATATGATCAATATCTACAGCAGCCAGATAGTGTAGAGACTAGTTGGAGAGCTTTTTTTCAAGGGTTTGATTTCGGAATGGAAAACAGTGCTACTGAAACTCAAATTATCGAGACACAAATTGAAGTACCCGAAAAGGTGCAAAAAGAATTTCGTGTCGTAAAGTTGATAGATGGATACCGAACTCAAGGGCATTTGTTTACAAAGACAAACCCGGTTCGTGACCGAAGAAAATACACTCCTTCTTTAGACATAGAAAATTTCGGATTGTCTCAAGGCGATTTGTCAACAGTGTTTAACGCAGGAGAAATTATGGGGATAGGCCCAAGTTCTCTACAGACCATCATTAAGCATTTACAAAACATCTACTGTGATTCTATTGGAATTGAATATATGTATATTCGAAATCCAGAAAAAGTAAATTGGATTCAGCAACGTTTGAATGTTAATGATAACCACCCTAATTTTTCAGAGGAACAAAAGAAACACATTTTTAAAAAACTTAATCAGGCAGTAAATTTCGAGAACTTTTTACACACCAAATATGTTGGACAGAAACGTTTCTCCCTAGAAGGTGGAGAGTCTTTAATTCCGGCTTTGGACGCTATTGTAGAGGCAGCAGCTAATCAAGGTGTAGAAGAATTTGTGATGGGAATGGCGCACAGGGGAAGGTTAAATACTTTGACCAATATTTTCGGAAAGTCAAGTAAAGATATTTTTAGTGAGTTTGACGGAAAAGATTACGAAGAAGTTGTTTTTGATGGAGATGTAAAATACCATTTGGGATGGACCTCAAAGCGAATTACCGATACTGGCAAGCAAATTAATATGAATATTGCACCTAACCCTTCACATCTTGAAACGGTAGGGGCAGTAGTGGAAGGGATTACACGTGCAAAATTGGAAAATAGATTTAATGGAAATACCGATAAAGTCTTACCTATTATTGTGCACGGAGATGCCGCAATTGCTGGTCAAGGTTTACCTTATGAAATTGTACAGATGGCTGGACTCAAAGGATATGGGACAGGAGGTACAATTCATATTGTGGTGAATAACCAAATTGGGTTTACTACTAACTATTTAGACGCAAGAACGAGTACCTATTGTACTGATGTTGCTAAAGTGACGCTTTCCCCTGTAATGCATGTGAACTCTGATGATGCTGAAGCAGTAGTACATGCTACTTTATTTGCCTTGGATTATAGAATGCGTTTCGGTAGAGATGTTTTTATTGATCTTTTAGGTTATAGAAAATATGGCCATAACGAAGGAGACGAACCTCGTTTTACTCAACCAAAACTCTACAAAGCAATTTCAAAACATCAGAATCCAAGAGATCTTTATGCTACATTATTAAAGTCAGCTGGGATCATTGATGATCAGTATGTAAAGGCTTTAGAAAAAGAGTACAAGGATTCCTTGGAGTTAGATTTGGAGGATTCCCGCAAAATAAAAAAGACGGTCATCACTCCTTTTATGGAAGACGAATGGAAAACATTTGAACGAGTTGATGAAACCGAAATGAGTAAAGCTGTTGCTACAGGCGTCTCAAAAGAACTTTTAGACACTGCAGCCCAAACGATTACCTCTTTACCTAGTGAGTTCAATTTTTTACGTAAGACTGAACGCCTAGTAAAGGATCGTAAAAGCATGTATTACGACAAAGATCAGCTAGATTGGGCGATGGGTGAATTGCTTGCCTATGGAACTTTATTGCAAGAAGGGTATAACGTTCGATTGTCAGGCCAAGATGTAGAGCGCGGGACATTTTCACACCGTCATGCTGTAATAAAGTCAGAAAATGCCGAAGAGGAAATTGTTTTACTAAATAGAATCAATCCAGGAAATCAAGGAGATTTTAGTGTTTATAATTCTTTACTGTCTGAATATGGCGTCATGGGATTTGATTATGGCTATGCTATGGCAAGTCCAAATACGTTGACTTTATGGGAAGCACAATTTGGAGACTTCTCAAATGGAGCTCAAATCATGTTAGATCAATATATATCTTCAGCAGAAGATAAATGGAAACTACAAAATGGAATTGTTTTGTTATTACCACACGGATATGAAGGTCAAGGTGCAGAACATTCTTCAGCGCGTATGGAACGCTATCTTCAACTTTGTGCTAAAGACAATATGTTTGTAGCCAACTGTACTTCACCTGCAAATATGTTTCATATTTTAAGGCGGCAAATGAAGACCAATTACAGAAAACCTTTGATTGTATTTACTCCTAAAAGTTTATTGCGTCATCCTCAAGCTGTTTCTTCTAAACAAGATCTAATTAGCGGTGCTTTCCAACCCTTGATCTCTGACGATACGATAACTTCAAAAGAGGCTAAGTCGGTTGTTTTTTGTTCAGGTAAGTTTTACTACGATCTGTATAAAGCTAGAGAAGAAAAAGGCAGAAAGGATGTTGCTTTAATTCGTGTGGAACAACTTTTTCCTTTACCAGTAGCAGAAATTGAAGCGACGATTGCACAATTTGAGAATGCAGAAGACATTGTATGGGCACAAGAAGAGCCACGCAACATGGGGGCTTGGAGCTTTTTGTTACTGCACTTGCCCAATGCGCAGCGATTTAGACCTGCTACAAGACGCTATTATGGAGCTCCTGCTGCAGGAAGCGCGATACGATTCCAAAGACGTCATCAACAAATCATTGATTACGTTTTTGATCCAACACAAGATAATTTTATAAGAACATCTAAGAAATAGATCATGATTTTAGAAATGAAAGTTCCTTCTCCAGGAGAATCTATAACCGAAGTAGAAATTGCACAATGGCTAGTTTCCGATGGAGATTATGTAGAAAAAGATCAAGCAATAGCCGAGGTAGATTCGGATAAGGCAACTTTAGAGCTTCCTGCTGAGGAGAGTGGAACCATTACCCTCAAAGCCGAAGAAGGAGATGCAGTAGCCGTTGGTGCTATTGTTTGTTTAATCGATACCGAAGGAAAAGCACCCGAAGGACAAGCTGTGTCAAATGACGCTAAGCCCGTTGCTGTAGCTTCTGAAATTCCAAAGGTTGCTCCTGTTCAAGAAACTACTTACGCCTCTCACACTCCCTCTCCAGCAGCAAAAAAGATTATTGCTGAAAAAGGAGTAGATCCAAAATCAATTCAAGGTACAGGAAGAGCAGGAAGAATTACAAAACAAGATGCTGTTAAAGCCGTTCCTGCGATGGGAACTCAACCTGAATGGGGAGATCGTTCTCAAAATAGAACTAAACTTTCTATGTTGCGACGTAAGGTCGCAGAACGTCTAGTAGACGCAAAGAATGAAACAGCCATGTTAACTACCTTTAATGAGGCAGATATGGCTCCTATTTTTGCAATTCGAAATGCGCACAAGGATGCCTTTTTTGAAAAGCATGGTGTAAAACTTGGATTTATGAGTTTTTTCACCAGAGCTGTAGTTCGTGCTCTAGGTCTTTTTCCTGATGTGAACTCTATGATGGATGGAGATTATAAAATTGCCTATGACTATTGTGACATCAGTGTGGCAGTGTCAGGCCCAAAAGGATTGATGGTTCCCGTTGTTCGTAACGCAGAAACATTAAGCTTTAGTGGTATTGAAAAAGAAATAGGACGTTTAGCAGTGCGTGCTCGTGATGGAAAAATCACAGTTGATGATATGACAGGTGGAACGTTTACAATCTCTAATGGTGGTGTTTTTGGATCCATGTTATCTACTCCGATTATAAATCCCCCTCAATCTGGAATTTTAGGCATGCACAACATTATTGAACGACCTGTAGCCATTAATGGTAAGGTTGAAGTTCGTCCGATGATGTATTTAGCACTGTCTTATGATCACCGAATTATTGATGGAAGAGAATCTGTAGGCTTTTTGGTTGCTGTAAAAGAAGCTTTAGAAGATCCTTTGACACATCTTATGGATGGAGATGCAAAAAAGGCATTTGAGTTATAGCCAAAGTTTTTTGTTTCTATAATCGATCATAGCTTTATTTTTTTTTAAAAAGTCAGCACCAATAATACCTTCTATGGGTGAAGCTCCTTGAGAAGATAGAGTGAGATTAATGTGGGTTAAGTCGAGTAATACAAAGCCTAGTTTTCCTACTTCATGTCTTCCCAATTGTAATTTACTCTTTGCGGTCATGATAGCTTCCATTTTTCCTTTGCTTGCTCCTGCAGCATCAAATGGATCTCCTTTGCTACGAAGCTTAAAGTGTTCTTGTAGTTTTGAATGAATACAGCTGCTTGATGCGCCAGTGTCTATGAGTAATTGACAGGCCACACCATTGATATGTGCTTTGCATACGATATGACGTGTTTTAGTGAGTTGTAAAGAAACAGAAGGTCTAGCTTTCATTTTGCCTTGATTATGCAATCATTTATGATTACAAAAGTAATTGTTCCATTTTAACGTAAGTGTATTTTTAGAGTTAAGTACCTTTGTGGCTTCAAATGAATTTAAAGAATACTATTAAGATGCAATTGATTGATACCCATACTCATTTATATGTTGAAGCTTTTGATGAAGATCTGAGTTTGGTCATGGAACGCGCCTTTGCATCAGGAATAAAACATTTTTTTATTCCAGCAATAGATAGTACCTATATGGAGAGAATGTATGCTTTGGAAGCCTCATATCCAGATCAAATTCATTTGATGGCTGGACTTCATCCTACACACGTAAAAGAAAATTATGAAGTAGAATTAGATCTGGTAGAAGCTCAATTAAAAGAGCGAAAATTTTGTGCCATTGGTGAGATCGGAATGGACCTATATTGGGAAAAAGATTTTATTAAGGAGCAGCAAATTGCTTTTTCAAGACAAATTACTTTGGCAAAACAATATGGACTCCCAATTGTAATTCACTGTAGAGAAGCTTTTGATGAAGTGTTTGAGGTTTTAGAACAGCATAGAGGAGTTGATTTGTTTGGTATTTTTCATTGTTTTACAGGAACTCTAGAACAAGCCAAAAGAGCGATAGCTTTAAATTTCAAACTAGGTATAGGAGGTGTAGTGACATTTAAGAACGGCAAAATCGATCAATTTTTAAAAGAGATTCCAATAGAATTTATTTTATTGGAGACAGATGCTCCCTATTTGGCACCAGTACCCCACAGAGGAAAGAGAAACGAAAGTAGTTATCTCACATTGATAGCAGAAAAAGTAGCTTCTTGCTACGCTGTTTCTTTAGATGTGATCGCACAAAGAACCTCAGAAAATGCAGTGTCAATTTTTAAAAATCAAAAAATTAATTTTTAAAAAGTAAAATATTTTTTTAAAAAGATATTTTTCCCTTTATTTGATAATAGATTAAGAGAGGTGGCCGAGTGGTCGAAGGCGCACGCCTGGAAAGTGTGTATACGCCAAAAGCGTATCGAGGGTTCGAATCCCTTCCTCTCTGCGAAAATGAATATCGTGTATATTTTTTTTTATCTTTAGACGCATTTAATTAAAAGAACAAACAATTATTTAAAATGAAAAAATTATTTTTTGCCCTTACACTGCTAGGTTTTATGGCTATTGCCAACGCTACAATCGTTACAACTAGCACAATCGCTACAACAATTTCTCAAGATGCTGATGAACAAGCTCCGGCTGAAGCAGCAACTTTTACTCAGGAATTAAAAAAGCGTTTTATTGAAGGTGGACCTGGATTCATGGGGATCGTATTGATCTGTTTGATCCTTGGTTTAGCCATTGCTATTGAGCGTATTATATTCTTAAATTTAGCCACAACAAATTCAAAGAAATTAACCGAAGGTGTTGAAGAAGCATTGTCTTCTGGAGGAGTTGATTCTGCTAAGGAATATTGTAGAAATACAAAAGGGCCTGTTGCTTCAATTTTCTATCAAGGCTTAGATCGTATGGATGAAGGAGTTGAAAGCGCTGAAAAAGCAGTAGTAGCTTACGGTGGAGTTCAAATGGGTCAGTTAGAGAAAAATGTATCTTGGATTTCTTTATTTATCGCACTAGCTCCCATGCTTGGATTCATGGGAACGGTAATTGGGATGATTCAGGCATTCGATAAAATTGAAGCAGCTGGAGATATGCAGCCTTCGCTTGTTGCGGGAGGTATTAAAGTAGCCCTTCTTACAACTGTATTTGGACTTATTGTTGCAATTATCCTGCAAGTTTTCTACAATTACATTGTTGCAAAAATTGATAGTATCGTAAACGATATGGAAGATGCTTCAATCACATTGATTGACATTCTTGTTGCACAAAAAAAATAATTAACCCCTAACAGCAATTCATTATGAATATTCAAACAATTGTAAAAGTTATTAGTGCTGTTTTTGGTTTGCTAGGCGTTGTATTCTTATTTAGAATTATTGGCGTAGGAGATGAAGAAATAAAAATGGCAGCCAGTATGGGCGACTTTGGAGCAGTATCTCCTTTAGTTTCCTTATCTATAGCGATTCTTGTAATCACTGTTATTGTAACTGTTTTATTTTCTCTTCTAAACCTAGCTTCTAGTGGACAGAAATTGAAAAAATCCCTTCTTTTTATAGGATGTTTCGTTGTAGTTATGGGAATCGCTTATGCGACTTCAACAGGTGTTGAAACTCCGATGAAAGATGGCGAAATACTTTCTGCTAGCGGTTCACGTTGGGTAGAAACTGGATTAAGAATGTTTTACCTTTTAGCAGCATTGGCCATTGGTTCTATGGTGTTCTTTGGAGGTAAAAAAATATTCAACAGATAGATTATGGCAAAGAGATCAGCACCCGAAGTAAATGCAGGCTCTATGGCCGATATTGCGTTTCTACTTCTTATCTTTTTCTTGGTGACTACAACCATTGAGACAGATAGTGGATTGAATCGTAAGCTGCCACCGATGGAGGATCAAGTTGACCCTCCTATTATCAGACAGAAAAATATCTTTACTGTTTTGGTAAGTAAAAATGACCAACTTCTTGTTGAAGAGGAATTAGCAGAAATTAAAGACTTACGTTCTTTAGCTGCTGAGTTTTTGGATAACGGTGGTGGAGTAGGTGATGAGGCATGTGATTATTGCCAAGGGAAACGTGACGAGACCTCCTCTGATAATCCTGACAAAGCGATTATTTCTTTAAAGAGTGATCGTGAAACATCCTACAAGGTTTATATCGCGGTTCAAAACGAATTGGTAGCGGCCTATAATGAATTACGTAACCGTGAGTTTTTACGTCTAAACCCTAATTTGGGAGTCAACTATGTTGAGGCTCAGAAGAAGTATGATGACCCTAGAACCTCTGAAGATGATCGTGAAGAATTGAAGCCCAAGTTAGATGTGGTGAAGAAAATGTATCCACAAAAACTTTCTGAGGCAGAATCTACTAGTAAATCAAGTTAATACATAAACTATGTCAAAATTTAAAAAGAAAAAAGGAGGAGAGTTACCTGCAATTTCTACTGCATCTTTACCCGATATCGTTTTTATGTTATTGTTCTTTTTCATGGTTGCAACCGTGATGCGTGACAGTACTTTGATGATTGTAAACAAGCTTCCGGCTGCAGACCAAATTGAGAAGCTAGATAAAAAAGATCGTGTGATGTATATCTATGCGGGCAAACCATCTAGTCGCTATGTGGATAAGTACGGATCTTCTGCAAGAATACAATTGAATGATAAATTTGCTTCCGTAAGTGAAGTAGGAGCTTTTATTTTAGCCGAGCGTGCATCCAAGCGTCAAGAACTTCAAAACGTTCTTACTACCGCTTTAAAGGTGGATAGCGAAACTAAAATGGGTTTAATCCAAGATATAAAACAAGAATTGAGAAAAGTGAGTGCGTTAAAAATCAACTACACTACACGAGTTGGTGACTACACACAAAACATTAATTAATATTGTTGTAATTTACTTTAATTAAAAGTGTCTTTTTAAGGCACTTTTTTTTTACATTAAGTTGTCGTGAGTTTACACTATAAATACGGTCTTTTTTTAATTTTCTTCCTTTTGGAATTTATCTCCTTTGGGCAAGAACCTACTTTTGTCATTGAGGAAAATCCAAATGAGGTAATAGATTCTTCTTTCTACAGAGAAGATCAAATTTATTTGGGCGTTTCTTTTGTTGGCTTAGTGAGTGATCAAGAGAATTTTATTGCTAAAGGTCTTTCCAGCCACTTTCAGTGGGGTGTGGTTCGGGATTTTCCAATTGTTACTTCGGGTCAATTAGCAGTAGGTCTTGGTTTGGGTATGGGATTCGATCGTTATACTACCAATTTGAATCGAATCGAAGATACTCAAGGAAAAGGAATTTACTCACTTAATACAGATGTAACAGCCTCTTCTTTATTTTTTTCCATGCAATCTATAGAACTTCCCATTAGTTTTCGGTGGAGGAGTTCTTCTCCATCAGATTATGCTTTTTGGAGAGTATATGGTGGAGTCGCCTTTCAATGGAATTATCGAATGCGCGCTGAAATAGAAAACGTTTCTCTGCCTGTTAAGAGGGAGCTTAATCAGCTAGCTTCAACTGCTCACTTGAGTTTTGGATATAATACATGGAATTTTTATTTGGCGTATCGTTTGACTCCTTTTTTCAAAACGGAATCGATTTCATCTCAAACACTTCCCATAAATATTACTCCCATCAAAGTAGGATTGATTTTTTATCTACTTTAAGTACTAATGAATTTTTGTTATAATTCTTTGCGCATTCTAGCTACTGGAATTTCGAGTTGCTCACGATATTTTGCAACTGTACGTCTCGCAACGATATACCCCTTTTCTTTTAATGTTTTTGAAAGAATTTCATCTGTCAGGGGTTTTTTCTTATTCTCCTCAGAAATTAACTGTTCCAACATGTTTTTAATTTCTATGGAGGATACATCTTCCCCTTCATCATTTTTTAATCCCTCAGAAAAGAATGTTTTAAGTAGCTTGACACCATAGGGAGTCTCTATATATTTACTGTTGGCCACTCTAGAAACGGTAGAAATATCCATTTGAATTTTATCCGCAATATCTTTTAAGATCATGGGTTTGAGTTTACGTTCATCACCTGTGAGAAAATATTCTCTTTGATGATCAATAATGGCTCGAATGGTTAGATATAAAGTTTGATGACGTTGTTGAATAGCTTCAATAAACCATTTTGCAGCATCAAGCTTCTGTTTTATAAAAAGGACAGCATCTTGTTGTGATTTTGATTTATTGGTGCTTTCTTGATAGCCAGTAAGCATTTCTTTATAGGCATTTGATACTTTTAATTGAGGTGCATTTCTACGGTTTAATACTACTTCAATTTTTCCTTCCTCAATAGTCATGATAAAATCAGGAACCACGTGGGTGTTTTGTACAGTATTAGAGAGTGCACCTCCTGGTTTTGGATTCAAATTGCTTATAAGGTCCAAAGCAATTTTCAATTCCTCTTTGGTTATGCCTATACGTTCTTGAAGTTTGTTGTAATGTTTATGTGAAAAGTGATCAAACTCATCTTTAATAATTCTACATGCGTGTTCCACTTCAGGGCGATCTTTTTTCTTTTTTTCCAATTGAATACGGAGACATTCTTGCAATGATCTCGCACCCACTCCAGGTGGGTCTAATGTTTGAACAGATCTTAAAATTTTTTCTAAATCACTTTTTTCGACTATGATGTTTTGGGTAAACGCCAAGTCATCAATTAGTTCGTTTGTAGTTCTTCTTATGTAGCCGCTTTCGTCTATGCTTCCAATAAGAAATTCTGCGATTTGCATTTCTTCTTCATTGAGAATTAGATTGCCCATTTGTTGATGTAAATGCTGATGAAAACTGATTCCTCCGCTAAGGGGAATGGTTCTGTCTTCGTCATCGCTACTGTAGTTGTTGGTATGCAGACGGTAAGCAGGAATCTCATCATCACTCAAATATTGATCCACATCAATTTCATCTGCTTCAATGGAAGTATTTCCTTCATAATCCTCTTCAGGATTATTGGCAATAGTTTCTTCTTTTCCAGTTTCTAATGCTGGATTTTCTCCGATTTCTGCCTCAATTTTTTGTTCAAGGTCAAGTGTAGATAGTTGAATCAACTTCATCAACTTGATTTGTTGAGGAGAGAGTTTTTGAGAAAGCTTTATTTGGAGCTGTTGCTTTAGCATATTTATTGATTCAATACGTAAAGATAAAACTTTACAGCATACGAATTAAAAAGAAGCATTTTGAGGAGTTCTAGGGAAGGGTATTACATCTCGGATATTATTCATTCCAGTTGTAAACTGAACCAAACGCTCAAAACCAAGTCCAAAACCACTATGTGGTACGCTTCCAAAACGTCTTAAATCTAAATACCACCAGAGTTCTTCTTTGTCAATTTCCATTTCTTCAATTCTTTTTTCCAGTACATCCAAACGTTCTTCTCTTTGGGAACCACCTACAATCTCTCCAATCCCTGGAAACAATATATCCATTGCTCTTACTGTTTTTTCGTCATCATTTCTTCGCATATAAAACGCTTTGATGTTGGCGGGATAATCAAATAAAATGACAGGACAGTTAAAATGTTTTTCAACTAAAAAACGCTCGTGTTCACTTTGAAGGTCTACTCCCCATTCCGTGATAGGAAATTGAAACTTCTTCTTTTTGTTGGGCTTAGAGTTTCTTAAAATTTCATACGCTTCTGAATAACTCACTCGTTTGAAATCATTTTCAACTACAAATTTTATTTTCTCTAAAAGACCCATTGGACTTCTCTCCAGCTGGGGTTTGCTTTTTTCTTCTTTGTCAAAGCGTTCGTCAAGAAAGTGTAAATCTTTCTCACAACGACTCAATACTTTTTTGAGCACTGAGGTAATAAACTTTTCAGCCAAGTTCATATTATCATTCAAATCGTAAAATGCCATTTCTGGTTCGATCATCCAAAACTCTGCTAAGTGTCTTGTGGTATTCGAGTTTTCTGCTCGAAATGTTGGACCAAAAGTATATACATCTCCCAATCCAAGAGCGTAAGATTCAGCTTCTAGTTGACCCGATACCGTAAGATTTGTTTCTTTTCCAAAGAAGTCGTTCTTATAGTTTATTTCTCCCGACTCATTTAAGGCTGGTTTTTTTGGATCTAAAGTTGAAACACGGAACATTTCTCCAGCTCCTTCTGCGTCACTTCCAGTAATGATGGGAGTGTTTACGTAAAAAAAACCTTCTTCTTGGAAGAATTCATGAACAGCAAAGGCTAAAGCAGAACGTACACGCATTACCGAAGAAAAAGTTGCAGTCCGAACTCTTAAATGTGCTTTTTCTCTTAAAAATTCAAGACTGTGCTTTTTGGGCTGAATGGGATATTTTTCTGGATCTGAAGCACCTAAAACAGTTGTTTTTTCAACTTGTAATTCTACTTTTTGACCACTCCCTTGACTTTCAACTAATGTTCCTTCAAGCTCAAGGGCAGCACTGGTTGTAATTTGTTTTAATAGCGATTCTTCTAAAGCTTCAAAATCTACAACACATTGAAGGTTGTCAATAGTGGAGCCATCATTTAATGCGATAAAACGATTAGCCCTAAAGGTTCTTACCCAACCCTGAACTACACAGGATGAGTTTGTTGCACCATTTTGTAAAACGTCTTTAATTTTTACTGCTTTCATGAATTTGCTTTTAGCGAGGCAAAGATAAGTTTATTTGAGAAAAATTGCAGAATGTAAGAGGAGTTCCCTTACTGATCTAGAATTTCAATTTTTGGTTCCTTCAATACTTTATCATTACTAATTGTATCTTCTAATGAAATGAGTAGAGAGGGGAGTAAGATTAAATTTGCCAACATTGCCATAAGGAGGGTTACCGCGACCAATCCGCCCAAAGCTTGTGTCCCTCCAAAATTGGAAGATAAGAAGACAGAAAAACCAAAAAATAAGACAACTGAAGTATAAAACATACTGATGCCAGTTTCTCTGAGGGCAGCAAAAATAGCTTGTTTGATTTTCCATTTATTTGAAATCAGTTCCTGCCTGTATTTGGCAAGAAAGTGAATGGTGTCATCCACTGATATTCCAAAAGCTATACTAAAAACTAAAATGGTTGAAGGTTTTAGGGGAATACCCGCAAAACCCATTACACCAGCCGTTATAATAAGTGGGAGTATGTTTGGAATCAATGAAATTAAGATCATTTTGAAGGATCGGAACAAATACGCCATAAAAAAAGCAATCAATAAAATGGCAAGCGATAATGAAAGGATCAGATTGTTGATAAGGTATTTAGTTCCCTTTAAAAAGAGAAGTGATTTTCCAGTTATGTTTACTCCATAACGGTCTTCTGGAAAGATTTTAGCAATAGCTTTTTTCAATTCAGCTTCTATGGTCTCCATGCGTTCAGTGTCAATATCTTGCATAAAGGTGGTGATACGACCAAATTGTCCAGTACCATCCACATATCCATTCAAGAGTTGACTGTCTCCATTGGCCTTACTTAAATAGGGATAAATAAAGCTGTTTTCTTGAGTAGTGGGCAGACTGTAGTAATTTGGATTCCCATTATAATAAGCTTGCTTAGCAAATTTTACAGCATTTACAACAGATATTGGTGGGGCTAATTCTGGATATTCACCAATTACGTCCTGAAGTTGGTTCATTCGCTTCAAGGTTGCTGGTTTTATAATTCCATTTTCACGCTTACTATCAAGCCAAATTTCTACAGGGACAATTCCATTAAAGCTTTCATCAAAGAATTGAATGTCTTTAAAAAAGGGTGCGCTTTTAGGCATATCTTCAATAATGCTCCCTGAAATTTTAATTTGGTAAATTCCTATTATCCCTATAATTAATCCCAAGATCGAAACGATGTAAACATTAATACGCTTTTCTCGAACTTTACTCTCCATCCAGCTTACAAAATAATCTATAGATTTATTTTTTAAGTGCTTTAGGTGCTTCTTTTTAGGAAGGTTCATAAAGCTATAAACAATTGGGATGATTAAAAGTGAAAGTAGAAATATGGCAACAATGTTGATCGAGGCAACCACTCCAAATTCCTTTAAGATTTTACTGTTGGTTAAGATAAAAGTTGCAAATCCTGACGCGGTGGTAAGATTGGTCATTAAAGTAGCATTTCCAATTTTGACAATTACCCGTTGTAAGGATTTTGCTTGATTGTTGTGTTTGGCTACTTCCTGTTGATATTTATTTATTAGAAAAATACAATTGGGTATTCCAATCACGATAATCAAGGGAGGTATTAATGCCGTTAACACAGTGATTTCATATCCTAACCATCCTAGTATTCCAAATGCCCACATTACCCCTACAGCCACAACGATAAGTGAAATAAAGGTGGCTCTAAATGACCTAAAAAATAGAAAGAAAATCAAGGAGGTTATAAGGGTAGCTCCCAGAATAAAAAGTCCGATCTCATCTACTATATTCTGGGCATTAAGTGTTCTGATATAAGGCATACCCGAAATACGGATATCCATTTTTGTTTCGTTCTCAAACTTCTCTATCAATGGGATAAATATTTTGAAAATAAAATCTTTACGAGCTGCAGTATTTACAATGTCAGGATCCATATAGATCAGTGAACGAATTGTATTACTTTCTGAGTTGAATACTAGGTTATTGTAGAAGGGTAATTCTAAAAATAATTTTTGTTTGAATGCAACAAGAGCTGTAGAGTCTTTTGCAGCACTAAGCTTGACGGGCTCTAGTGTGAAGCTTTCTGATTTTGAGTCTTTGGTGAGTTCTTGAAGGTTGTCTATAGAAAGTACAAAGTTGATTTCTTGGAATGCAGTAATACTATCATTGAGTTGACGCCAGGCATTGCGCTTTTGGGGTGTAAAAAAGTCTGAATCTTCTAAAGCTACTACTATAACATTTCCTTCTTCGCCAAAAGTGTTTACAAAGGATTGATATAATATGTTTTCAGGATGATCATCGGGTAATAAATTGGCTTCTGTAAAAGTAAACTGCATGTGCTTCCATTGGGAAGCCCAAAAACCAGTGAGTGCGATAAGTACGGCAAGAATTACTATTCTATTTCGAAGAATAAGTCGTGCCACTAGGCCCCATATATTTGATTGTTTTTTCTTTTTCATGAAGCTCTGTTGGCTGCCAATTTTGTGTAGAATGCGATTACACTGTTAAAATTTCCTTCTCTTTAATTCTGAAAATTTCATCTGCTTTTGCATTGTATTGATCTGTTAACTCTTGAACATCGATCTCATAATTTTTTTGAATATCCTCAGAAGCATCAGATTTTTTGATTTCATCATTTGCATCTTTTCGTGCCGCGCGGATACCGATTTTAGCATTTTCAGTTTCAGATTTTGCTAGTTTAGCGAGATCCCGACGACGCTCCTCTGTCAAGGGAGGGATATTGATGATTATTGATTCTCCATTGTTCATTGGATTGAATCCTAAGTTTGCAATAAGAATCGCTTTTTCTAATTCTTGAAGCATTCCTTTTTCCCATGGTTGAACGGTTAATGTTCTTCCGTCTGGGGTATTGATGTTAGCAACTTGAGTGATAGGAGTCATGGTCCCATAGTAATCTACTTTTACACTGGCTAGCATAATAGGGTTGGCCTTTCCAGCTCTTAAGTTGAGCATTTCTTTTTCCAAATGCGCCAAAGCATGCTCCATGCTCTCTTTTGCTGTATCAACGATAAAATCCATTTCTTCCATAGCTGCGTTTTTTATAAATCAACTCGAGTTCCTATATTTTCTCCTTTGACTACACTCATCAAATTTCCTGGAGTATTCATGTCAAAAACAATAATTGGTAGTTTGTTTTCTTGACTGAGAGTAAAAGCTGTAGTGTCCATCACTTTCAATCCTTTTTTTAGAACATCATCAAATGAAATAGAGTCAAATTTTACGGCTTCTTTATTCTTTTCTGGGTCTTCATTGTAAATACCGTCTACGCGAGTTCCCTTTAAAATAACATCAGCATTGATTTCTATTGCTCTGAGTACAGCTGCAGAATCTGTTGTAAAGTAAGGATTTCCTGTTCCTGAGCCAAAGATGACTACCCTTCCTTTTTCAAGGTGACGAGTAGCTTTTCTTTTGATAAAAGGTTCTGCAATGGCTTCAATTTTTATTGCTGTCTGAAGACGTGTTGGAACATCGTTATTTTCAAGGGCACTCTGAAGTGCTAGCCCATTTATCACGGTAGCAAGCATTCCCATATAATCCGCTTGAACCCTATCCATTCCTTTACTTGCTCCAGATACTCCACGGAAAATATTTCCTCCTCCAATAACTATTGCGATTTCTAAGCCCAAGTCAAAAACTTTCTTGATTTCTTTGGCATAGCTGTCTATTCTAACAGGATCAATTCCATGGGTAAGATCTCCCATTAAGGCTTCTCCGCTTAATTTTAAAAGTATTCTTTGGTATTTCATGTAGATGAATGTGTGAACAAATATAAAAATTAAAGAAGAATTTATTTAAGTTAATTAAGAACAATCTGCCTAATGAGTCACTTGAAAAAGTTTATTTAAGATAAATCCGCTTTTAAGCTCAAATCAATCGGTTTTGCGGCATAAGTCAAGGCACCCATTGAAATGTAATCTACCCCTGTTTCAGCCATTTCTATTAAATTACTTTCAGTAATATTTCCTGAAGCCTCAGTGGGTAACTTTTTATTAATTAACTGAATTGCAGTGACAAGTTCTTTGGGAGTAAAATTATCCAGTAAAATTCTACTAACCCAGTTAAAAGGTAAAATTGCATTGATTTCAGAGAGGTTTCTTGCCTCTACAACCACTTCCAATGGTTTAGGAAGTGAATTTAAGTACTGCTCTGTTTTTTGAAGTGCTTCTGTCATGCCACCACAAAAATCCACATGGTTGTCTTTGATCATTAAGGCATCAAACAGCCCCATTCTATGGTTCGTTCCTCCACCAATTAGAACGGCCCATTTTTCAGGATATCTAAAGTTGGGTGTTGTTTTTCTTGTGTCTAAAAGTTGACAACTCGTATGTTTTATTTTTTGATACAATCTATTGGTGAGGGAAGCAATTCCACTCATTCTTTGCATAGAATTTAAAACCAAACGCTCTGTTGCAAGGATAGATTGTGTATTTCCTTGAATAGTAAATGCTATAGTTCCTTTTTTCACCTTACTGCCTTCCGTTGCAAGGGGCTTGAAGATTAAACGAGAATCATAGCGTTTAAAAAGGATTTCAGCAAGTTCTATTCCCGCCAGAATTCCTTCTTCTTTTACTAATAACTTAGCTGTACTTTCTGCCTCTTTAGATATACAAGATTGACCACTGTGATCTCCTAGACCAATATCCTCCTTTAGGGCTTCATCGATAAAATGATTGATATTGTTTTTGTACTGCTTTAAAAAATAACTAGGCATAATCTTGATTGTAAAAAACTCCTTTATTCTCAGTTATGGATTGGGCTTGCTGGATAATTAAATGAGCAATACTTACCATATTTCTTAGTTCACACAAGCCATTTGTCAGCTTATGTTGATTATAGATTTTTTGTACTTTTTTATAGATTTCGTACATTTCGATATCCGCTTCTTTAAGTCCATTTGTGGTTTTAAAGATGCCAACCTGATTGGTCATAACTTCCTGTAATCTTAGTCTTAATTGACGAATTTCTTTAATTTCAACAGAATTAGAATAGGTGTCTCCTTTCCATTCAGGTAGGGCTTTGTAAAAAGATGAGTCGGGAAGTTTCTCTTGTAAAGCGTTGATGACATTTAATGCGGCGCGGTGAGAGAAAACTAAAGCTTCAAGCAGCGAGTTGGATGCAAGACGATTAGCCCCATGAAGTCCAGTTGAACTACATTCTCCAATGGCATAAAGGCCTTTTAATTTGGATTCACTATTTGAATTGACTTGAATGCCTCCGCAGAAATAATGTGCAGCGGGTACTACAGGAATTGGATCTTGAGGTAAATGAATATCCAATGTAGCGCAAGTGTCGTAGATATTTGGAAAATGTTTCTTCCAGTTTTCAACACTAATTTCCGAACAGTCTAGCGCAACATATTTTTCAGGTTGTTTTTGAATTTCTTTTTGAATAGCACGCGCAACAATATCCCTTGGGGCAAGCTCTTTTCTTGAATCATACTCATTCATAAAAAGAGCTCCAGAACTGTTTTTAAGTTTCGCTCCAGCCCCACGGACTGCTTCGGTGATTAGGAAAGTATTTCCATTCACTTTGTGATAAAGTGCTGTGGGATGAAATTGAACATAGGGCAATTTATCCATATGAACCTTAGCGCGATAAGCCGCTCCAAGACCATCTCCTGTTGCGATAGAGGGATTTGTACTGTGTGCATAAAGACTTCCTGCACCTCCAGTACAAAGCGCAGTTATCTTAGCACTTATTTTAAGAATACTTTCTTCTTTTTTGGAAATCACATAAGCTCCATAGCAACGGTTTTGTTTTTCTTTGCTATGGTGGTCCGTGATAAGATCCACTAAGGTGTGATTCTCAAGAATTTGAATGTTTTTAAAAGACTTAATTTTGTTCATTAAGGCTTCTTGGATATGAAGTCCTGTGTGGTCTTTATAATGAACCACTCTCTTTTCGGAATGGCCTCCTTCTTTGACTAAATGAAGGTTTTCTTTTTGAGTATCAAATTGGGTTCCCCAGGTTATCAGTTCTTTCAATCGATCTTTTCCTTCTTCTACTACAAACTTCACCACTTTTGGGTTACATGTACCAGCTCCAGCAGTTTGCGTATCTTGTATATGCTTTTCATAAGAATCCTTTTCGAAATCAGAAACTACAGCGATTCCGCCTTGTGCGTATTTTGTATTGCCTTCACTGACTTGATCTTTAGAAATCAAAACCAAAGAAATTTCAGGATTACATTGTGCTAATTTAATTGCAAATGAAAGTCCAGAAATTCCGGTGCCAATAATTAATACATCTGCAAACATGATTATTTCAGTGCTAGCATTTTAAGAATTGGTATTTTTGCTTTTTCAATGAGATCGGGGGCTAATTCAATTTCTGGTTGTTCAAAACGCAAACAATTATATAATTTCTCCAAAGTGTTTAACTTCATAAAGGCACATTCACTACAGGCGCATGTATCATCATCTACAGGAGCTGGAATGAAAGTTTTATGAGGACATTTTTTTTGCATCTCATGCAATATTCCCGCTTCAGTTGCAACAATGTATGTGTCTGCAGCATCTGTTTGAACAAATTCTAGCAAACCAGATGTGCTACCTACATAACGTGCAATTTCAAGAATTGGTGACTCGCTTTCAGGATGTGCAATAAATTTAGCTTTTGGATATTGTTGAGATAAAGAAACGATCTTATCAAATGAAAAGGCTTCATGTACAATGCAGGCTCCATCCCAAAGAATCATGTCTCTACCTGTTTCTTTAATTAGAAAACGACCCAAGTTCTTGTCCGGTGCAAAAATAATTTCTTGATCAATTGGAATACTTTCAATCACTTTTTTCGCATTACTTGATGTACAAACAATATCACTTAAGGCTTTGATTTCTGCAGAACAATTAATGTATGATACTACTATGGCTTGCGGATGCAAAGCTTTAAAGGATGCGAAATCTGAAGGAGGACAAGAATCAGCTAATGAACAGCCAGCTTTTAAATCGGGAAGTAGAACTTTCTTTGAAGGATTTATAATTTTTGCTGTTTCAGCCATAAAATGGACTCCTGCAAAAACAATAATATCTGTTTCAACTTTTGCTGCTTGCTTGGCTAAGTAAAGACTATCTCCTAAATAATCTGCTAAATCTTGAATAGCAGGTTCTTGATAATAATGCGCAAGAATGACTGCATTTTTTTCCTTTTTAAGTTTTAAAATCGCTTGGTTTAAGTCTATGTCTTTTTCAACAGGAGCTTGAATATAGCCTAAACGGTCTAGTTGGTTCGAGATTGTTTGTTGCGTCATTTTGATTTAATTAATAAATCTAAAAGCAAGTTATTACATTATTTGCTTTTTATATTTATATCTGAGTTATAATTTAGTGCACTTTCAATTGTATAGGCGTCTTTCAATTCAAAACTTCCACTCTGAGTTCTTTGTAAGGCAGAAAGATGTGCGCCACTTGCAATTGATTTGCCAAAATCATGTGCAATACTTCTTATATAAGTTCCTTTGCTACAGCGAATTAAAAAATCCAAATCTGGTAATTCAATTCGTGTTATTTCGAATTTAGATATTGTGATATTTCGTTTTGCAATTGCAGTAGTTTCTCCTGCTCTAGCATATTCATAGAGTCTTTTTCCGTCTTTTTTTAAGGCTGAAAAAAGAGGTGGTTGTTGTTGTATGTTTCCTATAAATAAGCCCTTCGTTTTTTCTATTAATTGGGGTGTAATATGATCTGTAGTATAGGTTTGATTGATTTCTGTTTCCATGTCATAGGAGGGGGTGGTTGTTCCAAGAGTAAAAGTTCCTCGATATTCTTTTTCAGTATCCTGTAAGCTGCTGATTATTTTTGTTTTCTTTCCTGTACAAATAATCAAGAGCCCTGTAGCTAGTGGATCTAGAGTGCCAGCATGTCCTACCTTAAGTTTTTTAAGACCCGTTGTGTTTTTAAGATGCCAACGAATTTTGTTTACCACTTGAAAAGATGTCCATCCCAAGGGTTTGTCAATTAGAAAAATTTTCCCTTCCAATAGCGCTTCGGCATTAAAATTTTCTTTAAAAAAGTCCATAAATCAAAACAATCCCTCCAACAATAATACAGTAAAAACTAAAAAACTTAAGTTGGCTTTTCTTAACCAATGCAATCATCCATTTACACGCTAAAATCCCAGTGAAAAAAGCGGCTAGAAATCCTAAAAGAAGAGGGAATAAATCCATTTTATTATCTAATTCATTAGCATCTAAAAGTGTTTTGGCCATACTTCCGAATATGAGAGGAAGCACCATTAGGAATGAAAAACGCGCAGCTTTTTCACGATCTATACCTAACAATACCGCAGTTGCAATTGTAGAACCACTCCTTGAGATTCCTGGTAAAATAGCAATGGCTTGAACGATCCCTAAAACAATTGCATTTTGTGGGGAAACGATTTTGTTTGTTTTTTTGGCTTTGTCAGCCCAGAATAGAATCACTGCCGTCAAACAAAGCATAGCACCTACTAGAACCAAATTTTGTGCAAATAGTAATTCAATTTGATCTTGAAGAAAAAGACCTACAAAAGCAGCTGGTATCATGGAAAGTAAAATTTTAAAACTGAATTCAGCACTTTCATTCCATTTAAAACTAAGAAGCCCCTTAAGAATTTCAAGAATATCTTTTCTAAAGACTACTATGGTGCTTAAGGCAGTTGCAACATGAAGTGCAATAGTCAAGAATAAGCTTTCTTGGGCCTCCGCCTGATTGCCAAATAGCGCCTTTATAATTTCTAAATGACCACTAGAGGAAATTGGTAAAAATTCAGTCAATCCTTGGATAATTCCCAAGACAATTGCTTCTATATAATTCATTTTTTAGCTGCTTGTTGGGTCAGTATAGAGTACATAGCGATTCCAAAACCTATAAGAACCAGAGTAGGAGCTAGACGAATACGTCTAAAGCTAAAAATAGCTTCGTTAAAATAATTTGGATCCTCACTCCCACCTCCCGACATTAGGATAAATCCAGAAGCAATTAAAGCAATAGCTAGAAAAAGGAAACGGTAGTTTCGTTTACCAAACAATAATTTTTTAGAAGTGTTATACTGTTTCATAATGCGAGTTAGTTTAATAGACAGCGTCTGTTTTTAGGTTTAAATAGCGTTGGGTTGCAAAAAAAGTACTGATTCCAGTAATTCCTATTCCTAAAAGCAATACACCTCCAAATACGATTCCCAATTCATAAGGATGATTGGTCATGTTTAATTCTGGAAATCGTTTATTGAGTTCAAAAAATAATAGAGCAAGACCTCCTGCAGCAATTAAGGAACTGATGATACCCAAACGTAAATGAATCCATATAAAGGGTCTACGGATAAAGGATTTAGTAGCTCCTACCAATTGCATGGTTTTTATGATAAAACGTTTAGAATAAATTGATAATCTAATGGAACTATTGATAAGCAACAAAGCAATTATGACAAATAATACGGTTGTGATAAGTAATACAAAGGTGATTTTACTAATGTTTTCATCAAGAAGAGTGATAAGTGGCTGGTCATACACCACCTCATTTACAAATTCAGCTGTTTCAAGATCTCTTTTAGTTTGAACCAAAGAAAGTGTGTTGACGTAAGCCGCATTGAAATACACATCAATTGAATTCAATAAAGGATTGTATCCTAAAAATTCTACAAAATCTTCACCTATATCTCTAGAATACATTTCTGCTGCTTCTTCTTTGGGGGTAAAACGAACATTTTTGGTAGCAGGATTGAGTTGAATCTTCTTTTGTAATTGAGTGATTTCTATGTCTTTGGCACTATCTTCTAAATAGACCGTCATCACAATTTGTTCCTTAAAGTGGGAAGCAATATTTTTTGTATTCAATAAAAATAAACCGAGCACTCCAACAAAAAATAAAACAAGCGTAATGCTCACCACTACAGAAAAGTATCCTGTAAGAAGTCTTCTTTTTTGGTATGTTTCTTGAAAGCTTTTGGCCACAATAAATGTTTTTGTAAAAATATAAAAGAAATACAAGACCGTAGGCGCTATAAAATATTCTTTTAGCATTTTATCATTCCAGCAATAAGCGTATTTTTGTGCCTATCATAGCAATTAATACCAAGACAAGTGGGATACGACTTTAAAGAGATTGAAGATAAATGGCAGGCATATTGGGCAAAACACCAAACGTTTAAAGTCTCAAATCATTCTGAAAAACCCAAATTTTATATTTTAGATATGTTTCCTTATCCTTCTGGAGCAGGGCTGCATGTTGGACATCCTCTAGGGTATATCGCAAGTGATATTTATGCTCGTTTTAAACGTCACAAAGGGTTTAATGTATTGCATCCTCAAGGCTATGATTCTTTTGGTTTGCCTGCCGAACAATATGCAATTCAAACAGGACAGCATCCAGCAAAAACGACTCAAGACAATATTACTCGTTACAGAACGCAGTTGGATCAAATGGGATTTTCGTTTGATTGGAGTCGCGAGGTGAGAACATCAAGCCCCGATTTTTATAAATGGACCCAATGGATTTTCTTGCTTTTATTTGATCATTACTATTGTAATGAATCCAATAGGGCTTTATCTATTTCAAGCTTGATTGACCGTTTTGATAAAGAAGGAAATCAAAAGGTTAATGCGGTTTCTGATGGAAAAATCCCCTTGTTTTCAGCTAGTGAGTGGAGTACATTTAATATGTCCCAACAACAAGAAATTCTTTTAGGCTACCGCCTGACCTATCTTTCAGATACTGAAGTCAATTGGTGTGCTGATTTAGGAACTGTTTTGGCAAATGACGAAATAATCAATGGAGTTTCAGAACGTGGAGGTTTTCCGGTTACTAAAAAGAAAATGAAGCAATGGAGTATGCGAATTAGTGCCTATGCAGAACGTTTACTTCAGGGATTGGAGCGGATTGATTGGCCAGAATCATTGAAAGAAATGCAACGGAATTGGATAGGAAAATCCATAGGTGCTAAAGTGTTTTTTGAGATCAAGGGAAGTGACAAGAAGATTGAAGTATTTACTACCCGACCTGACACAATTTTTGGGGTAACCTTTATGACCTTAGCTCCCGAGTTGGATTTGGTTCAAGAGATAGTGCAGCCAGATCAAAAAGAGGCCGTTGATGCCTATATAAATGAAACCAAACAACGAACCCAAAGAGAGCGGATGGCCGATGTGAAAAACATTACAGGTGTTTTTACTGGAGCTTATGTTTTACATCCTTTTACTGGTGATCGAATTCCAATTTGGATAGGAGATTATGTATTAGCAGATTACGGTACAGGAGCCGTTATGGCGGTTCCTTGTGGAGATCAACGTGATTATGATTTCGCAAATCAATTTGATATTCCAATAAAGAATATTTTTAAAGATGTTTCCATCGAGAAAGAAGCCTACACAGATAAGGCTAATACAATTATAGCACATTCAGATTTCTTGAATGGACTTACTTACAAGGAAGCGATGAATAAAGTAATTAAGGTGCTGGAAGAGAAAGGATCGGGTGCAGGAACAATAAATTACAAGCTTCGTGATGCTGTTTTTAGTCGACAACGATATTGGGGAGAACCAATTCCTGTTTATTATAAAAATGGAATGCCACAACCATTGAGTTTGCAAGATTTACCACTCAATTTACCTGAGGTTGAGCATTATCTACCAACCCCGGAAGGCGCCCCTCCATTAGGGAATGCACAAGATTGGGCATGGGATGAAAAAGCAAGAAAAGTGGTGGCTAACTCAGCAATTGATCACAAAACTGTTTTTCCTTTAGAGTTAAATACTATGCCAGGTTGGGCGGGAAGCTCATGGTATTTTTACCGTTATATGGATGCTCAAAATTCTGATACTTTTGTTAGCGATGAAGCAAAAAATTATTGGCAAGATGTTGATCTTTATTTAGGAGGGAGTGAACATGCTACTGGGCATTTACTTTATTCTCGATTTTGGCAAAAATTTCTTTTTGACCTCAATCTTTTACCTGTTGATGAGTATGCAAAAAAACTTATAAATCAGGGAATGATTCTTGGTACTTCTGCCTTTATCTATAGAAAGCCCGGAACTCAGATCTATGTATCTAAAGATTTACTAAAATCAGATATAAATTATGAGCCTATTCGTGTTGATGTTAATTTGATTAATGCCTCTGATGAATTAAACGTTGAAGGTTTGAAAAAATGGCAGCCTCAATTTGAAAACGCCGAGTTTGAATTTAGTGACGGAATTATAAAAGTGGGACGTGAGGTTGAAAAGATGTCAAAGTCAAAATATAATGTTGTAAATCCCGATGAAATCTGTGAGCAATATGGTGCAGACACCCTCCGCATGTATGAGATGTTTCTGGGACCATTAGAGCAAGCAAAGCCTTGGAATACCGCAGGAATGTCTGGGGTTCACAATTTCCTTAGAAAGTTCTGGAAGTTGTTTTATCAAAACGATAGCTTAATAGTGACCGATGCTGTCCCGGACAAAAAGGCGCTAAAAGTATTACATGAAACAATTAAGAAAATAACAGTGGATATTGAATCTTTTTCGTTCAATACTTGTGTGAGTTCTTTTATGATTTGTGTCAATGAACTTACAAGTTTAAACTGTCATAGTATTGAGATTTTAAAGCCTTTAACGGTTTTGCTATCTCCTTTTGCACCACATTTATCAGAAGAGTTGTGGGAGAAACTGGGGTATACTGAAAGTATAGTTGAAGCTTCATTTCCAGTGTTTAACGAAGCGTTTTTGGTAGAGGATGAAAAAAATTATCCTGTTTCTTTCAATGGTAAGATGCGTTTTACCCTTTCGCTTTCCTTGGCATTAGATAATGAAGCGATTCAGCAAGCTGTATTGGATGACCCAAGGACCATGGAGTATCTTGATGGTAAGGCTCCAAAGAAATGGATTGTTGTGCCTAATAAAATAATTAATATTGTTTTTTGATGACACAATTTGAAATTGAATTAGTAGGAATGTTTGCTGCCGTTTTGACCACCGCTGCTTTTGTGCCTCAAGTTTACAAGATTTGGAAATCAAAAGTTTCTGATGGAATTTCGTTGAGCATGTACTTATCCATGTTTATAGGAGTGGTCACATGGTGTGTTTACGGGTATTTAATTGGGAGCCCTTCTGTTATGATTGCCAATATTGTTGCAGGTTTATTACAATTAACAATTATTTATTTTAAGTTAAAATTTAGATAAATAGATACAGCTTAGTCAGATTCAATTAT
This sequence comes from Flavobacteriaceae bacterium, assembly GCA_009886625.1. GTDB lineage: Bacteria > Bacteroidota > Bacteroidia > Flavobacteriales > Flavobacteriaceae > MS024-2A. The sequence continues at coordinate 62,010 of QXZA01000005.1, forward strand.
TTTTATACAAAAAAACATGGGAAGTTATTATCTAATCATTATTGTTATTTCTCTTGCCAGTATGTGGGTGAGTAATACTTTGAAGAGAAAGTTTAAAAAATACTCTGCATTGTCCTTACGCAATGGAATGTCAGGCAAAGAAATTGCAGAGAAAATGCTTGCTGATCATGGAATCCGAGATGTGAAAGTGATTTCAGTTCGTGGTTTTTTAACAGACCATTATAATCCAAAAAATAAAACAGTTAACCTTAGCGAATCGGTATATAATCAGCGAAACGCTGCTGCAGCTGCTGTAGCTGCTCATGAGTGTGGTCATGCGGTTCAACATGCAAAAGGCTATGAGTGGCTAACTTTGAGGTCACAACTTGTTCCTGTGGTAGGGGTTGCTTCAAATTTATCTATCATTGTGATTATAGGCGGTTTGGTTTTAATGCAGATTGTTCCTTTTGGTTTTGAAATTGCGGTACTGGGTGTAGGCCTTTTTGGTTTAGGAACGCTTTTTAGTTTTATAACGCTCCCCGTTGAATATGACGCCAGTAATCGAGCCTTAGCTTGGTTAGACCGAAAAAATATTGTTTCTAGGGAAGAACTCGCAGGCTCTAAAGATGCATTAAAATGGGCGGCAAGAACCTATGTGGTAGCTGCCTTAGGATCTTTGGCTACGCTTGCTTATTTTGCTTTTCAAGTATTTGGAGGGAGAAGAGACTAATTAAAGCGTTATTTGACGATTTAATTGCTGTTGAAGTGAAATAAAGGTTTCTGTTCTTGAAACTCCTTTTACCGATTGGATTTTTTTATTCAGTAATTCCATAAGGTGTTCATTGTCTTTACATAATAGTTTAGCAAAAATACTCCAGTTTCCTGTGGTATAATGACATTCAATTACCTCAGGAATGTTTTTTAGTTGTTGAACCGCTTCAGGATTACGCATCGCTTTATCTAAATAGATACCGATAAATGCTACTGTCTTAAAACCTAATATTTTAGGATTAAGAATGACTTGAGATCCAGAAATCACACCTACTTTCTCTAATTTTTTTAACCGCTGATGAACAGCTGCGCCTGAAATTCCAGCCATTTTTGATATAGCTAAAATGGGGGTTCTAGCATCTTCCATCAGGGTTTTTAAAATGATTTTATCAATTCCGTCAATAGCGATTGTTTGCTCTGAGATTTTCATAAAGATGAAATTTACTAAAGAATAATTAATAGATATCTATATATTTGGCAATATACTATACAATTAAAACTAAAACCGACTTTTTGATTAAAAAATTATAACAAGACTTTAAAAATCATAAGTTAATTTTACAGTTTAAGATTGAGAAAATAAATTATTATGCAAAATACGATGCGTGTTTATGGGAGCTTGTTTATGGCTATTGCAATTGTCTTGGGGGCTTTTGCGAGTCATTATTTAAAATCAATTTTAATACCAGAATCAATCGTAAGTTTTGAAGTGGGTGTGCGGTATTTGGTGTACCATGGTTTGGCTTTATTGACTTTATCCACCATACCTTTGGACTCTCTCAAAAAGCAACAGCAGATTGTAAGACTATTTATATTTGGGAGTTGCCTTTTTTCTGGAAGTATTTTTATACTAAGTTTTAAAGCATTGATTCCATTTTCTATAAGTCTACTAGGACCTATTACTCCGGTAGGAGGAGGTTTTTTGATAGCTGCTTGGGTGCTTTTATTCTTTCATTTTTTAAAAGTTAAAAAAGAATAAGAAACTAGTTTACTGACTCAATATACTTTTCTATTGCCATGGTCATAGAGGGGGTTTCAGGCATAGGTGCTTTAATGTCAATTCTCAAATTCGCCAATTTAGCTGCTTCAATGGTGGAGTTTCCGTAAACGGCAATTCGAGTGTCATTTTGTTTAAAGTCTGGAAAGTTTTTGAATAAGGATTCAATTCCAGAGGGACTAAAAAAGACTAGAATATCATAGTAGACATCTCTTAAGTCAGAAAGATCACTAACCACAGTTCGGTATAGAATAGCCCTTTCCCAATTTAGGTTCATCTTGTCAAGAAAGTCAGGCACATCCTGACTTAACATATCTGAAGTAGGGAATAAAAAAGTTTCTTTGTTAAACTTTTTGAAAACTCCTTCGAGGTCTTCCATTTTTTTCTCGCCAACATATATTTTACGCTTGCGATAAACGACATATTTCTGTAGGTAGAAAGCTACAGCTTCTGATTGGCAAAAATATTTGGTGCTATCAGGAACAGTGAATCGCATTTCTTTACAAAGACGAAAGAAATGGTCTACAGCATTTCTGCTGGTTAAGACTATGTTTTGGAAATTATTAAAATCAATTTTTTGAAGACGTACCTCTTTTGCATCGAGACCTTCAACATGAATGAAAGGTCTAAAGTGAACCGTTAGTTTATGCTTTTCAAGTAGCTTACTGTAGGGGGATTTGTCACTGGATGGTTCAGGTTGGGAAACCAAAATAGTTTTAACTTTCATATGACAGAATAAATTACAATCTAGTTTCAATGATGAAAAAATAGAGCCAAAACCATGGCGCTATTTTGATCATGCAAAGATAAAAAATTAAATAAAAGATTTGCTTAGGATTAATTATAATAAACGAAAATAAAATTCTCACTTGAATAAATAACCATAGTAAAAAAAGAAGAATTAGAAGCCCAAGGGTTACTTCTATTGAAATCGAAGTGTAATGTTTTATGAAAAATAACAAAAATAATAGGAGTGAAAATCGTGTATTTTGAATAAACGCCCTGAAATGATATATTTTGATTTTATTCAATTTGTCTATTTGTCTAAGAATAAACTGAACACCTATAAAACGTATTACAACTGTAAAGACAATTCCCAATAAGATATAATAAAACTCAAAAGCATAGAGAGTATTTTTTGAAATTTCTTCAATTCCTAATTTCAATAGAAGACCTAAGTTGCTTAAAATTAGAAGACCACTAAATAAATTGAAAAATCCTCTGAACCTTAAATTTTGATCTGTATTGTATTTACTAATATAAATAGTAGATGAAAAAGACTTTAACAAGTCCCAAAATCGATTGGGTTCAGAAAAATGAAGGCCGACAATAAATACAAGATTGATAAAATAAAAGAGACTGATCCAGTCTTGTTCAGCGCTTGTTCTGTATATCCACTCTCCCATAGTTCAAATTTACTTTATTTTACAAAATTTATATCTTCTTGTTGATGATATGTTGCAAATACATTTCCTATTTTTACAATGGCTATGGAGCAAATACTTATTATTATTCCAACGTACAATGAAATTGAAAACATTGAGGCTATTATCAAAGCTGTTTTTAATACTAATCTGGCACTAGATATTTTAGTGGTTGATGATCAATCTCCAGACGGAACAGCTGATATTGTGAAGGGTTTAATGCCTCAATTCAAAGCACGTTTGTTTTTGGAATCACGATTAAAAAAAAGTGGTCTGGGTGCAGCCTATGTTCATGGTTTTAAATGGGCTTTGAAAAGACAGTATGAGTATATTTTTGAGATGGATGCTGATTTTTCTCATGACCCCAAAGAGTTAACTCCTATGTTGAAAAAACTAGAGACCAATACTGACCTTGTGGTAGGTTCACGTTATGTCAATGGTGTGAATGTGGTAAACTGGCCCATGAGTAGGATTTTACTTTCATATTTCGCCTCCATTTACATACAAATCCTAACTTCAATGCCAATAAAAGACGCCACTGCAGGTTTTGTAGGTTATAGAAGAAGAGTATTGGAATCTATAAGTTTGGATCAAGTGAAGTTTGTAGGCTATGCTTTTCAGATAGAGATGAAGTATAGAGCTTGGATTAAAAAATTCAATGTAGAGGAACATCCCATTATTTTCACAAACCGTGTGTTAGGTAAATCGAAAATGAATAGTAATATTATTTGGGAAGCCCTTTATGGAGTCTTATTTTTGCGGATTAATAAAAGAAGGCTTAAATGAAACTGGATTCAAAACTTAAAATAGTAAATGCAAAACTGGTCAACGAGGGACGTATTTTTGAAGGCGAAATTTTAATTGTTAATGATCGCATTCAGAAAACAGGAAGTCAAGTTGATGTTGAAGGAACGCACGAGGTATTTGATGCAGATGGAAATTACGTCATTCCAGGATTAATTGATGATCAAGTTCATTTTAGAGAGCCAGGTCTAACTCATAAAGCAACTATAGCAACCGAATCTAGAGCAGCCATTGCAGGGGGTATCACTTCTTTTCTTGAAATGCCCAATACAAATCCACAAACAACCACTCGTGAAGAATGGGAAGCGAAAAATGCGCAGGCAGCAGCAACATCATTTGCTAATTATGCTTTTATGTTTGGTGGAACTAATGACAATTTAGAAGAAATTTTAGCATTAGATACCAAAAGAGTTCCTGCTTTAAAACTTTTTTTGGGGTCTTCCACTGGAAATATGTTGGTGGATAATCCAGAAGTAATAAGAAAAATTTTCAGTAACACTGATCTGGTCATTGCAGTGCATTGTGAAGATGAAGCAACAATTAGAGCTAACATGCAAATGGCAGTAGATGCCTATGGCGAGGATATTCCAATAGAGGAACATCCCATTATCAGAAGTGAAGAGGCATGCTATTTGTCTTCCTCTCAAGCAGTTGCATTAGCCAAAGAAACAGGGGCAAGACTTCATGTATTCCATTTGTCAACAGCCAAAGAGCTTTCTTTATTTCAAAATGACATACCTTTAAAAGAGAAGAAAATTACTGCTGAAGTATGTGTGCACCATTTATGGTTTTCTTCAGAAGATTATAAAACAAAGGGTACCCATATAAAGTGGAATCCAGCAGTAAAAACAAAAGAAGATAGAGCTGCGTTATGGGAAGGCTTGAACTTAGACTTGCTTGATGTACTTGCAACCGATCATGCCCCCCATACAAAAGAGGAGAAAGCAAATAAATATGGCCAAGCTCCCTCGGGTGGACCTCTTGTTCAACATGCGCTTCCTGCCTTATTAAGCGCACATCATCAAGGAAAAATCACAGTGGAAAAAATAGTTGAAAAAGCATGTCATAATCCAGCTATTTTGTTTGATGTTAAGGATAGGGGGTTTTTAAAAGAGGGCTATTTTGCAGATTTGGTTGTTGTGGATCTGGAGAAAGAACATACAGTAGACGCTTCCAGTATTTTATATAAATGCGGTTGGTCTCCTTTTGAGGGAACTACGTTTAAAGGGGCAGTTGTACGTACATTGTTAAATGGAAAGTGGGTATATAAAGAAGGAGTGGTTTCTGAAGAATCTGCAGCAAAACAATTAACTTTTGATCGATAAACTATGAGGTCAATCTCTCTTGTTTTTGTTTTTTGTGCACTTCTTTTAGGAAGCTGTTCAGGAACGGGCAATGTAAAGAAACCTGATAATTTGATTAGTGAGAAAAGAATGGAAGCCGTTCTTTATGATGCAATTGTTATGGATGTAATGAGTACTTTTTCTGAAAAAAATCCAACCTTTGAGGCCTTAATAGGTAAGTCCTATCTCTATAAAAAATATGATATCGATAGCTTACAACTAGTCGAAAGTGAAAATTATTACGCTAAAAATCCAAGGGTGTATTTTAAAATCCATTCCAATGTATTAAAGCGTATAGAAATCACCAAGGATAGTCTGGAGAGAATAGCCAAACAAGAAAAAGCAAATTAAGTTTTGTAAGACTTTCCAAGTTTAGTGATGCATTCATCTACACTGGAATATTGAAAATCAATTCTGCTGCAGATCTTTGATCCTATATAATGTTGTTTACTTGCAAGAGATTGAATAAATGAAATACTTAAGAAGTTTTTTCGAATGAAAAGTACATCTAAGGATTTTTCAAGGATAAATAAGAGGTATAATAAACTTGATTTCAATGAAATTTTGGGTGGTTTTTTTCCAAGAGAAACAGCAATTTTTTTAAGTAATTCCTTTTGACTAAAATTTTCAGCTACTAGAATAAAACGCTCATTTTTAATGTTAGATTCCATCAAGTGAACTAAGGTGATAATGACATCATCCAATGAAACTAATGCAGTATCACCAGTGGGGTAAAAACGTAATCCATTAGCCACACTTTTAAAAAGCGAAGCACTACTTCGGCTCCAAAGTTGTCCTCCTAGAATAACACCAGGATTAATAATAACCACAGGGAGTCCCTCTTGCGATGCCCGCCAGACTTCCAGCTCTGCCCCATACTTGGTGTAGGCATAGGCTGTATGATTCTGATTGGCTTCCCAGTTGCTGTCTTCGTCAACTTGTTTGATGTTTTTTTCGGATCCAATGGCTGCAATAGAACTCACATATGCAAGTTTTTTCACTTTGTGTCTTAGCGCTGCATTGACCACATTAGCAGTTCCTTCGATATTACTTTTTTTGAGGGTCTCTGATTTGTAATCTGCAAAGGATACTTTCGCAGCACAATGATAGACATACTGGACTCCTTCAAAGGCTTCGTTGAGTGAACTGACATCGTTTAATGTCGCTTTTTTCCATTGAATTTGTTCAAAGTTTTTTAGGAGTTCGGGTGTGATGGTTTTGAATAGATCTCTAACAACTTCAATCCCTTCTTTTCTTCTGTAAATAGCGACTATGGGTTTGTTCTTCCTGGCTAATTCAACCAATAAATGGGCCCCCACAACTCCAGTTCCACCAGTGACTAATATCATAGTAACGAAAGTACACTTTTTTGATTTTGATTTTCGGATTCCATTCTATAAATCTATATTTGCCATAAAAATTTATGCCAACTAATTTTGTACAAGAGCTTCAATGGCGTGGTTTACTTCACGATATCATGCCCGAAACAGAAAGCTTTCTTTTAGAAAAGTCTACCAAGGGTTATATTGGTTTTGACCCTACTGCAGATTCATTACATATTGGAAGTTTAGTACAGATAATTATTTTGATGCATTTTCAAAAATACGGGCATGCTCCTATTATTTTGGTGGGTGGTGCCACGGGAATGATTGGCGATCCTTCGGGAAAATCAGATGAGCGAAACTTACTGGATCAAACGACTTTAGAAAAAAATTGTTCCGGAATTCAAAGTCAATTGGAACGTTTTCTTGACTTTAATTACTCTTTACCTAATCCTGCTATTTTAGTGAACAATTATGACTGGATGAAATCTTACAATCTTATTGATTTTTCAAGAGAAGTAGGAAAGCATATTACAGTCAATTATATGATGGCTAAAGAGTCTGTAAAAAAACGTTTGAGTTCTGAGGCCAAAGTAGGGATGTCTTTTACAGAGTTTACCTATCAGTTGTTGCAAGGCTATGATTTTTTACATTTATACCGAAACTTAGATTGCCGTCTTCAGATGGGCGGAAGTGATCAGTGGGGAAATATTACTACGGGTACAGAATTAATTCGAAGAAAAGAAGGAGGCAAAGCTTATGCCATCACTTGTCCTTTAATTAAAAAAGCAGACGGTTCTAAATTTGGAAAGACTGAAGGGGGCAATGTGTGGCTCGATAAAAGTCGGACTTCTCCTTATAAATTTTATCAGTTTTGGTTGAATACTTCAGATGAGGACGCCTTGAGTTATATTAAAATATTCACTTTTCTTTCAAAGGAGGAAATTGATTTAATTATTGCCCAACATCAAGAAGCACCCCACCAAAGACTACTTCAAAAAACTATTGCTGATGAGGTAACTACTCTTGTTCACGGTGCAGAAGAACTTCAAAGAGCACAAGAAGCATCACAAATTCTTTTTGGTAAAGCAACAGGAGAGGCTTTTCAAAAATTAACTCCAGAAACCTTTTTAGAATTGTTTGAAGGGGTTCCTCAAGCTAATGTAGATAGATCAGTAATAAATGAAGGACTTGAAATCATTGGAGCACTTTCTTCTTTGTCAGGATTTTTATCATCCAATAGTGAGGCAAGAAGAGCCTTAAAGGAAAATGCAATTTCGGTGAATAAAACAAAAGTGGGTCAAGATTTTAGTATTCAAAATGAACATCTTATTGGAGGTCAGTACGTGCTTCTACAAAAAGGGAAAAAGAATTATTTTGTCTTAAAAGTAGTGGACTAAACTACAAGTAAATTACAACCTCTAATTTCAGCATGGTCAAAACGACCTAAAACTTCGAAGCTCCCATCACTGTATGTTTTTCCTAAATCCTGTGTGGCAATAAATGCACAAGTATCCACATTAGCTAAGTCTATAATGTTTAATCCCCCAGTTTTTAAAGTGCCAATAAGCTCAAAAGGATCTTCAGCAGAACGTGTTAGTACGCGCATCCATGGTGGACATGAAAAACGACCTTCCCCTTTCGAATAAGCCTGACTCATAAGTTCTGTCATGCCGTATTCAGAATGGATGGTAGAAACACCATAGCCTTCTTGTAGTTTTTTGTGTAGTGCATCCCGAACCCATTCTTTTCTCATACCTTTCATTCCTCCGGTCTCCATGATAAGGGAATGTTTTAAATCAAAACTTTCATTTTCAGCTCCATTTAATAAAGCATAGGTAACTCCTAATAAAATTGTTTTTTGACCACGCTTTTCTAGGTGATTTAAAGTAGTCCGTAGTTTGCTCCAATCCTCTAAATAAAAACGACTTTCGGAATGCTTTGTCTTTTGAATTAAATGATTTGCCATGTAAATTAATGAAGAATTCCCTTGATCCATATAAGAGGGCAGCAAGACGAGTAGGGCATAATCTTCAATATTACCATAAAAATGTTTAAATCCTTTTTCAAAGCTCTTTATGTATAAATCAATATCATGGACATGGTGTTTTGAAGCCACTTGTCCAGTTGTTTTACTGGAAGTAAAAACTTGATCTGCTGGTGTAGAGCTGCAACTTACGGTATGCGATTTGAAAAATTGTATAGGTAAAAAAGGGATCTCCTCAAGCGTGTTGACTTCAGAAGCTGCAATATTGATTAAATCACAATAGGATCTATAAACGCGGTTTTCTTCATATTGATATTCAAATAAAGCAAGTGCTCTTGCAATAAATTCATCTGTAGTTTTTATTTGATCAAAAGTGGTTAAAGCCGTTCTCATAGAAAGACAAAATTAACCAAAAGGATGGTGTTTTAGTGAATTACTAGGCGTTTATATCTTTTTTGATTGTATTGTTTAAGATAGAAAACATAGATGCCAGTTTCTAAATCTTCCAAAATAATGGATTCTTCATGGGTTTGGGTTTCAAACTTTTTTTCACCCAGAACATTATAAATTTCAATGTGCTTTTCGCCACTACCACTGCTTTGAATAAAAAGCCTTTGTGTTTTTAGTGGATTTGGAGAAATTGAAAAAGTTAAAAAATCTCTTTATGTTTCTTTTTGGCTAACAAGAGTGAATTTTTCTTTTGATTTATCTAGTAGATTTGCCTTGAGAGAAAAAATTAAAAATAGTGTGTAAAGAATAATGCTATTTTTCATTGGGGTGAAATTTCAAATAAAAATAAATAAAATTTATTGTTTTAATAATATTGGAACTTTAATAGTGTACTAATAAAGTGTTAAATTGAACTTTTAAATTTAAATGCAAAAAAAAGACATTAAAATACTATTAGTTGACGATGAGCCTGACATCATCGAGATCGTCAAGTTTAATCTGGAGCAAGTAGGATATCAGATTTTTTCTGCTTCAGATGGTCTTGAGGCGATCGAAATGGCAAAAAAAGAATTTCCTCATCTCATAATTTTAGACGTGATGATGCCCAATTTGAATGGAATTGATACCTGTGAAAGATTACGTCAAGATGAACGATTTCAAAATACAATTATTATGTTTTTAACCGCAAGAGGGGAAGATTATTCCTTGGTGGCGGCCTATGATGTAGGAGCGGATGATTATGTGACTAAGCCCATTAAACCCAAAATCCTTGTTTCTAAGGTAAAGGGCTTACTAAGAAGATATAAAGAAGATAGTAAGTTGAAATCTGCATTGAGTTTTTCTAATTTGTTGATTGATCGAGAAAGGTATAAAATTTTTGTTGCCGGTGAGGAATGTTCATTGCCAAGAAAAGAATTTGAATTGCTCTACCTATTGGCTTCCGATCCCGGAAAAGTATTTAATCGAGCTGAAATTATGGAAAAAGTTTGGGGGACTAGTGTAGTTGTTGGCGACAGGACAATAGACGTTCATATCCGAAAGTTGAGAGAGAAACTGGGAGAATCTTTTTTTAAAACTATCAAAGGGGTTGGTTATACCTTTATTTCACCCGAAAAATAAAGGCTTTTCATTTATGAAAAACAACCTGATTTCCATATTGTCATTTTACTTAGCTCTTTTTGTGGTTGTATTAGTATTCGGCTTGAGCTATTTTATCTATGATATTTCTTTGTTGTTTTCTATCATTTCCGTGGGCATAAGTTTTCTGTTTACCTTTTTCTTTTCTTTTTATTTGTTGTCATCAAAAATTGAAAAAAATATAATTGAGAAAGTAAGTGCTGTTTACAACAATCTCTTTCCAACCACTATTTCGTCAAGGCCTACGGATAATTTTGATCTTTTAACTTCCAATTTAAAAAAGATCACAAATGAAAAAAATACCGAGATTGAACTTTTAAAACAACAAGAAAATTACCGAAAAGAATTTATAGGAAACATTTCTCACGAATTAAAAACACCCTTATTCACCATTCAGGGATATGTATTGACACTTTTAGAGGGTGGTGTAGTAGATGAGAAAATACGTACCAAATACCTCAAGCAAGCAGCAAAAGGAGTAGACCGTTTAATGTATGTGATTAAAGATTTAGATTTAATTACCAAGATTGAATCTGGAATTGAAACATTAGACCGTACTTCATTTGACATTAGAGAAACCCTAAATAATGTTTTTGAGCTCCTTGAAATAGAAGGCGTAAGAAATAACATTACACTTCGAATGGATAAAAAATATGAAGACTCCATTTTTGTATTTGCTGATGAGGAACGAATTCAGCAAGTATTAACCAACCTGATCATCAATTCAGTAAAATACGGTATCGAGCGTGGAGTTACTGAAATAAGCTGTGAAAGAATGAATGAAACCAAGTTGTTAGTGCGAGTTAATGATAATGGTGATGGAATCGATGAAGAACATTTACCTCGTTTATTTGAACGGTTTTACAGGGTGGATAAAACTAGGAATAGAAATCAAGGTGGTTCGGGACTGGGTTTGGCAATTGTAAAGCATATCATAGAAGCACATAATGAACGTGTTTTTGTGGAAAGCAAGATAGGAGTAGGCTCTGAGTTCTCTTTTTCACTTCCTCTAGCAAACAAGAAAGAACTCAAAAAGGAGCGTTAAATTCCTTATTTTTAACCAAAAATTAGAGGGTGGGGAGTAAAAACAAACTAAAACGTTTCAGAGAAAACGAGACATTTCCTAATGTCATTCAACCAGAAAGAGCATCTATTTTAAATGGAGAATTTCCTTACAAGGGTATATGGCGAAAGGAGTTCTTCAAAAACGACAATCCTATAGTTCTAGAATTAGGTTGTGGTAAAGGAGAATACACCGTACATCTTGCACAACGAAGCCCAAAAGTAAATCATATTGGGATTGATATCAAAGGAGCGCGTTTTTGGCGCGGAGCCAAAACAGCGATTGAAGAGAACATGGACAATGTGTGTTTTATTCGTACTCAAGTTGAACTTATTGAACATTGTTTTGCAGTTGATGAGGTAGATGAAATTTGGATTACGTTCCCAGACCCTCAGATTAAGTACAAACGCACTAAACAACGATTGACTCACCCAGAGCTTTTAGCTGCATATAAATCAGTTTTAAAACCCAATGGGCTTGTGCATTTGAAAACAGACAGTGAGTTTTTGTTTGGATATACCTTAGGAATTGTTTCTCAGACTGGGAAAATCGAATACGCACATCACAATATTTATAACAATAGTGATGCTCCAGAAGTTGCTACAGTGGTTCAAACTTTTTATGAAAATCAATTTTTAAAAGAAAATAAAGCGATTACTTATATGAAATTTACACTCTAATGTCCCAGGAAGCATCTTTTTTCTCTAAAGTATATCAAGTTGCTAGATTAATTCCAGAGGGAAGAGTAACTTCTTATGGAGCGATAGCTCGATATTTAGGGTCTGCGCAAGGAGCTAGAATGGTGGGTTGGGCAATGAGTGCTTCACATTCCATTCTTGACGTACCTGCACACCGTGTAGTCAATCAAAATGGATTGTTAACAGGGAAACATCATTTTGGCGGAAGTAATATCATGCAACAGTTACTTGAAAATGAAGGAGTGAAAGTGATAGATAATCAAATTCAGAATCTCGAAAGCTGCTTTTGGGATCCAACTGAAGAACTCCCTAATTTTTAAAAGCCGATAGCTTTTGATATTGAAAGCTACACAGTATATTTGCTACATAAAAGAACTCATGAAAATCACCAAGGAAGCTGTAATAAATGCAATTAAAAATATCTCACTCCCCGGAGAAGGAGAAAATATTATTGATCGCGGAGCCGTTTCCAATATTATGATATTTGGAGATCAAATTGATGTTGATATTCAACTTGAAAATCCAAGTTTGCAAGCACGTAAAAAGTTGGAAGTAAGTATTTTGAAAACGATTCACGAACGTGTATATGAGAAAGCAAAAATTAAGATTAATATCAAAGTGGTGTCTCCACCAGCTCCAGAACAAAACACCATCAAAGGAAAACCCATTAAAGGAATTGAAAATGTAATTGCCGTTTCTTCAGGAAAAGGAGGAGTAGGGAAATCTACTGTAACTGCAAATCTTGCTGTTACTCTTGCTCAAATGGGGTGTAAGGTTGGAGTTTTAGATGCCGATATTTATGGCCCTTCCATACCCACCATGTTTGACATGGAAGGTGCACGTCCCCTTTCTATTCAAGTTGAAGGAAAGTCTATGATGGAACCTGTAGAAAATTACGGCGTTAAAGTATTGTCTATTGGTTTTTTCACCAAACCAGAGCAGGCTGTAATATGGCGTGGTCCTATGGCAGCAAAAGCACTAAATCAAATGATTTTTGATGCAGCATGGGGAGAGTTGGATTTTTTATTAATTGACCTTCCTCCGGGTACAGGCGATATTCATTTGAGTATTGTCCAGTCATTGCCCTTGAACGGTGCTGTTGTGATTAGTACACCACAAAACGTTGCTTTGGTGGATGCTAAGAAGGGTATTTCTATGTTCCAACAAGACAATATTCAAGTTCCTGTTTTAGGAATTATCGAAAATATGAGCTATTTCACTCCTCCAGAATTACCAGAAAATAAGTATTACATTTTTGGTAAAAAAGGAGCTGAATATTTGGCTAAAGACAAAGAGGTTCCCTTTTTGGGTGGGTTGCCTATTGAGCAAAGTGTTCGTGAAGCCGCTGATGCGGGAAGACCTGCAGCACTTCAAGAGAAAACACCAATCGTAATAGCTTTTAAGGAGATTGCAAAAAAACTTGTTTCCCAAGTTCTTTACAGAAATAAAAATTTACCACCAACCAAAGCGGTTGAAATAACAAACCTAGTGGGCTGTGAAGCTGTAAAATAAGAATGTATGAATGCTGAAGAAATCAATAAAAAAGTCATAGAGGCTTTAGAAGAAATTCGACCTTTTTTGAAATCGGATGGTGGGGATATTTCTCTAGTAGCTGTTGAAGAGGGTAAGCATGTGAAAGTGCAGCTACACGGAGCCTGTGTGGGCTGTAGTGTGAATCAAATGACACTAAAGTCTGGTGTGGAATTAACTATAAAAAAACACCTTCCTCAAATCGAAACGGTGACCAGTATAGATCCTAACGAGAATGATTAAAACAGATATTCTTATCATTGGAGCGGGACCGACAGGTTTGTTTGCTGTTTTTGAGGCAGGTCTGCTCAAATTGAAATGTCATTTGATAGATTCTCTTCCTATGCCTGGGGGACAATGTGCTGAGATCTATCCAAAAAAACCAATCTATGATATTCCCTCTCATCCGGAAATACTCGCAGGGGATTTAGTTAAAAACTTAGAACAACAAATAGCACCTTTTCAGCCAGGATACACCCTTGGGGAAAGCGCAGTTTCTATTGAAAAGACTGAAGATGATCAATTTATTGTCACTACAGATAAAGGAACTCAACATCAAGCTCCAGTAGTTGCAATTGCCGGTGGACTTGGAACTTTTGAACCAAGAAAACCCCCTTTAGAACGTTTGGATTTTTTTGAAAATAAGGGTCTGAATTATATTATAAAAGATCCTGATATCTATAGGGACAAGAGAATAGTCATTGCCGGAGGAGGCGATTCCGCTCTAGATTGGACTATTTTCCTAGAAAAAATAGCAAGTTCTGTCACCTTGATTCATCGTAGAAATGAATTTAGAGGGGCTTTGGATTCGGTTGAAAAAGTTCAGCAGCTTAAGAATGAAGGGAAAATTAAACTGATTACTCCTGCAGAAGTTATTGGGTTAGAAGGAGAAACGACTTTATCTTCGTTAAGTATAAAGAGAGAAGAAAACATACATCAACTCGAATGTGATTATTTTATTCCCCTTTTTGGCCTTACTCCAAAACTAGGCCCCATCGCCAAGTGGGGACTTGAAATTGAGAAAAATGCAATCAAAGTTGATAACACTTTAGATTACCAAACCAATATTACTGGAATTTATGCCATCGGAGATGTGAATACCTACCCTGGAAAATTAAAATTAATTTTATGTGGGTTTCATGAAGCGACTTTGATGTGTCAGAGTGCGTTTAAAAGAATCTTCCCAGACAAGCGTAATGTATTAAAATATACCACAGTAAGTGGAGTGAGTGGATTTGACGGTTCTTCAAAACAAGCTGTAAAATCGACAATTAAAAAAATACAATAAAATGCCTCAGGACATAACCATACACCTGACTGATCGCGAAGGAGTACACCATGAATTAATTGCTCCCACAGACATGCAAATGAATTTGATGGAAATTTGTAAAGCCTATGAACTCCCTGTTGCAGGGACTTGTGGTGGGATGGCCATGTGTGCTTCGTGTCAATGCTATGTAGAAAGTGACCATGTGTTACCTGAACGGTCTGATGATGAGGAAGCCATGCTCTCAGAAGCTTTTTTTGTCAAAGACAATAGTAGGTTGGGATGTCAGATACAAATGACTTATGCGATCGATGGATTGAAAGTAAGCTTAGCACCTTCTGAATAAAAGGAGCTGCAATAGATCAATTCATTTAAAAGATGAGTAAACTAAAAATTAATTTTAAATGAAAAAACACCACTGTGCCCTTTTTGATTTGGATGGAGTCGTCGTTGATACAGCTAAGTATCATTATTTAGCTTGGAAGAAAATTGCTTCTGAAGTAGGATACGAACTGACACATCAAGACAACGAACAATTAAAAGGGGTAAGTCGTCCAGATTCACTTAAGATTATTTTGAAAATGGCAAATAGTGAGTTGTCTCATGAGGATTTTGATCGTTTTCTATTGCAAAAAAATAAAGATTATTTAGAGCTAATTCAAAGTTTGAATGAAAAGGACATTCTTCCAGGTATTTCTGAAGGTTTATTTTTTTTAAAAGAAAAAGGAGTTAGGATAGGCTTGGGTTCTGCAAGTAAAAATGCAGTATTAATTTTAGAAAAACTAAATCTAATTTCCTTCTTTGAAGTGGTTATAGATGGGAATCAGGTGAGTAAAAGTAAGCCAGATCCAGAGGTGTTTTTAAAAGGAAGTAACGCATTGAATGTTTTTCCTTCTGAATGTATTGTTTTTGAGGATGCTACTGCTGGAATTGAGGCTGCAAAAAGGGCTGGAATGACTGCAATAGCATTTGGAGATCCCAGTGAATTTGTTACTGCAGATTTTTGTTTTTCTGATTTTGATGCAATAGGGAAAGAATTGCTTTCAAAATTGTTTTAGTAAAAGAGATTGTATTAATTAGTACGAAAAAAAGAAATAAGTGAAGAGTTCGTATTTGAAAATAGATCCATGGAAAATTATAGAAGAAGATTTTTCTCCTGAAAAAGTAATGTCTTCTGAAAGTATTTTTAGTTTGGGAAATGGTACCATGGGCCAAAGAGCAAATTTTGAAGAATTTTATTCTGGAGCTACGTTTCAGGGAAGTTATATCGGCGGGGTCTATTATCCTGATAAAACTAGAGTAGGCTGGTGGAAAAACGGGTATCCTGAGTATTTTGCCAAAGTATTAAATGCCCCAAGTTGGATTGGGATACACATAAACGTCAATGGGGTGCCACTTGACTTAAATACATGTACTGAGGTGGCAAAATTCAAAAGAGAACTGGATATGCAAAAGGGTTTGTATACTCGATCTTTTGAGGCACAGCTAAATCCTAGTTGTAGAATTGGAGTTGAGGTAAAACGCTTTTTATCTTTAGATGAAGGGGCGTTGGGAGTGATTCATTATTTTATAAAAGCACTTCAAGGAGAGGCCAATTTGCATATTGATTCCTTTATTGATGGACAAATAAAAAACCAAGATTCAAACTGGGATGATCCCTTTTGGGAGCATAAAAACACTTCCCATTCTAATGCATTTATTTCGCTTCATTCCAAAACACTAAAAACAAGGTTTGATGTTTGTACTTATGCAAATACTTATTTGGTTACGGCTAACGAAGATTTCAATTCAGAGTTTTGTTCACAAGAAAAGGAGGGGCGATTAAGCCAAATTAAGGAGCATTCCCTTGCGGAAGGGGAAGCGTGTTCGATAGTAAAGTTTGGTGGTTATGTAACAGGAATGCATCATGAAGTATCAGGTTTTGAAAAAGAAGCGCAAAGAATTGTTTCAGAAGCAAAGACAAGCGGCTACGAGTCCTTGTTAATTAACCATCAAAATGCATGGGCCAATATCTGGAGTCATTCTGATATCAAAATTGAAGGTGATGATAAGGCACAGCAAGCGATACGGTTTAATATTTTTCAACTGAATCAAACTTATAATGGAAAAGATGCGCACTTGAACATTGGCCCCAAAGGGTTTACGGGAGAAAAATATGGTGGAAGTACTTATTGGGACACCGAAGCCTATTGCATTCCCTTTTATATGGCAACCAAAGATCAAAGCGTAGCTAGGAATTTATTAAAATATCGTTATGATCAATTAGATAAAGCAATTGAAAATGCAGAAAAATTAGGTTTTAAAAACGGAGCTGCATTATATCCAATGGTAACTATGAATGGTGAAGAATGCCATAATGAATGGGAAATTACCTTTGAAGAGATTCATAGAAATGGAGCCATTGCCTTCGCAATTTTTAATTACGAACGTTTTACGGGTGACAGCAGTTATATACCAGAAATGGGACTTGAAGTTCTTGTCGGAATTGCACGTTTTTGGACGCAACGGGTCC
This sequence comes from Flavobacteriaceae bacterium, assembly GCA_009886625.1. GTDB lineage: Bacteria > Bacteroidota > Bacteroidia > Flavobacteriales > Flavobacteriaceae > MS024-2A. The sequence continues at coordinate 79,294 of QXZA01000005.1, forward strand.
ATTATTCACAACATAAAAAGGCTTATGTCATGTTAGGGGTTACAGGCCCTAATGAATATGAAAACAATATTAATAATAATTGGTACACAAATTATTTAGCACAATGGTGCTTGAAATATACTGCGCTTCAAGTTGAAAAAGTCGCAAAAGAATCATCCATACGCTTTCAGGAACTTGCTTCCAAACTCAATTGGAAGGATAGTGAACTTGATCAATGGGAAACCATCGCATCACAAATGTATTTTCCAAAACATCCTGAACAAGACTTGTTTTTACAACAAGATGGATTTTTAGATAAAGAGTTAATCCCTGCTGCAGCACTTTTAATTGAGGAGCGACCTATTAATCAACATTGGTCATGGGATCGAATTCTTCGTTCGCCCTATATCAAACAAGCTGATGTACTTCAAGGGTTTTATTTTTTTCAAGATCATTTTGATGAGAAGAGTTTAAAGCGTCATTTTGACTTTTACGAACCTTTGACAGTTCATGAGTCTTCGCTGTCACCTTGTGTTCATGCTATTCTTGCTGCCCGATTAGGAAGAATGGAACAAGCCTATGCTTTTTATTTACAAACGTCTAGACTTGATCTTGATGATTATAATAAAGAAGTAGAAGAAGGACTTCATATTACAAGTATGGCAGGTACATGGATGAGCATAGTAGAGGGTTTTGGAGGTGTTCAAGTAATTGATGATCATTTACACATAAACCCGAAATTACCAAAACAGTGGACTGGCTTCGCCTTCAAGATTAATTTTAGAGGAAATCTAGTTGAAGTGAATGTGAAGAGTGACCAAACTATTATTCAGTGCAAGAATAAAGATTTAGTTATTTATTGTGATGGAGTAGTAGTTAAGAATTAAATTGCATGACATGCGTTATTTTTTGGTTTTTTTATTTCTTTCAACCTATTTTGCGACGGCTCAAATTGATCGAATAGAGCCCCCTTTTTGGTGGGCAGATATGGAACAAGACAGCTTGCAAGTGATGCTTTATGGGAAAAATATCGCACAATTTGAAATTAAAGCAAAAGGTGCCAATCTAATTGATATCAAGCGAGTTAAAAATGAAAATTACCTTTTTTTAAATTTTAATTTATCCTCGCAATCTTCAGGTATTTTTGAAATTCAATTCCTAAAAGGAAATCGAATAAAGCACAGAGTACCCTATGAAATAAAAAGTCGAAGGGAAAGGTCTGCTATAAAAAGCTTTGATGCCTCTGATGTTATCTACCTATTAATGCCAGATCGATTTGCAAATGGAGATCTCGAAAATGATATTTCTAAGGAAGTAAAAGAGGGAGTCAATCGATTGAATCCAGATGGGCGCCATGGAGGTGATATTAGTGGGATTATCAATCATTTAGATTATTTAGAGGAGTTAGGAGTAACTTCCATTTGGTCTACTCCACTTTGTGAAGATAACGATCCAAAAGTCTCTTATCACACCTATGCACAAAGTGATATCTATAAAATTGATCCCCGATTTGGGACTAATCATGAATATCAAAAACTCGGTCAGGAACTACATCGAAGAGGGATGAAGTTGATTATGGATTATGTCACTAATCACTGGGGGATAGAACATTGGATGATTAATGATTTGCCAGAGGAAAATTGGATTCATCAATTTGAAACCTATACGAATACAAATCACAGAAAGGAAATCCATTCTGATGCATATGCGTCTAAAATTGATAAAAAAGAATTAGTGCAAGGGTGGTTTGTTCCGACTATGGCCGATTTAAATCAATCTCATCCACTGTTGCTCCGTTACTTAATTCAGAATGCCATTTGGTGGATTGAGTATGCAGGAGTTGATGGTTTTAGAGTAGATACTTTTCCCTATAATAACCCCAAGCCAACGGTGTCATGGGTTAAAGCCATACGAAATGAATACCCTGAGTTCAATATAGTGGGTGAAGGTTGGATGCATAATAGCATCCATCTATCTTATTGGCAAGAGAAAAGTCCAATAGCAGCAATTCAAGGCTTTGATTCTCATTTGCCTTCAGTGATGGATTTCACGCTAAATGATGCATTGGTAAAAGCGTTCAATGAACGAAACTCTTATTGGGAAGGAGGCATGACACGGATTTATAAAAATCTCCAAAATGATTTCTTATATCCTAACATTAATAATTTATTGATTTTTGCAGAAAATCATGACACCAACCGAATTAATGATCTTTATCCAGAGTTTAAGTCTTATCAACGTTTGCTCACGGTATTGATGACTCTAAGGGGGATACCACAAATTTACTATGGTTCGGAAATTGGAATGACGGGTAACAAATCAAAGGGAGATGGTGACATCCGTAGAGATTTTCATGGAGGTTGGCCAGAAGATTCTCATAATGCTTTCCTCTCTTCGGGGAGAACAGAAAAGGAAACACTATATTTTGATTTTACTAAAAAACTATTGAATTGGAGAAAAAAGACGGTAGCCGTACATTTTGGAAAAACATTGCATTATGTTCCTCAAGAAGATGTTTATGTATATTTTAGATATCTGAGAGAACATCGAGTTATGGTTGTAGTGAACAATAACAGTAAAGATCAAACACTGGATATGAATCGATTTGAAGAAGGGATTTCAGGGCAAACGCTTGCTTATGAAGTGCTTTCGGATCACCATTTTACCTTAGGGAATTCTCTTGAAATCCCTGCTGAAACTGCTTTAATAATTGAATTAAACGAACAATGAGAAAAATCACAACACTTATTTTTGGTCTCTTTTTGATGGCTTGTCAGCCAAAAAAAGAAGAAGCACGTCAACCAAAAAGTCCACTTGAAAGTAAAAATGTAATCGCTCCAATTACAGAAAACATGATTGCACATTCTGTTTTGTACGAGGCCAATATCCGGCAGTATTCAAACGAGGGAACCTTTAATGCTTTTGCTGAAGACCTTCCTGTGCTTAAGAAAATGGGGGTAAAAATTATTTGGTTAATGCCAATTAACCCTATCTCTACAACCAAAAGCAAAGGCCCTTTAGGGAGTTATTATGCGATTTCAGACTATACTAAAGTGAATCCAGAATTCGGGACTTTAGAAGATTTTCAAAACTTAGTTTCAAAAGCCCATCGTCTAGGTATGTATGTGATTTTGGATTGGGTACCCGGGCATACTGGATGGGATCACCACTGGATAAAAGAAAACAGTGATTTTTATTTAAAAAATCGAAAAGGTGAAATTATTGATCCGATTGACTTTAGAACGGGTAAATCTTTCGGATGGACGGATGTAGCCGATTTGAATTATAATAATATGGAAATGAGCGAGGCAATGCGCCAAGCAATGATATATTGGGTAAAAGAAGTTAATATTGATGGATATAGAATAGATCAAGCTTATGCAGTTCCACAAGAATTTTATGAGACCACCTTTGCGGCTTTAAAAGAGGTCAAACCTGTTTTCTTATTAGCTGAAACGGATGTTTATCACCCAGGAGGTATAGGTTTGGTAAGTAAATTTGACGCTACTTATGATTGGCCCGGACACCATCTCACAAAAGATGTAGCAAAAGGCGAAAAAACCGCAATTGATTATTCTAGACATATTCAAAAGAGTTTAAGGATCTATGGGCCAGAAAATATTTTAGTAAATTTTATTTCAAATCATGATGAGAACTCATGGAATGGAACCATTAAAGAGAGTTATGGTGAGGCTGGGCATAGTTTTATGGCATTGAATTTTACTACTCCTGGAATGCCTTTGATATACTCTGGACAGGAATATGATTTGAATAAAAGATTACGTTTTTTTGAGAAAGACAGCTTCCCAAAAGTAGCGGGTAAAACAATGGAATTAATACAGCAACTGGGAGCATTAAAGAATAATCATAAGGCGCTGGCTTCAGGTAAAAATGGAGGTTCTTTTAAGAAATTAAAAACCACTAAAGACAATCAAATTTATGCTTTTAAGAGAGGAAAAGAGGGGGATACGCTTGTCGTTATTGCCAATTTAAGTAAGGATTATGCCCAGTTTACTATGCCCTTTGATGGGGAATTTCACAGGTATCAGGATTACAAACCAAAACGATTATCTTCCTCTTACCAATATGATATGAAGCCTTGGGAGTTTTGGATTTTGATTCAGTGATTGAATTAAAAAAGAAACACTTTTAATTGGAATTAGTTACCTTGAAAATAAAATGAAAAAGTCACCATCCTTTTTAATTGCATTAATATGTCTACTTATGATTTCTTGCACTTCTGATCCCAATCCATTAGTTATTGGCCACAGAGGAGCTCGTGGTCATTTGGCTGAAAACACGTTGCCTTCCATTGCCAAGGCAATTGAATTAGGTGTCGAGGGTGTAGAAATTGATGTGTTCAAATGTGCGAGTGGTGAACTCGTTGTTTTTCATGACAAAACCTTAGAAAAATTGACCAATGCAACAGGGTATATTGAACAGTTATCTTTGGATTCCATTCAAAAAATTAAAGTATTAAATGGGTTTACTATCCCTACTCTAGAAGAGGTAATGGATTTAATCGATGGACGTGTTTTTTTAAATATAGAATTAAAAGGAACGCAAACAGCATTACTCACTCATGAATTAATTCAAACCTATTTTGAAAAGGACACTTGGGATCCTTCCAAAATCATTATTTCTAGTTTTGATTGGGAAGAACTTAAAGTAATTTATTCTGTAAATAAGGAAGTGGCTATTGCAATACTCACAGAGGATGATCCATTAGATGCTATTCCCATTGCAAAGCAATTAAAAGCCGCTGCAATTAATCCTGGGCATCTATCATTAAACAAGTCTAATGTTTCTAAGATAAAAAAGGAAGGATTCAAAATTTATACCTGGACGGTAAATGATCTTGAGGACATTACTGCGGTGATGAATCTTGGAGTTGATGGGATTATTACAGATTTTCCTGAACGTATTCCTAAAAAGTAAGAACCCTTGCCTAAGCAAGAGTTCTTGTTTAATTTAATGCACTTAAGCATTTTTTACTGGCTGCAGTTTTTTAAAGGTCCAGCCTATAATACCTCCAGTAATTCCGTAATAAACAAAACACCAAAGTGAAACCACAATATGTGCTTGTAAATCCATCCACTGGGAAGTACCGTACATTATTAAGCCCATTCCGAGACCGAAAAGAAGTCCAATCCAAAGACCAAACTTAAACTCAGAGGAAAAACTGTGATTTGAAGTGTGATGTCTGTAAAGGTTTGCCATTCCAAATGCAAAAATAATTGACCCAATAGTGATGTACAAAGGATCCATAGTTCCCTCCATTGAAATCTTTTGGTGGGCTTCAAAGTAACTTCCTGCTATATACTAATAAAATGCATATCCTAACAGGTTTAAAGCAATTGCACCCAATAAAGTGCTGATTAAAGTAGTTTTAGAACATATAATTTAAAGATTTAGGAGTTAATTAAATGTAATAAATTAATTTAAATTCTTTAAAATAAGCCCTTCGTACTTTAATTTAGATACAAAATGGCAGCATTTAAGACACTGGCAAAACTCACCCAGGCAATATAAGGATAAAGCATATATGCTGATTTTTTGTCAACAACACGAAACCAATAGATGCTTCGCTCAATTAAAACCCAAAGAATAATAATAACAATCAAGGCAAGTAATGGGTTTTTAAGACCAAAGAAAACAAGTGACCAAAGGCCATTGAAAATTAGCTGAGCTCCAAAATGATACAAGGCTGTTTTTCCCCATAGATGCCTTCTTCCATAATACCAGACACGCCCCAAAGCCACACCCATCAAAATGTAAAGCACACTCCAAACTGGACCAAAGAGCCAGTTGGGAGGTGAGAAAAAAGGTTTGTTAAGTCCAGCGTACCAAGTAGGTATTGCTGCCATGGTCACCCGACTTGATAAAAAGCCAACACCCAAGCAAAGAAAAACCCCAAGAACGGTTGCAAAAATAAGTTGTAAATATTTTCTTTTCATACCTACGTAAAACTAAAATAAAAATATTAATTCAAGTCATTCTCTTTGGTAATCATTTTATATAAGACTGTATCTTTGTGTTTCTATGGATACAACTCCTTTTATAGCAACAACAGCCATACCCATTAAGTATACGACTACTTGGGAAGCACCAAGCAATATTGCATTGATAAAGTATTGGGGTAAATACGAGCCACAATTACCTAAAAATCCTTCCTTAAGTTTTACGCTTACCAGCAGTAAAACAAAAACAAAAGTGATTTTCACTCCACACACTAAAAATGAAATTGATTTTGAGTTTTATTTTCATGGAGAGACTAAACCAGACTTTAAACCCAAGTTGAGTAAATTTTTTGATAGGATTCACAACTATATTCCTTGGATTTTCAAGTATCATTTAGAAATTCACAGTGAAAATTCTTTTCCGCACAGTAGTGGCATTGCCTCTTCTGCCTCATCCATGGCAGCGCTTTCATTGTGCTTAACGGACTTGGAACAACAGCTTTTTCCAGAAATGGATCAAGCCTTTTTTAGTCAAAAAGCTTCATTTCTAGCTCGATTGGGTTCTGGGAGTGCAGCACGGAGTATTCAAGGTCCAGTTACCCTTTGGGGTAAAAACGAAATACACAAGAACAGCTCAGATTTATTTGCTGTTCCCTTTGGTACTTCATTAAATCCTGTTTTCAAAGAGTATCAAGATACTATTCTCTTGGTTGATAAAGGGAGTAAGTCGGTATCAAGTACTCAGGGACATAATTTAATGCATGGACATCCTTTTGCAGAAAATAGATTTCAACAGGCTTCAACTAATCTCAATGCTCTGGTGCCAATTATGGAATCAGGTGCTTTGGAGGATTTTATACATTTGGTTGAATTGGAAGCCTTGTCATTACACGCTATGATGTTAACCTCTAGTCCTTATTTTATTTTAATGCAACCAAATACTCTTGCAATAATTCAAAAAATATGGGAGTTTAGAAAAGAGACTTCAGTGCCTTTATGTTTCACCTTGGATGCAGGAGCCAATGTCCATCTGTTGTATCCCAATCAAAATATTGAGGTGATTCATTCTTTTATTAAAGAAGAATTATCACCTTATTGTCAAAATAGGCAATACCTCTTTGATGCAGTTGGAACAGGAGCTAAAAAAGTGTAGTTTTGAATTCTATGAAAGGACCTTTGTTTTTTGCTAAAATTTTATTGTTCGGGGAATACGGAATTATTAAAGATTCCAAAGGGCTTTCTATTCCCTATAACTTTTATCGTGGCGCACTAAAAATCCCAGATGCAACTACAGCAGCCAATAAGGATTCTCATCTAAAACTTTTGGCCTTTGCCAACTATCTAAAAACGATTGACTCAAGTCTGGTTTCTTTTAATTGGGAGCAGCTTAAAGCCGATTTGGACCGTGAAATGTACTTCGATAGCAGTATTCCACAGGGCTATGGTGTTGGGAGTAGTGGGGCTTTGGTTGCAGCGATCTATGATCAATATGCCTCACAAAAGATTACTGTCCTTGAAAATTTAACGAAAGAAAAACTTCAGCATCTCAAACTAATATTTGCCCAAATGGAGTCTTTTTTTCATGGAAAATCCTCAGGTTTAGATCCTCTAAACAGTTATTTGAGTTTGCCTATTTTAATCCATTCAAAAGAACAAGTTGAAACAACAGGAATCCCTAACCAGTATACCACTGGAAAAGGAGCTGTGTTTTTATTGGATAGTGGAATAACCGGAGAGACTGCACCTATGGTTTCCTTGTTTATGGAAAACATGAAGCAAGAAGCTTTTAGTACCATGATGCGGGAACAATTTATAAAACATTCAGACGCTTGTGTTGAAGACTTTTTGAAGGGAAATATGAGTTCTCTTTTCAGAAATATTAAAACCTTGTCTTCTTTAGTGTTAAACAATTTTGAGCCCATGATTCCTGATGCATTTCATGATGTATGGAAAAATGGAATCGAAACCAATGAGTATTATTTAAAATTATGTGGGTCTGGAGGTGGAGGTTTTATTCTAGGCTTTACTCGTGACTTTGAGAAAGCACAGAAAGCCTTAAAAGGCTATCCTTTGGAAGTGGTATACCACTTTTAAAATTCCATCATGTCACCTTCTTCTATTACTCAGCGTTCTTTTTTAAAACTACTTAGTTTATTTACTCTTGTCCGAGGGTATAATATCATTGTTTTAGTAATGGCGCAATACCTTACAGCGCGATATATCTTAGCACCCCAAAGGTCTTGGTGGAGTTTGATTTTAGATTTCGACTTTTTTAGCATCATTATTGCCTCAGCTTTGACCACCTCTGCGGGCTATATTATAAATAACTTTTACGATGCGGCCAAAGATCAAATTAACCGCCCACGGAAATATATCTTAGAGCATCTAGTTTCACAACAACATCAAATGGTTTTATACTTGTTTTTAAACATGTTTGCCTTTGTGTTTGCGAGTGTCATTTCTTTCCGCGCCGTACTTTTTTTTCTCTTTTATATGTTTTCCATTTGGTTGTACAGTTTTCGTATAAAGCGACTTTTTTGGCTGAGTAATCTGTATTCTACTTTGTTAATGATTTTACCCTTTTGGGCCATTACCTTATATCTCAAGAACTTTGATTTGGTTGTATTTTACCATGCTGGGTTTTTGTTATGTATTATTTTAGGGAGGGACATTATTAAAGACCTAGAGAACTTTAAAGGAGATTGGGTTCAACGTTATCGAACCTTACCTGTTGTTTATGATAATATCCTTTCCAAAGGGATCGCAACTTTCAGCTTATTGCTTAGTTTGCTTCCTGCTTATTTTTTAATCCAACAGCCTTTAGGCTTAATGTATTACTATTTTGTAGGCAGTGTTCCTTATCTAATTTTAGTTTTGGTATTGTTGTGGCTTGCAAAGGATCAAAAGATGTACCTTTGTCTTCATAATTTAATTAAGATTTGGATTTTAATAGGTGTCCTAAGTATTGCCTTAATCTATCAAAATTTTTAATCTCGTATTGTACAACTTTAGGCTATGAAATCAGAAAATAATTCTCCAAAACCACACTTCAAAAACAGTTCGGACAAGCAAAACGAAACGGTACGTTTAAATAAATTCTTGTCCAATGCAGGTTTGTGTTCAAGGAGAGAGGCAGATTCACATATAGAAATGGGTTTAGTCCACGTTAATGGTAAAATCATTACTGAAATGGGCTATCAGGTAAAACCTATCGATGAGGTGAAATTTGATGGTTCTCGTGTACAACAAACTACACCCGTTTACCTTTTGTTGAATAAACCTAAAGGCTTTGTGGCTACCTCACAGGGAGGAAAAATCGTTAAATCGGTTCAAGACCTTATTCGTTCTGCTGTAAAAACTAAAGTTCCTCCCTTAGGAGATATGGGACGCCCTATGACAGGATTACTTTTTTTTACCAACGATGAGGTTCTTCGAAAGAAACTCAGTAACTCAAAATCAATCCCCATGATTTATCAGGTTCTTTTGGATAAAAATGTTACTTCCGCAATGATGAAGCATCTCAAAGAAGGGCAAATCGTTTTTGAGAAAAAACAAAAACTTAATGCAATAAGTCACATGGATGGGAAGTCCAAAAAGGAAGTGGGAATAGAAGTACATTCCTTAAGTCCCGCAATTATTGTAAAATTGTTTGCTGCTGTGGGTTGTAAAGTAGTGCTTTTAGACCGGGTAACCTATGCAGGCTTAACCAAAAAAGAACTACCTAGAGGTAATTGGAGAAGACTCAATACTAAAGAAATCGGTTTTCTGAAGATGCTTTCCTAAAGAACCAAAAACCAACTCCCCTATGAAACAGCCATACATTAGAAGGTAAGCCGGTATTTGCCAGCCAAGTTGTTCCTGAAATCCCTCGAGACCGTAAGCACTATAACTCCAAAACACAACTAAACTCCAAACAAGTGGATACGCATATCCCGTTATTATTCCAAAGAATACTAGGTTTATGATGTACCAGGGATGTACAGTGGTGGCCATAAAGAAATAGCAACTCAAGACGAATAAGATACTTTTAAGGACTGTTTTTAGTGTCCTATTGGATCGAAATAGACTAAAAATAAGCACCAAACCGATCGTTATGAAGGGAGTCAATTTCCCTATTTTTCGGATGATATTGTAGCCTCTTACTTCATATCCAATTGCGCGTACAATATTATAGAGGCTTCCGTTAAATTCAAAAGTAGTAAACCATAAGCCTATGGTGTTTTTGTAATTCAATACCATTTCAGATGTCACAAATGGAATCCAAAGAATAAGGGAAAATCCTAAAATGAATATGCCAAAGAGAAGGAACTTCTTAAGGCCTAGATAACGGAAGAATACTGGAAAAATCAATAACGGCAATAGTTTAATTGCTATTGCTAATGACATAAATAGGCCGCCAAGAAGCACCTTTTTCCGTATTAAAAATAAAATTGCAAGTAAGGTGAAACAAAACATGAATGCCTCTCCATGAAGGTTACCAACCCCTTCTATCACAAGGAGTGGATTAAGGAAGTACCACCCAATATGTTCTGGATTGAGCTTGGTTTTTTTAAGAAGGGCTATTCCAAGGAAGAAGGCTATAACATCACCTATAAAATAGACTAGACGCAAGCCTAAAACAGGATTTAATAAGTCTTCTCTATTTAGGTATCCCATGCCTTGAAATAAATATTGACTGAGGGGTGGATAATTTGAAAAATTTGCTGTGCTCAGTGATCCCATTCCGTTATAAAGTATGCGGTAATTTGGGAATCCAATGAGTTCAATTAGAACATCGGGAGTATAGAGATAGGGATTTATTCCTAATAGCTGGATATTCCCATCCCAAATAAAGCGATAAAAATCTTGTGAAAGCTCTGGAATATAAAAGATAAACATCCCCCTAATTAAAAGGCCTAGAATAAAAATAGAAGCCAAACTACTATATTTTTTCAACCAAAGCCAAAGGAGTAAAAAAAGAGAAGAGTAGGTGAGAAGCAGGGGAAGTGTGTCGGTCCGTTTTAAAAGGGTAGCAATGCAGTAAAACCCTAATAGAAAAACTGAGGGAAGTATGACTCTTAACAAGGTTTTAAGTCTATTCATACTAAGGGGTTCTTTTTAATCCATGAAAACAGATGCTACTAAATCCAAAAAACAGCAATAAGTGAAAGGGGAATAAACCGAAGTCTCCCTCTGCCGAAACCAAGAATGCACTGCACATCCCAACCAAGAAATAAAGGGCAAATACAAATTCAATGAGGGTGTAAATGGAATTGTTTTTTAGAGAATATTTATTTGTAACATGAGTATTAGAATCAGTATTAATATTGAATTTTGGAGTACGGACAAAAGGACTTTTTTTGCCAAAATGACCCTCAAGTACAGCAATGGAATTGTGGACTGCAAAACCCATAACGAGACTGTAAAAGAGTAAAAAACGTCTGATATACTCCACAAAAGAACTTAATCCACCACCAAAAATGCGTTTATGAACATACCAATAACAGCTAAAGAAAATAAGCGTGCTGGCAATGAACAATCCGCTAAGGTTAAAGATGGATTTTAATCCGGGGTACTGTGCCTTAATGAATAGCAATGGCACACTCAAGATAGCAATGATAAATACATTCAAAAACATGCTGCTATTTAGCAAATGAAAAAGGGCATTGAATTTCACAGAAAAAGTAATAGTATTTGAGCGCATTACACGTACAATCATTTTTTTGAAATTTTCGGCTCCTCCTTTATTCCATCGAAACTGCTGAGATCGAATGGCACTCAGGGTGACTGGCAGTTCAGCGGGAGTGACTACTTCGTCCAAGTATTTAAATTTCCACTTTTTCAATTGTGCTCTGTAACTCAAGTCTAGATCTTCGGTAAGGGTATCACCTTCCCAATTTCCTGCATCTAAAATGCATTCTTTTCTCCAAATACCTGCAGTTCCGTTAAAATTGATAAAATGATTTTGTTGATTCCGACCTACTTGCTCAAGCAAGAAATGCGCGTCAAGGGCAAAGGCTTGTATTTCAGTTAATACTGAAAACCCTCGATTAAGATGCCCCCATCGCGTTTGAACAACTCCAATTTTGGGGTTCTCGAAATGAGGAACCGTTTTTAAAAGCCAATCCGATTGAGGTAAAAAGTCAGAATCAAAAATGGCAATAAATTCTCCCCTTGCAGTTTCTAGACCATGCTTTAAAGCCCCCGCTTTAAACCCTTTTCTGTCTTTTCGTGTGATCAGCTCTATGGGAACCTTTTCTTTTTGGTGTTTTAAAACCAAATCTTGAGTGAGTTTAAGAGATTCATCCGTGGAGTCATCCAATACTTGAATTTGTAATTTGTCTTTAGGGTATTCCAATTTAGCAATGCATTCCAAGAGGCGTTCTACTACATAAAGTTCGTTGTATAGTGGAAGCTGGACGGTGACATTAGGGAGGCGATCAGCATTGAGTAGTGGAATGGAAGCCTCCATTTTTTTCTTTTTTTCATATCGCAGAAAATACCGTAACATATTAAGTTGAGTGAGGCTATAAATAAAAATTAGCAACAAGCAAAAAAGGTAAACTCCCAAAATACCATTGGAAAGATAACGTAGTATCATGTCAAGGTTTAGTTCCATTTTGAAAAATAAAATTTACCAATCCATGTTAAAATTTTATAGCCAGCCATTATTGTGCCTTTGACTGTTCCTGAAACTTTCGAGCTTCCAATTCTTTTTCTGTATCGTACCGGTATTTCAACATAGGAGATTTTTCTTCTGAGTATTTTTAATTGCATTTCTACAGTCCACCCATAGGTTTTGTCTTGCATTTCAAGTGATAAGAGATCTTTCCACCCAATGGCTCTAAAGGGTCCAAGGTCAGTAAATTTAGCTCGGTAGAGTATCCGCATTAAAAAACAGGCCAAGCCATTTCCAAAAACCTGTTGTGGGGTAAGTGCCCCTTTTTCTCTTAATTCTTTAGTTCTACTTCCCATTACAAAACGGGCTTCTTTGTTTATGATAGGGGTAACGATTTCGTTCAAATCTTCAGGAAAATCAGAATAGTCACCATCAAGGAAAACAACGATTTCTGGCGGATCACTTGCTAAATAATGTATGCCTTTGAGGCAGGCGTATCCATATCCTTTTTTGGGTTCGAAAAGAACCGTGGCTCCTTTTTCTTTTGCTATTATTTGGGTGGTATCTGTTGAATTATTATCAACAACAATGACCTCATTGACTTGATTGGGAAGTGCCTCAACGACTTGGCCAATTGATAAAGCTTCATTGAAAGCAGGGATAATCACAGCAATTTTACTCATCATTCAAAGATACCTAATCCCATGGTAATGAAACTAAAAGTTAGATTCAATTAGTGGATATTATAAAGTGTTTCCCAAGGGATAATTTTCAGAATTAATACGATTTTCTAGACTGTCATTTTCTAATTTAAGTACTCCTCTTGGACACACTGCAGAACAAATTCCACACCCAACGCAAGAAGAACGAACGATATTCTCTCCTTTTTGGGCATATGCTCTTACATCAATTCCCATTTCACAGTAAGTGGAGCAGTTTCCGCAAGAGATGCATTGTCCTCCATTGGTGGTGATTCTAAAACGAGAAAGCAAACGTTGTTGTAATCCAAGAATGGCTGCCATGGGGCACCCAAAGCGACACCAAACACGACTTCCCAAAATGGGATAAAATCCAACTCCAAGGACTCCTGAAAAAGCAGCACCTATTCCAAAGCCGTACCATTTTTGAAGTTTATAGCTATTGATGAATAATATATTTTTTTCTCCTGAAAAAGCTTGTATACTCAAGACCGCTACTAGAATAACACCTAAACTAATCATACTGTATTTAGCATCCTTACTCAAGCCTTCCTTTTTCCAGAAGAAGAGAACTCCCACAGTGAGCAAGATGAAAACTACAATTCCACCCACAAATTGTTCTCTAGTAAACCAACTTATCTCAGTATTGGAGGAAAGAAAAGACCAGATCACGGCAATAGTGGTAATGGAAATAAAAGCTAAAACGGCATGAATCATCCAGCGTTCAAATTTCCATACACTCATCTTTTTACTGGACAATTGTCTAAAAGGATCTCCTGCTGTTTCAGCTAAGGCACCACAGCCACAAACCCATGAACAATACCAGCGTTTGCCATAGAAATAAGTCAGTATAGGCGAAATGATAAACATCAAGGCAAGACCGAATCCCAAGAAGAAGAGACCAAGATTTCCCCCATTCAACATATTTTTTAAATGCCATTGATCTAGAAAATAATAGTTCAACGGCCACATGTTTTTAAGATCCTTTGCAAAATAAGGTGTTTCAGGATTTAACTTTTCTAGAATTTCAGGAATCAAAAAGGCAAAACACAATTGAAAAAACATAACGGAAAGGGTACGGATGATTTGATACCGATTGTGTCTATATTTCCAGATAAACTTCACCCCAAAGAGTAAGATGGCAAGTGTGTACATGGTCCCATACAAAAACCATTGGGTGGCTGGATTTCCGTTAAGTAGATAACTTATGGGGTCAAAAACACGAACCAGTCCTGTACTTTCTCCATCCGCATGAAAGCCTAAAAGCTCTGGAAACCAATATATCGCGACATAAAATCCTGTTAGTGCCATTCCCAAAAGCCATCCCCAAATTCCTTTTGAAGTAAGGGCATTGAACCAAACCCCGTCATTTTTTATTCCCGCCAAAGAACTTCCATAAATTTCTTTAAAGTAAATAAGACTGCCCGAGATCATCAGTAACATGCTTGAGGACAAGAGAAGTGAATTGTTTTGAGGGTTAAAGAAAAGTGTACTTAAAAGTAAGATCAAACCTGAACTTCCTAGGATTAGACTTCCCTTTTTTTGTGTTAGCGTCATAATTTATTTTTCAGAAGATTATTTTTACTTTTTAAGCTGTCCCATGCGCTACTTAATTCTTTTTCATAAGTAGGGTATAATTCAGGATCAAAATTGGCCTGCTTAAAACAGTCAATCACTGTATCCATATGTGTTTTTTTCTTGAGCCATTCCTCAAAAACGATATGTCTTAAACGAATCCCCATGCTAATCGCCCCAAGTAATTCTCCGTTTGAAGGATTAAAGCTCAATCGGATGGATTGCTCTTTATTGGGATGTATCCATAAAAGATGTGCCTCTGTTTTCTGGTTTGGACTTGCACTAACGATCCCGTAAGTTTGATATTCAATATTAAAAAACTTAGCCGAATTGAACCAAGGTCCTGGAGCATATTTTGTTTTTTCTCCCGTTAATGTTTTGGCTAAAGTCTCTCCCATCATTCTTCCGGTGTACCAAACAGCTTCGATGGGTCTTCGGCCGGGAATAGGTTCTGTTTGTTCTGCACAATCTCCAATGGCATAAATATTGGGTAGATTAGTCTCTAGAAAAGCATTCACTTTGATTCCTTTTCCTATTGCTAATCCACTTTCCTTCAAAAAATCTATATTGGGGGAAACACCCACGGTTAGTCCTACCCATTGGCTTTCTATAAATTCTTCTTTAGAAGTAAAAACGCCCCTTGCTCTTCCGTTTTCATTCGACTCAATCGCTTTTAATTCTGTTTCAAGCTGCAGGTCTATGCCATATGCCTTAATATGCTTATTGATCATTTCAGATTCTTCTGGAGGTAATATTTTATTCCAAAAACTTGACTCTCGAACTAAAAAGTGAACTTTCTTTCCTCTGCTGTGTAACATTTCTGCTAGCTCTATACCAATGAGTCCTCCACCTACAATAGTTGCTTCTTGAATGGAGTCACTCCAGACTTCAAATTGATCTAAGTCTTGTTTGTGATACAATCCTTGTACAGCTTTAAGGTCTTGTCCTGGCCAACCAAAACGATTGGGTTTGGAGCCAGTTGCAATGACCAATTTATCGTAGCCAAGAGTGGATCCCTCTACAAACTCTAAGATTTTTTTATGATGGTCAATTCCAGAGACTCTTTTTTGGACTAGATTTATTTTATTCTTTACCCAAAAATGGTCTTCATAGGGTTGCGTATGTTCAAAACGCATGTGGCCCATATAGACATACATCAAAGCAGTTCGGGAAAAAAAATAAGGGGTTTCGTCAGAAATAATCGTGATTTCGTGGCTTGACGCTTTTCTAATGTGACGCGCCGAAGTAACGCCAGAGATTCCATTACCTATAATGACGATTGATTTTTTGGGGTTATCCTTACTCATATAGCTAAAGTACAATTTTCGATGGGAAAAAATTAATCCGTACTTTAGTAAAACCAAATCTTAACCAAATGAATTTACTTTTCAGTAATTTTTTTGAAGCCATTTCCATGTACCGTAAGTACTACCTCCATCTACAAAAATAATTTCTTGAGGATCTTGGAGCACTTCGTTTAGGTGAGTAATGAAATCAGTAATGAGGTCTATTTCATTTAAGACAGGAATGATTATCGAGAGACTAGATTTATTCGTTAAGGTTCCAGTCATAAGGTAAATAATCAATTTTTGGATTGGAAAGGGAGATGCCAGAATATTGCGCTATAAAATCCAAGCGTTCTTTTTTGGATCCAAAATCTTTTCCAAACCACAAGAATATCCGTGAAAGCTTCAATTGTTTGGGTTGGATTTCATTTTTACTTTTATCTTTAAAAAAAGCTTGGGTCACCTTAGTCAATTGATTTTCCATTTGCTTTTCTTGAAAGGCCTTATTCCAAAGTGTGGGACAAGAAGCAGAAGCACAATTGATGGCAAAATGAATCCGTGGTTCATCCATTTTACGTAAAATTTTATGTTCGATGTCTCCTAGGGTATAGGATTTTTCCCCTATGCTAAAGCAAGTAGTGTCCCAAGGTTGTTTGATTTCCTTGATACTTTTTAGGGGATAATGCTTTAAAATAAGTTGCACCGTTAGGGCATTATAGGCATTGATCCAATAGGCTAATTTTGCATTTTTAGAAT
Source organism: Flavobacteriaceae bacterium (assembly GCA_009886625.1). Lineage (GTDB taxonomy): Bacteria > Bacteroidota > Bacteroidia > Flavobacteriales > Flavobacteriaceae > MS024-2A. The sequence continues at coordinate 96,146 of QXZA01000005.1, forward strand.
CGCTTTCTAGTAGGGGAGTACTCGCCAAAGTTTGGATATAAGCGTTCAAATTGTCGCGATCATTCATCCAGTCTTTGTAATTTACTTTTCCATCATCGCTTACATAAGTTTGTAACATACTGTTCCAGCGGTGGTGTATGTTTTTTTGAGCTGTCAAAGAAATAGTGAAAAGGAATAAGAAGAGGTAAAGTGAGGGCTTCATAATTTTAAGTTTTAGGATTAGCAACAGCCTCCTCCATCATAGTGAAAGGTAGAAGGAGAAATAAAAAGTTTTTCTTGCCCTTTTTCGCTGAGAGCAGTTGCGGTTTTATCACAGATTGCAAGAGGTTGATTTTGGAGTAATACATGTCCTTTTTTGTCATCGTAGAACTCTTCATCTCCAAAATAAATAGCAGTTTTTCCGGAAAAGACACAAGGGCCATCGTCGGGTATGGGATCTTTAATGGCACATACTTCTACACTTTCTATGTAGATCATTTCTTCGGTAGGGTAGTGCTTGGGGTCCAAGATACGGTATGGTCTTTTGACGCGAATTTCTATAGTGCCAAACCCAACATCGGTCAACATTTTGACGTAGTCTTTCAAAGGAATGGATCCAGAGAGGCATAGGGCACGCAGACGTTCGTCGCTACGTAAGCTTTCATTCATGGGTTGTTCACAAATAGGATCACTCATCACCAGCCTTCCGTGAGGTTTGAGTACTCTATACATTTCTTCAAGTGCCTTTTTGAGCTCTTCCATTTTAAAGATGTTGAACAAACAGTTTTGAGCAGCTACATCGATACTTTGGTCTGTAACGGGAAGTTGAAGTGCGTCCCCTTTTTCGAGACGTACATAGTCTTTTTTGAACCAATGGTTTTGGGCTTCGGCTTCTATAAAATTCTCTTTACAAGCAGTAAGCATTTCATCGACCACATCTATACCAATTACTCCTTCTTTCTGACGGGAAAAATAACTGAATTGCAATAATTCCATTCCACCGCCAACTCCAACGTATAAGATCTTTGGATTGTTCACTAGGTCTCTGGGGTGAACGGTGCTTCCACAGCCGTAATTCATTTCTTGCATGCGGGTGGGAATACGGAGTCCAGGAAATTGCCATATAGGAGTGGTCGTACAGCACAATCCTACATCGGGAGTGAGTGCAGCTTCTTTATAGACGTCTTTAGTAGTTTCGAGGTAGCTCATGAGATAAATTTATCGAAATATAGGCGATTTACAAAGTAGCAACAAGGGCTTTAACAATTTTAATAAAATCTTTCTCCCCTTTTTTTGCCATTTCCATAATCTCGGGTATGTCTATAGGTTTTAAATGATCGGGATCGCATTCATCGGTAAGGACAGAAAGGCCTAAAACTTCAAGCCCCAACTGCCGTGCAACGATTACTTCTGGAACACTAGACATACCTACGGCATCGGCGCCTATTATTTTGAGGTAGCGGTATTCTGCTGGGGTTTCTAACTGGGGTCCTACTACCGCAACATAAACCCCTTGGTAAAGGCTTATTTTTTCTGCTGCTGCAATGCTGAGTACTTTCTCTCGAAGCGCTAAGTCATAAGGCATGCTCATGTCCACAAAGCGTTCGCCTAAGGTTTCGATTCCTTTGAGAGCTAGAGGCGAACCTCCCTGTAGATTGATATGGTCTTCAATGAGCATCAAACTTCCTTTTTTAAAGTGGAGATTGATCGTTCCGGCGGCATTGCTAAGCAGTAAGCTCTTCCCACCCAAGGCTTTAAAAATGCGTACAAAATAAGTGATTTCAAAAAAACTAAGGCCTTCATACAAATGGTATCGCCCCTGAAAAACAAGCACTTTTTTCCCCCCTAGGCTGCCATAATGGAGCATTCCTTTTTGGAATTCTTGAGTAGCTTCAGGAAAATGGGGAATCTCAGCATATGCGATGCTCTTTTTGAGGGTCATCTGAGCGATCAACTCATACATCCCTGTGCCCAAAACAATACCTATACTTGCCGGACCCATTCCTTTTTCTTGCAAAAAAGCAAGGCTCTGTTCAATCTTTTTGATCATCAAATTGTGTTTTTAATGCGATGTATAATTCAGGAATGGCTTTTAAATCTTCTAGGGTATCAAGATCGTTTTTTTCATCCAAAAACCCAACGGATTTCTCTTTTAAGTGGCTCAGGGTTTCTTTCAAAACGCTGGAAGTACCCCATTTTTTTTTGGCAAACACTTCAGGAGTAGGCTCTTTCATTCCCAGTAGATAATATCCCCCATCTGTAGCAGGACCTATTACATAGTCTTGTTGTTCCAAAAGTGCAAAGGCAGTGGTAATAAGGTTAGCCTCTAGCTCCCATAGATCAGTACCTAGAATTATTATTTTGGTATATCCAGCGTTAAAAGCCCATTGAAAAGCGGCTTGCATGCGGGCTCCCAAATCGGCTCCTTGTTGCGGATATTGTTCGTAAGTGTAAAATTGGGTCCCCAAGGCTGCTGCTGGTTTGCCGCTATAAAACAAAACGGTTTTGTGGGGGAGATTTTTTAAAACGGCTTGGGTTTTGTGGAGTAATTGTTCATAGATCCAAAGTGCTTTTTTATTGCCAATGGAACGCGCCAAGCGGGTCTTGACTGTTCCTAAAAGAGGCGTTTTAGCAAAAACAAGAAGGAGCGTTTCCATACGTTAGCATTTAGTCTAATCGGAAGAGGTTGGAATTCTTTACCGTATCCAACGAAAGTAAAGATTTCTCATGAAGTTTTCTACTCTAAAAGGAGTCTTATTTTCTGTAGCTCAATACTAATTTTCAGTCAACTAATAACACTTATTTTTGATGATTTCTTAATGCTTGTGCCTCAAGCTTGCAGACTTCGTCCTTGTGAAGTTGACTTTCCTTTTCTTTTTTTTTGAAGAAAAAAAGAAAACAAGAACAATAATGTTGGAAGCAATTAAGGTGATATAATTGTATAGAAGGTCTACAAATTTCATTTTATATAGGTAGTAATTGGAGGATGTTTAAATTTTTATTTTACACTTCAATTCAATATTCCATATTTTTTTAAATATCTGTGTTTTACATTCCTTTTACCCAAAAAAATCCCTTAGGTTTGAATAGAATTATCTTTTAATGTTCCCAATAATGAAATCTAGTTATTATCAAAGTCAAGATTTAAAAAAATTTAAAAGCATTAGTGATTGGTCTCCAGAGTTAGGAAAAAAATTCTTCGACTATTACAATAGTGTTTTTGAGGAAGGTGCTCTAACGGCAAGAGAAAAATCATTAATTGCGCTCGCAGTGGCTCATACGGTTCAATGTCCTTATTGTATCGATGCTTATACACAAGATGGTTTGCAACGCGGGGTGGATAAGGCCGAAATGATGGAAGCTGTACATGTGGCAGGAGCCATTCGTGGAGGCGCGTCCCTAGTGCATGGAGTGCAAATGATGGAGGTTTACAACAAACGAAGTATGTGATGCCTACAAAATCACTAAAGGCACAAAAGAGCATACTGGCCTCCACCCAAAAACAACTTAACCTTTTAAGTGGTGGAATTTTTGCCTCAGGGGAATTACCTACTTTTTCTGAACGTATTGCCGTTCAAGGGGAGTCCTCCTTACGTCCAAGAAAGTTAGAGATTTTACAGATGAACATAGGTTATATGTGCAATCAGGTTTGTGCACATTGTCATGTAGATGCTGGTCCAGACCGAAAGGAAATGATGACGCGAGAAACGCTCGAAAAATGTCTTAAAATTATTGAGACTACTTCTGTGCATACTCTAGATTTGACCGGCGGAGCTCCCGAAATGCATCTCGATTTCCGATGGTTTGTAGAACGTGCCGCTGCCTTAGGTGTGAAAGATTTTATTATTCGTTCCAATTTGACCATTATTCTCGCCAATAAAAAATACAATGATCTCCCCGAGTTTTTCAAGAGGCATTCAATTCATGTAGTTTCTTCTTTGCCTTTTTATAAAAAAGAAAAAACAGATAGCCAACGTGGAGATGGTGTATTTCAAAAATCAATACAAGCCATACAAATGCTTAATGCAGTAGGATATGGTCAACCCAATTCGGGTTTGCTTCTGGATTTGGTATATAACCCCTCGGGAGCTTTTCTTCCCGGAGATCAACAAGCCTTGGAAAACGATTTTAAAAAAGCCCTTAAAACTAATTTTGATATCGACTTTAATCAGTTATTTACGATTACCAATATGCCCATCAGTCGGTTTTTGGATTACCTAGTCGCTTCTGAAAATTATGAGGAGTACATGTATGCATTGGTAGAAGCTTACAACCCAGAGGCACTGAATAATGTGATGTGTGTCAACACCTTGTCTGTCCGTTGGGATGGCTATTTGTATGACTGTGATTTTAATCAGATGTTGGATTTGAAAGTGGCCAATCCCGTGCAGCATTTGGATGATTTTGATGAAACCTTACTTCAAGATCGCACTATTTGTATTTCACAACATTGCTTTGGATGTACCGCAGGAGCAGGAAGTAGTTGTCAGGGAAGTGTGGTGTAATGTTTTATCATAAACACCCTTATCCACCCTACATACTTCCTGATACTGCACGGTTGATTGTAGGAACTTTACCACCACCTCGTTTCACTACTGGGGAGTTAAACGCCCAAGATGTGGATTTCTGCTATGGCAGTAGCAATGGTATGTTGTGGAAAATATGGGATCGTTTGTATGACCTGAACTTGGAATATGAAAATACAAAGCATGCAATTGAACAACGCAAAGTTTTTTTGAAACAAGAAAAAATTGGGATATGCGATATTGTGGGCGCAGCTTACCGCGACAAGATCGATGCCTCTGACCAAGGTATGCAGCAGCCCGAGTTACGTAACCTTCTGGAAATACTCGAACGACATCCCCAAGTGAAGACCTTAATTTTTACCGGGGGCAATAGCAAGAATGGCCCGGAATATTTTTTACGTAAACTCTTGAAAAAAGCGAAAATTCCCTTGGAGTGCATAGACAATCAGGTGCCTCGTAAGCATCAATTTGTATGTGCCGGCCGAGCCATAACAACCCATAGCCTTACCGCTCCCTCAGGAACCGCCAACCGAGCTATTGGGAGTATGCCCGCCTATAAAGAAGCCAAAGTCCAGGATCCCCATTATACCACCTTTGATTTTAGGGTGGAACAGTATGGGGGGGTGTTTCGTGAGATTTGATTACTTAAATTTAAACTTTTTTGAGATAGGTACGTGCGGTAATGCACGCGTTACAAACGCGCGCCAGGGATTGGTTTAGACTCTAATGGAGCGCACAAAGGCATCGATCTGGTCCACACCCTTTTCCTCCAAAAACTTAATGAAGGCAGACCCAATGATGGCACCACGGGAATGCAAACTAGCCGCTTTATAGGTTTCGGCATTGCTGATCCCAAAACCAACCACGATGGGGGTGTTGAGGTTCATTTGGGCAATGCGCTGGAAATAGTCGGTTTGGGTGTTGCCAAAAGTACTTTGTGCTCCGGTCACCGCTGCGCTCGACACCATATAGATAAAGCCGTTCGAAACCTCGTCAATATAGCGAATGCGTTCCTCGGGAGTTTGGGGGGTGATGAGGAACATATTGTATAAACCGTGCCGATCAAAGAGTGCTTTGTATTGCTCGTGATAAACATCTACGGGGAGATCGGGGATGATGAGTCCGTCGATACCCACAGATGCACAGCGGGCTAGAAATTTTTCAATACCAAATTGCATCATGGGGTTAAAATAGCCCATAAGCACCAAGGGAATGCTGATGAGTTCCCGTATGCCTTCCAATTGGGTAAATAACTTTTCGGTTGTTATTCCATTGCGGAGGGCTTGGGTAGAACTTTCTTGTATGGTGGGTCCGTCTGCCAATGGGTCGGAAAAAGGCAAGCCAATTTCGACCATATCTACTCCAGCGGCTTCCAGCTTTTTTAGAATAGGCACCGTGTCTTCTAGGTTAGGAAAACCTGCAGAAAAGTAAATGGACAATAGTTTTTTGTCTTCATTGAATTTTTGATCGATTCTATTTTGTTTCATTTTTTGTTTTTTTTGTTTGGACTCCGCATCAAGTGCGGAGTGACGATGGGTCATTCCTGCGAAATCACTTGGTCATTCCTGCGGAAGCAGGAATCAATACCACCCCTCAGACAAGTATTTCCAATGTGGATTCATGGCCTCAATCAATTCTATTTTCCACTGTCGTTTCTATTTTTTTATTCGTTTCTCTCTTGTGATGGCATCCATCGGGTTTTTGAAAATTTCAAATTAGACCATTATATACAAGCCATAACGCTTCGAAAAACCCTCATTAATTTTATTCTTGTGCTCCCAAATACGTCGCATTAGATTGTTGGTCATTCCTGTATACAATGTTCCTTATGGTCTGTTGGTAAGCAAATACACATAAAACTGACTGTCCATCAGAAGAATTTTCTTTTCTTACAATTTAAAATAATCAATATAGGTATCCAGGTCTTTGTCACCACGCCCGGAACAGTTAAACACAATAATTTCTTCTGGCCCAAATTTACGCACATCGAGTGCTGCAAAGGCATGAGCCGTTTCTATGGCAGGAATAATCCCTTCCATTTGAGAGAGGGTAAGTCCCCAGTCCATCGCTTCTTGATCGGGAATGGAAATAAATTCTGCACGCTTGCTTCTAAACAAATGTGCATGCATGGGACCAACACCAGGATAATCCAACCCAGCAGAGATGGAATAGGGTTCAGTGATTTGTCCGTCGGGAGTTTGCATCAAAAGGGTTTTACTCCCGTGGATGATGCCTTCTTTCCCAAGGGCAGAAGTAGCTGCACTCTCGCCAGAATCGATGCCCTTTCCGGCTGCTTCTACGGCGATAATATTGACACGATCATCGTTGAGGTAGTGGTAGTAAAGTCCAGCGGCATTACTTCCTCCCCCCACACAGGCAATCACATGGTCAGGGTAGTCGCGACCTTCCAGTTCTTGGAGTTGCCATTTGGTTTCTTCACTAATGACCGATTGAAAACGTGCCACCATATCGGGATAGGGATGCGGTCCAACCACCGAACCAATGATGTAGTGGGTGTCTACCGGATTGTTGATCCAATCGCGGATGGCTTCGTTGGTGGCATCTTTAAGAGTTTTACTCCCCGACTGTGCCGGATGAACCGTTGCGCCTAACATTTTCATTCGTGCTACATTGGGTGCCTGACGTTTGATGTCCAGTTCTCCCATGTACACAATACACTCAATTCCCATCAAGGCACAAACCGTGGCCGTGGCTACACCGTGTTGTCCTGCACCTGTTTCGGCGATGATGCGATTTTTTCCTAGGCGCTTGGCCAAAATAATTTGTCCAATGGTATTGTTGACCTTATGCGCTCCGGTATGACATAAATCTTCCCGTTTGAGGTAAATCTTGGTATTGTATTTTTCAGACAGTCGCTTGGCAAAGTAAAGCGGTGTTGGACGACCCACATAGTCTTTCAGCAAGGCGTCAAATTCTTTTTTAAAGTCTGGATCGGCTGAAATTTTCAAATAATTTTCGCGAAGTTCGGCTACATTAGGATAGAGCATTTCGGGGATAAAAGCACCGCCAAAGTCTCCGTAATATCCTTTTTCATCTACATTATAGTTCATACAATTCGTTTTTAAATTGTGTTAGTGCATTAATATTTTTAAGTGCTGGAGCGAGTTCAAATTTACTATTTACATCAATAGCATGGAGGGGTAAATCGGTATTTAATAAAGCTTTAATTTGTGGGGTGTGCTCTAAGCCAATTCCTCCGCTGAGGAAAAAAGGTTTTTGGGAAGGATAGTTAGTCAAAAGACTCCAATCAAATCCATAGCCATTGCCCCCGGGAAGTTCCCCTTTGGTATCGAAGAGGAAGAAATCACTGCTGGTTTCATAAGGGTCCAACTGACTGAAATCAAAGCTGTCTTTAATCGAAAAGGCCTTGATGACTTCCACGCCAAGGTCTTGGACAAGGGCGCAATATTGAGGTGTTTCTTCTCCGTGTAATTGCACGGCTTGTAGGTTGTGTTGCAGCACCATGGATTGAATATAATCGACCGAGGCATCCACAAAAACCCCTGTTTTTTTAATTGCAGAGGGAAGTTCAGGAGTGGTTGTTTCTACATACCGACTCGATGGTGCCCAAAAAATAAAGCCCATATAGTCGGGTGTTAAAGCTGAAAGTGCTTTAATGTTCAAGGGCTCTCGCATGCCACATACTTTTAGTTTCATGCCTCCAGTTGTTTAATAAAATCACCAGCGGCTTGTCCGGGACCGTCTGTTTTCATGAAATTTTCTCCAACTAGGAAACCTTGATACCCATATGTTTTTAAGTCATGGATAGCGGAGACTTTACTGATGCCACTTTCGGATACTTTGACAAATTCGTTGGGTATTTTTTCGGCCAGTGTGCGACTGGTATTCAAAGAGACCTCAAAGGTTTTAAGGTTGCGGTTGTTCACTCCCAGCATGTCCAAACTGGGCATGATGGATTTTTCCAATTCTTCCAAATTATGTACTTCCAGTAAAACATCCAATCCAAGGCCTTTTGCTACTTCAGAAAGCTGCTTGATTTCTTTTCGAGTCAATACCGAAGCAATCAATAAGATGACATCCGCACCGTGTGCTTTTGCTTCGATCAATTGGTATTCGTCGACGATGAATTCCTTCCGTAACAAAGGAAAATTTGTTACTGCACGAGCAAGGGTAAGATCGTCTAATGAACCCCCGAAATATTTACCATCTGTCAAGACAGACATTCCACATACACCCGCTTCTTCATAGCCTTGAGCAACCTCACTCACCGAGAGTGAGCTGTTGATATTTTGCTTAGAAGGAGACCTACGTTTGTGCTCGGCAATGATGCCCGAACTACTTGCTTTTAATTTTTCCGCAAGGGAATTGGCTGCTCTTCCAAAAAGGGGAGATGCTTCCCAGTAGTTGGTTGTAAATAGTTGCTTGCGTTGTGCTACTTCTATTTTTTTATCGGCTACGATTCGATCTAAGATGGTCATGCTTTGTTTATGTTTTGTAAGCTCGATAAAGCCGTTAATGCTTTCCCAGATTGAAGGGATTCTTTTGCTTTTTCAAAGCCTTCAATTGGGGATAGATTTAATGCTGTAGAAATGGCCATTCCGGCATTGGCGCAAACGACATTGGTTTGGGCTTCAGTTCCTTTATTTTGAATGACGTTCATGAATATTTTTGCAGAAGATTCTACGGTGTCTCCTCCGGTAATTTGTTCCGCTTTGAGTGGGAGAACACCAAAATCTTGCGGATTTAATATCCGTTCGCTGGTTTTACTAAAAGCCTTTGTAGGGCCAGTTAGCGAAATTTCGTCATAGCCATCTAAAGCATAAAGAATGGTAAAGTTTGTGTCTGTCTTTTGAAAAAGATAGTGATATAAACGCGCTAATTCGAGGTTAAATACTCCAGTCAACTGATTCTTTGGGAAGACAGGATTGACTAGTGGGCCTAGCATATTGAAGAAGGTTTTAACCCCTAGATCTCGTCTTACCGGTGCCACGTTTTTCATGGCAGGATGAAAGAGGGGAGCGTGCAAGACACAAATGCCTGCCTGATCCACACAGCGTTTTAAGAAATCGGCATTATTGGAGAATTTCACACCTAAAGCCTCTAGTACATTGCTGGAACCACAACCCGAGGAAACGCCATAATTTCCATGCTTGGTCACCTTTACTCCTGCACCAGCCGTAATAAAAGAAGAGAGCGTTGAAATATTAAAAGTATCTTTTCCGTCGCCTCCAGTACCGCATAAATCAATGGTATCAAATTCACTTAAATCGATAGCGATACAAAGTTCTAGGAGGGCTTCTCTGAAACCTTGGAGCTCTTCTAAGCTAATGCTTCGCATCATGAATACAGTGAGGAAAGAAGCGATTTGAACGGGGTTGTATTTACCATCTGCAATGTTGATGATCATTTGCCGCGCCTCTTCTTTGATGAGTTGTTCGTGTTGAATGAGTCGGTTGAGCGTTGTTTTCATATTTAGCTGTTGATCCAGTTATCTAATATTTTTTTCCCATTGGGTGTCAATACAGACTCAGGGTGGTATTGCACCGCTCTAACATCATAGGTTTTGTGACGTAAGGACATTAGCTGCCCTTCTTTATCAAAAGAAGTAGCGATGAGTTCTTCGGGCAGTGGTGTTTCGACTACCCATGAGTGGTAGCGTCCAATGTCAAATGTTTTGGGTAGATCCTTGAAAAGAAGATCCTCTTCGGTAACGATTACCGGAGTCGCAATTCCATGATAAACCTTGTCTAAGTTAATTAGTTTTGCGCCAAAAACTACGCCGATGGCCTGTTGCCCTAAGCAGATACCGAGTATTTTTTTGGTCGGAGCATAGCGTTCAATGGCTGCTTTTAATAGTCCAGATTCATCTGGAATACCTGGGCCTGGAGAAAGTAGGATTAAGCTGTAATCTTCCAATTCGTCCAATTCAAACTGGTCGTTGCGTTTTACGATCACTTCGCAACCCAATTCCTCGAGATAGTGCACAAGGTTATAAGTGAACGAATCGTAATTATCAATAACAAATACTTTTTTCATATTATACTTCTTCAGCTAGTGTTAAGGCTTTGTCCAAGGCACCAAGTTTATTATAGACTTCTTGCAATTCACTTTCCGGAACAGAATTGGCAACAATTCCTGCCCCTGCTTGATAATGCAATTGATGGTTTTTACTTAAAAAAGATCGGATGATGATGGCATGATTGAAGTTGCCATGAAAATCCATGTAGCCAATGGCGCCTCCATAGAAGTTTCTTTTTGTGGTTTCGTAGCGATCGATGAGTTGAAGGGCATTGTGTTTGGGGGCTCCACTCAGGGTTCCTGCGGGAAATGTATCGGCCACTACACGGAAGGTTTTAACGGCTTCTTTCATGCGACAAGTCACCTTGGAGACCAAGTGAATTACATGGGAGTAAAATTGAATCTCGCGGTTTTTTTCCACCACCACTTCCGATCCATTTCGGCTTAAATCATTGCGGGCTAAATCGACCAACATCACATGTTCGCTATTTTCTTTAGGGTCTTTAGCGAGTTCTTTTGCTGCAATAGCATCTTGTTCATCATTCCCTGTTCGTCGAAAGGTTCCTGCGATGGGATGAATCTCTGCTTTTCCTTTTTCTACAATCAATTGGGCTTCAGGAGAACTGCCAAAAATCTTGAAATCACCATAGTCAAAGAAAAACAAATAAGGCGATGGATTGATGGAACGTAAGGTGCGATACACATTGAATTCGTCTCCTTTATATCTTTGGGAGAAACGGCGTGAGAGGACCAATTGGAAAACATCGCCACGAAAGCAGTGCTCTTTTCCTTTTTTGACAAAATCAATGAATTGGTCATCGGTTAAATTAGAGGCTTTTTCCCCTACTTTTTCAAAGGTAAACTTGCTGCTGTTTTTTGCATTTAATAGGCGTTCAATTTCTGGGAGATTGTGTTCTCCGTCATAAACATGTGAAAATAAATGCGCCTCATGATTGAACAAGCTAATGGCAATGATGTTTTGATAGACCGCGTAGTAGATGTCTGGAATATCATGGCCGGGTTTGGCTTTATTGAGTTGGATGTTCTCAAACTGATCAACAGCATCGTGAGCAACATAACCGAAAATTCCATTACTTATGAATTTAAAAGGAAACGCTTCATTGTCGAATTGCTGTGAAAATTGATAGATCTTTTCGGGTATATCTACTGTTTCATCTACAATGTCTACTGTTCTGCTTCCGTCTGGGTAAGCGGTTGTTAATTGTCCATTCTTTAGTTCAATGGAGGCAATGGGATTGGAGCAGATGTAAGAGAAATCATTATTGTTTGCATGATAGTCACTACTTTCTAGTAAAAGAGAATGTGGGAAAATATCACGCAATTTGAGGTATGCGCTTACGGGTGTAAGCGTGTCGGCAAGTATTTTTTTATGTTCTGTTTGCAGTGCAAATTTTTTCATTGGCTAAAATTAAAAAAGGCTTGTCGTGATGACAAGCCTTTGATAGTATATTATAAAAAACAGTTGGTTCACGAATTTTGAAGGTTATTCGTGTGCCACCAGTTATTAAAAATTGTTGTTTGGTTCATTAAATCAAATATAATATAAATTGTAATAACCCCAATCCCAGAACAATAATTTTTTTTCGCATTTGATCCGTCAGAGTATCCATTAGGGTTTTGGGTATTTCCACAGCCACATTTTGGTCTTTTATTTTCTAACATATTATTAAAAT
>QXZA01000006.1 GCA_009886625.1 Flavobacteriaceae bacterium
TTACAGGGAAAATAAACTTTGATTTCATTTTAATTGATTTACGGTTAATAAGCTACTAATATAGAAAAATATATAATATCTCTACTCGGTGTATTTCTTCTTGAACTTACTCTATAAACAATGGTAAATCCTCACTTACTTCATTAGTAGCTTGTTTCATTCTTGGTAAAGTGTATTGTAAGGCTATTTGAAGCAACTTAATACGTTGATTAGCATCTACTCTTTAACGTCTAAAGAAGCTATTAAATCATCTATAATTAGTTGTAGTTTATCTTTTACTTCTGATGTTATTAAAGCCCTAACTCCTTACCTAAAACTTTGCGATGGATTTTGTAGATTTGAACAAATATAAAATGAATGAAAAAAATCCTATTAACCGCTCTGTTAAGTTTATCTGTTTTATCGTGTATATCTATACGCTTTCCTGAATCAATAAAAGTTGATATTACAGTTCCTGAAAATTTAGATGTAGAAAAGGTTCAGATTATAATTGACACTTTAAGAGGCTTGAATAAACAAGGTAAAAACAAAATTGATGGGGTTATTGAATTTAACATTAAGAAAGCTGAAACAAATAATGAACAAAAAGGGATGACAGCTCCAAAAAGTAATTAAAGCCCTAACTACTTACCTCAAACTTTGCGATGGATTTAGTAGATTTGAGCATATGAAAATATTCCTTTTAATAGTCTTTCTATCACTTTCTTTTAGCTGTAAATCAGAAGAAGTTTGTATTTGTACAGAAGAATATAATCCTGTTTGTGCAGGTGACAATCAATATAGAAATCCCTGTTTTGCAAAATGCGATGGATATAAAGATTCAGAAATTTCAGTGTTACTTTCACAAGAGGAGATTGATACAGGAATACTGATTACTGTTGATTGTTCTATAAAATTAAATTAAAGACCTAACTCCATACCCCTTTCATACTAAAATCTAAGATTGATTTTAGCGTTGTCCATTTCATTCTTATTCGTGTGGCTTTGAAGTTCATTTTCTAGGGTTTTATATTCTTCATGTCACTTCATGCTTAACTGGTTACTTTTTTATCTATTGCTTCGATTTTCTGTTTGCAAAACAACCTAATGAGAGGTGTTAAAATCCTAAACTAAGCTAGGGTAAATAAAAAACTAAAAATAAGTGGTGAATGTGATATATAAAATCAAGCCGTTTAAAATTGCATAAAAAGTTGCAGGCATTATTTTGATCAATTCATCTTTAATTCCAATTCGAACTAAAATTGCAATTAACATCATAAACATTAGTGCTAATGAGGAAGTTAAAAGTAAAGGAGGAAAAAATAATCCAACTAGCATTCCTATTCCACCCAATATTTGAAAACTTCCAATTGTGAAACGATGCTTCAAAAATCCCCATCGCTCGAATTCTGCTTTCATTCTTCTGGAACGAAAAGAGGCTACTCCATAAAATAAAAAAGAGATTCCTGAAAAAATACTTAATAGAATGTTTAGAATCATGGGCTAAAGAAAACCCAAATTGACTACAGCAACAAACAATGATAAAATCAAAAAGATAAAAGAAGGCAAAAATTTTATCCAGGGGTTCTTTACCTTGATGTGAGCAATTTGAGCACATAACATAAAAAATGCCATTGACAGTGATGAAAACAGAACTAGTCCAGGATAAAATACCCCTGTAATCATTAATGCAGAAAGAGAAATTTTAGAAGCTCCCACAATGTTTCGCATGATGTCAGAAAGGCCATATTGTTTAAATTCTTTGATGATATTGTCAAACCTAAACACCCAAACATAGAGTACTGAGACAGCAACAATCAACTGAGCAATAAGAGCAATAAGAGCAATTTTTTCCATTTCTAATGATTTACTTTCAAGATACAACAATTTAAAAAACTAAACATCTATAGTGAAAAATTGATCCAAAAAAAGGATCTTTTAGCCACTTTTAACTGTTTAACAAAAGTTTCATATCTATTGTATTCAAAGTTTAAGTTTAATCATCAATTCTTAAATTGAATTGGTTTGTGGTTAAAACCGTTTGGAATAATTCCTTACGGTTTTGTTTGTTATTTTTTTCTGATCCAATTTTGAGTTCGTCCCAAGATTGAAAACCCTAAAAAACCTCTTACTTTCAGATTATTTTGATCTTCTAATGTAAGGTAACAATCGTATACCTTTCCAGACTTAGGATCCAATATCGTTCCATCTTCCCAAGTTCCGTCATTTAAAATAAGATCATTCACTATTACAATTCCTTCAATGGGCTTGTTTTTATTTTCTCCATCACACTCTGTGCATAATTTTCCTTCATCTTCAGGCAACAAAAGTTTAAGAATTTTACCATACAACTTACCGTTTTCTTGATAAATAAGTACTTCTGATTTTTTTTGACCTGTTTCATCATCCTGAGTGATCCAAACCCCTTCAACAGAACTAGGTTGAATTATATTAAAAAATAAAACAGTAATGAGCATTAAAAAATGTGACATATAAATATAAATTGTTGTTGATGTCTAAAAATAAAAAATCTCTTTCTATTTTAGTGTTATTAATCCTTTTAATATGAATTCATTTTTAAATAAGTATAAATTTATTTTACTCTTAATTCCCATTGGGCTGTTCATTGCTTTTTTAGATGGAAAAATTTTAGAGGGTTTTTTAGCAACAAATCAAATCCCAGATCACTATATTTTCATTGTTTCGTTGGTTTTGGTTGTAATGGGTATTATTATCGCTGTATTGCGTTATGACAAGAAAATGAATAAATAGCGTAAAGTCTTCCTTACCTTTAAAAAAAAAATGCAGCATTTTAGTAAAAAAGACATTGATGAATTGTCTAAAATCTACAAACTAAATTTAATAAACAGTGCCACTGGATATAAATCCGCACAACTTGTGGGAACTGTTTCTCCTGAAGGGAACGAAAACGTAGCCGTTTTCAGCTCTATAGTTCACCTAGGTAGTAAACCTGCGCTGATAGGTATGATTTTAAGACCTACAACGGTCCCAAGGCACACTTATTCAAACATGAAGTCTACAGGAGTTTTTACATTAAATTCAATACACGAAACTCAAATTGAAGAGGCACATCACACTTCTGCTTCTTATCCTGAGTCGATTTCAGAATTTGACATGACTCAACTAGAAGTTCAAAAGAGAGAAAATTTTTTCGCTCCATTTGTGAAAAATTCACCTATACAAATAGCATGTAAATATGTGAATGAATATCCTATCCTTGAGAATGGCACAATCATGATCATTGGTAGTATCGAAGACCTTTATATCAACGAATCAATGTTGCTGGAAGATGGTTGGGTACAATTAGATTTAGGCGGTGTTGTTACCATTAATGGTTTAGATGGATATGCCTCCACAAAACTATTAGAACGTTTTCCTTATGCACGACCCAAAAATGATTAATCCTAAATTTACAGAAGCCCTAAGTGAACAATGGATCAATTATGCTACGGAAAATAGCGAAACCATACCCGAAATATTAGTAGCGCTGGAACGTGAAACCCATCAAAAAACACTACAGCCTCGTATGCTCAGTGGAGCTTTACAAGGAAGATTATTGAGTTTAATTTCCCATTTGATCTCACCAAAGCTGATAATTGAAATCGGAACCTATACTGGTTATGCCACACTTTGTTTGGCAGAGGGACTT
Source organism: Flavobacteriaceae bacterium (assembly GCA_009886625.1). Taxonomy (GTDB): domain Bacteria; phylum Bacteroidota; class Bacteroidia; order Flavobacteriales; family Flavobacteriaceae; genus MS024-2A. The sequence goes on from QXZA01000006.1 coordinate 3,650, forward strand.
GGAGAAAAAGGTAAAATACATACCTTAGACATCAATGAGGAGCTAGTCCCCATCCAATCAAAGTTTTTCAATATGAGTCCCTTTAAGAATCAAATTATTAGTCACCTGGGACCCGCTTTGGATCTAATTCCAAAGATTTCAGGTCCTTTTGATTTGGCTTTTATTGATGCCGATAAAGTAAATTATAGTACGTATTTTGAAATGCTTCTACCCAAAATGAATCAAGGGGGGTTGATCCTTTCGGATAATGTTTTATGGAGTGGGAAAGTACTCGAAAAAGCAGATCCAAAAGATGAGAGTACTATCGCTTTGCAGCTTTATAATGAGAAATTAAAAAATGATCCTCGAGTAAAAACAGTGCTATTACCCTTAAGAGACGGACTAACTTTGAGTTGGGTTTGCTAAAGATCTCTTCGAATTGAATCTTCCAAGTCATTAAAATCGCTTTTCACTTTATCCACCTCCTCTTTAATATTCTTGGAAATGGACTTAGTAGGGTTTTCAATATCTACGTCTACCGTTTTTTGAATTTCACTTTTGATTTCATTTGTGGCTTGACGAACTTGTGTCATACCTTTTGCTAGTGTTCGAGCAATGGAAGGAATTTTATCAGCTCCGAAAACAAGTAAAACGATAAAAAAGACGAAGACGATTTCCGCCCCACTTATAAATAAAAGCATTTGCAATCTTTTGAACAAATATAGGAGGATTCTAAAAAAAAACTACTGAATCAACATTAGATTCAGTAGTTCTTCTATCATTTATCCTTTTATTTTTTCTTTGAATTTATCAAAATCTGATGCACTCTCTTTTTTAGGCCAACTGTTATTGTCCGCATTTACATCTGCTGTTTCTAGATCAGGATCTACAGTAACTCCTACCAATTCTTTGTCTGAAGCAATAACTTTTTTGACACTTGCGTCATTTTTTCTCCATAACTGAACAGGATAAGTTACGCGTTCTGTTGTGCCATCAGCATAACTGTACTCCACAATTAAAGGCATTACTAATCCACCGGGCTTTTCAAATTCAACTTCATAAAAGTATTTAGGTGGCACTGCACTTGAAGGCAATCCCTCTTCCATCAAATATTCTTTTAAGATTTTAGATCCATCAACAGCATTTTGAGCGGCTACCTTAGGATCAAAAGAATCACTTTCTTCATCGATTTTAAAAACAAGATTAGGTAAATCTTTTAGGTCATAGCCATAGGACTCAAAACGTTCCTTTGCCTTCAAATCGGGCTCGTCTGAAAAATAATATTTTTTAACGTTTTTCACTCCAATATCAACAACATCTGTTGAATAGAACCACCCTCTCCAAAACCAATCCAAATCTACTGCCGATGCATCTTCCATTGTTCTAAAGAAATCTTCTGGTGTAGGATGTTTAAACATCCATCGTTGTGAATAGGTTTTGAATGCATGATCAAACACCTCTCGCCCCATTACAGTTTCACGAAGTATATTTAAAGCGGTAGCTGGTTTTGCATAGGCATTAGGCCCTAACTGAAATACATTTTCAGGGTTAGACATAATGGGTGAAATAAAGTCTTGATCTCCCGCCATATATGGAACAATTTTTTGAGGATCACCTCTACGGGAAGGATACTTTTCTAAAGCTCCAATAGACTCAGGATAACGTTCTCCAAATTCTTGTTCAGCTAAGTATTGCATAAAGGTATCTAACCCTTCATCCATCCATCCCCACTGACGTTCATCAGAATTTACAATCATCGGGAAATAATTATGTCCTACCTCATGGATAATCACACTTATCATTCCAAATTTAGTACGATCAGAATAGGTCCCATCTTCATCAGGACGTCCATAATTCCAGCAAATCATGGGATATTCCATTCCTTGATTTTTAGCATGGACCGAAACCGCTTTTGGATAGGGATAATCAAAGGTATATTTTGAATACGATTTTAGGGTTTGAAGCACTGCTTTCGTTGAGTATTCCTCCCACAGCGGATTTCCTTCTTTAGGATAGAGTGAAACCGCCATAACTTTTTTAAATCCTACTTGGACTGCTTGTCGTTCCCAAATAAACTTTCTAGATGTGGCAAAACCAAAATCTCGAACATTGATTGCTTTAAATTTCCAAGTGCTCTTTTTAGTTGAAAAGCCAGATTCTTTTACAGTAGCTTCCTCTTGGGAAACGATAATGACAGGCTTATCAAAACTTGTTGCAGACTCCTGAAAGCGCTTGTACTCCTGACGCGTCAAAACGTCTTTTGGATTTTGAAGACTTCCTGTAGCTTCTAATATGTGGTCAGAAGGAACGGTTATGTTTACTTGGTAGTCACCAAATTCTAAAGCAAATTCACCATTACCCCAAAATTGGTAATTTTGCCATCCCTCAACATCATTATACACACATAGTCTTGGGAAAAATTGGGCAATCACATAGGCTTTATTTCCATCCTTTGGAAAAAATTCAAATCCTGATCTTCCGCGTTTTTCCACGTGATCATTAATATTATACCACCATTTAATATTAAAAACATAGGTTTGTCCTGGAGCAATTGCTTCTGGCAAATCTACTCGCATCATTGTTTGGTTAATTGTGTATTTTAACGCTTTGCCCATTTCATCAGTAACCCATTCAATATTGAAACCTCCATCAAAAGGATCATTAATAAAATCACTCACAAAACTACTAGGTCGGACGGTTACAGAATTTCCTGCGCTATTTTTTTCTAGATTAGGAGCATCACTTTTACGAATATTCTGATCTAATTGCAACCATAAATAGGGAAGTTGATCTGGAGAATTATTAGTATATGTAATTGTTTCTTCACCATAAAGTTTGGAAGCAGCATCATCCAACTCTATATCCATTAGATAATCTACTTTTTGTTGGTAATAATCTACACCGGGAGCTCCAGAGGCATTATGATAACGATTCGGATCCGCAAATTGATCATATAATTGTTTGAATTTACTATTGTTGGTGTGTCCTCGTTGAACTTGGGCAGAGGTTGTTATCGTGAGTATAAAAACCGCTGTAAAAAATCCGAGAGAGGTAGATTTAAAATTCGTCATTTACTTATATTTAGTGTTAAATTAGAGTTGATTATATTCTACTTATTTAATTCAATTGTAACAGTTTCTTTATCGGAATGAAGTAAAAAACTTTTTCTAATTCCTTGTGATTTGAAATGAATTATATTCTGTTGATCCTCAAATATATCAAAAAAGAAAATGTTTTTAATTTCAAGTTTTTCAGGGATTTCTTCAAGTGGAATTTCAATATAGCAAAGGCTTACATCATTTCTATATTCTTTTCCTAAAAAAGTAAACTCGAAAACTGTATTCTTTGAAGAAAATTGCAATTTATTTTTCAACTCCTCAGTCAATAAACTATCTATTTGCTTTTGATTTGAATCAGGATCAAGCTTGATGGAGTTATCATTTTTCCTTAAAAGAAATTCAAGATCATCAGTAAAGAATTGTGCCGTGACCTGCAAGGTTTTAGTCTCCTTTTTCAGTTCCACTTCAGTTGTACTAACATAAAATTTATGCGTCTGGAATTCAGGGGAGAAAAGGGAGGCCAATACAAAATTCAAAACTAAGATTAAGATTTGCATGAGCGATAATTATTGATCGAGAACCGATTTGTACTCCCTGCTTTTGTTAATCAAATAATCAATGAGTTCAAATTGTTTGGTTTGTTTAAGCAAACCACTAGTCTTCATTTGTGAATCGATGTATTCTAAAAAACCAACCACTTGATCGTTTTCCAGTTTCAAATCTTTTTCAAAAAATTCAGTATTGAACACATAGGGTAAAATCTCACTAGGCTTCATTTTCATCTGTTCTTCCTTACTTTTTCCAGAAAAAGCTTTTCCAATTAATCTCGCGATATTCACAAAATCGATTCCATTGGTAACCAATCTATCGTCCGTTAATCTATTATTTATTTTAGATGACTTGTCTCGTTCATAATCAAACCCTCTAAACTCATCTTCTTTTAAGTCCAAGAATTTTTCCATTTCTTCTGAAGTAACGACTACCTCTTCTAACTCATTGATGTTTTCATTTACAGAAACTACCAATCTGTTTTTTCTAATAATCTCTTCGGTGATTACTACACTTCGAGTCTTAAACTCCATTGAAGAAAAAATAACTTCGTCTCCAAGTGCTACCTCTATTTCAAACTCCCCATATTCGTTAGTAATGGTACTGGTTTGATCAGTATTGTTGACAACATTTGCGGCCACTACATTTATATTTCTGTCAAGCAACTTTCCTTTAATGGGTTTACGAACTTGTCCAAAAACAAAAGTGGTCATTAAAAGTGAAAGACATAAAAAAACTGTATTTTTCATCCTATAAAGATAGTTTTCCTTTGAAATTGTACTCTTACAAAGGTGTTAATTTTTTAATAATGAAAGTGGATATAAAAAAAATTAAAGCAATTCAAACTTTCGAACTTAGGCATCCTTTATTAAGAAAAGGACAACCTCTCAGTTCGTGCGCGCTAGATTTAGATGATGACCCTCAAAGTTTTCATTTAGGTGGTTACCAGAATAAAAAGCTGGTAGGGATTTTAAGTGCAATGCCCACTCCTTGTCCTGATCAAAAAGCACAAAATGGAATTCAATTTAGAGCTATCGCCGTTCATCCTGACCATCAGCGTACAGGTATCGCGACTCAACTCATTCAAAAAGCTTTTTTAATTCTTGATGAAGGACACAGACCCCATCACATATGGTTAAATGCACGAATTGTAGCAAATACTCTTTATATTGCCAATGGATTTACACCAACAGGCTTTCCCTTTGATATTCATCCAATCGGAACACATCAACGCTTTATTAAACGCATGTCCTATGAATCGTAAAACTTTTATTAAAACCAGTCTCAGTTTAATGGGAGCCTCAATTGTACCCATTCCATGGATCCAAGAAGAATATTCCGTTTCCATTCTTCTTGGAAAAGGAAATCCAAAACTTCATAGCCCTGAAATTCAATTGTTTAATACAGCAGGAAATGCTTTTAAAAGAATGCAAGCCGCTGCAAAAAAGGATGGAATCTTACTTGAAATTGTATCCGCCTACAGATCGTTTGAGCGACAAAAAAGCATCTGGAATAGAAAATTTAAATTCAATCAAGAAGAAGGACTTTCCCCAGAGCAAAATATCAATAAAATTATTGAATACTCTACACTTCCAGGGACTTCAAGACACCATTGGGGAACAGATGTAGATCTTATTGATGGTTCAAAAATAAGAGAAGGAGATGTTCTACTCACTGAAAAGTTTCATGGGAAAGGACCTTATGTTGTCATGAGAAAATGGATGGAAAAGAATGCAGCAACTTATGGATTTATTCGTCCTTACACAGACAAAAAAACAAGAAAAGGCTTTTACTACGAGCCTTGGCATTACAGTTATGCCCCCATCGCTATCCCTATGCTCAAAAGCTATATGGATTTAGATTTAAAACTCTTACTCTCAACATCTGACTTAGAGGGAAGTATACATTTAAGTACCAGCTTTTTAACGCGTTATCGAGAAGAAAATATTTTGGGGATAGCTAAAGAATTAAAGACATTCTAAAAAAAGAAGTAATTTAGTTATTCACCAAATCTAAATTACCATAGGAAAAGGAGACCGAAAATCTCGTAGAGGGAAAATAATTAAAGTAAGTTACGGCGTGAGATGACCACGTAAAAAAACAAAAAACACTTCAGAAAAAAACTGATTTAACGAACAAAAACTGGATTTAAAGGATCTTTAGTTTCTGACTCATTAAATGCATAACCCTCTGAAGAGAAGGAAAGGACATCTTCCAATGTTGAAGCGTTATTTTCAATTAAATGTCGTGCCATCATTCCTCGTGCTTTTTTAGCAAAAAACGAGATGATTTTCAACTTTCCATTTTTAAAATCCTTGAATTGAGGACTAATGATTTCTGTATGGAGCATTTTCGAATCAACAGCACTAAAATATTCATTACTTGCTAGGTTTACAAAAAGCTCATTTAGTTCCATTTCAGAATTCAATTGCGCAGTGATTTTATCTTTCCAAAAGCTGTATAAATTTTTATGTCTTCCTACTTTAAAGCTTGTTCCCATTTCCAAACGATAAGGCTGTATGCCATCTAAAGGCTTCAAAACCCCATATAATCCCGAAAGAATCCGGAGTTGATTTTGCATTTGATTAATCTTTTCATCTGCTAGCGTATAAGCGTCTAACCCCTGATAAACATCACCATTAAAAGCATAGATCGCAGCTCTAGTATTTTCCTTTGACTCTGGAAGTTGAAAAGCTTGATTGCGTTCCCAATTTAATTCAGCCAACTTGTCTGATATGCTCATCAACTGACTTAACTGTTTGTGTGATTTTTTTTTAAGCAAAGAATTAATCTTTTCCGCCTCTCCGCTAAAGTGAGGTTGAGTTTGGGTTGATGTAGGAAGCTGCTTGTCAAACTTTAAAGACTTGGCAGGTGAGATAACTATTTTCATACTTCTGTTTTTACCAAAAATACATGATTTTACTATCGATAACAAGTCAATAGAATCATAGCTTGATATACATGTATTACAAATTCTTATGTTGTGCGTACTGGCGCCACTTTTCTAATGCCGAATTAAAATCCTCTGGCAAAGGGGTTTCAAACGCCATTTTTTCACCGGTTGAGGGGTGAATAAACCCAAGAGTTTGAGCATGTAACGCTTGACGTGGCAACAATACAAAACAGTTGTCTACAAACTGTTTATATTTGGTAAAACTGGTGCCTTTGAGTATTTTATCGCCACCATAACGTGCATCATTAAATAGAGTATGTCCAATAAACTTAAGGTGCGCTCTTATCTGGTGTGTTCTTCCTGTTTCAAGCTGACATTCAATTAATGTTACATAACCAAAGCGCTCTAAAACTTTAAAATGAGTTTTCGCTTCTTTTCCCTGAGAATTATCCTCAAAAACAGCCATTTGCAGTCTGTTTTTAGGATGACGACCGATAGCACCTTTAATGCTACCTTCATCTTCTTTAACATCTCCCCACACTAGTGCTACATACCTTCGTTCTGAGCTTTTATCAAAAAACTGTTTTGCTAAATGAGTCATCGCCTGTTCCGTCTTAGCCACCACTAAAAGTCCACTTGTGTCTTTATCGATACGATGAACCAAACCTGGACGCTCATTTGAATTCTTGGGCAACTGATCAAAATGGTACAATAAGCCGTTCAATAAAGTTCCTGAATAATTTCCATGCCCAGGATGTACGACAAGTCCTGCTGGTTTATTTACCACTACCAAAATGTCATCTTCAAAGACGATGTCTAGAGAAATATCCTCTGGCACAAGTAAATTCTCGTAAGGTGGATGTGAAAAAAGAACCTTGACCTCATCCCCTCCTTTTACTTTGTAATTTGATTTTACCTCATTTCCATCAACAAATATACTTCCTGCTTTGGCTGCTTGCTGAATCTTATTACGAGTGACATTTTCTACTCTAGCCATTAAAAACTTATCGACACGTAACGGAGATTGTCCCGGATCTGCAATAAAAGCATAATGTTCATAGAGTGTATCAGAAGATTGAATCTCTTCTAGAGGATTTTTATCGCTTTCCATTTCCTAAAACTAAATCAATTTTTGTGGTTTTAGGAAGTAATATTCCAGGCTCAATTTTCTTACCCTGATATTTAATTTCCAAAACCATGTCTTTTCCAATGTTATTTTGATAGGTGATCTCACCCAACTCAAAACCAACAGCTTTAAGAATGGATTCAGCATTACGCTTTGTGATTTGTATTAAGTTTGGAACAGTAATTTCTCTGTAACCTGATGGATTTACAGTAAGGTAAATTTTTCTATTTTTCTTTACTTCACTATCGGCAATTGGTAAATGTGCAATTACTGAAAGTGGAGGTAAACTTGGAACAAACTTTGTTGAATCAATAACCTCAAAACGCAAATTTTGCTCTACCATGACGGAAGGAAGTGCCTCCAAAGGAATACCTTTTAAATTTGGAACCTTTTGATATTCATTATGATTTGTTATGAGTCTAAGACACATGGAAATTCCTGCAAAAACTAAAAGCGTTGTGAGGCCAATTAGCAATAGCTGTTTCAAAAACATTTTACTAAACAAAAATCGCAAAAATATCATGTCGTAAATTTCAATGCTAATATAATAAAACCTTGGCTTTTCGATTGCTTTGAAATCATTTACCTTTGTAAAATATCCAAAAAAAATGGGGAAGAAAAAGCTTGGTGTTGTTTGTGGGGGATTTACCTCAGAATATGAAATTTCGCTTCTTAGTGGAAAAACTGTTTTTAACACACTTGACCGCTCACTTTGGGAGGTTTTTTTAATCACAATCAATCAAAATACTTGGTCTGCAACTGACGATCAAAAAAATCATTACACTGTTTCCAAAGGAAACTTTTCGCTTCAATCAGAATCAAATACCCTTGATCTTGACCTAATTTTTAATGTCATTCATGGGGCTCCTGGGGAAAATGGTCAACTTGCAGCATTATGGGAACTCTTAAATATCCCCTTTTCCAGCTGTGACAGTTATACTTCAGGATTGACCTATAACAAAAGAGACTGCCTTTCGGTTTTAAGAGAACTAAATGTTCCTACGGCCAAACATTATTCCATTGATCATGGTCAAAATATAGACACTGATGCCATAGAAAGAAGAGTTGGGTTTCCTTGTTTTGTCAAAGCAAATAGAGCTGGAAGTAGTTTTGGCGTTTTTAAAGTCAAAGAAAAGTCTCAGCTAACTCCCTGCATTCAAAAAGCTTTTAAAGAAGACTCTCAAATCATTATAGAAAGTGCTTTAGAAGGAAGAGAAGTATCCGTTGGTGTGGCTGCATATGAAGGAGAAATTCTTGTTCTTCCCATAACAGAGATTATTACTGAAAATGAATTCTTTGATTACGCTGCCAAATACGAAGGTAAATCTAAAGAAATTACTCCAGCAAATATCCCCTTAGAATGGAAGGAAAAAACAGAAAAGTGGTCAAAAGAAATCTATCGTAAATTAGGACTCAAAGGTGTTGTTCGAAGTGAATTTATATTTGTTGATGGAGAACCGCATTTACTCGAAATTAATACTGTTCCGGGAATCACAACAAAAAGTATTATCCCCCAACAAGTAGCTGCAATGGGAATGGACCTTTCCCGATTTTTTAATTTACTTTTACTAGAGATCTTAGATAAAAAATAAACTCATGAAAAAATATGTTTTTCCAGGGTCATTTGATCCTATCACTTTAGGGCATCAAGATATTATTGAAAGAGCACTTCCTCTATGCGATTCATTAATTATTGCCGTAGGTGAAAATAGCGAAAAAAAGTATATGTTCTCTCTACAAAAAAGAGTGAAATTTATATCCAAAACATTTGCAGACGAACCAAAAATCAGCATTGAAACATATCAAGGGCTTACAGTCGATTTCTGTAAGGAAGTTGAAGCTACTGCACTTTTAAGAGGTTTAAGAAATCCAGCAGATTTTGAATTTGAAAAAAGTATTGCTCAGATTAACAGAAGACTATCTAATATTGATACAGTGTTTTTATTAACCTCTGCAGACCACTCTTATATTAGTAGTGGCATTGTAAGAGAAATAATGAATCATGAAGGTGATTATTCTTCCCTAGTCCCAAATGCTGTTAAGAGATAATCTAGTCCAATTCTTCTAAAAGAATCTTGATATTTTCATATGCATTTTCCTTTAGTGAAGTAAATTCACTTGTATTTTTCCAAACTGCACTCTGAATGTTTTCTTCTCGTTGTGGCGTTAAAGGAGCATTAGAATTAGTCTTCATTAGAAACCAATAGGTTTTTTTTAGTTTATATTTCCCATTGGCATTGTACACATGATAAGTAGTAGGCATTGGCTTTTTAACAACCAAATCTGCAACACCCGTCTCTTCCATGACTTCACGCACAGCAGCATCAATAATGACCTCTCTTTTTTCAACTTTACCTTTAGGAAGGTCCCATTTATCATTTCGATAAATAAAAAGATAACTCCCGTTTGAATGCGCCACCAAACCACCGGCAGCTTCTACACATGGAAATTTCTTTGAAAAATGCTTTTGCAGTTTTACCTCATCGCTATGATATAAATATACGCCGGTCACACGTTTACTTTTCAACGCTTTGATTATGGATTCAGCAGTAGAAAACTTTATATGAAAAAGAGGTGTTTCGTCAGAATTTTTATTAAAATCTGAAGTGAAAAAAAGTGGTTTCTGATTGTAAAAAACTTTATACATTTGCTTATGATAATTAATCAAAATATAGCTCAGCAAACCGCTGAATTTCTTTTACAAATTAATGCAATTAAATTGAATCCAAAAAATCCATTTAAATGGGCAAGTGGATGGAGATCCCCAATTTATTGTGATAACCGTGTAGCACTATCCTATCCTGTGGTTAGAACTTTCTTAAGCAAAACTATCGCTCAAGAAATTAAAGACCAATTTGATAACAACATTATAATTGCTGGAGTTGCCACTGGAGCAATTGGCATGGGAATGTTGGTCGCTCAGGAATTGAATCTTCCTTTTATTTATGTTCGTACTGAAGCCAAAAAACATGGAAGACAAAATCAAATTGAAGGAGCCCTAGAAGCGGGTGAAAAAGTTGTAGTCATAGAGGATTTAATCAGTACCGGAATGAGTAGTCTTAATGCTGTAGATGCGCTTCACAAGGCAGGCGCTCAAGTTTTAAGCATGTATGCACTCTTCACTTATGGATTTGAAAAGGCAGAAAAAGCATTCGATAAAGCAGGTGTTACACTTCACACGCTTTGTAATTATGATTTATTACTTCCTGTAGCTTTGGAAGCAAATAAAATTTCTCAATTAGAATCTGAAAATTTAAAAACCTGGAGAAAAGATCCTGCAAATTGGGAACCTTCCAAGGATTAATTTTCATAGTACATTTTAATTTGACCTGAATTAGATTCTACTACTCTTCCTGTTTCATCTTCAATAAGGAGTAAACCTGAGGGGGACACTCCTCTAAGAATAGCAGTAAACGAATTTCCTTTTTCTTCAAAAACAGTCACTTTGTCTTTTTTCCAAAGTAAACTTGAGTAGTCTGAAATCAATGTTTCTTTAGATATCGATTGTAAGGAAAAAAGTGACTTTTCTAGTTGTGCTTTTAGACGATCAAAAACGTGCTGCTTATCCAAATTTTTATTGATCACAGCAGCCAGAGAAGTAGCATTAGGTAACCCATGAAATTCAGTTTGATTAATATTTATCCCAATCCCAATAATGGACGCTTTTAAATCTTTCTTTTTAAAAATATTTTCAATGAGTATTCCAGCGATTTTTTTGTTATCTGCCATAATGTCGTTTGGCCATTTAATGCACAGATTAGGAATATTAAAAGAATGCAACGCGTTTATAATTCCTAAAGAAACTGCCATACTAATCAGAAAATTATCCGTTGTAGGAAAATGATCGTATGTCTTATAAACACTAAAGGTCAAGCTGTCTTTTGGATTTGAAATCCACATCTTATCACGCTGTCCTCTTCCTGAAGTTTGATTCTTTGCCCACACTAAATCACCATCCTGACACACCCCTTTTTGATGCTTTTCTTTTAAAAAATCATTGGTTGATGGGGTGGCATTAAGTTTGATTATATTAAAATAGCTCATAGAAGTGGATGTAACCGACTTAAAAAGTAATAAATTTGTGAAAAAGAGCACTAATTAATGACAAATAAAATTGAAAGTAAACCAATTCTTTTGGACGAAATCGTTCATGGTATTGAAAACGTAAAAGGGGAAGATATTCAAATATTAGATATAAGAGAAATTGATAATACGCCTTGTGATTATTTTGTCATCTGCAGCGGGAATTCCAACACACAAGTTTCCGCAATTGTAGGTTCAGTTCAGAAAAACGTGAGCAAATTGCTAAAAGAAAAACCATTTCACACTGAGGGTTCAGATGTGGCGGAATGGGTTTTGATAGATTATGTAAACATTGTAGTCCATGTCTTTCAAAAACAAATACGTGAATATTACAATATCGAAGAACTCTGGGGAGATGCAAAAACCACCCAAATCACTTCGAATTATTAAAAACTATGAAAGAAGAAAAAAAACCAACCACACCTAAATTTAATATTTACTGGCTCTACGGTGCAATTATTTTTGCATTACTCGCTATGAGTCTCTTTGGAGGAAGTGATTCTTGGCAAAGCGTGAGTAAAACCAATATTTCAAGTTTCGAAAAGTATTTGAATGCAGGAGACGTTAGTCAAGTTGTTGTAATTCGAAACAAAAGTAGTGTAAGAGTAACCTTAACACCTGAGGCACTAAGTAAAAGTGATCATAAAGATGTAATTGGTAAAAATCTTTTGGGACAAGACAACTCACGTGGACCGCACTACCAATTTGAAGTAGGAAGTCTTGAGCTTTTTGAAGAGAAATTAGAAAAAGCCAGAGCCAATGGTGTTCCATTTAGATTGGAATTCATTACTGTTGAAAACCGATGGGCAGATACATTAATCGGTTTCTTACCCATAATCATTATCATCGGAGTATGGATTTTTTTAATGAGAAGAATGTCTGGGAGTGCTGGAGGTGGTGCTGGAGGTCAGATCTTTAATATTGGAAAATCCAAAGCAAAGTTATTTGACAAAAACACCGACGTAAAAACAACATTCAAGGATGTTGCAGGACTAGAAGGAGCAAAAGAAGAGATTCAAGAAATTGTTGATTTTCTTAAAAACCCCAGTAAATATACAGTTCTAGGAGGTAAAATCCCTAAAGGAGCTCTTTTAGTGGGTTCTCCTGGTACAGGAAAAACACTTCTTGCAAAAGCTGTCGCTGGTGAAGCAAAGGTGCCTTTCTTTTCACTTTCTGGTTCAGATTTTGTTGAGATGTTTGTTGGAGTTGGTGCCTCAAGAGTACGAGATTTATTCAAACAAGCGAAAGACAAATCCCCAGCAATAATTTTCATTGATGAAATTGATGCTATCGGAAGAGCGAGGGGAAAGAGCAATATGACTGGGTCAAACGATGAAAGAGAAAACACGCTCAATCAACTTTTAACCGAAATGGATGGATTTGGAACTGATACTAATGTTATTGTAATAGCAGCTACAAACCGTGCAGATGTTCTAGATAAAGCCTTAATGCGAGCAGGACGTTTTGACCGTCAAATCTATGTGGATTTACCGGATTTAAATGAACGCAAAGAAATATTCAAAGTACACTTAAAACCAATCAAAGCAATAAAATCTTTGGATGTTGACTTTCTTGCAAAACAAACTCCTGGATTTTCTGGTGCAGATATTGCAAATGTATGTAATGAAGCCGCTTTAATTGCAGCTCGTGGAAATAAAAAAACCGTTGGGAAACAAGATTTTCTTGATGCAGTTGACCGTATTGTTGGTGGTCTTGAAAAGAAAAATAAGATCATCACTCCGGAGGAAAAGAAAACGATTGCCTATCACGAAGCTGGACATGCCTTAGTAAGCTGGTTGCTGGAACATGCCGCTCCGCTTGTGAAAGTAACAATTGTTCCAAGAGGACAATCCCTGGGAGCAGCATGGTACCTTCCTGAAGAACGTCAAATTGTGAGAACAGAACAAATGCTTGATGAAATGTGTGCTACTTTAGGTGGAAGAGCCGCTGAAAAAGTAATGTTTGATAAAATCTCGACCGGTGCACTTAGCGATTTAGAAAAAGTAACCAAACAAGCCAGAGCTATGGTATCTGTCTATGGTCTGAACGCCGCCATTGGAAATTTAACCTATTACGATTCAACTGGACAAGCAGACTATAGCTTTAGCAAACCTTATTCTGAAGAGACTGCTCAAAAAATTGATCACGAAATTTCAGAGATTATTGAAAAACAATATGCAAGAGCAATTGAAATTTTGAAGCTTTCAAAAGACAAATTAACTGAACTAGCAGAGCGTCTTTTAGAAAAAGAAGTTATCTTCAAGGATGATTTAGAAACAATTTTAGGTAAACGACCTTTTAAAACAAACAGTGAAAAAATAGAAGAAGCAAAGCTGCTCAAAAACAAATAGAAGCAAAACACATGGGAATATGGGATAAACTTTTTGGCAAAAAGACTAAGAGTGTCTCTGATAAAAGTCCCTATCTTCCCTTTGAGGAAATCCCCGTGGATATTAAATTTGCTGAAACATTTACCAATAAAGGAGGACACTTTCTTTTCTGTGAGTCTATTGAGCAAATTTCTTTAAACATAGATGCGATTTGTTTAGAAAATCAGTGGGAAAAAAAACATATACTAAGCTTAAACGGAGTCGTAGCAGATCAATTCAAGTTGACCTCAATTCGTGAAACTTCTGGTGATCTTAAAGTATATCAAGCTGCAGTAATATATTGTGAATATATGATCAGTAACACCGGTAAATTTTTGTTAAGTGAACACCAGATTAAACATTTCAATTTAACAGATTTTCCCAAAACGGTAATAATTATTGCGAAAACAAATCAGATTGTGAGAGATGTTAGTCAAGGAATGAGCTCAATCAAAAATAAATACAAAAAGACAATTCCAACAAATATTACCAGTCTGGAACCCAAAATGGAAGATGATGCGGAAAAAGCATTTTCTGAATCTGAGACAAGTGCAAAAAACATATATTTGCTCTTAGAAGATTAATTTAAAAATATGCGTGAAATTACGATAAGAAGTCTCTCTGGTCTTCTCTATGTAGCAATAATTGTTTCTTCTGCTTTGTTTTCAAATCTAGCCTTAATTGTTGTCCTCTTTATATTTTCTGCTCTAGCGCTTTTCGAATTCCAAAGATTGTTGCACTATAAAAGTCCTGTTCCTTTTCTGTTTTTTGGACTACTAGCCTATCAATTATATATTGAAAAAGCCCTAGAAACCTTGCACTTTAGTCTTTTGACTTTATGTGTACTTGTTAATATTCTACTCGCAATAATGTTAATTAAGAAAAAAAACTTTGTCTTTAATCCCTACCAGAAAAGTGGCCTCACTCTTTTTTACCTTATAAGTTCTGGATACTTTATACTTGCCACAACTGGATTTGAGACACACTGGATGAATGGCATCACCTTGTATATGTATTTTCTAATTTGGATCAATAATAGTTTTGCTTATTTATCAGGGAAGAAGTGGGGAAAAACACCTTTATTTCCAAAAGTTTCTCCAAAAAAAACCTGGGAAGGATTCTGGGGTGGAGCCCTAGCTTGTATATTGCTTAGTGTGGTGTTATACCGTTTTAATCAAGATTTTGAATTATGGGTTTATCTCATTTTAGCGGTTATCATAATTATTGCAGCAACTATAGGAGATCTTATACAATCAAAATTTAAACGCGAAGCAAAAGTAAAAGATAGCGGTTCACTAATTCCAGGTCATGGAGGTTTTTATGACCGTATGGACAGCGTTCTTTACACAGCTCCTTTTGTCAATTTATTTTTAATTTTAGTCCATTATGTTTCATAAAGAAGGATATCAAATCATCATGACCACTTTTGTTATCACTGCAGCAATTGCCGTTTTAGCAGAATATAAAATAGATCTTCAAGTGTTGAAAATTGGGCTACAACTCATTGCCTTAGTCATGCTTATTTTGGTACTTCAATTTTTCAGAAATCCAAAAAGAGTAACACAAAAAAACGAAAAGCAACTCATAGCTCCAGTTGACGGAAAAGTGGTTATCATTGAAGAAGTTTTTGAAAAAGAATACTTTAAAGACAAAAGACTCCAAGTATCCATTTTCATGTCTCCATTAAACGTTCATGTGACGCGTTACACTATTAGTGGTAAAGTCCAGTTTAGCAAATACCATCC
Source organism: Flavobacteriaceae bacterium (assembly GCA_009886625.1). GTDB lineage: Bacteria > Bacteroidota > Bacteroidia > Flavobacteriales > Flavobacteriaceae > MS024-2A. Next base: position 19,453 of record QXZA01000006.1, read on the forward strand.
TGGAAAATACCTAGTGGCCTGGCATCCTAAATCGTCTGAATTAAATGAACGAACAACTATCGTTTTGAAAAACGACATTTTTGGCGAAGTACTTTACCGTCAAATAGCAGGAGCTGTTGCTAGACGAATCGTCAACTATGCTAAAGAAGGTATGGAAGTTGAGCAAGGCACAGACGCTGGATTCATCAAATTTGGTTCTCGAATTGATTTGTTTCTTCCCTTGGGAACCAAACTAGATATTGTTTTAAATGATGTTGTCAAAGGAGGAATTCAACCCATTGCCCACAAAGCTTAAAGCTTAAAGCAAGCTTAAACTCTTTTGTAGCATTGTAATTTTCTCTTCAGCATCGGAAGCTTTTTTTCGTTCAATGGCAATCACCTGTTCTGGTGCGTTAGCTACAAAACGTTCATTGGCTAATTTTTTTTCTACTGAAGCTAAAAACCCTTGAGTATATTTCAATTCAGCTTGAAGTTTTTCTTTTTCAGCTTCAGGATCCTCTGGAGCAAGAGTTGGAATAAAAAATTCTACTTTAGAAACTCTAAAGCTCCCTCCGTTAATTTTTTCTGGTGCTTGAGAATAAATTATTTCATCTAACATTCCCAATTTCACAATACTGGCTTGATAGGGTAATTCCTTTTCAGAATTTGTAACATATACCGTTATTTTTTCTTTGAACGAAATGTTTTTATCCTTTCTAAAATTTCTTATCCCTGCAACAATCTCTTTAGTGATCTCAAAATCAGTAATTAATCCATTATCAAATGACAAGGCCTCTGGCCAAGAAGAAACAGTTAAGGCTTGATTTACTTCTCTTTCACTGATATAATGCCACAACTCTTCTGTCAAAAAGGGCATGAAAGGATGCAATAAACGTAGGTTATTTTCAAATAAACGAATTATTCTAGCATGAGTTTCAGCATCTATAGGCTTTCCATATGCTGGCTTTGCCAACTCAAGAAGCCAAGAACAAAAATCATCCCATATTAGTTTATAGGTTGTCATTAAAGCGTCAGAAATTCGGTGCTTTTCAAAATTTTCGTCAACCCATTGAATGGTTTTATTAAAATGATTTTCATACCAATCCAAAGCTTCATCAGCAGCAACTGATGGTTTTATCGTTTTCTCTATTTCCCAGCCATCAATCAAACGGTAAGCGTTCCAAATTTTATTAGCAAAGTTCTTTCCTTGCTGACAGAGATTTTCATCAAATAGAAGATCATTTCCAGCAGCAGAACTTAACATGAGACCTACACGAACGGCATCGGCACCATAACTTTCAATCAGTTTTAAGGCATCTGGAGAGTTCCCTAACTGTTTGGACATCTTTCTCCCTTTCTCATCACGAACAAGTCCAGTTAAATAAACTTTAGAAAATGGTTTTTCTTTTCTGAATTCATAACCTGAAATAATCATTCTTGCTACCCAGAAAAATAAAATATCTGGACCCGTAACTAAGTCTTGAGTTGGATAATAGTAGTTTACCTCTTCATTTTCTGGATTTCGTATCCCATCAAAAACTGAAATTGGCCATAACCAAGATGAAAACCATGTGTCTAGAACATCTTCATCTTGTTGAAGATCTGCCTTTGTCAAAGAGGTATTACCCGATTTTTTTTGCGCTGCATCTATGGCTTCTTCAGGAGTCAAAGTAACCACAAAATCATCTTTTCCACTTCCATAGTAATAAGCAGGGATGCGCTGACCCCACCACAATTGTCTTGAAATATTCCAATCTCGAATGTTTTCCATCCAATGACGGTAGGTGTTTTTAAATTTTTCAGGCAATAGTGCAATCTCATCAGAATGTAAAACCGCTTCAATTGCAGGCTGAGCAAGTTGCTCCATTTTCAAGAACCATTGATCAGATAAACGTGGTTCTATCACAGCTTTTGTTCGTTCCGAGGTTCCTACTTTGTGAACATGAAGTTCTGTTTTAACCAAAACACCTAATGCATCTAAGGCTTTAACTATTTTCTTCCGAGCGACAAAGCGATCTAATCCTTCAAATTCTAGACCGTGTTCATTGAGTGTGGCATCGGCATTAAAAATATCGATTACGTCTAAATTATGTTTTTCTCCAAGTGCTTTATCATTCAGATCATGGGCAGGAGTTACTTTTAAACAACCTGTTCCAAAATCCATGGCCACGTATTCATCTTCAATTATAGGTATTGAACGATTTGCAATAGGTACTATAAGACGTTTTCCCTTTAAACCATGATAACGTTCATCTTCAGGATTGATACAAACTGCCGTATCTCCTAATAAGGTTTCAGGTCGCGTTGTGGCTATAATTACTCTCCCATTAGAACCTTCTACTTGGTAGGCAATGTGATAAAGATTTCCTGACTTTTCTTCATAAATCACTTCCTCATCTGACAAGGTAGTTTGTGCTTCAGGATCCCAATTTACCATTCTAAAACCACGATATATCAACCCTTTATTGTGCAAATCAATAAAAACACGAAGTACGGACTCAGACATTTCAGGATCAAGTGTGAACTTTGTTCGATCCCAGTCACAACTACATCCTAACTTTTTGAGCTGTTCCAAAATAACACCTCCATATTCATGAGTCCAATCCCATGCATGCTCTAAAAAGGCTTCTCTGCTTAAACTGCTTTTTTCAATTCCATCCTCCTTGAGTTTTGCAACTACCTTTGCTTCAGTAGCAATGGAAGCATGATCGGTTCCAGGGACCCAACAGGCATTGAAACCTCGCATACGAGCTCTCCTAATAATTATATCTTGTAATGAATTATTAAGCATATGCCCCATATGCAACACTCCTGTCACATTAGGCGGTGGAATTACAATAGTATAAGGCTCGCGATCATCAGGAACGGATTTAAAATACTCATTTTCTTGCCAGAAAGCGTACCATTTACTCTCTACCTGCCTAGAATCAAACTTGGAGGGAATTTCCATAAAAATTTTTGGTCTAATTTTTGATTTACAAAAGTAGGGACACTTATGGTATAATAAAAATTGACATCCCGAATTGAAAGAAAATTTTTAACTTTATCTTTCTTAAAAAACCAAATTATGAAATTAAAACACTACATAAACCTATTCCTCCTTTTTGCAATAACACCTGCATTTGCGCAAGAAAAAGGAGCTCAAATCAATTTTGAAACAACTACAATTGACTACGGAACCATTGCCAATGGAAGTAATGGCGAACGTGTTTTTAGTTTTACAAATTCGGGCTCCGAAGCATTAATCATTAAGAATGTTCAATCCAGTTGTGGATGTACCATACCAAAAAAACCAGAGGGATCAATTGCTCCGGGGGATACGAATGAAATCATTGTAAAATATGATACAAAACGCACAGGTCCATTTAGAAAGACAATTACAGTGACAACTAATGTAGAACAAAATAAGATAGTTGCTTTAAAAATTAAAGGAACCGTTCTTCCCAAAGAATAAGATTTAAAAAAGAATTAACCTCCCACAGCACAACGTTATAATACGATCTCGATTCGTTTTAAATTAATTTATTCCCTAATTTTTTAATTTAAAGTTTTTCGTTTGTGGTTAAGAATTTTTTTTTTAGCATTTTTGCCTTTTAATTTGGCATGCCACATTTATCCAATAAGGGAATCCAACTTCCCACTTCACCCATACGGAAACTAGTAGTTTATTCAGACCAAGCAAAAGCGAAGGGTATTGAGGTATATCACCTCAACATCGGACAACCTGATATAGCAGCTCCTATAGAAGCTATAGAGGCAGTTAAAAACGCTGACCTCATGCTACTCCCATACGGACCCTCTCAGGGCACCATAAGCTATCGCCAAAAGCTTTGTGCCTATTATAAAAAACATAACATAAGTATAGAGCCAGATGATGTTCTTGTAACTACTGGAGCTAGTGAGGCCTTAACCTTTGCACTCAATGTGATTTGCGATGCTGGTGATGAAATCATCATCCCAGAACCTTTTTATGCCAATTATAATGGTTTTGCAAGTGCAGCGAGTGTGGATGTAATCCCAGTAGTATCTGAGTTTACTTCTCAGTTTCAGCTACCCGCTTTGGAAAATATTAGTGGAAAAATTACTGAAAAAACTAAGGCTATTTTATTATGTAATCCTAGCAATCCAACAGGATATGTTTACAGTAAAAAAGAGATCAATGCACTAGTCGAATTAGCCATTGAAAAGGATATTTTTTTGATAGTAGATGAGGTCTATCGTGAGTTTATTCATAGTGGAAATGAGCATTACTCCGTTTTACAACATCCAAAAGGACCTAATCATACCGTCATGATCGATTCAGTTTCTAAACGATACAGTCTTTGTGGAGCTAGAGTGGGATGTATTGTATCAAAAAATAATGCGCTCATAGAAAATATTTTAAAATTTGCTCATCTAAGACTTTCCCCGCCCACTTATGCTTTGATGGCAAGTGAAGCTGCCTTAGATGCTCCAGCTAGTTATCTTGAAGAAGTTATTGCTGAATATGGAAAACGCAGAGATGTTTTAATTCAACATTTAGAAAAAATACCAAAAGTAGAAGTCTCACATCCCATGGGAGCTTTTTATTGTATTGTTAAACTACCGGTTGCAGATGCAGAAGATTTTTCTAAATACTTGCTCACTGATTTTCATGATGACAATCAAACTGTGATGCTAGCACCTGCGAGAGGTTTTTATTCTACACCTGGAATCGGTCTTAATGAAGTTCGAATTGCTTTTGTTTTAGACAGTGAAAAATTGATTCGAGCGGTAAGTATTTTAGAAAAGGCTTTAATAGCCTACCAGAAATTAGTATCTTGAAATATGCTCAAGCTTAAGGAAAACGTTTCTTTAAAAAAATACAATTCCTTTGGAATAGAGGTGTTTACAGAAAAGTTTTTTTTACTTACCAAAATCTCCCAATTAAAAGAATTATTTACTCAATTTCAGAAAGAATCGATTAGAGTTCACGGTGGTGGAAGCAATATGCTACTTACAAAGGATTATGATGGAATAACGCTTGTCATTGCCAACAAAGGAATTTCTGTTTTAAACGAAACTGAAACTTCAGTTTTAGTGAGCGTTCAAGCTGGAGAAAACTGGCATGAATTTGTCCTTTGGTGTTTAAAACATAATTATGGCGGAGTTGAAAACCTGGCCTTAATTCCAGGAAGTGTGGGTGCCTCTCCAATTCAGAATATCGGAGCCTATGGGGTTGAATTAAAATCGGTTTTTCACAGTTGTGAAGTGTTTGAAATTGAAAATAAAAGCTTCAAAACCCTCTCAAATGAAGAGTGCCTTTTTAGATATCGAGACTCCATTTTCAAAAAGAAAAGCAAAGGAAAATACATTATTACAAGTGTTTGTTTTCAACTTCAAAAGCCTCCGCATCAACTCCAAATAGGTTATGGTGACATTAAAAATCAGTTGACTGGAAAACAACACAGCATACAAGAAGTTGCAAAAGCCGTCATTTCCATACGACAATCCAAACTTCCCGACCCCAAAGAAATCGGAAATAGTGGAAGTTTTTTTAAAAACCCCATCCTATCCAAATCACATTATGAAACTTTAATAAAAATTCATCCTGAACTCCCAAATTATCCTACCCCAGAGGGTGCAGTAAAAATCCCTGCAGCTTGGTTAATCGAAAAAATGGGGTTCAAAGGAATTCGTGAAGGTGATGCAGGAGTGCATCCCCAACAAGCACTCGTCCTTGTTAATTATAAGAATGCTACAGGAGATCAAATTCTAGAACTTGCGCGAAAAATTCAAAAAGCCGCTGAAGAAAAGTTTAATATTAAACTAGAAACAGAGGTCAATATCCTCTAATCTTATTCTTTATTCTTTGAGTCTATTTGAATGGTGACTGGTCCATCGTTAACCAGAGCAACCTCCATATCAGCTCCAAAAGTCCCTGAAACAATTTTCTTGCTCAGTTTTTCTTGAGCGGTTTTCAAAAAGAATTCATAAAGTGGGATTGCATGCTCATGCTTTGCTGCCCTTATATAGGAGGGTCGATTTCCCTTTTTTGTAGCCGCCATTAAAGTAAATTGACTCACTACCAACAAAGATCCCTCTCTCTCCAATAAAGATTGATTCATTACTCCATGTCCATCATTGAAAATCCGCATGTTCACTACTTTATTTGCAAGCCACAATACATCAGTCGGTTCGTCTGCTGTTTCAATACCCAATAAAACCACCAAACCTTCTCCGATCTCTCTTTTTTCCTTTTGATTTATAAGAACGTGAGCGCGAAGCACTCTTTGAATTACTACTCGCATTGTTAATTTCTATAAGGAGAATCTTCCTCCATCATTTGTACATAAGAAGCATAACGTGAAAGGGCAATTTCCTTGTTTTCAACAGCATCAATGATGGAGCATTTTGGTTCATTAATATGAATACAATTATGGAATTTACAATCCATTTTTCGCTTATAAAACTCGGGGAAATAATTACCGATTTCTTCAGGTAACATATCCACAACCCCAAAACCTTTAATTCCAGGGGTATCAATAATTTTTATTCCATCGGACAAAGCAAACATTTCTGCAAAAGTTGTAGTATGCATCCCCTGTTGGTGTTGTTTAGAGATCGCTGCTGTTTTTAGAGCTAGTTCTGGAGAAATAGCATTCACCAAAGTGGACTTCCCTACCCCACTGTGACCTGAAAACATGCTCACCTTATCTTGCATTAATGTTTTAATCGTATCAACACCTTTTCCATTGATTGCAGAAATCGATTGAGTAACATACCCAATCTCTTGATAAATATTTTGAAGTATTTTCAAGTCATCCAATTCGGCATTAGTGTAGGTGTCAATTTTATTAAACAACAAAACAGCAGGAATTTGATAGGCCTCGGCCGTAACCAAAAAACGATCTATAAAGGCAGGAAACGTAAGAGGGTTATTTAGCGTAACCAATAAAAAGACCTGATCAATATTGGACGCGATAATATGGGTTTGTTTGGAAAGATTGACAGATTTTCTAACAATATAATTCTGTCTTTCTTCAATCTGAGTTATATTTCCCTCATTGGCTTGGACATGAGAATCTATTTCAAAATGAACTCTGTCGCCCACCGCTACTGGATTCGTACTCTTAATCCCTTTCAAACGCAACTTACCCTTGATTCGACATTCATAAAAAACGCCCTGAGATTCAACAGTGTACCAACTTCCTGTAGACCGATAAACAATGCCTTTTTTCAAATATTTTATTTACAAAGTAACAGCTTTTTTTTCAGCCATAAGGGTTCTAGGAGGTGAGGAGTAATTTGTATCTTTGCAAAAACAATATACATGGCCCAAAAAACCCTTTTAATGATTCTTGATGGTTGGGGAAATTCTCCTGATCCATCAGTCTCTGCAGTTGATCAAGCAAAAATACCTTTTATAGACTCCCTCTATAAAAAGTATTCATCCAATACCCTTAGAACCGATGGAGAACATGTAGGGCTGCCAGAAGGTCAAATGGGAAATAGTGAAGTAGGCCATATGAATTTGGGTGCGGGTCGAATTGTATATCAAGATTTAGCTAAAATAAATCTAGCCGTAGAAAAGGATGAATTAAGAAACGAAAAAGTACTTACTGAAAGCTTGGAATACGCCAAGAAAGAAGGGAAAAAAGTCCATCTATTAGGATTATTATCAGACGGGGGGGTCCATTCCCACATCAATCATATTGAGGGACTCCTAGATCTTATTGGAGAATATAATTTGAATGATGTATTCCTCCATGCTTTTTCAGACGGAAGAGATGTTGATCCACAATCTGGAAAAAGTTATGTGGAACGCATTGAAAAAAAATTAGCTAAAACGGGGGCGCAATTGGCTTCCATCATTGGGCGCTATTATGCTATGGATCGTGATCAACGTTGGGAACGAGTCAAAAAAACCTATGATTTATTAATCAATGGAGTGGGAACAGCAACCAACGACTTTTCTGCAGAACTCTCCAAAAGCTATGCTGAAGGAATAACAGATGAATTTATCGCTCCCCTTTTTAAAGACAATGGAGCAGGAGAACCTATCACAAAAATTGAAAATGGCGACCTAGTCTTATTCTTCAATTTTAGAACAGATCGTGGAAGAGAATTAACACAGGTCCTTTCTCAAAAAGCATTTCCCGAATATGATATGACTCCATTGAATTTACATTATGTTACACTAACTAACTATGATGAATCGTTTCAAAATGTTCATGTTGTTTTTAATAAAGATAATCTAGAAAATACTCTTGGCGAAGTTTTATCTAAGGGCGGGAAAACTCAAGTTCGTATAGCGGAAACAGAAAAATATCCCCATGTAACTTTCTTCTTTAACGGAGGTAGAGAAATTCCTTTTAAAGGAGAAGAACGAATTTTATGTCCTTCCCCCAAAGTGGCTACCTACGATTTACAGCCCGAGATGAGTGCTTATGAAATCAAAGATGCTATCGTCGATAAAATAATGAAAGACACACCTGATTTTATTTGTTTGAACTTTGCCAATCCCGATATGGTTGGACATACAGGAGATCTGCAAGCCGCAATAAAAGCCTGTGAATCTGTAGATCAATGTGCTCAACAAGTAATCGAAACCGCTTTAGAAAAGGAATATGTAACCATAGTAATTGCTGATCACGGAAATTGTGAAACTATGATGAATCCCGATGGAAGTCCAAATACTGCGCACACTACAAATCCAGTTCCAGTTATTTTAGTTGATCCAAAAAAGAAAAAAATAAATTCAGGAATTTTAGGAGATATCGCCCCTACAATTTTAGACCTTATGGAAGTTCCCCAACCTGAAACAATGACGCAACAATCCCTAATAATACACCCATGAAATATTTAGTCCCTACTGCGGTTTTCGCTTTATTCATTATGAGTTGTAAAAGTACAACTCAAAAAAAAGCTTCTCCACAGTTACCTCTTGAGGTAGAAACCCTTATTGGAGAAGAAGGAGAAACCGTTGTTTTGGGTTATATGAATCGAGCCAATTTGGACACTCCTGAATTTCAAGCGTGGTTCCAGCCAGAATACAACAACATCAAAATTCCTGAAGGCTGGGCAGAAGAGTTTGCTCCTTTAGCCAAAAATCTTGAATTTAAATTATTCCTTGGTACTTGGTGCGGAGATACTCAAAGAGAATTAGGAGGGATGTTTAGGCTTCTTGATCTTATGGGAGTTGCAAATGATAAGATTGAAATGTATTCTATTTCTGAAGCAAAAGATAGCCCACTAGGCTATGAAAAGGAATATGATATTCTTAATATTCCCACATTAATCTTTATGGAAAACGGAAAAGAAATCAATCGATTTGTTGAGTTTCCAGTAGTCAACTTAGTAGATGATTTTTCTGAAATTTTAAAAAGAGAGGCCTACGAAAATTCTTATGCAGATTTTTAAATATGGCAGCCATTGTTCTAAAAACCAAAGAAGATATTGAATTGATACGGGAGAGTGCACTCATTGTTTCCAAAACATTGGGCATGCTTGCCTCTGAAATTAAACCCGGTATTTCCACACTTGAATTAGATACACTTGCCGAAGCTTTTATTCGTGATCATGATGCAGAACCCGGCTTTTTAGGACTGTATGATTTTCCTAATACTTTGTGCATGAGTCCAAATGCTCAAGTGGTTCACGGAATTCCAAATAACACTCCTTTACAAGAGGGAGACATTATTTCCATTGACTGCGGTGCATTGAAAAATGGCTTTTATGGTGACCATGCCTATACCTTTGCTGTGGGAGAAATCGCTCCAGAAGTAAAAAAACTACTTGAAGTAACCAAAGCCTCCCTCTATGAGGGCATTACTACTTTTCGCACTGGAAATCGTTTAGGTGATATGGGCTATGCTATTCAACATCATTGTGAAAAAGAGGGCTATGGCGTCGTACGTGAATTAGTAGGTCATGGCTTGGGTCGGGTGATGCATGAAGGCCCAGAAGTTGCCAATTATGGAAAAAGAGGAAAGGGCAAAAAATTTCAAGAAGGGTTGGTTTTGGCCATAGAACCTATGATCAACGGAGGAACGCATCGCATCAAACAACTTGAGGATGGCTGGACAATACTTACTGCCGATGGAAAAGCCAGTGCCCATTTTGAACACAATGTCGCTTTAGTCGATGGAAAGCCAGAATTACTTTCTACGTTTCAATATATCTATGCAGCCTTGGGTATAGAAAGTGACGAAGAATTACCTTTTAGGAAAGAACCTCTTTTGGTATGAAATACTTACTCAACCTGCTACCCAGACCTCTTTTGATCTCCTTAAGCATTTGGTTTCGCCCGTTGATTAAATTTTACTTTAGAGGAAAACGTTTTACCGATCCAATTGACGGCAGTTCCTACCGTAGATTCTTGCCTTACGGCTACCAAAATTTAAGAGAAAACGCTCTGTGTCCTGGAACGCTCTCCCTAGAAAGACACCGTCTTTTATGGTTATATTTAACACGAGAAACAAACTTCTTAAATCTATCCCTCAAAGTATTGCACATTGCTCCAGAACAGGTGTTTTACACCAAATTCAAAATGCTTAGAAATTGGGAATATACCACTACAGACCTCCACTCCCCTCTTGCTGACGTAAAAGCGGACATTTGCGCACTTCCCTTTGAAAATGAATATTATGATTTAATTTTTTGTAATCATGTTTTGGAACACATTCCTAATGATAAAAAAGCGATGCAAGAACTTTATCGTGTTTTAAAAAAAGGTGGCACTTTAATCGCCCAAGTCCCTTTGGATGAAAATCGCGACACCACTTTTGAGGATGATTCCATCACCAACAAAAAAGAACGCACTCAACTTTTTGGACAATACGACCATGTTCGTGTGTATGGAAAAGATTATTACACCCGTTTAAATACAGCTGGATTTAATTCTAAAGGAATTAATTTTCTCGATGCCATCAGCAGTGAAGAAAAACTTCGTTTTGGACTACCGAAAAAAGAACAGATTCCTGTGGCCATAAAGTAGTTTTTATACCGAAGTCATTTTTTCAAAAAACCTTTTGAAAAAATTTCTTCCATCCCGCCAAGGCTGTCGGCAATGATCCAATACGCTTCTAATTGGGGATTCTTTTCTATAAGAGCTTTAGATTGCTCTAAGGGCATGACCATTAATGCTGTAGCATAGGCGTCTGCTGTCATGCAATCTGGTGCTAAAACTGAAGTACTAAGAACAAAAGAGGGTGAAGCTTCTCCTGTTTTTGGATTAATAGAATGCACCCAGCGTTCTCCTGTTTCTTCGTTTACTGAATACTTTCTATAATTGCCAGATGTTGCCAAGGCCTCATTATTTAAGCTTAATATTTGAATTAACTCACGTTCACCCCCTTGTTGTGGATCATCTATAGCAACTTTCCATAATGCATTCGACTTTGGACTTTTCCCCTGAGCAACAATTTCACCGCCAATCTCGACTAAAAAAGAAGTCACTCCTTTGGATCTTAAAAAATCGGCAAGAACATCGACCACATAACCCTTGGCCAAAGCATTAAAATCAAAATTGACATTTGGGTGTATTTTCTTTACAGTCGCTTGAGGAGTAAGACTTGTTTTATCCCAGCCTGTAAAATCTAAGAGGCTGTCCCTTTGTTTTTCGGAAATCTTGTTTAAGGGTTTTCCTGGACCAAAGCCATAAGCATTGACCAAAGCCCCAACTGTAGGATCAAAATACCCTCCTGTAGCATTCCAAACCTCACTTGCTTTTTGATATACTTTTACAAAATGCTTATCTACCATCAAGACACTATCCCCTTGGTTGATTTTAGAAATATCAGAGGTGGGAATATAGGTTGACAAAGACTGGTTTAGGATCTCAAAAATAGAATCTACTTGACGTTCAAAAACAGTTTCTTCCGATGCTGACGCACTATATAGTATAGAGTAACTTGTTCCTAAAGCAAAGCCTTGAATGCCTTGTAATTCTTTTTCCTTTATCGTTTGACAACTTACAAGTAAGCTCAATAGAAAAATGCTACTGTATTTTTTGAAGTCCATCGAAATTAACGACATAAGGATCTTTTTTAGTTAGGGGTTTTTCGTAATCATGTGCATGAGCAAAACCTACACCCGCATAATAAAGCTGTGCGTTATTTTTATCGGCGTGGACTTTAACTTTATCCATTTTGATAGTATCAAAATCTTTTGGAGCACTTGGGTACAAACACCCTTGAGCTACAACAAAATAGAGCACTTTTTCCTTGACACATACAAACTGAGGAGAGCGTTTAATCTGGGAGTTAACAGCCAAAAATTCAAAACCTTCCTTTTCAAGGTACGCCCCCACTTCTTGCATTGCGAGTTGGTGAATTTCTTGAATTGTTAAGCCTTCCATAAACATATTAAATTAAGAAAAAAGAGGCATAAAGCCTCTTTTAAATTATCCACCAAAGTCGTCAAAACGAACATTTTCTGGGGGAACTCCAAAATCTTCTGCCATACGTTCTATGGCCTGATTCATTAGTGGGGGTCCACAGAAATAAACTTCAATATCTTCTGGTGACTCATGATCATTTAAATAATTATCGATCACAACTTGGTGTACAAAACCTGTAAATCCGTCTCCTTCACCCTCTAGACCTTCTTTTACATTCCAATTGTCTTCCTCCATTGGTTCTGACAAGGCAATGTAGAATTTAAAGTTTGGAAAATCTTTTTCTAAAGCTCTAAAATGATCGGTATAAAATAATTCTCTTTTTGAACGTCCTCCATACCAAAAGGTAACTTTGCGTCCAGTTTGTAATGTTCTAAACAATTCATATAAATGTGAACGCATAGGTGCCATTCCAGCTCCTCCTCCAACATACAACATTTCTGAATCGGATTCATTGATAAAAAACTCTCCATAAGGTCCCGAAATAGTAACCTTATCTCCCGCTTTTTTAGAAAAAATGTAGGAAGAAGCCACTCCTGGATTAATGTCTGCCCAATCATTTTTTGCCCGATCAAAAGGGGGTGTTGCAATACGAACGTTTAACATAATTTCTTTTCCTTCAGCAGGATAAGAAGCCATAGAATAAGCACGCTCTACTGTTTCAGGATTTTTCATGGTCAAAGGCCAAAGATTGAACTTGTCCCATTCTAATTTAAATTTGTCAGGCTCTCCTGGGTGTTCAGCTGGGTGAGCTGAAATATCAATATCTTCATATTTGACTTCACACTGAGGAATTTCAATTTGAATATACCCTCCTGCTTTGTAATCCATTTCCTCAGGAATTTCTACAACAAACTCTTTGATAAAGGAAGCAACATTCCAGTTTCTTACAACAGTAGCTTCGTATTTCTTAATTCCAAAAACCTCTTCAGGAACTTGGATAACCATATCTTGCTTAACTTTTACTTGACATCCTAAACGCCATCCTTCGGCGACTTCTTTTCTTGAAAAGTGAGGTGCTTCAGTAGGGAGTATTTCTCCTCCACCTTCAATCACTTGGCATTTACATTGGATACAAGTTCCTCCCCCACCACAGGCAGAGGGTAAAAAGATTTTATTATTCCCAAGAGTACTTAACAAGGTACTTCCTGAAGAAACCTCAACCTTATTTCCTCCATTGATTAAAAGAGAAACCGGACCTGATGGTAATAATTTAGCTTTAGCACCCAAAAGCATTCCTACCAAAAGGAACGTAATTACTAAAAAAACAATAACACTCGCTAATACAACTGAATAATCCATTCTTAAATTATAATTTAATTCCCATAAAACTCATAAAACCTAATGCCATCAATCCCGTGATGATGAATGTAATCCCTAATCCTCTGAGAGGAGCAGGCACATTTGAATAGGTTATTTTCTCTCGTATTGCAGCGATAGCAAGAATAGCTAATAACCATCCAATACCTGAGCCCAATCCATATACCGCAGATTCAGTAACTCCTGCAAAATCTTTTTGTTGCATAAATAAAGATCCTCCCAAAATTGCACAGTTTACTGCAATTAGTGGTAAGAAGATCCCTAGGGCACCATAAAGAGCAGGTGCAAATTTTTCAACTATCATCTCAACTAGTTGCACCATAGAGGCGATTACTGCAATAAACATGATAAAGCTCAAAAAGCTTAAATCAAGTGATGTATATTGTGAACCTAACCATGACAACGCACCAGGGCGTAATAAATAGGTGTCCAATAAAAAGTTAATGGGTACTGTAATTGCTAATACAAAAATAACAGCTAGCCCAAGTCCTACTGCAGTTTTTACTGTTTTAGATACCGCTAAGTAAGAACACATGCCCAAGAAATAAGCAAAGATCATGTTCTCTATAAAAATACTTTTAACGAATAAGTTTAAATAAGCTTCCATGGTCTGTTCTTAATTTTTTTCAATTAAACTACGATTACGCGAACGCTGAATCCAAATCAGAATTCCAACGGTAATCAATGCCATTGGAGACAAAAGCATCAATCCATTATTTTCATATCCCATTGCATAAATAGAATCTGGGATAACTTGATATCCTAATAGTTTTCCTGACCCTAGCAGCTCTCTAAAGAACGCAACAATAATCAAAATGACTCCATATCCTGCGGCATTTCCAATTCCATCCAGAAATGATTTCCAAACACCATTTCCTAAAGCAAAAGCTTCCAAACGACCCATTACTATACAGTTGGTTATAATAAGTCCAATAAAGATGGAAAGTTCTTTACTCACGTCATAAGCATAAGCACGTAATACTTGATCAACCAAAATTACCATCGCAGCTACAACCACCAATTGAACAATAATTCGAATTCGGTTAGGAATAAGATTTCTTAATAAAGAAATAATGACATTACTCGCTGCCATAACTGCCATAACAGATACACTCATTACGATGGCAGGTTTCAACTGAACCGTAATCGCCAAAGCGGAGCAAATTCCAAGAACTTGAACTGTAATGGGGTTATTGTCATCCATAGGGTCTGACAATAACTTTCTATTCTTTTTAGAAAAAAGAGGTTCTCTCTCTTTATTCACAAAGAGAATTGTCGGTTCTTTTTTTGGATTAGATACGTTCTTTTCCATGGAATTATTGGTTTGAAGCAAGACTTACGTCCGCCGATTTAAAGTAAGGTAGGTAATGCTGAAGTCGCTCTTTGATCATATCCGTTACCCCATCACCTGTGATAGTTGCACCAGAAATAGCATCTACTTCGTGATCGTCTTTATCTAAGTCTTTAGGATCATTGTTTGTTTTGGAAACATTAATTCCTACTAAGTTACCATCAGTATCAAAGACTTTTTCTCCAACAAAGCGATCTTGAAACCACTGTTGAGTGATTTCTGCACCTAATCCAGCAGTCTCTCCCACATGATCAAATACAGCGCCTTGAATGGTATTTTTATCTTCTTTCAATGCGATATAGCCCCAGATTGCATTCCAAAGCCCTGCACCTCTAAGAGGAACAACGTATGACTTTACACCTTCAACGTTTGCAACGTATAAGGGAAAGCGTTGTTCTTCAAGTGGCTTTTTGAGTTCATTATTTAATTCCAATTCAAAAGCATCAGAATCCAAATCAATTTTTCCTCCAGTGACTAGGGAAAGTTCTTCTACTATGTACTTATTGTATAATGTTTCGGCTTGTTCACGATCGGTCTCGATTCCAATAGTGGCAAGGATGTTTTGCATTTTCTCTTTACGGACATTAGAAGCTTGCAAGTCTTTTAAAGAACTGGCAGTAAAAGCTAAAGCCGATGCAACCACTAGCACCATGATAGTGGCAAAAATAAAGGTATATGCGTTGCTGTCTCTATTCATGATTAAGCAGTTTTAAGTTCTTGAGCAATTGCCCAACGTTTTTTACGTTTTTTGATATTTACATTCACTACATAGTGATCAATGGTTGGAGCAAATACATTCATCAATAAAATGGCTAACATTACTCCTTCTGGATAAGCAGGATTGAAGACTCTAATCATAATACAAAAGATTCCAACCAAAATTCCATAAATCCATTTTCCTTTGTTGGTTTGAGCACCAGACACGGGATCAGTTGCCATAAATACAATTCCAAAGGCAAATCCACCTACTACAAGATGGTTCATCCAAGAAAAACTCATTAAGGCATTGGCTCCCCAAAGGTTGAACAATAAGCCCATCACTGCGGCACCTAGGACACCTCCAACAATTATTCTCCAACTTCCCACACCTGTGAGTATCAAAATTAAAGCTCCAACAGCCACCCAAAGAGTAGAAGTCTCTGCTATAGAACCAGGTATGGCTCCCTGAAACATTTCAAACATTGAGTAGCTTACCTCTCCTCCAGCAGCAAGTGTACCCAAAATTGTTTCTCCAGAAATGGCATCTACATTAGAAGCTTCCGAAACCCAAACTTTGTTTCCTGACATATAGGTTGGATAAGCAAAAAAAGCAAAGGCTCTAGCGGTCAGTGCGGGATTTAAAATATTCATCCCTGTTCCTCCAAACGCTTCTTTTGCAATTAAAACAGCAAAAGCAGTTGAAACCGCTACCATCCATAAAGGAATGTCTACGGGCATAATCATTGGAATTAGTAATCCTGTTACCAAATAACCTTCGTTAACCTCATGCCCACGGTACACTGCAAAACCAAATTCAATTGCTAGACCTACAACATAGGACACAATAATCATTGGAACAATTTTCCAAGACCCATGAATAAAGGCATCTATAAAAGTGAATGCTTCTCCTGTTTGAGCATAATACTGATAACCTGTGTTGTAAATACCATAGATTAAAGCAGGCATCAAGGCAATAATTACCGTTACCATGGTACGCTTTAAATCTACTGCATCACGAATGTGAGCTCCTTTTTTGGTTGTATGGTTGGGAACAAACAAAAAAGTATCAAAAGCATTAATTGCAGGTGCAAATTTCTCTAATTTCTGACCTTTCTCAAAAGGCTTTTTTAAAATGTCTAAGCGTTTTCTTAAAAAATTCATTCGTCTATTTTTTATCCTACTTCATTAATCATTAACTCTATTCCTTTACGGATGATTTCTTGCGCTTCAATTTTTGATGTATTCGCATAATCAATCAATCCAAAATCTTCGGGAACTACTTCATAAATTCCTAAAGCTTCCATTTTTTCAATATCCTCTATCATGCACGCTTTTAATAATTGCATGGGATATAAATCCAATGGGAATACTTTCTCCATTTCACCAGTAACAACCAAAGCACGTTCTTCTCCATTTAAATTGGTGTCAATATTAAATCCACTCTTATTAAAAAGTCTTGAGAAAGAAGTATTTGACAGACTTAAAATAGAGTTGTCTTTAAAGGGCAACCATCCAAATATTCTATAGGTATTTCCCTCTGGTATCACACTTACAAGATTATTGTAATACCCTAAATGTCCTTCTAAATTCATTGCATTTCCCGAAAGCAAATCCCCATTGACAACACGAATATTGTTTGAGGTTGCTTGAACTTCTTTTACCATGGGAGCTAACTCAGCACCTATTTTACTGTAAAAGTAGATGGCTTTTTTGATAGCATTTCCCGCAAGAGCAACCGTGCGTTCTGGACTAAATTCTCCGTTTGTAATAAATTTTCCAAGATTTGCTACGTCTTCTGGATTGATAGTCCAGATACGATCTTCCATATTGATTGGGCATAATTCTTGGATGTGCAAACTTATATTTCCTGCAGGATGTGGGCCTGAGATTGTATAAAATTGAACGTTTTCAATGTTTTTGAAAGGTGCGGTGTGAGTTGCATCTAATCCCAAAAATACGTTTTGATCCACTAGCTTGTTGAGTACATCAATTCCACGCTGAAAAGAATCATACTTTTTTGTCAAAATAAATTCATGATCCACCGCTAAAGGTGCAGTGTCCATTGTTGAAACAAAAATTGCTTTGGGAATTTCATCTGGATCGGCAAGCGTACCATAGGGACGTTGCGTTAAAAACGGCCAATTTCCACTTTCTAAAAGCAAGTTGACTAGTGCATCGCGACCTAAGTCTTCCCAATTATCAACCGCATGAGTACGAGCTTCACCCCCCTCATTAGCTTCGATAATGATTCTCTCTATTTTTCTTTTAGGACCTCTTTCGATAGTCTTAACAATTCCTGAAACAGGGGAAACAATTTTTATTCTTGGATCCTGTTTACTAAAGAAAATAGGCTCTCCTGCTTGAACAACTGCTCCCTCTTTCACTAAAAGCTTGGGTGTAGTTCCAAAAAAATCATCTGGATTTAATGCGTAAGTGGCAGTAGAAATCTTTCCTGAAAGAATTTTTTCAGCTGCACCTTTGATGTTCAACTTGGCGCCTCTTCGTGTTCGAATACCTTTAATTATATCCATTAAATTTATTAATTCTAAAAATCATGCAAATTTACTAATAAACACTCTTTTTAAGTAAGCAAATGGTTAGTAAAAATATTATTTATACTAATTCTAAATAAGTGTTTAAGCTTTTTAATTACTCGCTCCGTGGTTTGGTCAAGCGACTATGTTACGCTACCTTTACATATCATGGGGACTCGGAATCTATTCACTTGTTTTTTTTGCTTTTTGATGCTTTTAGACGGGCTTTCACAAGAGCGATTGGATCACATTGAAAAAGAATATATCAAAACTATTCAGTTTTCAAGTTTACAACAAAACGAAGGCTTTCCACTAGTGAGTTTAAACGAAAAAATACTTCTCAAATTTGATGACCTCAATGGAGATGAGGCAGACTATTACTATCGAATCAGCTATTACAATCATGATTGGTCTCCCTCCACCCTATTCAAAAACGAATTTATAGATGGATTTGACAATGTCAGAATTGATAACTACACTACTTCATTCAACACTCTTCAAACATATACACACTACAGATTAGAATTACCGAATGATGATATTCAATTCAAAATATCAGGAAATTATATTCTGGAAGTATACACTAGTGAGGATGAGTTAGCATTTTCAAGAAAATTCTGTATTTATGAAACGATGGCAAGTGTACAAGTAGGTGTCTATCACCCACAAAACATGGATCGATTCAATACGTATCAATCAGTTCAATTTGCCATTACCCCTATCCAAACAAGCTTTAGAAATCCTGATCAAAATATCAAAGTTGTTATCATACAAAATCAGCAATGGGATCACACAATTACGGGACTAACTCCCCAGTATTATTCTGGAAGAACCATCGAATACCGTTATGATATTCCTTCCCAATTTGAAGGAGGTAATGAATATTTTTATTTTGACACCAAAGATTTACGCGTCACCTCTCCTAACATAAACTACATTGACAGAGCTGAGCTTTACGAATCATACCTCAATATTGGCATTCCAAGAAAATACACAGAATACACCTATGCCCCAGACATTAATGGAAAGTTTGAAATTAGAAACATCATGGGACCAGGTGATCCAGATACCCATGCAGACTATAACTATGTGTATTTTAGTCTGGCTGCAGACTATCAGCTTAGTGATGAAGAAATCTTTATCTATGGCGGGTTTAATAATTATCAATTGGCTGATCAAAATAAAATGTATTACAACCCCTCTCTTGAAATTTATGAAGGAATTTTACTCTTAAAGCAGGGGTTTTATAATTACAAATACGTGTCAAAACAGGATGAAATACTAAACAAAAATAGCTTGAGCGGTTCCCATGCACTAACTGAAAATGAATATCAAGTATTGGTGTATTATAGAAACATCGGAAAACAATACGATGCGCTTATTGGTGTAGGAAACGCAAACTCTTTTGAACTCATAAATTAAATTTTTGATATAATTCATATTTTATTATATTTATGTGTTACAAGGGCAAGAATTAAAAAGGTGTGATACAACAAATTACAAAAGGAATTAAAATTTCCGTTGACGTAAAATTCGAGGGCAGTTTTCTCAAACAGATCTCTTTGCACCATGCTTTTATGTATTATATAGTAATTGAAAACCAAAGCAAAGATGTTGTACAATTACTTTCACGTCATTGGAAAATTCTGGAATCAACTAACCGACCTCAATATATTAACGGCGATGGTGTTGTTGGGAAAAAACCTGTTCTAAAACCAGGAGATATTCACACCTATAAATCGGGAAGTTTGATTACATCTCCCATGGGATCCATGTCGGGGACTTACATCATGGTTAATTTTTCGACAGCGCAGAAATTTAATGTAGAAGTACCTTCCTTCAAATTAAACGTGCCATACATTCTGAATTAACTTCTCTTTTTTTTATTGGCTTATTACATAAAATGATACTTTTATAAAAAAATTAGATCATGGCAAACAGTGTATTTCAAGTACCTTATCCAAGTAACGAACCTATATTAACCTACGCTCCTGGGAGTCCAGAAAAAGAAGCTGTTTTGGTAAATTATGCTAAAATGTACGCAGAAACAATTGAGGTACCCATGCGAATTGGAAATGAAGATATTACTACTGGTGATACTGGAACGATGAGTCCTCCTCATGATCATAAACATATTTTGGGAACCTACCATAGAGCCTCAAAAAATGACATTGAAAACTCAATTCAAACCGCATTAGAAGCAAAAAAAGCGTGGAGTCAAATGCCTTGGGAATCAAGAGCCGCTATTTTTTTGAAAGCGGCCGAACTGGTTGCTGGCCCATACCGCTCCAGAATAAATGCTGCTACTATGTTGGCTCAATCAAAAACCATTCATCAAGCAGAGATTGATGCAGCATGTGAATACATTGATTTTTTAAGATTCAATGTAACTTTTATGCAAGAAATCTATGAAAATCAACCCGAAAATGATCCTGGAATTTGGAATAGAGTAAGCTATCGTCCACTTGAGGGATTTGTCTATGCAGTAAGTCCTTTTAATTTTACAGCTATCGCAGGAAATCTATGTGCAAGTGCTGCAATGATGGGCAATACAGTGGTTTGGAAACCTAGTGACCATCAAGTATTTTCAGCAAATATCTTAATGCAAGTTTTTAGAGAAGCGGGGCTTCCAGATGGCGTAATCAACATGGTCTTTGGAGATCCAGAAATGATTACCAACACTGTACTTGAAAGTCCAGATTTTGCAGGAATACACTACACAGGCTCAACAGAAGTATTTAGAAATATTTGGAGTAAAATTGGACAGAATATTGACCGCTATCGCTCCTACCCCAGAATTGTAGGTGAGACAGGGGGTAAAGATTTTATAATCGCACACCCTTCATCCAATCCTAAAGAAGTGGCTACGGGAATTATTCGGGGAGCCTTTGAGTTTCAAGGTCAAAAATGTTCTGCTGCTTCTCGCGTTTATTTACCAAAGTCGATTGCAAACGAAGTAATTGATTTTGTAAAGGCAGAGCTAAAAACAATTAAAATGGGGTCTCCAGAAGATTTTCAAAATTTTGTGACTGCGGTGATTCACAAAGGGGCCTTTGATCGATTAGCAAATGCAATTGAACAGGTCAAAAAAGATCAAAAAGTTGAAATTGTTGCAGGAGGAACTTATGATAACAGCAAAGGTTATTTTGTAGAACCAACAGTGGTAGTCACAACCGACCCTCATTATACTACTATGAAAAAAGAGCTCTTTGGACCTTTAGTGACCCTCTATGTCTATCCTGACAATGAATGGGCTGAAACCTTAACTATAGTGGATCAAACTTCAGAGTATGCGCTTACAGGAGCTGTTTACTCTCAGGATCGATATGCCTTGGAAGAAGCGTTGAACGCTTTAGAAAATTCAGCAGGAAATTTCTACATCAACGACAAGCCCACAGGCGCAGTAGTAGGTCAACAACCCTTTGGAGGGGCCAGAGGATCTGGAACCAATGACAAAGCCGGATCAGCAGCCAATTTAATGCGATGGGTTTCCCCCAGGTTAATTAAAGAAACTTTTGTTCCTGCTAAGGATTACAGATACCCTTTTTTGGGAAAGTAATAGACAGACAATATGGCTTAAAGTGGGAGATATACCACTTTTTTAGTCTCAAAAAAGGGAGCCGAAAAATACGCTTGGAGTGAAAATTCTTTGGCACGAGTAAAAGAAGCCAATTCCTCACTCAAGTCTCCCCCTTTGAGATATAAAATCCCATTTTTAAAGTCATGTTTGTGTGTGGAGCGGATATTTTTTTTAATCCATGGCACAAAAATTTCCATTTTGGTTACTGCTCGACTGACCACAAAATCAACTTTAATTGTAAAATTCTCTGCTCTCCTATGAGAGGAAGTAACATTTTTCAGTCCCAGTTCGCTAGAAATTTCTTGAACTACTTTAATCTTTTTTCCAATACTATCAATCAAATAAAAATCTGTCTCTGGAAATAAAATTGCCAGTGGGATACCTGGAAACCCACCGCCAGTTCCGACGTCCAAAACTTTTGCACCCTCTTTAAATTTAATCACACAGGCAATTCCTAACGAATGCAACACATGACGTTCAAAAAAAGAGTCCATATCCTTTCTTGAAATTAAATTGATTTTCGCATTCCATTCCGAATACAACCCTTGAAGCAATTCAAATTGCTTAAGTTGTTCCGCAGTAAGGTTTGGAAAAATTTGTAAAAGCTTATCCAAGGTGTTGTTTTGTTTAGAAGATTATTTCAACTATTTTTACCGAATAATATTTTTTATGCAAGCTACACAAAGCCTTCGTTTTTCACGAAAAGACCCCAAACAATTTTTCAAAACTTTGAACCAAAGGGTGAATCAATATTTCAAAGAAAAAAACGTACCAAAAACAGGAAACTGGAAATTGTATGTTAAAACAGTTATCATGTTTTCTTTAATGGTGGCTCCTTATGTTTTGGTCATCACTTTAGATATTAGTCTTTGGTTGAAATTACCTCTGTGTATGCTCATGGGAATTGGAATGGCAGGTGTAGGGATGAATGTGATGCATGATGGAAATCACGGTTCATTCTCAAAACATCAATGGGTCAATAAGATTATGGGTAGTAGCATCTATATCTTAGCAGGAAATGTATTTAACTGGAAAGTACAGCACAACGTTTTACATCATACTTATACTAACATTCACGGACATGATGAAGATCTCGAAGCAGGTAGAATTCTTCGTTTTTCAAAGCATGCCGACTGGATGCCACATCATAGATTTCAGCACTTATACTCCGTTCTTCTTTATGGATTATTAACGATCAACTGGGCTATTTTTACTGATTTTCAGCAAATGACACGCTACATTAAAAGAAAACTTTCATATGCAAACAGCAAGAAACCTAGTTTACAATGGACGGGACTCTTTATTTCAAAAATTATTTATTTCGGAATTTGGATTGTCATACCAATGATCATTATCAATTCGCCATGGTGGACAGTTTTAATTGGATTTGTAGTCATGCATTACACTGCAGGTTTGATTTTAAGCATAGTCTTTCAATTAGCTCACGTTATTGAAGACGCAGAGATGCCTCAAGCGGATACTACTGGAACAATGAAAAACACCTGGGCCATTCATCAACTCCTGACTACGGTTAACTTTTCTACCAAAAACAGATTCATGAATTGGTTCACTGGTGGTCTAAACCACCAGATTGAGCATCATATTTTTCCCCACATTAGTCACGTACATTACACAAAAATTGCTGCTATTGTAAAGAAAACAGCTCAAGAATTCAACTTGCCTTATAACGAATATAAAACTACGCGAAGTGCCATTCTCTCGCACTTTAGATTTTTAAAACAAATGGGGACACAACCCGTTTAATATTTTTATGGAACAACTTTCAGCACGGATAAACAGCTTGCCTGTTTCAGAAACGCTTGCCATGGCAGCAAAAGCCAGGGAGTTAAAAAATCAAGGAATCGACATCATCGGATTAAGTTTGGGTGAACCTGATTTCAATACTCCAGAATTCATTAAAGACGCTGCTATAGACGCAGTAAATGAAAATTGGAATTCCTATTCACCTGTAGACGGTTATGCAGATTTAAAAGAGGCGATTTGCAAAAAATTCAAACGTGATAATGGTTTAGATTACAAACTCTCGCAGGTAGTTGTTTCAACTGGAGCCAAACAGTCCATTGCTAATCTGTGCATGGTTTTGCTAGATCCTGGAGATGAAGTTTTACTTCCTGCACCCTATTGGGTTAGCTACTCAGCAATTGCAACCCTAGCAGAAGCGAAGTCTATCATCATTCCTTCAACTATAGAAAAGGATTTCAAAATCACTCCTGAACAACTGGAAGCGGCGATCACTCCCAAGACTAAATTAATCATGTTTAATTCGCCTAATAACCCCAGCGGAACTATTTATACCGAAGCAGAATATCGTGCTTTAGGAAAAGTATTGGAAAAATATCCCGACATCTATATTCTTTCAGATGAGATTTATGAGCATATCAACTATGGCACAACCCATTTTAGTATCGCTGCTATCCCAGAATTATACGATCGAACCATCACCGTAAATGGTGTTGCAAAAGCTTTCGCAATGACAGGATGGAGAATCGGTTACATCGGTGCGCCCGAATGGATTGCCAAAGCCTGTAACAAGATGCAAGGACAAATAACTTCTGGAGCAAATTGTATTGCCCAACGTGCTACCATTGCTGCACTGGAAGCACCCGTAAGCAACATTCAATACATGATTGATGAATTTGCAAAACGACGTGTAATGATCATTGAATTACTAAGCGAAATCCCTGGTTTCAGAATGAATCAACCTCAAGGTGCCTTTTATGTTTTCCCTGATGTTTCCCACTATTTTGGAAAAACCATCCAAGGAAAAACAATCAATAACGCTTCTGATTTTTCTATGTTTTTATTAGAAAAAGCGCATGTAGCTACCGTAACCGGTCAAGCCTTTGGAAACGATGCCTGTATACGTATCTCTTATGCTGCCTCGGTGGAAAATATTCAAGAAGCGGTTAAACGAATTGCTAAAGCACTGGCTTAAACGATTTATTTCCCTTAAAACTTAAAACCGCTTCACAGCGGTTTTTTTATTCTTCAATACACAAAACCCCAACCAAAATATAAGCGTACTTTAGTGCTGTAATATTATTTATGACCTTTAAAGATTTAAAACTCGAAGTTCCGATTCTAAAAGCCCTTGAAAAACAAGGCTATAGTCAGCCCACTCCCATCCAAGAACAAGCCATTCCAATTTTATTAAATGGGCATGACCTTTTGGGAGTAGCTCAAACAGGAACTGGAAAAACAGCTGCTTTTGGAATTCCAATTTTAAACCACCTTCTAAAAGAAAAAAATTCTGGGCAAGGAAAAAGAAAAATTAAAGCTTTGGTGGTGACTCCTACTCGGGAACTTGCTATTCAAATTGCAGAAAACTTTACCGCCTATAGCCAATTCACGTCCCTTAGAAATACAGTGATTTTTGGAGGAGTAAAACAATCCAAACAAGTAGCAAGCTTACAACAAGGAGTAGATATCTTGGTGGCTACCCCAGGACGTTTATTGGATTTAATGAATCAAGGATATATAACTTTTCGAGATTTAAAATATGTCGTTTTGGATGAGGCCGACCAAATGTTGGACATGGGCTTTATTCACGATGTGAAAAAAATCATAGCCAAATTGCCTCCCAACAGACAATCCCTATTTTTCTCTGCAACCATGCCTAAAACCATTGTAGAGCTGTCTCAGAAAATGTTGGGTGATTTTGAACGTGTCACCATAAAACCTCAACAAGCCACCGCAGAAAAAGTAGAACAAGGAGTCTATTTTGTTAGCAAAAACAATAAACCCAAACTTTTGATCCACTTGTTGGATCAACGTCCTGATGACTCTGTCTTGGTTTTTTCGCGGACCAAACACGGAGCCAATAAAATTGTCAAAACCCTAGATAAAGCACAGATAAAATCTGCTGCTATTCATGGAAATAAGTCTCAAGCACAACGTCAGAAGGCCTTAGGTGAATTTAAAGAAGGTACATTGAAAGTATTGATTGCTACCGATATTGCCGCAAGAGGAATTGACGTGGACGAATTGGCACTGGTCATTAACTTTGACCTTCCAAATGTCTCCGAGACCTATGTACACCGTATTGGTCGAACAGGCCGTGCCAGTGCAAGTGGGATTGCCCTTTCTTTTTGTATGGGCGACGAGCGTCCTTACTTAAAAGATATTGAGAAACTCATCAAACAACAAGTCCCCCGTATAGGTGAACATCCTTTTATGGAAGGCGCCGATGTGGTGGACAGATCCCTCACTACAAAACCTCAAGGGAGATCCAATAACCGTAATCGACCCCGTAACAAAAACCGAAACAATAACCGGAACCGAAACAGTAGGTAAACTTCTTTTTAATTTCTTACAAACAAGAAACAAATGGAAAGATTAGCGAATATACATCCAGGAGAAATCTTAAATGATGAATTCCTTTCACCATTAAAAATCACAGTATACCGACTTTCCAAGGACTTGAAAATCCCGCAAACTCGAATTTCGGAAATCATAAAAGGAAATCGTAGAATCACTGCAGATACCGCATTACGTTTGAGTAAATACTTTGGGAATTCAGCAAAATTTTGGCTTGGACTTCAAGACGATTATGACATCGAAGAGGAAAAAGAAGCCAAAAAATCACAGCTGAGTGAAATAGCGCATTACAGAAATCAAAACGTTGCCTAATCACTGTTCTCGATTGTCAACCTGGCGCACGTTTATAACGCGTGACTATCTCTTAAGCTATCAGAAATAGAACACACTCAAAAAGTGACACAGGCTTCCCAAGAGCACAAACACGTGAAAGATGGCGTGGCTGTAATTGATTTTTTTTTAAGGAATAGAGCACTGCCCCTAGAGTATATAAAACACCTCCCAGGAAAAGGAGTTGTACCCCTTGGGTGAGAAAATTTTCAATTAAGGGATTAATGACAAAAAGAATCTGCCAGCCCATCAGGACATACATAAGGGTTGAAAGTTTGTCAAACCTACCCGTGAAAAACAATTTTAAAAGAATTCCGATGAGCGCAAAGGTCAACGTAAATCCAAAAATAGTCCAGCCCAAAGTTTCACCGAGAACGATAAGACAAAAAGGAGTGTAAGTTCCTGCAATTAAAACATAGATCGCAGCATGGTCAAAAATATTTAATTTTCGCCTGAGCACAGGGTCTTTGGCACAATGATATAAAGTTGAAGCGGCATAAAGCACGAGGAGGCTTAGGCAATAGATCAACAAACTTGCTGGTTTCCAAAAGCCCTCATAATCTTGGGATTTAACAACAAGAAATGGAAAGGCAATACAACTCATTACCAACCCAAACCCATGAGTGATGATATTGAGCCGTTCTTCCTTTTCAGAATAACGGGGGTTTTTGTCTACACTCATCCTTTAAAAAGATCAAATACTTGAGAGCTGCTGTTCTTTCAAATGTTCATAGTACAAGGCTAGCGTTGTATTATGCCACGGAATCACAGCAAAAACACCTACAATTAAACATAAGAGTCCTAGTATATACCAGGGAATAAAACGCAGGTTGAGTACCCATAATTCCATCTTATATCCATCGGTGAGTTTCCAACTTTGCTCTAAAGCAACTTGAAATGTGATCTCGGGATCATCGGCAATGATATAATAGGTCATGGAAAAACCTAAGGCCACGATGATTCCGGGAACAATGAGTAGAATTAATCCCACTATGGTTAGCGCCGCAATAATTGCATAACACAACAACACAGTAAGTAGAGGTTTAAACCCTTTAAATAAAAGTTCAAAACGAGTTTCTTCTCCTCTAACCAAATTCAAAAAGAAAAAACACAATCCCAGTTGAAGGGGACCTGCTAATAAAAAACTAAGCATTTCACCATAACTGTTTAACTCGGCTGGGACGGCTACTACCAGACTATAGACAAAACAAACTCCGATTGATAGAACCCAATGAGTTGCCAATAAAGTCCTTGCTTTTTGCATTAATTGGAGTAGATCCATACTTGAGAGATTAATTTAAGACTGGGTTATTCCTTAAGAGTTAATAATTTTCTCTTGTTGATTAATCGATTCTTGATGAATCGCTTTAAACACGCGTAAGATAAATTCTTCTGATAAATTACGTTCTTGACCTTCTAAGATCATCTTACCTAAAATTTCATTCCAACGTTTGTTTTGCAACACTGCAACATTATTCTCTTTTTTGAGTGTTCCAATTTCAATTGCTGTCTTCATACGCTTCCCTAAGATATCTAAAAGTGTTTGATCCGCAACATCAATTTGTGCTCTTAAATTCTTTAATACATGAAGATACGCTTCTTCATCCGTAGTTTGCTTTCGCACTTTCAAATCGTTCATGATTTCAACCAGGCGGGCAGGTGTTACTTGCTGAGCAGCATCACTCCAAGCATTATCTGGATCACAGTGAGTTTCTATCATCAATCCGTCAAAATTCAAGTCTAAGGCAGCTTGAGAAATATCAAAAATCAAATCTCTTTTTCCACCAATATGTGAAGGATCACAAATCATAGGTAAATCGGGAAATCTATTTTTTACTTCAATGGCAATTTGCCACTCTGGGATGTTACGGTATTTTGTTTTTTCATAGGTTGAAAATCCACGGTGAATTAATCCTAAATTCTTAATGTTGGCCGTGTACAAACGCTCAACACCTCCAAGCCATAATGCCAAGTCAGGGTTTACTGGATTTTTAACTAAAACAATTTTATCTGTTCCTTCCAATGCATCTGCAATCTCTTGCATGATAAAAGGACTTACGGTAGAACGAGCCCCAATCCATAAAATATCTACATCATTGTCTATCGCTAATTTTACATGGTCTTTGTTGGCTACTTCTGTAGCGGTCAATAAACCGGTTTCTTCTTTCACTTTTTTCAACCATCCCAATCCAATAGCACCTACTCCTTCAAACATTCCTGGACGCGTTCTTGGCTTCCAGATCCCTGCTCGATATACCGTTACGTCTGTATCTTTAAGTTCGTGAGCAATTTTCAATACCTGCTCTTCTGTTTCGGCACTACAAGGCCCACCAATTACTAAAGGGTGATCTAATCCAAAATCGGTTAGCCATTGGCGCATTTCTTTTTTGTTTTCCATGATTTAAATTATTGATTGCTTATGTTTTTTTCGTTGATTCCTGCCAAAATAGTTTTTATAGCATTGGTGTCTTTCATTTGTTTAAAAAGTTGATCGTAATCATCAGACTTCAATAAATGTTCAAAGTCTTTCAAATTGGTGATGTACTCTTTTAAAACTTCTAGTATATTTTCTTTGTTCTCTTTAAAAATTGGAGTCCACATTTCGGGTGAACTTTTTGCTAAACGAACGGTAGAAGCAAAACCACTACCTGCCATTTTAAAAATAGTCCGTTCATCTTTTTCTTTTTCAATTACTGTTTTCCCTAACATAAACGAAGAAATGTGAGAAATATGCGAAACATAAGCAATATGCTTATCGTGAGCCTCAGCATCCATTTCGTGTATTTCCATATTCATATTACGAAACCATTGCATTGCCCATTCCAAAAGATCAGGACGTGTTTTGTGTGTTTCACATAAAATCTGTGCTTGATCAACAAACAATTCAGGATAAGCCGCAGAAGGGCCCGAAAATTCTGTTCCTGCAATAGGGTGAGTTGCTAAAAACTGATTGCGCTTGGGATGTAATTCCACAAGCTTACAGATGGCAGCTTTAGTAGAACCTGCATCAAACAACAAGGCATTGTCATTAATTTGATCCAAAAGAGGAAGTGTCACAGTAAGACAGGCATCTACTGGTATTGCCAAAAGAATAACATCCATAGCTGCATAATCCTCTACCGCAAGAGGATGATCTACAATTCCTAAACTCAAAGCTTCTGCTAAGTGATCGGGATTGTGATCTTGTCCGTATAAACAAACTCCAACAGTGTACTTTTTTGCCGCTAAAGCAAAAGAACCTCCAATTAATCCCAAACCAATTATGCCTATTTTCATGAGGAGATACGTTTTATGGCTTCTTCTATTGTGGCCTCTGGAACACACAAGGAAAAACGGATATATCCTTCGCCCTGACTACCAAATATGGTTCCTGGGGTGATGAAAATATGTTGCTCTTGCAAAATTTTGTCGATAAACGTTTCAGCATCTACTGCTCCTGAAGATAATTTTGCCCAAACAAATAATCCCACACTTTTGGGATCATACACTGCCTCCAATTTTGTTGCAAGTTGTTCTACCAACTTTCTGCGTTTGCTATAAATTGTATTCAAGCTTTCAAACCAAACATTATCAGCCTTTAAAGCAGCTATCGCTCCTTGTTGGATTCCAAAAAACATTCCAGAATCCATATTGCTTTTTACTTTTAAAACCGCTTGAATACTTTCTGCTTTCCCAGACAACATACCCACGCGCCAGCCGGCCATATTAAAGGATTTACTTAAGGAATTTAACTCAATGGCTACATCCATAGCGCCGGATCGAGATAAAATGCTTTGAGGCTGTTCTGTCAGAACAAAACTATAAGGATTGTCATTTACTAACAAAACATTTCGTGCTTTCGCCCAAGCGATTAATCGATCAAAAGTTTCCGCTTGCGCTTCGGTCCCTGTAGGCATATGTGGATAATTAATCCACATAATTTTCACTCTTGAGGTGTCTAATGCTTCCAAGGCTTCAAAATCAGGTTGCCAATGATTGGCTGCCGTTAAGTTGTATAGCACAGGCTCTGCCTCTACCAGTTTAGTGACAGCAGCATAAGTCGGATAACCTGGATTAGGAAACAAAACTTGATCGCCTTTATTTAAAAACGCCATCGAGATATGCATAATTCCTTCTTTAGAGCCCATTAAAGGAAGTACCTCCGTATTTGGATCTAAAGTAACTTGATAATGTTTATAGTAAAACGCTGCAATTGCCGAGCGGAGTTCAGGTAGCCCCTGATAACTCTGATACATATGGGCTCTGGGATGTTCCATGGCATTTGATAAAGCCTTGATCACCTCTGGATGGGGAGCCAAATCGGGACTACCAATTCCCATATTGATCACGGGATGTCCTTTTTGAACCATTTGGGCTACTTCTCGTAACTTTCGCGAAAAATAGTATTCCTGTACACTCGCTAAACGGTTTGCAGTTGTTATCATCTTATGTGTTGGGCGTACTCGCCTAAAATTTTAAAGTGTGATGCCATGATGGTGATTAACTTACGTGCTTTATCATAAAACTCCAATTCATCAAAAGTTACATCCACGAAAAAAGCATATTTTCCTGGAGTCTCGATAACAGGCAAGGATTGAATTTTTGTAAGATTCAGTTGACAATCGCTCATGACATTTAAAACCGCAGCCAAACTTCCCCTTTGGTGATCCAAAGTGAATTTTAAGGCGGCTTTGTTAATGTATTCTTGGGGGACTTCGTTACCCTTTTTTTGGATAATTACAAAACGAGTAACGTTATTTTTAATTGTTTGTATGGAAGAAGCCAATACCTCTAAGTTGTATAAACCTGCTGCGGCAACACTTGCAATCGCGGCAATACCTGAAATTTTATTTTCAGAAATTCGTCGGGCTTCATCAGCAGTATCTTCTGCTTCCACCAAACGAATATGGGGGTAGTCCTTAAAAAAATCTTTACACTGCAATAAAGCCATAGGATGGGAATGAACCTCTTTTAGATCTGCTAAAGTTTGCCCTGGCAAAACCATAAGATTATGATGAATACTGAGTGCATACTCCCCTACTATCTGTAATTCATTTTGATCAATCAAAGCATAGTTTGGAATTATAGAACCTGCGATAGAGTTTTCTATTGCCATAACCGCTTGACTAGCCTTGTCCTCCAAAAGTGTATTGACCGTAGCATCAAAAGTTTCACATTCTACTAAAGTTAAGCCCTCCCCATAATGGCTTTGCGCTACCGCATGATGGAAAGATCCTTTTACCCCTTGAATTGCTACTCGTATATTTTCTTTCATTTGTTCCAAAAAAAAAGTCCCGATAAATCAGGACTTTTTGTTTTATATATCGTATTCTAAATACTACAAAGTCCTTGCTGCTTCCGTATAGAAGTAATAAACGTTGTTATAGTAAAAGAATGTTGTATTCATACTGAAATAAATCTTTGCAAAAGTAGCATAGCTTTTGTCAAAAACAAATTTTTGGGAATTTTTTTTACCTTAAAATTAACCAATGATCCTCAAATCATGAAAAAGTTTATCCTTTTTTTAGTCCTTACCCACTTAGGGTATGGACAAACTCATTTTAACCAAGGAAAAACAGCATCTGCTTTTTATAGTACTGACATTCCAATGAAATTTATCACTCAAAAAATAATAATTCCTGTCAAAATTGAAGGGAAAATGTACCGCTTTATAGTTGATACGGTTGTACCTAATTCCATCTCCCAAAAATTATATAATGAATTAAATCCTGAAATTATTGATGAAATAGTAATGAGAGATGCAAATAATTTTAAAAAAAAACAGAAGCTTGCTTTGATTATAAAATTAGAAATCGGAACTGTACTTTTTGAAAACAGTCCCGTTTTGGTAAATTAAGATGATGAGAATATTTTTTACAAATGTTGGGAAATTGATGGCTTTATTGGCAGTAATCTTCTCAGAAATTCTGTTATTCAATTTAATCTAGCAAATAACACGATAATTCTGGTAAATGATATTGAAAAACTTTGCATCGAAGACACTAAACCCACTAAAATATTATTTTTCGATAATCAAAGTTCACCTTTTATCTGGGTCAATCTATCAGAAAAAGGATCCAAGCAACAGGATTTTATACTTATTGATACTGGTATGTATGGTAAATATGATATGTCTTTACACAGTTATAACAGGTGAAAAGAAAAAGTTGAAATTGATTTATTGAATACCTCTGACGGAGCTTTCGTTATTGGAAGTTTTGGAAAACCTCTTCAATCAAAACAACACAGGCAACAAATTCCTCATATGAAAGTTGGTAACTTTACACTTAAAAATACAGTTTCTGTTACCACTCCCTCAGATTTTTCAAGAATTGGGGCAGAACTATTAAATCATGGAATTATGACTATTGATTATGTAAATGAAAGTTTTTACTTCAATCCAAATTCAGAAATAAAAGAATTTAACTTTAATGAATCTCTTTTGGGTTTTTCACGAACCCTAATGAGCAATAAATCAGTGGTAGGATATATATGGGAAGAGTCCTTAAAAAACAAATTACATTACAGGGACGAAATCATCGAAATTAACAGAACTAATATCTCTAATTTATCCCCCTGTGAATTCCTAATGAAGAATACTTATCCAAAAGGGCAGAAACCATTTAATATAATATTCAAATCAAGTGATGGAGTCCCATTTTCGTTAAAGATCGAATTTGATTCCATTAAAAAATAGTTTGTAATTAATAAAATGATCGTTATCAAAAAATTATTATCAGTTGACTAGTTTTTGAACTAATCATTTAAAAAGTATCCATAGCAACATCTATTTTGAAGAGAATTTCCATTAACTTAAGCTTCTAATTTAGTACTGGTGTTACTTCCCATTATTATTGTGCTTTGTACAGTGTTGTTAATTCGATTTATTGAGCAAAAAGAATACCCGTGGCTGACTAAATTTTTTAATTGGGTCCCTGCTATTTTATTGGCTTATCTTATTCCTGCTGGAGTTACGGCTCTCCTTCAAAAAGACTTTTCAACAGCTAAGATTCACGACCTTAGTAAATCGATTTTTATTCCTCTTGCTATAGTTGCGGTAATGAGTAGTTTATCCCTCAAACAACTCAAATCGATTGGCTGGAAACCCCTTTTGGTTTTTCTTTCGGGTTCGTTTTGGATTGCGGTATTTCCCATTGGCATCCTTCTAATTTTTAGAAATGATGCTTTTGTACAAGATTTTTTAATCACTAAAGAATTTTGGAAAGGTATTCCTCCCGTAGTGGGGAGTTGGATTGGAGGGAGCACAAGCCAATTGGTGTTAAAAGAGTTAGTTGCCTGTTCGGAAGCTGTCTTTTTAACGATTTTAGTTTTGGACAATATACTCGTAAACCTTTGGACGATTTTCATGTTTCAAGGCATTAAAAAAAGTAATTCCTTAAATCGGCTGCTTCGAATTGACGGGCTCACTCCTCCAGAGTCTATTCTAACGCATAATAACAAAAAAATGAATCCATTACTGACGTGTTTCTTTTTACTAGGAAGCGTAGGCATAGTCCATTTTTTCATCTCCTCTTTTGTCGTTAAAATTGTGGTATTATCTTTTGTCGGTATCGCGTTAAGCAACTTAATCAGAAACTGGAATTTTCAATTTGTCCTCAAACTTGGCAGTATTTTAATCCTTATTGTCATGGCTGTACTAGGGTTAAAATTAAAATTCAGTTTAATCCAATTTGACTCTCGTTTTATGGGTTTTTTGGTAGTGTGGCTCCTCAGTCATTTTATTGTGATGTTGGGCGTTGCCAAGCTGTTGAATGTCAACACGGCTTGGGTTCCCATTGCGAGTATGGCTAATGTAGGAGGAATTGCTACCGGCCCTGCAGTTACCGCTGCCTATGAAAAAAAATGGATGCCTCATGCTATCATTTTGGCAGTTCTGAGTATGGCAACAGGAACATTTTGGGGCATGCTCACAATCTCACTTTTTCGAATTTTAGTACTTTAACGCTCGATTTAAGATAATGAAAAATCAGCACTATTCTTATGTTCTCTTGCTCAACCTTGGAATGCTATGCATTAGCACCTCTGGACCTTTAGGGCGTTTTATTCCGCTTCCGCCTCCTCTTATTATCTGGTCAAGGGCCTTGGTCGCCTTTCTTGTTTTGGGCGCCTATTGTGTGTGGAAAAAAGAGAATATCCAAAAAGAATTTGTGAAGAATAGCACTACCTTAATTTTAAGTGGAACCTTGCTCACAGTCCATTGGGTTACTTATTTTTTTGCCTTACAATGGAGTGGTGTCGCCATTGGCATGTTGTCTATGTTTACTTTTCCAATCATCACAGTTTTTCTAGAACCTTTGTTTTTCAAAACAAAACTTCATCCTATTCATTTACTTTTTGGTGTCCTAATCTTAATTGGAATTTACATGCTGGTTCCTTCATTTGACCTCGAGTCTGAACAATCCAAAGGACTCCTGATTGGTTTATGCTCTGCCTTAACTTATGCTCTTCGGAATTTAATACTTAAGAAACGTATTCAAAAAGTCAATGGCTCTTTACTTATGTTTTATCAAATGGGTATTACCATTATTCTTCTTTTTCCGATATTCCTGGTGTATCCATTGGATACCTATACCGCACAAATCCCATACTTATTATTTCTGGGAATAGTAACTACTGCCATTGGTCATACTCTGTTTTTAAATAGTCTTACTTATTTTACTGTAGCTACCGCAAGTATAATGAACAGCATTCAGCCTATATTTGGAATCCTCCTTGCTTTTCTATTTCTAAAAGAAATACCTCCTTCCAGTAGCCTTATTGGAGGTGGAATTATTTTAATCACTGTGGTTATAGAAAGTTTGCGATCCCGTAAGGTTTAAAAAAACAAACTACTTATCTTTAAATAAAAAAAGAATGTCTCTACTGCTACAAAATGTTTCCAAAAGCTACGGCTCTGTTAAAGCATTAAAAGACATATCTGTAAGCTTAAAAAAAGGAGAGGTAGTAGGATTATTAGGACCCAATGGTGCAGGAAAATCTTCTCTTATGAAAATCCTTACTGGCTATTACAAAGAATGGGAAGGGAAGATATCATTTGAAACTTTAGACTTAAAAGGTGATTTACAAAGCATTCAAAAACAAGTGGGCTATTTACCCGAAAACAATCCTTTGTATAATGAAATGTATGTGATTGAGTATTTGAAATATGTAGGAGGTTTACACAAACTAAAGAATCCTCCCTTTAAAGAAATCCTTGAAAAAACTGGGCTTGTAGAACATCAAAGCCATAAGATTCAAACCCTATCCAAAGGATATCGTCAACGAGTAGGCCTGGCAGCAGCCTTGATTCACGATCCACAATTACTCATTTTGGACGAACCTACAACAGGATTAGATCCCAATCAATTGGTCGCTATACGGAAATTAATTAGGGAACTAGGAAAAGATAAAACGGTATTACTTTCCACTCATATATTACAAGAAGTAGATGCGCTTTGTGATCGCGTGATCATTATCAACAAAGGAGAAATTGTTTTAGATCAAGCTTTAGAAGCAATACGAAATAAACAAGAACAAATCATTGAGGTAAGTTTTGATTACCGTATTGAACTAGTCGCTTTAGAAAAACTTCCCAATGTCAAAAAAGTAATCAACACCCATGATTTCGATTATGAACTCCAAATCAATAGCACTCAAGACATGCGGCCTGCTGTCTTTGACTTTGCTCACGACAATGGCTTGAAAATTCATAATCTTCAACTGAAAAACGAAAGTCTAGAACAGTTGTTTAAGAAATTGACCAGCGCGTAAACATTATTAGTGCCCTTCAAAAATCTGAGAAGAAACGTTCGTAAAAGAAACTTAAATACATTCGATTCTCAAGCATTAAATTTCTTTAAAACCCAAAAAAAAATCTTAAAAGGACCTAGCCAACTACTTTAAAAATAATCAGAGCATAAATGACA
>QXZA01000007.1 GCA_009886625.1 Flavobacteriaceae bacterium
GAATATCAGATTTCGGCTCTGAGGGTTAGGGGTTCGAATCCTCTCTGGGTCACTTATTTGACAAAAAATAAATAAAAAATATTATTTACTTTATTTATGAAAAAAATATACGGTTTAGCTCTTCTTTTCCTTTTATGTCAATGTAGTAACCTTACCCCAAGTATTCCTAAAGATACATCGCCTATAAAAAATGGAGGCCTCATTATACCTGACGGCTTTCAAGCAACAGTTTTTGCAGATAGCTTGGGTCCTTCAAGACATTTGGCAGTAAACAACAACGGGGATGTTTATGTAAAATTAAGTACTGATAAAGGAACCTTAGGAAATGTCGCTCTTCGTGATATTAATCAGGATGGGATAGCCGACAGTATTCAGCGTTTTGGTAATTACCCTAACGATGGTAGGTTTGCTACTGAAATGCGAATTCATAAGGGGTATTTGTATTTTAGTTCTGAGTTAGTGGTGTATCGCCAAAAGTTTATTCCTGGGCAACTTATTCCTGAGGGCGATCCCGAAGTAATTATGATTGACGAATTTCCTATTCGATGGCATAATGCTAAGTCATTAGCTTTTGATTCTAAAGGGGGAATGTATGTAACTTTTAGCGCTCCAACCAATGTTTGTGAGGACCAATCAATAGATTATTCCGATCCTAATTCAATTGTTAAGGGAGAATACCCTTGTTCTCAACTTGATATTTTAGGAGGAATTTGGAAATTTGATGAAGCTAAACCCAATCAAAAGCAAGCCGATGGGATGCGTTTTGCTACTGGATTAAGAAGTATAGTAGCGATTTCGTGGAATCCTGAGGATGATCAAATCTATGCGTTAAATCACGGAAGGGATTACTTACATAATCACGCTCCTAATTATTATTCGCAGTGGCAAAATTCAACTTTACCTGCAGAGGAGTTTCTGATAATCAAAGAGGGAAAGAATTATGGATGGCCTTATACTTATTATGATCCTGTCAAAAAGAAGCGTATGCTGGCACCAGAATATGGTGGAGACGGAACCATAGAGTCACCTGAGGATTATGAAGATCCAATTATGGGAATGCCCGCTCATTGGGCTCCAAATGACTTGTTGTTTTACAAAGGAGAACAATTCCCTGATCGATACAAAGAAGGCGCATTCGTAGCTTTTCACGGTTCAACAAATCGAAATCCGTATCCTCAAGCAGGATATATAGTTGCTTTTATTCCATTTGAAAATGGAAAACCTTTTGGGCGCTGGGAAGTTTTTGCAGATGGGTTTTCAGGTGTAGATGTTATTCGAGAAATGGCAGATGCAAAGTTTCGTCCAGTAGGACTTGCAGAAGGACCTGAGGGGGCGTTATTTATTTCTGACTCTAAAAAAGGAAGAATTTGGAAAGTGACTTTTGAGGGAGATAAAGATGCTTTTGGGATAAGAGATCGTATGGTTGTGGAAAGAAGGAAAGCAAAAAGCCATTTGCGAACTCCAGACGAAAAAAGAGACTTGCTACCTCAAAAATAAAAACATTACTTTTTTAATTAATTGGTTATATTAATCTTTTAAACTTAAAGACTAAGATTTAATAACGATGACCAAAGATAATACAACGATAGATTCAACACAGGCGAAGAAGATATTGTATGATCTCTTTGGCCTTGATGGAGAGGCTTCTCCCTTGGCAGGTGAAGTAGATTTTAATTTTAAAATTCAAACTTCGAAAGGAACCGAATTTATATTAAAAATCTCTCGTCCTGGTGTTTCTTTTGCCTATTTAGAATTTCAACAAAAAATGTTGAATCATCTCGAGTTAAAGTCAATATCAATCACAACTCCCAAAGTTTTTTTAACTAAAAATGGGGAGCAAATCACCTCTTTTAAAGATGAAAAAAATCAAATTAGGTATGTTAGATTGCTTTCATGGATTTCGGGACGTGTTTGGAGTGAGGTAAATCCTCAAACATCTGATCTTAGATTTAGTTTGGGTCATATGGGAGGTAAGATTACTGAAGAATTACTTAATTTTGACCATTCAGAAGCACATCGAAATTTTGAGTGGGATATTGCCCAAGCAGCTTGGGTGGAACACCATATTCATTTATTCAGTAAAGAAGAAAAAGAAATGATCATTCATTTTTTATCAGCTTTTTACGCTTTTGAGAAGGAATATCTAAAACTCAGGAAAAGTATTGTTCATAATGATGCAAATGATAATAATTGTTTGGTTTCCCTTTCTTATGAACATCCTAAAGTAATTTCATTAATTGACTTTGGCGATGCCATTTACACCCAAATTATAAATGACTTAGCAATTTGTTGTGCCTATGGAATAATGCATCATAATGATCCTTTGGAAGCTGCTCTTCCAATTGTGAGAGGGTATCATAAAGCCTTCACTTTACAGGAAGAGGAACTTAAATTTTTATATACGTGTATTGCTATTCGTTTGATAATTTCTGTGACTAAGTCAGCAATTAATAAAAAAGCAGAACCTGAAAACACTTATTTAATCATTAGTGAGAAAGCAGCCTGGGAAGTTTTACGAAAATGGAGTAAAATAAATGCGGAATTTGCTCATTATAGTTTTAGGGTAGCATGTGATTTTTCTGCTCACCCTAAACGAGAAGATTTTGATAAATGGGCATTTGACGAGAAACTAGATCTTACTACATTATTTCCATCTCTTAAAAAGAGTAATGTTTTAGCCCTTGATTTAAGTGTGTCAAGCTCTTGGATTGGGCATTCCGTTGATTTTAATGATCTTGATTTATTTCAGTTTAAAATAAACCAGTTACAAAAGCAAAATACGGACTGTATTCTCTCAGGGGGGTATTTGGAGCCCAGACCAATTTATACCGCTTCAGCATATGATAAAGTTGGAAATTCTGGAAACGAAAGTAGGTCAATCCACTTGGGAATAGATTTTTGGATTCCAGAGGCTACCCCTGTTCATTCTCCTTATAAGGGCAAGGTCGTAATGGCAGTAATTGATCAAGGTGAAAAAACGTATGGAGGCATGATTGTACTTCAACATGAAGAAGATCGAAACATCTTCTTTTCTCTTTATGGCCATCTTTCAGAAGACAGTGTGTTGTCACAGTCAATAGGCAATAATATAGCTAAAGGCGAACAAATAGGATGTATTGGTTCTCAATATGAAAATGGAAATTGGTCACCTCATTTGCATTTTCAATTGATGTTATCAACACTTGATTTTCATGATGATTTTCCAGGAGTAATTTATCCAAATCAAAAAAAGCTTTGGAAGGGGATTTGTCCTGATCCAAATTTACTTTTTAAGTTACCCCCTTTGAAGGAAAACAGAAAGGATGAAGTAGATCAGATTAAAGTAGATCGAGATAACTATTTGGGGAGAGGAATGAGTTTGCAGTATGAAAAGCCACTACATATTGTCAGAGGAGAAGGGATTTATTTAATAGACAGTGAAGGACGGAAATATATAGATATGGTCAACAATGTAGCACATGTGGGCCATGAACACCCTAAGGTTGTTAAAGCCGGAAAGCAACAAATGAGTATACTAAATACCAATTCAAGGTATTTACATGCAAACATTACTCAATTGGCAAAAACACTTGCATCAACATTGCCTCCCGAGTTGAATGTGTTTCACTTTGTCAATTCTGGAAGCGAAGCCAATGAGCTAGCTTTACGAATGGCAAAAGGGATGACTGGGTCTAAAGAAGTGTTTGCGTCAGAAGTTGGGTATCATGGAAATACAAATAGTTGTATAGATATTAGTTCCTATAAGTTTGATGGAAAAGGGGGGAGTGGCAAACCAGAGAGCACTCATATTTTTCCGCTTCCCGATTCCTTTAGGGGAAAGTATCAAGGAGAAAGTACAGGAATTAAATATGCCGAAGAAGTTCAGCATTTAATTGATACATTAAAGAGGCAAAAGAAAAAAATAGGTGCTTTTATTATTGAACCTATCATCAGTTGTGGAGGTCAAATCGAACTGCCTACTGGGTTTTTAAAGAAAGCCTATAAAATGATTAGAAATGAAGGCGGAGTTTGCATTTCAGATGAGGTGCAAACGGGTTGTGGGAGAATGGGAAGTGTTTTTTGGGGATTCCAATTACACGATGTTGTTCCAGATATTGTTACTATAGGAAAGCCTCTAGGAAATGGACATCCCGTTGCTGCAGTTGCCTGTACAAAAGTCGTAGCCGAAAATTTCGCAAATGGTATGGAGTTTTTCAACACTTTTGGAGGAAATCCTGTTTCTACTGTGATAGCAAGTACAGTTCTTGATATAGTCATTGAAGAGAACTTACAGGAGAATGCCAGAGAAGTGGGTGCATTTCTTAAAGAGGAATTGCTCAAATTATCAAAAAAGTTTCCCATTATGGGATGTATCCGCGGTCAAGGACTATTTTTAGGAATCGAGTTAGTTGATTATAATAATACTCCGTTAGAAAAACAAGCAACCTACTTGGTAAACAGAATGAAAGAGCACGGTGTGCTCTTGAGTACCGATGGACCTGCTCATAATGTCATTAAGATTAAGCCTCCCTTGGTTTTTTCTAAACAAAACGCCAATCAAATTCTGTATTTACTTAATAAAGTCTTTCAAGAAGATCTTATGAAGTTGAATTAGATTTTCTTTTTTAATAATTAATTTTGTATATTTAAATATATATATATAAAATGGATGAATTAATAATTGTCGGCATAGGTGCTATTGTTCTTGTTGGAGGTGTAATTTTATATGCAGTAGTCTCTACAGCTACTGGTGTGGAAGAGGATAAGAACAATAACTATATTCCCGATTGGATTGAGAAAAAATTCCCAAGTATTTTTAAGTCAGGTAAAGACCTTTAATTATTTTAAGGTATTTAATTCTCTTCTTTTTTTTCGGTTTAAGACAATATTTACTCGATATTTGAGTTAAGTAATTGTCTACTAAAACATTCAAATGAACTTTACTTCTACTAAATATCTATATTTATTTCTGTTTTCTTTGTTTCTACAATTGAGTTTTGCACAAAGCTCAGATAATCCTTGGAAATTCTCTATTGGCGTTAATGTAATAGACACTTACCCAACGGGAGATAATTCACCATATTTGGGTAATGCTGGAGATTTATTTGAAGACTTTTTTAATGTTGGAGATCATTGGAATCTTGGTGGGCCAAGTGCATCACTTTCTCGTTATTTAGGAGCAGGTTTCTCTTTGGGTTTACAAGGAGGAATCAATACGATTGAAAAGATTAATGGAGTTTCAAACCCTTCAATTTCTTCTTATTCGGCAGATGCTTTTTTTAATTTTTACCCAAAGAATTCTGGAATTTTACGTCCATTTCTTAAAGCTGGATATGGATGGTCAAATTTTGATATTAGCGGTGATTTAATCGACGGTAGGTTATTATCAAGAGATGTTTCAAAGACAGTACTTGGTGGTATTGGTTTAGATATTATGTTTGATTCAGCTTTTGGAATTACAATACAAACAGAGTACAGAAATGCATTCGAAATTTTTGGGACTAATTATTTACAACATCAAATTGGAGTATCGTATCAGTTTGGATCAGGAGATATTGACAAAGACGGTGTGCCTGACAAAAAAGATGAATGTCCTGAAGTCCCTGGCTTAAAAGAATATAATGGATGTCCTGATACGGATGGTGATACGGTTATAGATAAGAAAGATACTTGTCCTGAAATTCCAGGTAAAGTAGAGTATAATGGTTGTCCAGATACCGATGGTGATGGGATTGCCGATCCAGATGATGCCTGTGTTGAACAACCAGGAACTCCTGAGATGAACGGTTGTCCAGATACCGATGGCGACGGTGTTTCAGATGACACTGACACTTGTATTGACGAAGTAGGTCCACTTGAAAATAATGGATGTCCTTGGCCAGATGCAGATAATGACGGTGTTCCTGATAAAGATGATTTATGTAAAGATGAAGCTGGTGCTGTGGTTAACAACGGATGCCCAGAGCTTTCAGGTGAGATTATGAAAACCATTAACGATCGTGGTGCTAAAATCAATTTTGCAGCCAATAGTGATAAAATATTGGGTAAAAAAATGCGTAATATCTTATTGGAGATTAGAGATATCTTAGTTGAAAATCCAAAAGGTAATTTATTAATTGAAGGTTATGCTTCTGCAGATGGAAGCGAAGACTTCAATAACGAGTTGTCTGTAAGAAGAGCAGAAACTGTTCGTGATTTATTAGTGAGTTTAGGAATAAGTGAAGCAAGGCTTCAAGTAAAAGGTCTAGGAGAAAAAGCGCCTATTGCAGATAATGAATCACCTGAGGGAAGAGCTGAAAACAGAAGAGTTCAGTTTATTTACAAATATTAAAGATTTTAACTTTTCAATAATTTGATGTTTTCAGCTGGATTTTCTGCTTTAAACACATAACTACCCGCCACGAGAACATTGGCGCCACAGGCAATTAATTCTGAATAATTAGTGTTGGTTACACCACCATCTATTTCGATTAGACATTCGCTGCTGTATTGATTTATAAGCTTTTTTAATTGTTTTACTTTTTCAAAGGTGTTTTCAATAAATGACTGTCCTCCAAATCCAGGATTGACACTCATAATACATACCAAATCAATGTCTTGAATAATACTATCTAATGAAGCTATAGGTGTGTG
Source organism: Flavobacteriaceae bacterium (assembly GCA_009886625.1). Classification (GTDB taxonomy): domain Bacteria; phylum Bacteroidota; class Bacteroidia; order Flavobacteriales; family Flavobacteriaceae; genus MS024-2A. The sequence goes on from QXZA01000007.1 coordinate 6,613, forward strand.
AGGATTTAAAGCAACCCCAGCTTTCATCCCACAGGATTTAATTTTTTGAAGAGTTCTATGTAGATGATCACACGCTTCATAATGCACTGTTAATATCGCTGCACCTAAATCTGCAAAAGTTTCAATATAGCGATCAGGATCTATGATCATCAAATGAACATCAAGGGGTTTTTTTGCGTGCTTTTGTATTGCAGCAAGTACAGGTATTCCAAAAGAAATGTTGGGTACAAAAACACCATCCATAATATCAATATGAAACCAATCGGCCTCACTAGAGTTAATCATTTTGGTATCTCTTTCAAGGTTTGCAAAATCTGCTGCCAAAATGGAAGGTGCTATTTTTACTGACATTTTATTTACGTTTTAGTGATACAAAGATATAAAAAAGGCAACCCGTGGGTTGCCTTTTAATTTAACCTAAATAGGTTTTAAGAATTTTACTTCTAGAGGTGTGTTTCAACCTGCGAATTGCTTTTTCTTTAATTTGTCGAACGCGTTCTCTGGTTAGATCAAACGTTTCTCCAATTTCTTCCAAGGTCATTGCATGCTGATCACCTAAACCAAAATATAAGCGAACCACATCTGCTTCTCTAGGAGTAAGCGTTTCAAGTGCACGTTCTATTTCAGTTCGGAGGGATTCGTGTAACAACACTCTGTCTGGGTTTGGAGATTCTCCACTGTTGAGTACATCATACAGGTTAGAATCTTCACCTTCTACAAGGGGCGCATCCATAGATACATGTCTCCCAGAGTTTTTAAGCGATTCCTTTACGTCATTAATGGTCATGTCCAACTCTTTTGCAATCTCTTCAGCAGAGGGTGCACGTTCATGGGCTTGCTCCAAAAAGGCGTAGGTTTTATTAATTTTATTGATTGAACCAATTTTATTCAGTGGAAGTCGAACAATACGAGATTGTTCTGCTAACGCTTGTAAAATTGATTGACGTATCCACCAAACGGCATAGGAAATAAATTTAAAACCACGTGTTTCATCAAAACGTTGTGCAGCTTTAATAAGACCTAAATTTCCTTCATTTATTAAATCAGGAAGGGTTAGCCCTTGGTTTTGGTATTGTTTAGCTACAGAAACAACAAATCTTAAATTGGCTTTGGTCAATTTCTCAAGAGCAATTTGATCTCCTGCTTTAATCCGTTGTGCCAATTCTACTTCCTCTTCAGCAGTAATAAGGTCTACTTTTCCAATTTCTTGAAGGTACTTATCTAATGAAGCGGTTTCTCGATTGGTTACCTGCTTGGTAATTTTTAGTTGTCTCATAGTTTAAACAATGTCGTATACAATGGATACGTTCAAAAAATTAATTTGTTACAAGAATTTCAAAAAAAAATTAATCTTTTTTCTCTGGTCTTGGTAAAAGTGCTTTACGAGATACTTTCTCTTTACGAGTCCTAGAGTCAATACCGAAGTATTTTACTTCTAAGGTATCCCCCATATTAACAACATCTCCAACGTTTTCTGTTCTTTCCCATGCAAGTTCACTTACGTGAAGAAGCACTTCATTTCCAGGAGCGTCAAGATATTCAACTACAGCACCAAAGTCTAGCATTTTAATTACTTTCACTTTGTATGTATTACCAACAACAGGTTTGAAGGTTACGGAATCAATTTTAGCTTCTACCATAGCAATTCCTTCTGGTGTTGTACCTAAAATTTCAATTATTCCTTCTTCTGTAACAGGGTCTTCATTTATCACGATAGTACAGCCTGATTCTTTTTGTAGCTCTTGAATCACTTTTCCACCAGGTCCGATTATAGCTCCAATGAATTCATTTGGAATGCGTCTTGTAATCATTTTGGGTGCATGCGTTTTCACATCTTCATTAGGAGTAGCAATGGTGTCTACAAGGTGTTTTAATATATGTAGTCTTCCATCCCTTGCTTGATTTAAAGCTTGAGTCATAATATCAAAACGTAATCCTTTTATTTTGATATCCATTTGACAAGCAGTGATTCCATCAGCGGTACCAGTAACTTTAAAGTCCATATCTCCAAGGTGATCTTCATCTCCTAAGATATCAGAAAGTACTGCAAAACGCTCTCCTTCAGTAATCAATCCCATAGCTATTCCTGAAACGGGTTTGTTAATTTGAACACCAGCATCCATTAGTGCCATAGTACCAGCACAAACAGTTGCCATTGATGAAGATCCATTTGATTCTAATACTTCAGAAACTACTCTTACAGTGTATGGACAGTTGTCAGGCATTACTTTTTTCAATGCACGTTGTGCAAGGTTACCATGTCCTACTTCACGTCTTGAAGTACCACGTAAGGGTCTCGCTTCTCCAGTTGAAAAAGGAGGGAAGTTGTAGTGAAGGTAAAATGTTTCTTCCCCTTGATGTGAAGGAGAATCTATCATATTAGCTTCCCTTGAAGTACCCAAAGTAACTGTTGCAAGTGCTTGAGTTTCTCCGCGTGTGAATAAAGAAGATCCGTGTGTTGAGGGTAAATAGTCTACTTCACACCAAATTGGTCGAATATCAGTAGTTTTTCTTCCGTCTAAACGTATTCCTTCTTCAAGTACTAAATCACGAACCGCTTTTTTCTGTGCACTGTTGTTATATTTAGAGATAAGCTCTCCTTTTTCTTCTAGATCTTCATCTGAAAAACTAGCTTTAGAAGCTTCTTTTACTTCAGAGAATTGTTCAGAGCGTTCAGCTTTTGAAAGTCCTTTTTTAGCAATATCATAATATTGTTGATAGGTTGCAGTATGGATTTCCTTTTCAAGAGCTTCGTCATGATCTTCTTCTTCATAGGTACGTACTTCTTTTTTCCCCACGGCTTCGGCTAAGGCAACTTGTGCTTTAATTTGATCTTTGATCGCTTCATGTCCAAATGCAATTGCATCTAGCATTTCTTCTTCTGAAATTTCATCAAATTCCCCTTCAACCATAGCCACTGAGTCAGCACTAGCTCCGATCATAATATCAATATCAGATGTATCTAATTGCTCTCTACTTGGATTGACAATAAACATTCCGTCCACTCGTGCAATACGAACTTCCGAAATTGGGTATTCAAAAGGGATATCAGAAAGTTGAATTGCTGTTGAAGCAGCTAATCCAGCCAATGCATCGGGCATTACGTTTTCATCATGTGACATGAGTTGTATCATGACTTGCGTTTCAGCATGATAATCTTTTGGGAAAAGTGGACGCAATACACGGTCTACTAATCTCATTGTTAAGACTTCACTATCACTAGGTCTTGCTTCACGTTTAAAAAAGCCTCCGGGAAATCTACCAGCTGCAGCAAATTTTTCACGGTAGTCTACTGTAAGGGGTAAGAAGTCTACAGGACTAGCTTTTCTAGCAGATACTGCTGTAGCTAAAAGCATACAGTCTCCCATTCTAACTACTACAGAACCGTCAGCTTGTTTAGCTAATTTCCCAGTTTCTATTGTAATAGTCCTCCCGTCTTCAAGACGGATTTCTTGTGTAAATGTTTTTGGAATCATTTTTCATTTTTTGGTTAAACAATTGTTGTGTGTTGTTGCAACCAATGAAAAACTAAGATTCGGTAAATGATGTAAACGAAATTATTTACGTAAACCTAATTCTTTTACAATCGCACGATAACGAGTAATGTCTTTAGCTTTTAAATAATCTAGTAAACTACGACGTTTCCCTACTAAGCGCACCAAAGAACGTTCCGTATTGTAATCTTTACGGTTTGTTTTTAGGTGATTAGAAAGGTGGTTGATACGGTGTGTGAATAAAGCGATTTGCCCTTCAGCAGAACCTGTATCCTTTTCTGATTTACCGTGTTGTTTGAAGATACCTTCTTTTACTTCTCTTGAAATATACATGCCAATATTAATTTTAATGATTATTATGTAGTTCGTTTTTTCACGAAGGGCAAATATACAATATTACCCTTGTAAACAAACAAATTAGACTCAAATTAAATTAAAGAAGTTTTGAGATTATTTTCTTACCGGCTGATTCAAGATTAGATCAAGATAAAGATTGATTTTATCTTTGAGTTCATTTCTGTGAGATATGAAATCTAAAAATCCTTTCTCAAGTTGAAATTCACTAGTTTGAAATCCTTCTGGTAATTCTTTTCCTGTAGTGTCTTTAACAACTCTAGGGCCAGCAAAAGCGATAAGAGCTTTTGGTTCAGCGATGTTAATGTCTCCTAGCATGGCATATGATGCTGTAGTTCCTCCAGTTGTTGGGTCTGTGCACAGAGAAATGTAAGGTAATTTGGCTTCAGCTAATTGTGCCAGTTTTGCGGCGGTTTTTGCCATTTGCATTAAAGAAGTTGCAGATTCCATCATACGAGCACCTCCAGATTTAGAGATAATAATCAGAGGAAGTTTGTGCTTGATTGCATAATCAGCAGCTCTAATGATCTTCTCTCCAACCACAGACCCCATTGATCCTCCAATAAATCTAAAATCCATACAGGCAATCACAAGCTTGTTACCTTTTGATGGTCCTACAGCTGTTCGTATTGCGTCGTACAATCCTGTTTTTTTATGGGCGTCTTTTAATCGATCTATATACTTTTTAGAATCTTTAAATTTTAAAAAATCCTTGGACTTTAATTTCTCATCAAACTCTTCAAAAGTATTGTCATCAAAAAGAATTTCAAAATATTCCTTACTTCCAATATGAACGTGATAGTCGTCTTCTGGACTTACGTAATTGTTTTCGGCAAGTTCGTGTGCCTCAATTACTTTTCCAGTAGGTGTTCTGTACCAAAGTCCTTTAGGGATATCCTTTTTTTCTTCGGTTTTGGTGTGAATTCCTTTTTCACTTCGTTTAAACCAACTCATGCGAAATCGTTTTGCTCAAATATATAAATTAATGGGAACTACAATGTATTTACGTTGTTCAAGTCTTTAAAAGCTTTGGTTAACCTTGCTTTGAAAGTTTCTTCACCCAAACGCAACCATTTTCTTGGATCGTAATACTTTTTGTTAGGTTGTTCAGCACCTTCAGGGTTTCCAATTTGAGTTCTCAAATACTCAATATTTGTATTCATATATTCACGAATCCCTTCAGTGAATGCAAATTGTAAATCAGTATCAATATTCATTTTGATCACACCATACCCTATAGATTCTTTAATTTCTTCTTGAGAAGATCCAGAGCCACCATGAAATACAAAATCTACTGAATTTTCAGGAAGATTATATTTTTCAGAAATGTGAACCTGTGAATTTTTAAGAATTTTTGGAGTCAATTTTACATTTCCAGGCTTATACACTCCATGAACATTTCCGAAAGCTGCAGCTACTGTGAATTGAGGGCTAACTTTACTTAGCTCCTCATAAGCGTAAGCTACTTCTTCAGGTTGTGTGTATAATTTAGAAACATCAATATCGCTGTTGTCAACACCATCTTCTTCACCTCCAGTTATCCCAAGTTCAATTTCTAAAGTCATTTCCATTTTTGACATACGGGCCAAATATTCTTTACAAATGGCAATATTTTCTTCGATAGGCTCTTCCGATAGATCAATCATGTGAGAACTAAATAAAGATTTCCCATGTTGTGCATAAAATGCTTCACTTGCATCTAATAAACCATCAATCCAAGGCAATAACTTTTTAGCACAATGGTCAGTATGAAGAATTACTGTGGCTCCATAAGCGTCTGCTAATTCATGGATGTGTTTTGCTCCAGCTACGGCTCCAGCAATTGCTGCTTTTTGTCCTTCATTGGACAAGCCTTTTCCAGCATTAAATTGTGCACCACCATTGGAAAACTGAATAATAACAGGGCTATTTAACTCAGCTGCAGTCTCCAAAACAGCATTAATCGTGTCGCTACCAATTACATTTACGGCAGGGATTGCAAATGCTTTTGCTTTAGCAAGCTTAAAAACTTCTTGTACTTGTTTTCCGGTGACAACACCAGTAGGAATTGAATGATTCATTTAATTTGATTTTGGGCAAAAATATTAAACTTATTTGATTCTAGAACGGATAATTGATACCGATATTAAAAACAGCATTTTTTAAATTATACTCATTCCACCATCTTTTCTCTTCTGGAAGGGCAGGGTTGTAGGTTTTGAATCCAGTATCAAAGCGAAAGACTAAAAAATCAAAATCATAACGCAGTCCAAATCCTGATCCTATGGCAATTTCAGTTAAATCTTGAAATCCCTCGAATTTCATTGCAGGGTCTTCAACATCATCCCAGAGATTCCAAATATTTCCTGTGTCAATAAATACACCTCCCTTTAATGGGCCTGCGAGAGGAAAACGATATTCTAAATTGAAGGCAATTTTTAAATTAGCTTCATTAAATTCATTGATATTACTGCTACTTCCAGGGCCAAGTTTGTAGGCTTTCCAAGCTCGATTATCATTGGAACCTCCAGAAAAGAACGAACGAGAAAAGGGCATATTGTTAGAATTTCCAAAGGGAAGTGCAATTCCCGTAAAGGCATGGAATGCAATCACTTGTTCTCTGCCCAGTTTCCAGTGTTTGATAAAGTCTAGTTCGGTTTTTACATATTGAGAAGGGCTTACTCCACCAAATACATTATTCCCTTCAGCATCTTCCTCACCATTGAGTCCATTTAATATCTGATTTAAAACACTCCCCACCCAATCTAGTTTCCATCTGAGCTGATAGAAATTTTCATCAAAAATACTTTCTTGACTGTTAAAGTTTAAACTAAAAGAAGAACCAAGAATTAAATTATTTGCAGTCAATCTATCTTGACGTTCTTTTACCGTGTTGATTGTTTTATATTCATTGTCTTCAACTGTTAAAGGGGTTTCATTATTTATAACTGCATCAATAAAATTTGTGGCTCCCTCAGGGATATTTAAATTATTATTTGAATCAACCCAGTCTTGCTCTACATTAAAATTTTGTGCTATCAAATTGAGACGATCATAGGAGTTTTTATATACATTAAAATAGTTGGTTAAGTTGCGATTGTTTACAAACTCTAGATCGATCCATTTGAATAGGACTCTTTTTTTGGTATTCGGTTGCCAATCAAATTGGTAGGTTCCCTTAAAAAACTGTTTGTCTAAACCAATATTTTCTTGAAAACTGCTCCCTACTATTAATTCTGTTTTAGGGCTCATCGATTTTGGGATTAACTCTTTTTGAACAAAAGGAATTAATAATCTAGGTAAGCTTAACTTTAAATCAGCACCTAATTCAAAAATGTTAAAAAAGCGATCACCGCTCTGAGCTATATCTCTAGAAGCACCTACTGTATTTTTTATGTTGAGCTCAAGCAATTCGGCTCCTCTGAATACATTTCGGATTCCTAAACCTCCACCTAGACCCACACCGAAATCTTGAATATTTGAATGGGAAAAATCCAAATCAAAGCCAAGAGAAAAGCGCTCTTTAGGGGTGAGGAAAAGCGATGCTTTAAGGGCGTCTTTCTGGCCTTCTATTGGTGAGTAACTAATGCTAGGGTATTTGAAATTCTTAAGACTTGTGAAATATCGATAAGTAATGTTTCTGTTTTCATCACTGTAAACAGCATCTTTTTTAATTGCAATTCCTGAGGCGATGGCCTTGGGACGGTATTTTAATTTACCCTTACTTAAGAGTGTAAACCCATTATAGTTTAGGGTATCTGTAAATTGATCAAAACTTTCTTGATTCTTTAAATCATCGATGTAAACTTCAATTTCTTTAACATGATGTATTGCGTAGGAAATTTCTTTTAGGGTATCGTTTATTCGTTGTTGGATGTTGTTAATTTGAATATTTACAGGAATTTTCGTGTCCATACCCGAGCTGTCAATAGCCGCTGTAAATTGGATACTATTTTGTTGGAAATTATAAATCCCATTATTTCTAAATAACTGGATGAGGCGAGTCCTCTCATCTTCAAACTTTTTGATCTCAAAAGGACTTCCTTTTTTGATGAGTTTTGCATCAATATGTTTTTTGTAAATGGAGTCTATGTCTGAAGAGTTGATTTGGGCAGTAATAGAATCAATTTGATATTTACTTTTCGGAAGAATTAAATATTTAAGGGTTACCTTATTTTTTTTGGTTTTTACGGTATCAATAGTTATTTCAATATCAAAGTTGCCTAGGTTTTTATAATATTGAGAAATTCTATTTTTTGAATTTTTAATTGCAATACTATCTAAGATTGCAGGCGCTTCTCCTGTTTTCTTTAACCAGGAATTAAATGAAGCACCATAATTTTCCAGTGCAGCCACTTGTTTGTTAGACAATAGTTTACTTAGGCGTTTTGATCTTTTTTCTTTTTTTTGAAGCCACTCTTGAAATTTGATTTTCGGATTGGGATGAGCTGTTTCGTAAAGTATTTTTCCAAAGGGGATTCCTAGAAATTTTTTATTGGGAGGCGTGGTGATGATGAAATTTACTGGGTTATTTTTTAATAACTGATCATTCTCAAAGACTTCAACCTTATCAATGAGTAGTTTCTCTGTCTTCAGATAACGAGTGCCCGAACATCCTGCTAAAATAGAGAACAGTATGAATAGAATGCTTAATTTTGTTACGAGCTGATGCACACAAGTTGTATTATTTCTCAAAAATAAGTCATTTTTATGGTCAGTAAGAATCAACGCAAACAAATCCTCCAATTAAAACAAAAAAAGTATCGTTTGGCTACTGGACTTTTTGTTGCCGAAGGAGAAAAAGTTTTAGAGGAATTGCTATCAGCATCGTGGACCTGTGTCTCTTTATTTTCAATTGCACCCCATTTTCATCCCCAATCAGAGCTTGTTGCAGTAAATGAAATGAAGGGAATTACACACTTTAAATCACCTAGTCCAGTTTTGGGCGTCTTTAAACTTCCTATACCTAAAAAAATAGTTGATGAAAATATCACTATAGTAGTAGATGGTATTAGCGATCCCGGAAACTTAGGGACAATTATTCGTTTATGTGATTGGTTTGGGCTTTCTCAACTGCTGTGTAGTAAAACTTCCGTTGATTGTTTTAATCCCAAAGTAATTCAGGCATCAATGGGATCTATAGCAAGAGTTCAATGTCATTATGTGGAAGATTTAAGCGAAAAGTTAATTGAATTAAACAAACCTATTTATGGAGCCGATCTAGATGGAAGTTCTCTTTATGAAACGAATTTTGAAACCAGAGCAAGTGTTGTTTTTGGAAGCGAATCTCACGGGCTTTCTGAATCTGTGGAACAAATTTTGAATCATAAGGTTAGTATTCCTAATTTTAAATCAGGAAGGGGAGCAGAAAGTCTCAATGTTGCTGTAGCTGGAGCAATTTTTTTAAGCGAAATATTTCGAGCTAGGTAGTTATTCAAATGTGATAATAATTGCAATTCCTCTGCTAAACATGGAATCAATGATTCCAGTCCACGGACTGTTTGGATTTGCATCTGGGATTAATTCATTCTGGAAAGAGAAAATACCTCTTAGAGAAGGTGAGAACTTAAAATAATAGAGATAAAAATCAAAGCCTAACCCTAATTCATAATTTAAGTTTTGAGAAGTTGTTCTAAAAACATTACTAGCGTTATCATCTCTATTTTTATGGTTACTCGACAAGTTGAAGTCAGTTGAAAATCCAGCCATAATGAAAGGCCTAAAGTTATTAATCCTTTTAGTGCTAATTTTCAACACAATAGGGAGGTGGATGTAGGTGGATTTCACTTCTCTTAGTTTATCAGACTCTTTGTTAAATCCAACGATGTCGGGATATTGTAATTCTCTTCTACTATAATAAAGTCCAGGTTCAAAACGAAGGTTGAAAAAAGTATTTAGCCTAAGGTCTCCAATAAGACCAACGCAAAATCCAGATTTTGGAATAACAGCAACATCTTTATACCGTAACTCTTTGTAATAGTAGTCAACGTAATCAAATTTGAAGTCATACTGATTCAAGCCGATATAGTAACCGTAATGTATGGGCTTTTGGTCAAATGTAGGGAGATTGATAATTCGTTCTCTAACCGTAGGATATTGTGCAAGTAGCCCTGGCGTATAGCATAAGCAGGAAAAGAGGAGTAGAAGGTAATGTTTGTTAAGCTTTTTTTGCAAAATAAATAGAAGCGATACCTAATGTTTGTGGCAAATCTTCTACCTCTATAAACCCATTTTTGCGTAAAATATTGTTGAAGACCTCACCATGAGGAAAAGCGGCTGCAGAATCTGAGAGATATTCATACGCACTGCGGTCTTTAGAAAATAGTTTTCCAACAAACGGCATGACGTTTTGAGTATAAAACATATAAAATCTATTGAGTATGAAATTCTTAGGCACAGCAGTTTCAAGCACTACTAAGGTACCATTTGATTTTAAAACTCTAAAAATCTCAGATAAGCCTTTGTCTAAATTTTCGAAATTTCTTACTCCAAATGCTACTGTTACGGCTGCAAAACTATTGTCTTCAAAATGAAGTGCCTCAGAATCCCCCAGTTGCATATCAATTCGATCTCCTAATTTTCTAGCAAGAACTTTTTCTTTACCAATTTCTAGCATCCCTGGAGAAATATCAAGGCCAATAATCTTTTTAGTATCTAATTTTGAAAGTGCTAAAACGAGGTCTCCGGTTCCTGTTGCAATATCTATAATAGATTCATGATCTACTTTTTCAATTAATTTAACAACTCGTTTTCGCCAAATGATATCCACTCCTAGAGTAATGATTCTATTGAGCAAGTCATAGCTTTTTGAAATCCCATCAAACATCTGGGTCACTTGCTTTTTTTTGGCTTCAGGATTATTTTGATTCGGTTTAATTGTTTTTTTCATAGCAAGGGTCAAAGATACTAATTTGGGAAGGATGTTTCTCTCTCTTTATGACTCTAGTAGCTAATATTTGTATATTTGTTGAAGTATTTCGATACGCACTTATGAAAATAATCATTGCAGGCGGAGGTGAAGTAGGTTTTCATCTAGCCAAACTCCTCTCTTTTGAGTCTTTAGATATCATTTTAATTGATACCGATAAAGATCGACTAAACTATGCAGAATCTCATCTAGACATTCGAGGTATCCACGGCAATGCGATGTCATTGGCGTTAATGGAAGAAGCACAAGTGGCCAGTTCAGATTTGTTTATTGCAGTTACTTCTGAAGAAGCAACTAATATCACGATATGTGCATTAGCAAAACAGCTGGGTAGTAAAAGAACAATTGCACGTATTTCTAATATTGAGTTCATTAATGTTAAAAATGAGATTAGTTTTAAAGAAATCGGTGTAGATGAGCTGATCTCTCCAGAAGAACTAGCAGCAACTGAAATTCAACAGCTTCTAGATCAATCTGCTTTTTCAAACAGTTATGGTTTCGAAGAAGGCGCGCTTACCCTTATTGGAACCAGTCTAGGAAAAGATGTTCCTTTCGTTGGTAAAAGTGTAAAAGAGGCGGCTAGTATTTTTCCTGATGTTCATTTTATGCCCATCGCTATTCAACGAAAAGGAACACAGTATACCATGATTCCAAGGGGAGATACATGTTTTGAATCAGGGGATACTGTCTTTTTTATCACTCTAAAAGAAGGTGTAGAAGAGCTTTATAAATTAACAGGGAAACGAAAGGCTTCAATCAAGAACGTTATGATTTTGGGAGGAGGCAGAATAGGATACAATACAGCCCGTGAACTTTGCGAGAAAAAGTTTAATGTCACTATTATTGAAAAAAATAAAAAGAAAGCTTTTGAAATTGCCGACTTACTACCCAAAGCCCTAGTTATCAATGCAGATGGTCGAAATGCAGAACTTTTGGAGGAAGAAGATCTTTCTACTATGGACGCTTTTATTTCGGTTACAGAAAATTCTGAAACGAACATCATGTCATGTTTAATGGCTCGCACCAAAAATGTGAAGAAAACAATTGCCTTGGTAGAAAATATGGATTATTTTCAATTGTCTCACTCCATTGGAATCGATACTCTGATCAATAAAAAACTTCTTACAGCGAATACCATTTTTAGATATATCCGTAGGGGAGAAGTTGTCGATATGACAACGTTAAACAACCTCAATGCCGAGATTTTAGAATTTATTGTAAATGCGAATTCTAAAGTTACAGGATATAAAATTAAAGATCTAGATTTTCCAAGGACAGCAATTATAGGGGGAGTGATCAAAGACGGTGAAGGAATTATTGCATTAGGAGATTATAAAATTAGCGCTGGGGATCGAATTGTGGTATGTTGTCTGCCCCGCTCTATAAAGCGTATTGAAAGTTTATTTTTATAAAGTCTATGCATAGCCTAAACTATAAGATCGTCATATTTTTAATGGGGATACTGTTACTCTTTAACGGGGGTCTTATGTTATTTTCTGCACTGACTAGTTTTATTGTAAAGGACGGTGTGGTCTTTGAATTAACACTTTCTGCTTTTTTAGTGCTCTCTACTGGCGCATTGATGATGCTTTTTGGAAGGCAACACAATAAACAAATACAAAGAAGGGAAGGATATCTTATTGTTAGTTTTGGGTGGATTTTAATGTCCTTGTCAGGAACCATACCATATCTGCTTACAGCTACCATTCCTGATTTTTCAGCAGCTTTTTTTGAAACAATATCAGGCTATACAACCACTGGAGCGTCAATTCTAAATGATATTGAAAGTATTCCAAAAGGTGTTTTATTTTGGAGAAGTACGACTCATTGGATAGGGGGGATGGGTATCATTGTTTTAGCAATTGCAATTTTACCTTTTTTAGGTATAGGAGGGACACAGTTATTTACTGCTGAAGCTCCAGGGCCTGGTGGAGATAAATTACATCCGAGAATTACAGATACAGCCAAACGCTTGTGGTTGATCTATGTTGCATATACTTTGCTTGAAACCTTCTTGCTTTATTTTGCTGGGATGTCTTTTTTTGATGCAATTAACCATTCCATGAGTACGCTTTCTACAGGTGGATTTTCGACTAAAAATTCTAGTATTACCTTTTGGGATGATCAACCCTTAATTCAGTACATTATAATCTTTTTTATGTTCCTAGCAGGGATGAATTTTGTTTTAAGTTATTATGCTTTTACTCGGAAATTCCAAAAAATATTTCGAGATGAAGAATTTAAAGTGTACACTTCCTTCTTAATTATATTTACGGTTCTCATCGCTTTAGTTGTATTGAATAAGGAAGGGTTTTTTGCCGTAGGTGGAAGTACTAACTTTAGCCAATTAGAATCAACGTTTCGTGATGCACTCTTCCAAGTGGTTTCAGTAATTACAACTACGGGATTTGTTTCAGCTGACTTTACTATGTGGACTCCCTTTTTAACAATTGTTTTCTTCGGATTAATGTTTTTAGGAGGATCTTCAGGTTCGACTGCAGGAGGAGTTAAAGTAGTACGTCATATGCTAATGATCAAAAGTGGATTTTTAGAGTTTAAACGTGCTCTACATCCCAATGCAATTATCCAAGCTCGATATAATAAAAAGACAGTTAGCGATTCAATTTCCTATAATATACTGGGCTTTTTTATTCTTTATATGCTCAGTTTTATCATTGGAGCACTTGGTTTTGGATTATTAAAAATAGACTTTGAATCGGCTATTGGTTTGGCAGCATCTACTTTGGGAAATGTAGGTCCAGCTTTAGGTGATTTCGGACCTAGTCAAAATTATGCATCACTTCCTAATATTGGAAAATGGTGGGCTACCTTTTTAATGCTTCTTGGAAGATTAGAATTGTTTACCGTATTGATTCTCTTTACACCATTTTTTTGGCGTAAGCATTAATACCCATACTTCTTTTTCCATCGAAATTTTAGAAATTCTCGAATACTTTTTTCTTTTGGGTTATCTCCTGGATTGTAAAGTTTGATTCCTTTTATTTTTTCAGGGAGAAATTCCTGTTCTGCAAATTGATTTTCATAATCATGTGCATACTTGTACTCTTCTCCATAACCTAGATCTTTCATCAATTTTGTAGGTGCATTTCTTAGGTGAAGAGGTACAGGGAGATTCCCCGTTTCTCTTACTTTCTCTTGTGCTGTATTTATTGCTTTATAGGCAGCATTACTTTTGGGAGAGGAAGCTAGATATAAAGCACATTCACTAAGTAAAATTCTCCCTTCAGGATAACCCACACTATTGACTGCTTGAAAGGTGCTATTGGCTAAAACTAATGCAGTGGGATTGGCAATTCCAATATCTTCTGCAGCAAGAATGAGCATTCTTCTTGCAATAAAACTAATGTCTTCACCCCCTTCAATCATCCTAGCCAACCAATAAATTGCACCATTGGGATCACTCCCACGAATTGACTTTATAAAGGCCGAGACAATATCATAATGAAAGTCCCCATTTTTATCAAAGAGAACACTATTGGTTTGCACTGTTTTAAAAACAAGATCATTTGTCAGCGTGAATTGCTTTTCGCTTTGGGCTTGAATAACTAACTCAAACAATGAAAGAAGCTTTCTTGCATCGCCTCCCGCCAATTCAATCAAAGCTTCTGTCTCGTTTAATTTAATTAAGTAATTTTTTAAAACACTATCTTTTTCTAAAGCATGAGTTAAGATTTTTTCTAAATTTTCTTTATCAAGGGTGTTTAGTGTATATACCTGACACCTTGAAAGTAAAGCATTAATGACTTCGAAGCTTGGATTTTCTGTAGTGGCGCCAATTAAAGTAATTATTCCTTTTTCTACTGCGTTTAATAAAGAATCCTGTTGCGATTTACTAAATCGATGAATTTCATCGATGAATAAAATTGGACTTTTTCCAGAAAATAAGCCTCCTGAATGTTCTGCTTTATTGATGATCTCTCTAATTTCTTTTACCCCTGCATTTATGGCTGATAATTGATAAAAAGGGCGTTCTTTTTCTAAGGCGAGTAATTGGGCGAGAGTTGTTTTTCCTGTTCCTGGTGGTCCCCAAAAGATGAGAGAGGGAAAAACACCATGGGTTATCATTTGAGTTAAACTTCCTTCAGGTCCCACCAGATGCTCTTGACCGAAATAATCAGCTAGAGATTTTGGTCGCATGCGTTCTGCTAAAGGAGTATTCATGCTATAAATATAAGTTTTTTGTGCAGTCTATTTACGCTGTCTTAGGGTTTCATAAAACACTACTGCACAAGCAACAGATACATTTAATGAATCTATGGCTTCTGTCATGGGTAGCTTAACTTTATGATCTAAAATTTTTAATAAACCTTTTGAAATCCCTATATCTTCTGAGCCAAAAACTAAGGCAATCGGTCCTGTAAGCTCAGTTTCAAAAATGGACTCTGTAGCTTTCTCTGTAATCCCTGTGGTAGAAATATCATGAGCCTTCAGATAATAGACCACATCTTTGAGATGTTGTACTTTTGAAATAGGAACCTTAAAAGCTCCTCCAGCTGAGGTTTTAACTACATCTCCATTTAGTGGTGCACTACCAGTACTAGATATAAAAACAGCATCAACACCAGTTGCAGCAGAAGATCTTAATATAGCTCCAAAATTTCTTGTATCTGTAATTCCATCCAAAAGAAGAAAAATAGGATTTTTTTTCTCTTTTAATATTGCCTCTACCAGTGGCTCCATCTCTTGAGTAGCCAATGCTGCAATTCTTGCAACAGCTCCTTGGTGATTTTTGCTTGAGAAGCGATCAAGTCGCTCTACAGGAACAAAACTAAATGGAATATTCTTATTTCTAAGGACATGTAAGAGTTGTTCAAAGAGCTTACTTTGTGTGCCTTTTAACAACCAAACACGGTCAAGTGATTTTCCAGATTCAATGGCTTCAAGAATTGCGCGTATTCCAAATATAGTTACTGTTTCTTCCATGATTCAAAATTACTCCAAATTTTTAGGAGAATCCCTTTCAATTCTATTCTTTTATGTATCACATTTTTTGTTTCAAATATTATAAGGATAGACTTTTTCTTTAATTTTATAATTTAAATTTCCTTTTATGAAATCTCTAAGTTTAAAATCTTTTTATTATTCAAGTCTTTTTAGTTTTCTTGTTGTCTTTAGTCTTATTCAGTGTTCCTCTGATTTGAACTCTGAGGAAGAAATAACTTCAGTTACTCTTACTTTTTCAATTAGTGGGGGAGGTGCACTATCTTTGGAGTCAGGAGTTTATGATTTGAATAGTACGATTAACCTTGTTGCAACTCCAGAGTCAGGTTTTTACTTTGACCGTTGGGAAGGTTTTGAAACCCCAATTGAATTAGAGGAATATACTTTCACAGCGACAAGTGATTTTGTGATTACAGCCATCTTTCTTCCCATTCCAGAGGTAGCAAGTGAGATTGAGTTATATGTTCCTAAGAAGATAGATGTCAATCCTATTTTCATGATTAAAAATGGAGGAACTCAAGCCTTTTTAACTGACAAAATTGGAAATAAACTACAGACATGGAATTTTAGCTCCAAACTTGGAAATGAACTAAAACTCCTTTCTGATGGAAATCTGATGGGCTTATTTAAACCCGAATCCGTATCCTTTTCATTTGGAGGTTATGGAGGAATTTTAAGAAAGCTTACTCCTACAGGAGAAACACTTTGGGAATATGAAGTGAATACTGAGACAGAACTTTTACACCATGATTTTGAAGTGTTACCCAATGGAAATATACTTTTATTAATTTGGGAACTTTTCAATCCGCAACAAGCAAGTGCACTTGGATATGAGGGAGATGGACCCATATATCTGGAGAAAATTATTGAGTTGAATCCCAATACATTTGATATTGAATGGGAATGGCGAAGTGTTGATCATTTGATACAAGATTCTAGTTCTTCACTATCTAATTTTGGGAGTATAGAAGATTATCCAGAGAAAATAGATCTCAACTATGATTTAAATGATACTGGAGATCTTATGCATGCTAATGGATTATTTTATGATACTGTTAGAGATGTGATTTATTTAAGTGTGAATTTCTATAGTGAAGTATGGGTTATCCCACATTCTTACACTACAGAAGAAACGAAATCTGAACTAGGTGATTTAAAATTCCGTTTTGGCAACCCTTCCACCTATGGAAGTCTCTCAGAACGCCTCTTTTTTAATAACCATCATCCAACATTAGTAGAACATGATCCAGCTACTAGAGGTAATTTTTTGATTTATATGAATGGTTCAAGAGATTCTCAATCCGTAGTATATGAATTTATATTACCTGCTAGTTTCGATCCTAATCCAAAAAATTGGGATACTCCTGAAGAGGCATGGAGTTATACACATCCAGATCTATTTTTTGGAAAAATTTCAGGTGCCTATCGGCTTGCTAATGGAAATACTCTAATCTGTGAAGGTGATTATGGATATTGGGAGGTTACACCGTCTGGAACTATTGTATGGAAATATAACGGAGGCGGACCCACCTTTTGGAGAGGTTATATATATCCATAAAAAAAGGGGA
>QXZA01000008.1:0-98873 GCA_009886625.1 Flavobacteriaceae bacterium
AACCAATTATAAAATTCCAAATTGATTAAAATGATATGAAGTGTGGAAATAAACTAGTTTCTTAAATAAAATAGTTTCAATATTACCATATATGTTGTGAATAGTATAATGAGATTTTAACTCCTTAACTATTTTAATATTTTCAGTAAGTCTGTTTTTTTGAATTAAAAATGATTCTTCTGGAATAAAAGGTTTAAACTCTTTTAAGGTTTTTGAATTTTTTGGATACTTATTAATATCAAAGTCTAATGATTTTAAATATTTCAAAAATACTTTTCCAAAAAGTCTCCCAAATAATCTTGTCCAAAGACTAATTTTTTGGTTTCCCAACGAGACTTCAATAAAATTATTACAATGATTAATCATTTGAACTGAATTCATTTTTCCCCATTTAGGGGATGTCTCTTCATCAAGATAATTCAACTTATCAATAAGGGAATCATAAATCATACTACAAATTAATGATTTTGGTTCGACAATTGGTTCGACAATTAAATCATTAAAAACAAAAACCCTCATAGTCAAGGACTTAGAGGGTTTGTTGGTGGTCCCACCTGGGCTCGAACCAGGGACCAACTGATTATGAGTCAGCTACTCTAACCAACTGAGCTATAGGACCTATTAATGAACGTTTCATTAATTAAAGTATAAAATTAATACATATTGTCAAATTTTCAGTGTTTAAACGAGACTCTTTTCAAAAACACTCTAAATGTTTCTTTTTCAAAAAAAGCCTTAATCGTTTTGGTCTAATTATTAAAACTTCCTTTCAAATTGTATTGTGAAACTAAATACTGTTTATGTGGAGATGTAAAGAGACTTTTTTTTACTCACTACAAAATAGTAAAAAAACATTATTTTTGCAGTATTAGATTTAGTAATGAAAAATAGTCTCTTTGTAGGCGCTTTGATGAGCCATTTATTTTTTTGTTCGTTTGTCAATGCCCAAACCTCTGCTGTTGCTCCGACACTATCAACAGAGTCCTCCCTAGCTCTAGATGTTAATTTAGACGGTGACCAAAGCGATTCAGTATATCTTATTTCAACTTTAGAAGAATTACTTTGGATTCAAGAACAAATTGAAAATAATTCTTCAACCAGTTGGTCTAAAGGAAAAATATTTCTTCAAACTGCCGATATTGATGCTTCACCCACAGAATTTTGGGATGACTCAGACGATGATAGTGTTGGAGGTTCGTATAATGATTCTAATGATGCTTCAGCAAATGGTAATAATGAGGGTTGGAAGCCTCTTGGTTGGGGGTCACAATATGATTATTTTGAAGGGTTCTACAATGGAAATTATCATAGAATAATTAATCTACATATAAATAGATCTACTACAAACTCTGATGATGGTTCTGTAGGCTTTATAGGCGAATTAAGTGATGATTTTTTCAACCCCTCAGGGGTTATTAAATTGGGAATTCTGAATGCTAATTATATTATCAATTCTGGATACAGTCCAACAACAATTGGAGGGATAATAGCCGGAGAGGCTTTGTCTCTGGGTGCAACATTTTTTCTTAGCGATCTGTTTTTTGAAGGGACCATTGACTTTTCAAGCTCAACATCTGGTCCAGATTATGTTGGCGGTATCTTGGGAAACTTTGTAATTTCTTCAGACTATAAATTAAAAAACACCTATTTCCTTGGGACAATTAAAGGTGAGAGTACGACCGTTGGGGGTATAGCAGCTCGTTTTAATGGGATGTCGCTTGAAAATACATATGCTAAAGGAAATATTATTGGAGAAGATTTTGCTGTTGGAGGGCTTGTAGGAAATGTTGTTAATTCGGTAAATAGCGGTACACCTACAATTAAAAATTCGTATTCTGCTATTTTATTTAAGGAACTAGATGGGAGTAGTGTGATTAATGCTCCAATTTCGAGACATAATAAATATACCGGTAATAATACACCTCAAATTGATAATATATATTGGGACAGTACACTTAGTAATTCTAAGAATTTTTACGAAAATATCGATACGGGTATAGTAACATCAACTATAAACTCAGAAGGTTTGCCTACTTCTACATTAGCTTCATCAAGCGCTCTAAGTAAAAGTGGGTTAGATTCCTCAACCATTTGGGGTCAGAATGACGCAATTAATGATGGATATCCTTATTTGAAAGGATGGATGGATTTTGGGCTTTCTTCTACAACGCTTTCCGATCAGATTTCAGCAAATGACAAAGTTGGAGATTTTGTTTTTTTGAATGGTGGCGTAAGTACAACTGTGGATAGTTATGTTATCAGTTCCACGCTCTATGATAATCAATATTTTGATATAAGTTCAGCCGAACTTACTATTAATTCAGCTGGGGTCTCTCAAATTGCTGGTGGCACTACTAGTTTTAAGATTTTGGTTGAAATAACTACGACGGAGTCACCACCAACCCAATTAAAAAGAACGTTTAAAATAGACGTACTTGACATTACTCCTCCAGAAGCAACGCTGAGCCAAAACCACAACGACTTAATTGTTAAAGGGGGTGAGGTTGTCAGGATAACTGCAACATTTGATGAGAGTTTATCCACCGCAGCAACACTCTCTATAACCACTACCGGTACAGTAATCACGATGACTGAATCTGCTTCTACAGCCTCAAAAGTTTGGTTTTATGACTGGACTGCTCCTACGAATCAGTCATTGGACGGTGCGGTTTATATTAATGCAGAGGGTAAAGACGCTGCTGATAATCGAGGTTCCAGCACTCAAAGTATTACACTAACGCTTGATAATTATTTCGATTTTAGTTTAACTGAAGATGACGCTGATGATGTTTTTGTCACTGGAGAACAAGTCGTTTTTACGCTGACTGCTACAGAAACACTTTCATCAACTGTTACAGGATCTGCGGATTATCCAGAACCATCATCTGGGAGTAGTTTTGATTTTACAAACAGTTATGCCCCAGACACGGATTCGACATGGTCGAGAACCTTTTCTCATCCACCCGGATTGACAGGAGTGGTGACGGTAACCGTAACCGCTTCCGATATTGCTACAAATGTTGTTTCTAAAGTCTTGACTTATCAAATTGACACTAAGGTGGCAACTATAAATACGATTACTCAAATCACACCCGATGGTATTTACACAGACGATGATACGAATCCTTCAAACTCCGACACAATCAGTCTGACTGTAGTGTTTGATGAACCAGTTCTAATCACGGGAACTCCAAGACTACCTTTGAATATAACCAAAAGTAATGGATCAATTGCTTATGCGACTTATGTAAGTGGTTCAGGAACGTCCACACCCACTTTTGTTTATACTGTAGAGGATGGTGATATCACCGGTGCTGTAGATTTAAAAACAGATGGAACAGGACTGGATCTGAATGGAGGTACGATCAACGATACAGCTACAAATACGGCAGATGTTTTATTTGCTACGAACTCAGCAACGCTGTCTACTTTAATTGAAGTGAGGGCAACCGATCCTGGATTGTCAGTAGAACTTACTTCTGATAATACAGAGGATCCAACTGCTGTAAAAGAAGGTCAAGTTATAACTGTCAGTATTTTATCCGATTCGGCATGGGCATTAGATGCTTCAACAATATCTATGACTATTTCGGGTATGAGTCCCCAACCTACATTAACATTTACAGAAACAGGGACAAACCCCTATACCTTCACGGCTAGTTTTACGTTAACAGCTTCTAATACCTATACGCAAGGCGCCGTAGTTTTTTCATTAGAGGCTTCAGACTCTATTTCATCAACTAAAGTAACTGCCCCAAATAAAGTAGTTACAGATCAAACTGATTTAAGCGGGAGCTTTAGCTTTGATAATACAGCACCAACAATTACTTCTTCAAATGCAGCAACCATCACTGAGGGTAGGACAGCAGGTCCTACTATCACAGCTAGTGAGCGCGCACAGTTTTCTATTGTCGGCGGAGCGGATCAAGGAAAAGTCTCAATTAATCCTAACACAGGAGCGATTACTTTTACAAATCCTCCAGATTTTGAAAATCTTGATGATGCTGATGGAAATGGGGTCTATGAAGTTATTGTTCAAATCTCAGATTTGGTTGGTTATACTGTTACTCAAACCCTCAATATTACCGCTTTAGAAGTGCCCTATGGAATTGAATTTACTGAGGTTGAAGCCAATCCTTCAGAAGGAGAAGCTGGAAGCTATACTGCAGTACTTACTTCTGCCCCTACAGCATCAGTTACCATACCCATTTCATCCACCAATGGTAGTGTAAGCAACTTAGATCCAAGTACACTCACCTTTACTCCCGAAAACTGGAACGTTCCTCAGACCATAACTATCAATACCGTAAATAATGATTCTGCTGATGGAGATTTGGAAATATTAATTACTACAGGAAAACCCTCGTCCGATGACCCTAACTATAATGATTTAAATGCTGCTGATACCAATGACTTTACGATTATATTGATTGATGATGAAATCGATACAGACAATGACGGTTTCTTTGACTACGAGGATGATTTCCCCGATGACCCTGATGAATCTCTTGATACAGACGGAGATGGTGTGGGAAACAATGCCGACATAGATGATGACGGAGACGGTTGGTCTGATGCAATTGAAGAATCAGAGGTAACAAATCCTTTGGATGCCAGTGACAAACCTCTAGATACAGATGGAGATGGAGTCAGAAATTCGCAAGATACTGACGATGATAATGATGGTGTTTTAGACTCTCAAGATGATTTCCCCTTAGACAGTACAGAAAGCGTCGATACCGATGGAGATGGTATTGGAAATAATGCCGATACAGATGATGACGAAGATTCTTATTCTGATGCTGTAGAAATAAATGAAGGAACTGACCCTTTAGATTCGAGTAGCTTCCCAGAAGATCAAGACGGGGATGGCATTTCCGAACAAGATGAACTTTTACTTGGAACAGATCCAAACAATCCAGATACTGATGGAGATGGAGTCAATGACAAACAAGATGCTTTTCCACTAGATCCTGAAAATGCTTTTGATACAGATAATGATGGAATTGCAGACAGTCAAGAAGATGATATTGATAATGATGGAGTACTAAATGAAGAGGATGCCTTCCCTTTAGACCCCAATGAATCTTCAGATAACGATGGGGACGGAATAGGAGACAATGCTGACCCCGATGATGATAATGATGGTTACAGTGACTCCACAGAGCTAGCAGAGGGAAGTGATCCTTTTGATGCCTCAATTACACCTGTTGACAGTGATCGCGATGGTCTTTCTGATGAAGAAGAACTTGCTTTAGGAACTGATCCAAACAACTTTGACACGGACAATGATGGCGTAAATGATAAAATTGACGCCTTTCCTCTTGATCCAGACAACAACAGTGATCAAGATGGAGATGGAATCCCGGATTTACTGGATGATGATGATGATAACGATGGCGTTTTGGATAGAACAGATGTCTTCCCCTATGATCCATTAGAAAGTGAAGATACCGATTCCGATGGTATTGGAAACAATGCAGACCAAGATGACGATAATGACGGCTTCAGTGATCTTGAAGAGATTGAAGCTGGCACCGATCCCAAAAATAAATTAGACTTTCCAGAAGATATAGACGGAGATGGTCTCTCAAATGCTGAAGAACTCCTCATAGGAACTGATCCGAAAAATTCTGATTCAGATGGCGACGGAGTGCCTGATGGTGAAGATACCTTTCCACTAAATCCTTTGTACTCAAAAGATACCGACGGAGATGGTCTAGCCGATGCAATTGATATTGATGATGACAATGACGGTGTACCAGATACACAAGATGCATTCCCTTTAGACCCGAATGAATCTAAGGATAATGACGGAGACGGAATAGGAGACAATGCAGACCTGGACGATGATAATGATGGTTATAGTGACTTAGACGAAATTGTGGCAGGCACCAACCCTAAAAATCCAAACGAAAGCCCTTTAGATAGTGACAATGACGGCCTCTCTGATTTTATAGAAGAGTTAAACGGAACCGATCCCAACAATCCAGATACCGACGGTGATGGTGTCCTAGACGGTCAAGATGCTTTCCCTCTTAATGATCAATTTTCTAAGGATAATGATAATGACGGAATTCCGGATGAGATTGATGTTTATGGGGATAATGATTCGGATGCATTAGGTGATATTCCTGATATTGACGACGATAATGATGGAATTGTGGATGTTGCTGAAAATGTGTTTATCACCTTTTTTCAAGACCACTTCATCTCTATTAATAATACCACTGGCAAAAAGAGTCCGGTTGAGCCTAAAGTAAATCAAAGGCCAAGAACTGACAGAGGTGTTGGTAAATGGAAAATTAGAAAGAAAATTGTGGGAGGTGCTGATGCGTCTAAAATGAAAATAGTTGGTGGAGAACCTTCCTCTAGCGAAGGACAACAAAAATATTTTGGTGGCCCTTCTTCAAAAAATGATGTCAGCGAAGGATACCTTGCCTTTATCAATATTCCTGATCCAAATAATCCTGACGATACCAACAGAGATGGAATTTATGAAGTGGAAATCGCCTACATTAACACTACACCAGGTGATCCTCAAGTTCCTATTCCAACCACACCACAATTTATTGAAGCAACTCCCAACGTCTTAGAAGTTTTTGAATTAGAAACCGTGGAGACTCCTGTTAGCGAAGTCTCAGTAGACCTAATTATCTCGGACACTGACGGAGACGGAATCATCAACTCAAGAGATCCTGATGATGATGGCGACCATATTTATAGTGAGTTTGAAGGCTCTTTCCAAGGCGGCTTGATTGAAGATATCACTGTTGAAAATAATGCTCAAGATACAGACCAAGATGGCTTTGTCGATTTTCTAGATCCAGATGATGATAATGATGGTGTTTACACTTTATTTGAAAATCCTGATCCCAATCTTGACTTTAATCCAGAAGATGCAATCGACAGTGATTTAGATCAAATTCCAGATTACTTAGATAGGGATGATGATGGCGATGGAATCGATACAATTAATGAGGTTCCTGATCAAGATGGAGACGGTAATTCCGCTGACGCTTTAGATTTTGATAATGACGGAACCCCAGATTATTTAGATATAGATGATGACAATGATGGGCAACTTACCCGTTTAGAGCTCTCTAATGACACCAATATTATTCTAAAAGACACAGACAATGACGGCATCCCAGACTATCATGATACAGATGATGATAATGATGGTGTTCCTTCTCTACTAGAATTAAATCTAGATACAGACTCAGATGGCATCCTTAACCCCCTTGACCAAGATGACGACGGTGATGGTATCCTTACACTAAATGAAGACCTTAATCAGAATGGTGACCCTACCGATGATGATACCGATTTAGATGGTAAACCAAATTATTTAGAATCAAACGGCTTAGATGAAGACCAGGATGGTGTTATAGACCAACTTGATACGGTTGATGATGATCCTTATAATGATCAAGACGGAGATGGTTTTCCTAACCTAGATGAAAGCATTGCTGGAACGGATCCCTTAGATCAAAACAGTTTCCCTCAAAATTTTGATAATCCCGCGCTTAAAGCTTCGATAGATATCATAACGTTTTTCTCTCCGAACAGTGATGGAATAAATGATGCGTGGCAGATAAAAGAAATAGACCGTTACTTTAAAAGTGAGGTTTTTGTGTATACTCGATCCGGATATTTAGTGTTCCAAACAAAAAATTATCGGAATGATTGGACTGGGAATAGTAACGGCAGTCCTTTACCCGAAGGAAGCTATTACTACCGTATTGATTTAGATGGAAATAATACAATTGATTTTGAGGGCTGGCTATATTTAACAAGATGATCATGAAAAAATTAAATTACTTACTATTATTGTTGTCTTTTTTCTCGTTTGGACAACAAGAGAGCTATTACTCCATGTACCGTTATAACATGAACGTAATCAATCCCGCATTTGCTGGAGCAGAGGGTGCAAATACCTTTTCTTTTATTTCAAGACAGCAATGGTCTTCCATTGATGATGCGCCATCAACTCTTGCTTTTTCGTATTCTTCAGCACGCAAAAACAATGTAGGTCTTGGTCTTTCAGTTGTCTCAGATAAAGTCTTTATAGAACAACAAACCTTTGCATATATAGATTTTTCATATAAACTGGAGCTAAATGAAGGAATGGAGCTCTATCTAGGACTAAAAGGAGGGGGTAATTTTTACAATGCGGATCCAAGTGGATTGGCCTCTTATTCTTCAATCTCGGATCCAACCAAACAACAGCTTTCTCGTTTCGTCCCTAATGTAGGAGCGGGAGCATTTTTAAATGCAGAAACGTTTTGGCTCTCTTTTTCTATTCCTAGACTTTTCAATGTAGATAGAGATAAAGATCAAGCAATTGCTTCAAAAGATCGTGTTCATTCTTATTTAGCCGGTGGAGCCTATCTACCCTTGACAAGCAACATCCTTTTCAAACCTTCTGTAATGTTAAGAAAAGTCAGTGGTCTTTCAGCAACCACTGACCTAACAGGAATGCTAAGTTGGAAAAACACTTTTGACTTTGGGATTTCTTACCGAACTAGTAGTGCCCTCTCTTTAATGTCATTAATTTCTTTAGGAACTTTTGATATCGGCTATGCCTATGAAGTGCCTACAGAAAGTTCCCTCTCCCAACTAAACCTAAAAACACATGAATTGGTTCTTAGAATTAATCTTGGTGCTGGTGAAAGTTCCACTATTGAAACTCCTGCATCTACAGATAATTAATAAACGCTCAGCTTTTTAATAAGTACCTAATGGATTGGAGATTTAATTTTTTTAACTAAAACCATATCCATAGTATTCATCTGAGTATATTCATTACCTTTGAACCGTAGGGCATCACACCCTATTTTGTAAAAGGGTAGTAAGGCTATGGTTGGCTGGACCTGCCCTTTTATTTTTTTTCTTTTCCCCAATCAAAATCAAAAAAACTATCTTTATAAAAACAAATATTATGAGCAGCAAATTTTTTGGTAATAGTAAAGTTAAATCTACCCAAGGAGAAAAAAACAAAAAAGTGGTTACCCCAAGAGCTTCGAAAAGAACAACTGCTGTAAGAAAAACAGGAAGAGGGAAATAAAAATTTACCCTTTCAACACCCTCTATTACTGGCTTACAACCCAAAATGGCTATCTTTGTGAAAAATTAAGCTCTTGAAAGAGAAGAAACCTGATGCTGTCGTTTGGGATGAAACCAACGAAAGTTATATTGCAAAACTATTGCCTTATGCTAGTAGCATAAGCGGCCCCATCATAGAGGTCCCTAATGTGGATGCTTTCAAAAAGAAAGGCGTAGACAAGGTTTCCAAACAGTTTCAAGCTGAACTTGACGACCTCCAACAAAAAATCAAATCCTTTGTTTCTTTAGCAGCAGATACCCAAAAAGTATATTCAGCTCATTTTAAATTTGAACCTATTGTGGGTGAAACCTATCATCTATATCAAGGAAAAAAAGAAGCCTTTCTCTCTTTAATTCCTCCAGAGCAGTGGAGCAAAGAACATTTAGGAACCTTCCGTCTAAATGGGGATTATAAATGGGAACGCGTATAAGCCCTTTTTTATACGTATTTTTGTTTCATGGACAAACTAGAAACTCCTCGACAAAAAAAAATAAATACTATTTTGCAGCAAGAAATTGCCACCCTTTTACAAGGAGCAATTAGGCAGCAAAACGTGAGTAACCTCATGATTTCTGTCACTAAGGTCCATGTTACTGCAGATCTTACTTCAGCCAAAGTTTATCTTAGTATTTTCCCAACACAAGGGGCGCAAAGTCATTTTGAAAACCTAAAAGAGAATAGTTTCAAGTTACGACATGATTTATCCCAACGAATGAAAAACCAATTAAGAAGAATTCCTGAACTCCAATTCTTCTTGGATGATTCCTTAGATTATATTGAATCGATTGACAACGAACTAAAGCAAGGAGAAAACCCTATAAAAAATCCAACTGCATTAGAGCCTAGACAAAAAAAATAAGCGCGTTTGATCCCTAGAAATTAAGCATGACCTATTCCTTTAAAATCGCATTTCGTTATTTTTTTTCTAAAAGTCAGCAAACGGTAATCAACCGGATTAATGCTTTTGCTCTTTTTATGGTTGTGATTGCAACTGCAGCCTTATTTATTGTTCTAAGTGCCTTTGCGGGACTTAAAGATTTTGGACTTTCTTTTACAAATTCCTTTGATGCTGATTTTGAAATTCAAGCCAGCCAAGGAAAATACCTCAGCCTCAAAGACAGCACTCTGTTTCAAATTGAAAGCCTTAAGCTCATTCAAGCCGCAGCACCTGAAATCGAAGAAAAAGTATTTCTTTCCTTCAATGAAAAAAATCAAGTCGCTTATTTAAAAGCTGTTGGGCCCAACTACACAAATGTTGTTCAAGTAGATCGGCTTGTTGCCTTGGGAGATTGGCTTTCCTTTTCAGGATTAGAAACTGTTTTAGGTTTTGGGATTGCCGGTAATTTAAGTGTAGGTGTTTTTGATTACAATACTTTTCTAAACATTACCGTTCCTAAAAAAAACAAAAACACTCTTCTAGGACAAGATCCCTTTGTGACAAAACCTAGTATCGTTGTAGGCTTATATCAAATCAGTGAAGATTTAGACAAAAAATATGTGTTTTCCAATCTTGAATTTGGACAAGAGCTTTTAGAACTTAATCCTAACGAATTTTCTTCTGTTGTATTAAAAACGAAACCTGAGACCAAAAAAGCAGACTTACTTCCCTTATTGGCTCCTCTTTTTGAACAGCCTATCCGTTTGGTTTCCCGTTCAGAACAAAATGCGGCTCTCTATAAAATGCTGAATGTAGAACATCTGGCCATCTATTTTATTTTTACCCTAGTCATGATTATTGCATTATTTAATGTTGTAGGTGCTTTAATTATGATGATTTTAGATAAACGTGGACAACTCAAAATCTTATTGGCAATGGGAGCGCAACCCCAAGGAATTCATAAAATCTTTTTTACAATTGGCTTGTTGATTTGTGGGGTTGGAGGGCTTGTTGGTTTGGTTTTAGGGATACTTGTTGTTGTGATTCAAGCACAGTTTCCTTTCATTTATGTTCCGGGAACATCCTTGGCCTATCCTGTTTTATTTCAAATGAAAAACATTGTAATTGTGCTAGGTACACTCTTTGTGCTTGGAACGATTAGCACCGCATGGGCAACAAGAGGGCTTTCAAAAAAAGTAAAAGCTTATGCCATTTCTTGAGCAGAAAAATGCTCAATTATTTCATCAAAAACTTCAAATACCCCTGCTGATTCATTGGAAGTAACCATGCGAGTTCGTAAGGGCTTAAAATTTGGAATCCCTTTAAAATAATTGGTATAATGACGTCGGGTTTCTAAAACTCCTTGAATCTCTCCTTTCCAATCTATTGCCATTTCTAAATGCCTTCTTGCCACCGCTACACGATCTTCTATGCTCGGAGGTGTGGCATGAGTTCCGGTTTCAAAAAAATGCTTTACTTGATTAAAAAACCAAGGGTTTCCTATACTGGCTCGACCGATCATCGCTCCATCCAAACCAAATTCATCCCGCATCAGTTTTGCTTTTTCTGGAGAGTCAACATCCCCATTACCAAAAATTGGAATTTGCATGCGTTGGTTGTTTTTCACTGCTGCAATGAGATGCCAATTGGCATCGCCCTTATACATTTGAGCACGGGTTCTCCCGTGAATAGAAATGGCTTTAGCTCCTGCATCTTGAAGGCGTTCTGCTACTTCTACAATTTTAATAGAATCATCATCCCATCCCAAACGTGTTTTTACCGTTACAGGTAAATGCGTATGTTTTGCCATAGCTTCTGTAAGCTTAACCATTAAAGGGATGTCTTTTAAAATTCCTGCACCTGCACCTTTACTCACTACTTTTTTAACGGGACAACCAAAGTTTATGTCAATAATATCAGGTTTAGAGGCTTCTACAATTTCTACAGAACGCAACATGGAGTCTAAGTTGGCGCCAAAAATTTGAATACCCACTGGACGTTCCTTTTCATAAATATCCAGTTTTTGTACACTCTTTGCAGCATCTCTAATCAAGCCTTCAGAGGATATGAATTCGGTATAAACAACATCGGCACCTAGTTCTTTACATAGTGCCCTAAAAGGAGGATCACTCACATCTTCCATGGGGGCAAGTAAAAGCGGAAAGTCGCTTAATTCGATATCGCCAATTTTAACCAAAATTCTTCTTTTGGCAAAAATAATGAAAAGGAGTGGGTTTTTGACTAATTACTTTATTTTGAAGGTGGATTTAAGACATTCCCTAATCCATGATCCCAAAATTCTGTGACCTTTCCTTCCATTAATTTATATAAACGCGGTGGACGATCTCCAATCAAATCGAAAAAGGTGTTTACATCAATCATATGATATGGAAACTTTGCCTTTGTCAGGTTTTCAAAGTCTTTTACCGAAAACTCCCTCTCTATGTAATAGAGAGCGTAGACTTCTGGAAAAGAATCCCCTAAATCCCTTTGAAGTTCATCCATTTCTATAGCCGCTTCTTGACAATGTTCGAGCTCTAAGTTAAAAACAACTATCCATTTCTCCCCTTTTGAAAGGTCTCCACGCCCTAGATTTTCAAAGTGTGTATATTAAGAAAACGAAATTTAATTGTGATTTGGAATTGTAAGAAGTAGCCTTTGACTTGAAATGATGATTAAAAAACCGTACCCAAAAATAAGAAACCCTTTTTTCTTTTGGGTACTTTTAAATATAAGAGGATCCCAATCCCTAATAAAACAATGTTTTTTATGATTGACTCAACTGGAGTCATAGCTATCATTTCACCAAAACAACCAAAATTTTCAGTATCCCCTATACTACACAAATAAACGAGATGTATCGTAAAACGACCAAGAAGAATTAATGCTAAACTTACTAGTCTACGTGTATAAATTGGAAAAAGTAACAGCATTCCCAAGCCAAATTCCAAGCCAATAAAAAGCGTGTCAGTTGAGCTGCCCAAACCATGTTATTTGCAATATTCTGATCCATAAGGGTGATTTCAAAAAAGCCAGGAGCAACAAATTTGGTATAGGCTGAAAAAAGAAATCTAATTGCAAAAAACACACGTAGGATAGAAGTTTGAAGAGGCATTGTACTACTTTTTATATCGAATTCTACAAAACTTCCAGAATATCCCAAAAACAGACCGACCAAAGCCGTATATTTGCGCTCAGCCAAGAAATTTCTGAAATGAAAAACATTCGAAACTTCTGTATTATCGCCCATATTGATCATGGGAAAAGCACTTTAGCCGATCGGCTACTGGATTTTACTGGAGCAGTTACTGAACGCCAAAAGCAAAACCAACTTTTGGACAATATGGATTTGGAACGTGAACGCGGAATTACGATAAAATCACATGCCATACAAATGGAATACACACATGAAGGAGAACGGTTTGTACTCAACCTTATTGATACTCCTGGCCATGTGGATTTTTCCTATGAAGTTTCTCGATCTATTGCCGCCTGTGAGGGTGCGCTTTTAGTAGTAGATGCCGCACAAAGCATACAAGCACAAACGATTTCAAATTTGTACTTGGCCTTAGAAAATGATTTAGAAATTATTCCCGTACTCAATAAAGTGGACCTTCCCTCAGCCAATGTTGAAGAAGTTACCGATGATATCGTCGATTTGCTGGGTTGTAGTCCTGACGAAATTATTCCGGCTTCGGCCAAAACGGGCATAGGAATTCAAGAAATTTTATCCGCTATTATTTCAAGAATCCCTTCACCAAAAGGAAAAATAGACGCCCCTTTACAAGCATTGATTTTTGATTCTGTTTACAATCCTTTTCGAGGAGTGGAAACCTATTTTAGAATATTAAATGGCTCCATTCGTAAGGGTCAAAAAATCCAGTTTATAGCAACATCAAAAACCTATAATGCCGACGAAATTGGTACACTAAAATTGACTCAAGAGCCCAAACAAAAAATCAATGCAGGCGACGTTGGATACCTCATTACTGGTATAAAAGAAGCAAAAGAGATTAAAGTAGGAGATACTATTACAGATCCAGACTTCCCTACTACGGGAGCTATTTCAGGATTTGAAGAAGTAAAGCCAATGGTGTTTGCGGGAATTTATCCTGTAGATACTGAAGAATACGAAGAGCTTCGTGCTTCCATGGAAAAACTACAACTTAATGATGCATCATTGGTCTTTTCTCCAGAAAGTTCTGCAGCTTTAGGTTTTGGGTTTCGTTGTGGATTTTTAGGAATGCTCCATTTGGAGATAATTCAAGAGCGTCTTGAGCGGGAATTTGATATGACTGTCATCACAACGGTTCCCAATGTTTCCTATCATGCATTTACCAAAAAAAATTCGGATGAAATTTTATTGGTCAATAACCCTTCCGATTTACCTGATCCTTCCTTTTTAGATCGTGTAGAAGAACCCTATATCAAAGCAACGATCATTACCAAATCTGAATTTGTAGGAAATGTAATGTCCCTATGTATTGAAAAAAGAGGTCAAATTACCAATCAAACTTATTTGACTCCTGAAAGAGTTGAGCTGAGTTTTGACATGCCTTTGGCTGAAATTGTATTTGATTTTTATGACCGTCTAAAAACCGTTTCCAAAGGCTATGCTTCTTTTGATTATGCACCCATCGGTCTGCGCTCGTCCAAATTAGTTAAAGTAGATATCCTTCTCAATGCAAGTCCCGTGGACGCGCTCTCTGCATTGATTCACACCGACAATGCCTATACTATCGGAAAAAAAATGTGTGAAAAATTACGCCAACTTATCCCAAGACAACAGTTTGATATTCCTATTCAAGCCGCTATTGGAGCAAAAATCATCTCTCGCGAAACCATCAAAGCCTTGCGTAAGGATGTAACCGCCAAATGTTATGGAGGAGATATCTCACGAAAGAGAAAACTCCTTGAAAAACAGAAAAAAGGAAAAAAGAAAATGCGACAAATTGGAAATGTAGAAATTCCTCAGCAAGCATTTATGGCCGTATTAAAATTGAACGATTAAGTTTCTATTCCTTATTTTTAAATTTCAATAGCTTTACTAAAAGTTGTTTGAGTTTAAACGTTGTTTTTATGTCACAAATTAAAGATCTTATCTATCGAGAGGCTATTCTTGATGACCTGTCTGTTTTAAAAGAATTTGAACAGGCGCTTATTGACTATGAACGCCCTTATGCACCGAATTTAAAAGAGGGTGCAATCTCTTATTATGATATCCAAAGTTTCATAGAAAGTCACGATGTCCTTCTTTATGTGGCGGAATTTAAGGGGAAAGTTGTAGCTTCTGGCTATGCGCAAATTCAAAAATCAATAGCATATAAAAAACCAGAAAAGTTTGCCTATTTAGGCTTTATGTATGTAAGGCCTGAATTCCGTGGTAAAGGAATTAATAACATAGTAATACAAAAGCTAGTCAATTGGGCTCAACAAAAAAACATCTATGAAATACAGCTGGATGTCTATGCAAAAAATGAAAGTGCTCTCAAAGCCTATAAAAAATTTGGGTTTAAACCAGATCTGTTAAAAATGAGGTTGTAACTAATCTCCTTCCTGACAACATGAATTTATCCTTTCTTAACCTCCCTAATTTAAAAAACATGAAAAAATTAATCTTTCTATTTATAACCCTCTTAGGATTTTACAACTGTTCGACCCCTTCTAAATTTGATCAAAAGAAAGTGCGTAATCAAATTAGTTTAGGGGAGACTGAGTCCATTTTAGTTACCCTAGCAAGTGATGAAATGAAAGGCCGTGATTCCAATTCAGGAGGATACTTCAAGGCTGCTGAATTCGTAACAAGCTATTTTAAGCAACATGGGGTTGAGCCATTCTACCCTTCCTTTAGAGATTCATTAATAACCAAAGATGTTGATTCCTATAATATAGTAGGGCGTATTGGAGCGTATAATCCAAAATTTAAAACCGTATTAATTGGTGCCCACCTGGATCATGTGGGTGTCAAAAAGACCGAAGGAGATAGTATTTACAATGGTGCAAATGATAATGCAGCAGGAGCTACAGCAGTAATACAAATTGCACGCTTTTTAGCAAATCACCAATGGGAAAAAAATATAATTGTTGCTCTTTTTGCTGATGAGGAAAAAGGATTAAAGGGTGCCTATCACTTGGCAGAACGCTTAAAAAAAGAAGGAGTAAGCTTAGAATATATGATCAATTTTGAAATGATAGGTACCGTCTTAACTTCCGGTGAAAATCAAGTATACCTAACTGGATATAAGCGCTCTACTATGGCAGATGAAATGAATAAAATATCTCCTCAATTTGTCCAATTCCTACCTCAGGCAAAAGAATTAAATCTTTTTAAGCGTTCGGATAATTATGCTTTCTATGAAATTTTTGGAATCCCCGCACAAACCCTTTCGTCTTTTGACTTCAAAAACTTTGATTTCTATCATAAAGCTGGAGATGAAGTAGATAAATTAAACATAGAAAATATGAATCAAATTATAGGAACTTCAGCATTTACACTTGCAAAATTATTTCAAAGTAACGCTACATTGGTTCAATTTCAAAACGAGTAATAGTCATCATTTAAGGTGCCAAAAGAAAAAGAAAACCCGGGAACGGTTCTTCCTCTATCATCTTTGTTCCTTCGCTTTATTCAATGTATATTTGAGAAAATGTAAGGTATGAATGTAACCGACATCAACGGAAATACCCTTGTGGACGGAGATTCAGTAAAACTAACCAAAAGATCTAAAAGTCAAGGGTGCTGGAATCACATTAAAAAGAGGGACCGTTGTAAAAAACATTCGGGTAACAGAAAGTAGCGAAGAAATTGATTGTAAAATCAAAAAAACAAGCATTATTTTACGAACAGAGTTCATTCAAAAAATGTAATCGACTATCAAATTATGGCTTTTAAACACTTTAAAACACTTTTGTTTGGATTTGCATTTTCCCCTTCTCTAAAGGCAAATGTCTATGAGGCTACGCGACTGGCTAATTATTTTGAAGCCGCTTTAATTTTATTACATGTTGGAGAAAAAACAAAAGAAAAAGAAAATCAATTTCAACAACTTTTAAAAGAATGCCCCATAAAACCCAATGAAATTCAAACGTATTGGGAAGAAGGAAACCCCGTTACTACTTTGGCAAACGCATGTGTAAAATACAACATAGACCTATTGCTTTTAGGGGCGCTTAAAAGAGAAAATGTCGTTAAATATTATTTAGGGTCTATCGCTCGAAAATTAACGCGACAGGCGCCATGCTCTGTGCTGCTAATGCTCAACCCCTCCGTTGAGCGAAGTCCTTGTAAGCATATTGTTGTCAATGGCTTTGATAGCCCCCAGACTCATGAAACTGTAGAGGCCGCCTTTTATGTAGGCACATCATTGAACACAGAAAAAATTACCCTCGTTGAAGAAATTAGCGAATCTCGCGTAGCCATTGCTGTAAATGACGATCGTAGTTTGCGAAAAGCAACCCTACGAAAAGAGAAAATTGATCGTGAGGAAAAATTGCGTGTTACCGATATTGTTGAAAAAATTCCGGCCACAAAAAGAGATGGATTAAAATGGGAAACACAAAGTATTTTTGGGAGAAGAGGGTACTCAATTGGTCATTATGCTCGAGTTGTAAGGGCTGATTTATTAGTGATGAACGCACAGGAAGAAAGGCAGTTTTATCATCGTTTTTTTCCAAGAGATCTAGAGCATATTCTGGCAGAGCTCCCTACTGATGTATTAATAATTCATTCTAAATCCCATGGCTAAAAAAAGTCCTGTTTTAGCGTTTGCAAAAGAGTTGCCTCAAAATATTTTCGCTGGTTTTGTGGTTTCGCTAATTGCTTTACCCTTAGGTTTAGGCCTTGCCATTGCCTCTGATGCTCCTCCACTCTCTGGGATTATTGCTGCGGTAGCCGGAGGGATTGTTGTGGCTTTATTTGGAGGCTCACACGTAACCATTGCAGGACCAGGAAATGGATTGGTCATTGTTCTTTTGGCTGCAATAACTACATTGGGTGAAGGAAATCTTTATGAAGGATATTTGTTTACACTTGCCGCCATTATATTGTCTGGTGGACTGCTTATTATTTTTGGTGTTTTGCGTTTAGGGGCCATGAGTGAATTTTTTCCTGCATCTGCCTTACAAGGAATGCTTGCTGCTATTGGAATAGGAATTTTGGCAAAACAATTTCATGTAATGTTAGGCCTCACATCAATTCCTGGGGGAACCATTGAACAATTAATGCGTGTCCCGGATTCTTTCTTGCTTTTTTTAGGACTTCATCCATTTGCTGGTGTTCTGGGGGCGGGTAGCTTACTTTTTCTTTTTCTTTATAGTAGAATACGCAATCCCTATTTTCATTTGATTCCTGCTCCCATGTGGGTTGTGGTGGGTTCCATCGGAATTGGCTATTATTATGCCTTATTTTTAAATAAAGAGGTGCCCATAGACCCTGAATTATTAATTAAAATTCCGGATCAATTATTCTCAAATCTCCCACGCCCAAACTTTGATAAGCTTTTTGATTTAAATTTTATTGGCGTTGTATTTTCCATCACTTTAATTGCGGTTATCGAATCCTTATTAAGCATTAAGGCGGTAGATAAATTAGACCCCAGGAAAAGACGTTCTAATGTAAATAAAGACCTTCGGGCCCTTGGATTGGCGAGTATTGTAAGTGGTTTTTTAGGCGGGTTAAATGTTGTTACCGTAATCGCTAGAAGCTCAGTAAATGCAAACAATGGCGGCACTAATCGTTCTGCTAATTTTTTTCACGCTGCCTTTCTAGTCCTTTTTGTAGTGCTACTGGGGGATCAAATACAGCGTATTCCTCTCACTGCTTTAGCTGCAATTTTAGTGTTTACAGGCTATAAGCTGGCATCCCCTGAAAATTTAATCCGAATCTATAAAATTGGCCCCGAGCAAGCGTTAATTTTCCTAATTACTCTAGTCACAACATTATTTACAAGCCTCATTGTAGGGATTGCTGTAGGTATCCTATTTACCTTTATCGTGCATCTTTTCCTTCGCAAAAGTTTTTTTCTTTTTTCACTCAATATTTTCAAGCCCAATGTGTTGATGTATCGAGAAGACCAAAGCGGAAACTACTATGTGAGTGTTAAAAATTTCTGTAGTTTTTTAAATTTCTACCGCTTAAAAATAAAGCTAGATCAAATCCCTGAGAGCGAACATGCCATTGTTGACTTTTCCTTGTGTGATTTTGTCGACCACACTGTCATGGAAGGGCTTCATGACTATCAACGTTCTTTTGCCCGAAAAAATGGAGTTTTTGAAACGATTGGTCTTGATATTCATGCTTCTGAAACACAGCATCCTTTTGCTGTAAGAAAAAGCCTCCCTATTAATGTATTGATGGGGCTTCAAAACGCACTATCCAATAGACAAAAAAATATTGAGCAATTAGCACAACAGTTGGCATGGAATTATAATCCCAAAATTGAAAATGACCCAAAAGGAATAAATCGCTTTCTCTTTTTCGAATCCAAAGTTGTGAATTATAGTGTGAACTCTCTTTACGATGATACATTTACTCTTTTTGATCTTTCTTTTTCCGAAGGCGCTTTTATTACCAAAGAAGACTTGAAGGGTACTTTTTTACTCTTTAAAAGCCCAATTCCCCTCCCAAATTTTGTTTTAGATAAAGAGGATTTTAAAACTGCATTGTATCATTGGGCGGGCTTTGACGATATCAATTTCACCAAACATCCTGACTT
Organism: Flavobacteriaceae bacterium; assembly: GCA_009886625.1. Taxonomy (GTDB): domain Bacteria; phylum Bacteroidota; class Bacteroidia; order Flavobacteriales; family Flavobacteriaceae; genus MS024-2A. The sequence continues at coordinate 19,700 of QXZA01000008.1, forward strand.
TTCAAAGCGCTTTCATTTGAGCGGAAACAACAAGAAAGCAATCAGGACTCTTTTTAATTCTGAGTTGATCTACTTTTTTGAAAGCCATCCTATTTTTCATATCGAATCAAATGGTACGCATATCTTGATTAAAGGAAAGGAGCGCCTCTCAAGCCTTCAAGAGATTAAAATCATGCTCGCGTTTTCCAAAGACCTACTTGAGCTACTTGTAAAGCAGCAATAAAAATTTTGTTTTTGCTGTCTCTTTGGGATTTTGTACTTTGGGTGAAAAACATGTCGAAAAGTATTCTGCACTTTTTTGTTTTCTTTATTTCATTGACCCTACAGGGACAAGAAACAATAGGTATGATCGAGCGACTGGATCCTGCTATTGATAAATTTATCTCTGATAATGCTCAAATTGAGGTTTTAGCCTCAGGCTTTTCATGGGCGGAAGGACCGGTTTGGGTTCCTCATTTGAATGGTATTCTTTTTACGGACGTACCTAAAAACACCGCTTATTTATGGATAGAGAATAAGGGAGTTACAGAGTTTCTCAAACCAAGCGGAATGACAAATCATGCGCCGCATAGTAAAAATGAAGGAGCTAATGGGTTGCTTCTTGACGCTGCCGGAAATTTAGTGCTTTGTCAACATGGTGACCGTCGTGTTGCCCGCTTAAAAAATTGGTCTTTTAATGAGCCTGAATACGAAACATTAATCGATCATTATGACGGTAAATGGTTCAATAGTCCTAACGATTTAGTCTTCAATACAAAAGATGAATTGTTCTTTACAGACCCTCCTTATGGCTTAAAAGACCAAGACCGTGACCCCCTCAAAGAGCTTACTTTTAATGGGATTTACAAATGGTCTAAAGAGAAGGGAATAAAGCTTTTGAATAAAGCACTTTCTAGACCAAACGGAATTGCAATTTCATTGGAAGAAAAAACCGTATACGTTGGGAATTCTGATGCTAATAATCCAATTATTGCAGCCTTTGATCTGGTAGATGGAAGGTTAATAAACCAGCGTGTCTTTTTTGATGCCAAATCGATGAAAAAAAAAGGAATGGGCCTTTTTGATGGTTTGAAAGTTCATTCTTCTGGAGTTCTTTTTGCAACCGGCCCTGGCGGTGTATTATTAATTACTCCTGAAGGAAAACACATAGGCACTGTCCGCCCGGGAAAAGCAACGGCCAATTGTGCCTTTGATAAAGATGAAAACTATTTGTACCTCACATCTACTAATGTGTTAGCACGTATAAAATTAAAATAAATGCAACTTTACGTAATTGAAGCTGGAAATTTTAAATTAGATGGTGGCGCCATGTTTGGTGTAGTTCCAAAGCCCCTTTGGGGAAAAACAAATCCTGCAGATGAAAAAAACAGGATTGAAATGGCCACCAGATCATTACTCGTGGAAGATGGGAATCGATTAATTTTGATTGATACGGGAATGGGAAACAAACAAGATGACAAATTCTTTAGTCATTATGGTTTGTGGGGTTCGCATACATTGGATGGATCCCTAAAAAAAGCAGGGTTTCACCGAGATGATATTACCGATGTTTTTTTCACCCACCTTCACTTTGATCATTGTGGGGGCGCTATTGAACGATCAAAGAATGGCATTCTAATCCCTGCATTTAAAAATGCTAAATTCTGGGTGCACGAATCACACTGGGACTGGGCTATAAATCCCAATCCTAGAGAAAAAGCCTCCTTTTTGGCTGAGAACATTTTTCCCTTAAAAGAAAATGGTCAATTAAATTTTATAATAGGAAAAGGGCCTCTTCTGGAACAAACGCCTTTTCCTTTTTCTATACTATTGATTGATGGGCATACAGAAAAGCAAATGCTCCCTTTGCTAAACTACAAAGGGAAAAAGTTGTTCTATGTTGCTGATCTAATTCCCACTGTGGGGCATATTCCTATCCCTTACATCATGGGGTATGATACTCGCCCCTTGTTGACACTGAAAGAAAAGTCTTCCTTTCTTCACCATGCTTTTTTAGAAGAAGCCTTACTCCTCTTGGAACATGATCCTCATCATGAATTAGTTTCCCTCAGACAAACAGAAAAAGGAATACGAATGGATGCTAATTTTAGCTTTGATTCTTATTTTAATTCCTAACTAACCTTATCTTTAACTTTCGAAAAAACAGCATTATGAAACGCATTTTATTTTTTTTAATTAGCCTTTTTGTCCTTAAAGTTGGATCTGCGCAATACTGGCAACAGGCGGTAGATTACACTATGGAGGTTACCCTAGATACAGAGACAGCTCTTTATAATGGAACACAAAAACTAGTCTACACCAACAATTCTCCTGAAACCTTAAATAAGGTGTTTTACCACTTATACTTTAATGCCTTTAAACCCGGGAGTGAGATGGCTGTTCGACTAAAAAACGCTGCTGATAAAAATAGACGTTTTAAAATCTCCGTTGATTCCTTAACTCAAGATCAACAAGGATACTTAAAAGTTAGCGGACTCACCCAAGACGGTGTGAAGCTTTCTCCCATAGACTCAGAAACGATTCTTGAAGTCCCATTAAACAAACCTATCCTTCCCGGAGAAAGTACCACATTTGAGTTGTCTTTTGAGGGTCATGTGCCTGATGTTATTCGCCGTGCAGGAAAAAACTCTAGTGAAGGTGTCGCTTTTTCTATGGCACAATGGTATCCTAAAATGGCAGAATATGACCATGAGGGTTGGAATGCTGATCCTTACACAGGAAGAGAATTTCACGGAGTATGGGGTGATTTTGATGTAAAAATTACACTTAACAAAAAATTTGTGGTAGCGGCCAGTGGATATTTACAAAATGCTGATGATATTGGAATGGGGTATTCAGATCGAAAAAAACCAAAAGCCAAAAAAGGAAACGTTACTTGGCATTTTATAGCGCCTCAAGTCCACGATTTCACATGGGCTGCTGATCCAGAGTATATTCACGATACCTACCCAGGGCCAAATGATGTAACTCTTCATTTTTTCTATAAGAACAAGCCTGAAATTATTGAAAACTGGAAAAAACTCCAACCAGATACTGCAAAACTGATGCGTTTCTTTAACGAAAAGGTGGGAACATATCCGTACAAGCAGTACTCTGTCGTTCAAGGAGGAGATGGCGGAATGGAATACGCTATGCTCACACTTATTACTGGTGGACGCAAATACGGATCGCTTTTTGGGGTAACTGCGCATGAACTTGCACATTCTTGGTTTCAACATATCTTGGCAACCAACGAAACAAAACATGAATGGATGGACGAAGGCTTTACAACCTTTATCTCAACTCTCGCTAAAAATGAAATTTTAGAAGAAAACAAAGAGTTTCCGTTGGAGGGTTCTTACCGCGGCTACTTTAATTTAGCAAATTCTGGTTTAGAAATGCCACAAAGTACCAACGCTAATCGTTATAGTCATAATTATGCTTATGAAAGTACGGCCTATAGTAAAGGAGCGGTCTTCTTGGGGCAATTAGGTTATATCGTTGGGAAAGAAAAACTTTACGAAATTTTACAAACCTACTACAATGAATGGAAATTCAAGCATCCGCTTCCAAATGACCTTCGGCGTATTGCTGAACGTGTTTCAGGGCTTCAATTGCAATGGTTTTTAACCGATTGGACACAAACCACCAATACGATTGATTATGCTATTTCTGAAGTGGAAGAACAAGTCAATAAGACGACTGTTTTACTGAAAAGAAAGGGATTAATGCCCATGCCTTTGGAAATTTTAATTCAACTTAAAAACGGAGAAAATGAGTTGCATTACATTCCTATTTCTTTAATGCGGGGAGAAAAAGAAAACCCTTACCAATTAGAATGGACCGTTGAAAAAGACTGGAATTGGGCAAACCCTGAATATTCGTTCGTGATTGATAAACCAAAAGAGGAGGTTCAGGTTATTGTAATTGATCCAAGTAATTTAATGGCAGACGTTGACAAGAATGACAATTATTATGTCGCACCCGAAAACTAAACCTTCGCTAAAACGATTAAAGAGTAAAATCATCATTGATCGCCTTTTTCAAGAAGGAGAAGGCCTTCATAGTAAACATTTATTTCTCCGCTTAATAGAAGATGAAACATCTTCAGATTTATATGCGGGTGTATCTGTTTCAAAACGAAACTTTAAAAAGGCTGTAGACAGAAACCGCATTAAACGTCAATTAAGGGGTGTGCTTAAAGCACTATCACCTATCCCCTTTGCAGGAAGTTTTATGTTAATATTTAAAGGAAAGAAGCTTCCTATTACTCAAAATTTAATTGATGAGGCAAAACTACTATTCGCAAAGGCTTAACTTCTTGCTTTATTCTTTTTTATTCGTCGGAATCCGTTGTTAAAATCATTCCTACATGAGGAATTCCGTCTTCTAAGTACGTTTTTCCTGAGGAAATAAAACCGTGTTTGTTATAAAAATATTCAAGGTGTGCTTGAGCAGAGATTTTTATTTTTTGATCAGGATAAATCTTTTTGCACTGAGCTATGCAATAGTCCACTAATGCATGGCCAATTTTTTTTCCTCTGTATATAGGTGAAGTGACAATCCGCCCAATGGAAGCATAATTTGAATAAGCAATTCCTTTTTCAAAAATACGTGCATAAGCAACTAGCTCCTTTCCTTCTTTGCCAATAATGTGAAGTGCTTTTGGATCTTTACCGTCTATGTCTTGGTAAACACAGTCTTGTTCTACTACAAAAACCTCTGAACGTAAAGCAAAAAGGGCATGTAACTCTTCTATGCTTAAACCATCAAATTTTTTGTGTTGAAAAACAGGCATTACATACAGGGCATTTTATTGATACGTCCTTGATGACGACCGCCTTCAAAATCAGTAGTAATGTAAGTTTCTACCATTGCCAATGCTTGTGGAATAGATAAATAACGTGCAGGTAAACTTAAAATATTAGCGTTGTTGTGTTCTCTTGCAAGAGCAACAATCTCTTTTGTCCAACACAAAGCCGCACGTACTTTTTGGTGTTTATTCGCAGTCATTGCTGCACCATTCCCGCTTCCACAGATGATAATACCCAAATCAACCTTTCCGGAAGAAACATCTTCAGCAACAGGATGGATAAAATCGGGATAATCAACACTTTCATTGGCGTTTGTTCCATGATTTGTAATATTGTGCCCCTTGTCTTTTAAGTAGGCCACTATAGCTTCTTTGTACTCTACTCCTGCGTGATCGTTACCTATACTTAACTGCATATCCTTTTTTTATAAAAGTAAAAAAAGCTTCCTCTTTTGTTTATACTCTGTTTATTAGTTTATTCATTATTTGTTGACAATTAATATAAGTATTGGCTTGTTTATTTAAAGAAATTCTGCGTTGTAAATAATCTTATTTTATCCAAAAAAAGCTTTCGTTTTTTATTGCAACATCATTCACAATAAAACACGCCTTATCAACCAAAAAAAAGGATATTATTCTTTTTATTTATTAATAAATAACATTATTAACAACTGTTTGCTTTTATTCTAAATGCTTTATTTAAAGATAGTTAATCTATTAATAGTCTAGTATAAAATGTTAGTTTTTCTGTTTTTACTGTATATCATAACTTTTTGATTAAATATTATGAGCACTATTAACACCCTATATACATCATCATTATTTTAAATTAATTAAAAAAAAATATTATTATAATGTTAGTAGTGTTAATAAACTGACGAAAACGATTATTGTACCTTTGTTTGAATTGATTTGAATAAATGTCGAAAAAGAAAAAAGAACTGTATCGTTTAGAAGCAAAAATAATAACGCTTTTTAAAAACCGAACTAATGCAGTTCTCAATTACAAACAAATAGCTTCATCTTTAGATATCGAAGATACAAAAGGGAGAAATAATATTATTCGCATACTAAATACTCTACATAGTAAAGAACGCTTAAAATCATCTAAAAGAGGACAGTACCAGTATAATTCAGCCTCATTAGAATTAGTTACCACTAGTCTAATTATAATTCCTTCAGGTAAAGGGGTAGTCAAAATTGATGGCTATGAAGATGAACTCATAGTTCCTAGAAAATTTTTAAATAAAGCATTACATGGGGATACGGTAGAAATAAGTCTTCACAGGAAAAACAAAAAAGTAGAAGCCCATGTTGAAACTATAGTAGAACGAACAAAAAAGGAATATGTAGGTGTTTTTGAAAGACATAAAGATTTTGGTTTTGTTCTCTGTAGAAACGGAAGAATGTACACTGATCTATTTATTCAAAGAGAAGATTTTAAAGATTTTAAAGATGGTGAGAAAGTTGTTGCCCTTTTTAAAGAATGGGAGGATAAAAGAGATTCACCATCCGGAACTATAATTAAAAGCTTAGGATTACCAGGAGAAAAAGAAACAGAAATACATGCAATTCTTCATGATTATGGTTTGCCTTATGAATTTCCTGAAGAAACAGAAGCCGCAGCAGCTAAAATCAACACTACGCTTGATAAAAAAGAGATAAAGAAGAGAAGAGACTTCAGAGATGTATTGACTTTTACAATTGATCCTGTAACAGCCAAAGATTTTGATGACGCACTATCTTTTAAAGTTTTACCCAAAGGCTTATTTGAAGTAGGAATCCATATTGCAGATGTTTCTTATTATGTCATACCTAATACTCTTTTAGATCAAGAAGCATACGATCGTGCAACATCTGTTTATTTAGTAGACAGAGTGGTTCCAATGTTACCAGAAGTTCTTTCTAATGGTCTTTGTTCACTCCGACCAAAAGAAGAAAAGTTTACATTTTCAGCGGTATTTGTACTAGATAAAAATGGTACTGTTTATGACGAATGGTACGGTAGAACGGTAATTAATTCAGACTATCGCTTTGCTTATGAAGAAGTGCAAAACATTTTAGAAAATGAAGCTGCTCATGTAGATGCAAGCGTCTCTCTAACAGGTAAACCCTATGATATACCAGAATCCGTTTTTAAAGCTATTAACACACTTGATTCACAGGCAAAAAAGTTGCGAAGCCAAAGAATGAAGGAAGGAGCTATTTCATTTGATCGTGTCGAAGTTAATTTTCATTTGGACGATGAAAATAATCCCGAGTCTGTTTATTTCAAAACCTCAAAAGATGCTCATAAGTTAATTGAAGAATTTATGCTTCTTGCAAATAAAAAAGTAGCAGGTTTTGTAAATAAAATTCAACCTACACCCCCTTTTGTGTATAGAATTCATGATAATCCAGATGAACAAAAATTATTTAATTTAAAACAGACAATTGCTCCTTTTGGATATACATTTAATCCTGGAAAGAAAAACGTAAGCAGTGAGATCAATGGATTATTAGTCGCTTGTAACGGTAAAAGAGAGCAAAATTTAATTGACACCTTGACTTTGCGTTGTATGTCCAAGGCCAAATATTCAACAGAGAATATAGGTCATTATGGTTTAGCTTTCTCGCATTATACCCATTTTACATCTCCCATTAGACGATACCCAGATGTCATGGTACACCGTCTTTTACAAACCTATCTTGATAAGAAAGCAATGCCTTCTAAAGACACTATAGAAGAAGCTTGCCAGCACGCCTCTCAAAGAGAGCAACTGGCAACACGAGCCGAAAGAGATTCTATTAAATACATGCAAATGATTTTTATGGAGGATAAAGTAGGACAGCATTTTGAGGGCGTAATCTCTGGTGTAACCGATAGAGGATTATATGTTGAGTTAGTTGAAAATAAATGTGAAGGAATGATTCGGGTAATAGACATTAAAGGAGATCTTTATCATTATGATGATCGTCAACATGCTTTCATTGGAGAACGGACCAAAAAAGTATATCAATTAGGGGATACAATTACTATAAAAGTGAAAAAGGTAAATGTTCTTAGGCGTTTTCTAGATTTTGTTCCAGTTTAATATTTTGTTATGATAAAAAATAAGTATTTCTCTTTTTTATTGTTATTTGGTGTTCTATGTGCTTATTCTCAGGATATTGAAAGAAGAACACTTACTACAGATCCTTTCTATGGTGTTCAAGTATATTCACGTTTAGACGTTAAATTAATTCAAGCAAATGTTAATAAAGCAGTGATTTATGGAGATCATAAAGATGATGTTGTTTTGTCAATAAAGAATAAAATGATTAAAATAAAACTTGCAACGAATAGTGTCTTAAACCCGGGTTATACCTATATAGAATTATACCACAGCGAACCTTTGGATCGTATGGTAGCACATCAAGGGGTAAAGTTAACAAGCGAAACAATTAAGCAAACCAGTTTGACAGTCGAAGCCAAAACAGGATCAGTTATTACTCTTGATGCAAACGTAGATCGTCTAGATGCAGTCACAAACACAGGAGGAAGAATTCATTTAAAAGGAAAAGCAACGTATTTTAATCTATCATTAAATACTAGCGGAAGCTGTGAAGCAGAAAAATTTATTACGGAGCAAAGTCAAGTAAAAAGTATAGCCGGTGGCTATGCTTATATAAATGCAACAGAGTTGCTTGATGCTAAAGTACTTTTGGGTGGAGTTTTACGTGTTTACGGAAAGCCTAAGAAGCAAATAACACAAACGAATTTGCTGGGTAAAATAATAATTGAAGAATAAAAAAGAGGCATCGAGCGGATTCGAACCGCTGTTCAAGCTTTTGCAGAGCTCTGCCTAGCCACTCGGCCACGATGCCATGCGCCAAAAGTACTAATATTTAATCAAATTTTAATGCTGTTCTTAAGAGTTCTCTCTTTACAGCAACTTCCTCTACATTTCCCCCTATTGGTGGGTTCCTTTTTGATACTTTAACTTTCGCTTTTTGAACACTAGGGTGTTCTTCTATAATTCTATTAAGTATGCGGTCTGCTACATGCTCAAGTAGTTTTGCTCGTTGTTGCATTTCCTCTTTTACAATAGCATGTAGAGCAACATAATCAACCGTGTCTTTTAATTGATCGCTTTTAGACGATTTATCAAGGTTTGTTTTAACAACTACATTCACAATATAGTCACTTCCTATTTTCTTTTCTTCATCCATGCATCCATGGAAGGCATATAACCGGATATTTTTCAAATAAATTTTTCCCATAACTCAATGCAAATATAAAGACAGTTTTCTTGATACCTTACAAAGCATCCATTCATTATCTTTGCACAAACAACAAAAGGAATGGAACGTCCCTTACATTTTATAGAACACATTATTGAAGAAGATTTTGCTTCAGGATTTTCAAAGCAAAACCTTCGTTTTCGTTTTCCACCAGAACCAAACGGTTATTTACATATAGGTCATGTAAAAGCAATCTGCTTAAATTTTAATTTAGGAGAATGTTATAATGCACCAGTAAATCTACGTTTTGACGATACCAATCCTGCAAAAGAAGAACAACAGTTCGTTGACGCCATAAAAGAAAATATCAGTTGGTTAGGATATCAATGGGATTCTGAATGCTATGCTTCAGACTATTTTGACCAATTATACGATTGGGCACAAGAACTAATTTCTCGGGGGTTAGCTTATGTAGATTCTCAAGACTCTGAAACCATCGCTTCACAAAAAGGTACACCAACTTCCCCAGGGATTAATAGTCCTTTTAGAGATCGACCCATTGAAGAAAACCAACAATTGTTTGCTGAAATGAAAGCAGGAAAACACAAGGAAGGTACTCATGTTCTTCGAGCTAAAATAGATATGAGTGCGCCTAATATGTTGCTTCGTGATCCTGTAATGTATAGAATCCTTTTCAAAATACATCATAGAACAGGAGACAGCTGGTGTATCTATCCTTTATATGATTGGACTCATGGACAATCAGATTATATAGAGCAAGTTTCACACTCCCTTTGCTCCCTTGAATTTAAGCCCCATAGAGATCTTTATAACTGGTTTTTAGAGGCTTTAAGTCCGCTGGACAAGATTGCTCCGAAGCAAAGAGAATTTGCGCGCATGAACCTTTCCTATACTGTAACGAGTAAACGTAAGCTGATGGAACTAATTCAAGAAGGAGTAGTAAAGGATTGGGACGATCCCAGATTGCCAACAATCGCAGGACTAAGACGTAGAGGCTATACCCCCGCTTCTTTAAGAAATTTTGTAGATGCTGCTGGTGTTGCTAAAAGAGACAATGTAATTGATATGTCGCTTTTAGAATATTCAATAAGGGAAGACCTCAATATTAAAGCACCAAGGGTAATGGCGGTTTTAAATCCAGTTAAACTCACTATTTCAAATTATCCAGAAGGGAAAGAAGAGCTTTTAGAGGGAGAAATTAACCCCGAACAACCAGAATTAGGGTCTCGAACAATCCCTTTTTCTAAACACCTCCTCATAGAACGTGAAGACTTTAAGGAAGAAGCCAATCGTAAATTCTTTAGATTAACGATTGACAAAGAAGTACGCCTTAAAAATGGATATATAATAAAGGGAGAGTCCGTTATTAAAGATGCTTCGGGAAATATAACCGAAATAATATGTACTTATGATCCAGAAAGCAAAAGTGGTAGTGGAACAGAAGCCAGTATGAGGAAAGTAAAAGGGACGCTTCATTGGGTCTCTGAACCCCACGCACTTGCTGCAGAAGTTAGACTTTACGATCGACTATTTCAAGTATCAGCACCAGATCAAGACAAAGAAGTGGATTTCAAATCTCACGTCAATCCAAGTTCATTGAGTATTATCAAAGCTTATGTAGAGCCAAGTTTAAAAACAGCTAAAGCATTTGAAAATTTTCAATTCCAACGATTAGGATACTTTGTTGTTGATGCAGATTCAGATCTCAACAAATTAGTGTTTAATAAAACCGTTGGTTTAAGAGATACTTGGGCAAAGCAAAACAATTAGTTTACTCTTTCTGTTTCTTTTGTTCTAATTGTTGTTTTTTCATAGCTTCTCCAATTTGATTACTGGCAGTAAAGGAGGCAACCATATTATTAAGCATTTCACTTCCTGCTTGAGGAGAGTTTGGTAGTAAAATAAGATTGGTATTCGTTTCGCCACCGATGGATTGTAGAGTGTCGTAATGTTGGGTTACTACAATCAAAGCAGACGCTTCTTGAGAGTTGATACCCACTTTATTTAATACATCCACAGATTCTTCCAATCCCCTTGCAATTTCACGTCTTTGATCGGCAATTCCCTGACCTTGTAATCGCTTACTTTCAGCTTCGGCTTTTGCTTTCTCTACAATTAAAATTCGTTCAGCATCACCGTCGTATTGCGCAGCAACTTTTTTTCGTTCAGCAGCATTAATTCGATTCATAGCCGCTTTTACTTCAGCATCAGGATCGATATCTGTAACTAACGCTTTTATGATATCATAACCATAATTGATCATGGCATCATTTAATTCCCCCTTAACTGCATTGGCAATTTCATTTTTCTTTTCAAAGACATCATCTAATTTCATTTTTGGAACTACAGCACGTACCACATCAAAAACATAAGAGGTGATTTGGTCCTGTGGATAGTCAAGTTTGTAGAATGCATCATATACTTTTTCTTGTACAACCTTGTATTGTACTGAAACTTTTAGTTTTACAAACACATCGTCTTTTGTTTTGGTTTCTACGATAACATCTAGTTGGAGAATACGAAGACTAATACGTCCTGAAATTCTATCGATTAAGGGTATTTTAAAATGTAATCCAGATTGACGAATTGATAAAAAACGTCCAAAACGTTCTACTATAGCTGCTGTTTGTTGTTTCACAACAAAAAGACCAGAAAATAAAAAGAGTAATAATACTGCTATTATAATTATAGTTGTTGTTCCCATATTATGTAAGTTTTAGGTTAATGTGTTGAATCAAGTTTTCGATTCGTATTAAAGATACTTCTTTCCCAAGAACATTACAAATTTCGAACAAATCTGGACCTCTGAGTTGCCCCACTAGAGCTATTCGAAAACTCTGCATTAAGGCTCCCATTGGTATTGATTCTTCTTTTGCCCAGTTCATGAGGCTCTCTTTCAAATTAGGCGTTTCTTTTTCAATAGTTTTTTTGATTTTATTTAATATAACTATTGGGTTCTTATCTTTCAGCTTATTCAGTACTTTCTCATCATAAGGATAGGTTTTCTCAATAAAGGCAATTTCTTCTTCTAAATCCTTTAGGGTATACATACGTGCTTTAACCAAATTGACTAGAGGTTTGTGCTTTTCTATAGGATAATCTTCCATAAGTTTTGCTATTTGACTTTGTGTGGTTAATTCCTCAGTGTTCATTTCGATAATCTTATGGTGATTCACCCATCTTGCTTTTTCATAATCAAATCTAGCTCCACCCTTTTGAATTCCAGTAACAGAAAACTTTGTTTCCAAATCTTTTAGAGAGAAGAATTCATTTTCTGTTCCATCATTCCAACCCAACAAGGCCAGGTAGTTGATCATCCCTTCTGCTAAAAAGCCTTTTTCCCTAAATCCTGGAGTATCTTCACCCCAATTTAACGGGAATACAGGAAACCCTCCTTTATCACCATCTCGTTTAGATAATTTTCCTTTCCCAGTGGGTTTTAAAATCAAGGGCAAGTGCATAAATTTTGGTGTGTCCCACCCAAAGGCATCATAAATAAGTTTGTGTAATGGTAATGATGGGAGCCATTCCTCACCTCTAATAACGCAACTAATCTCCATCAGGTGGTCGTCCACTACATTCGCAAAATGATAAGTGGGCATGCCATCGCTTTTCATCAATATTTTATCATCTAGTTCATTTGTATTGACTTGTACTATCCCACGAATCTCATCATAGATATTTACCGTTTCTCCAGCTTCCACTTTCAGACGAACAACATACTCTTCTTTCAATGCCAATTCCACTTCGTCTTTTCCAATGGTTAAGCTGTTCTTAAAGAACATTCTGTTTTTAGCACCATATTTAAACGACTCCCCATTCTTCTCAGCTGTTTCTCTTGCATCGGATAGCGCATCATTTGAGTCAAAGGCATAGTATGCGCCTCCTTTCTCAATAAGGAGTTTTATGTATTCATCATAAATTTCTTTACGTTCACTTTGACGATAGGGTCCATATTCTCCTCCATTTTTAGGCCCTTCGTCAGGATGCATTCCACACCATTCCAAAGCTTCTTGTATATAGTCTTCACTTCCATCTACATAGCGGTTTTGATCAGTATCTTCCACTCTAAGTATGAAGCTACCTCTCTCTTTTCGTGCATACAGATAGTTAAATAATGCAGTTCTTACCCCCCCAATATGGAGTGGTCCTGTGGGGCTCGGAGCGAAACGAACGCGTGTTCTCATTCTTTTTTTTGCAAAGATAATCGCTATTCTTTGATCTGCACCACTGACCCGTTCAAAACCTGTATATTTGCAAAAAACTTAAAGATTATACAGTTTAATAACATACCGCCCTTTTTAGATCTCTCTTTAGTTATTAGTGTCATTGAGGAATACATTTCTTCCTTTGACTTTAAGGTTGATCAGTTAGTTTATAATTTTGTTTCCCAAGAGGAGTTGTATGAAATGAATAAAAAGTTTTTGAATCATTCCACACATACGGATATTATTACTTTTAATTACACCCATGATCAGTCGCTCAGAGCTGAATTTTTTATTTCTCAATGGGCTATACAGCGTTCTGCAGAGGAAGAATCTCAAAGCGTTGAGAATGAATGCCTTAGGGCCCTTGTTCATGGCGTTCTGCATTGTATTGGTTATAATGATTCAAGTTCAGAAGAAAAAAGGATAATGCGAAATTTTGAAGATCGTTTTATAGAGTTGTTCCACGTGAAACATAAAGCACATGTTTGATACTACATATGATGTAATTGTTGTTGGTGCTGGTCATGCTGGCTGCGAAGCTGCTGCTGCTGCCGCCAACTTAGGTTCCAAAACCCTTTTGGTTACTATGAATCTACAGACTACAGGGCAAATGTCCTGCAACCCCGCTATGGGAGGTATTGCAAAGGGGCAAATTGTTCGTGAAATTGATGCACTTGGTGGATACAGCGGAATTGTAACAGACAAAACCGCCATACAGTATAAGATGCTAAATCAATCTAAAGGGCCAGCCATGTGGAGTCCCCGTGCACAATCGGACAGAAGCTTGTTTAGTTTGGAATGGCGAACCATGTTAGAGCAAACCAATAATCTGGACTTCTATCAAGAGATGATCATGGACTTGATTATTAATCAAGATCAGGTTATAGGAGTTGTAACTTCTTTGGGACTTAAGATTTATGCCAAAACGGTAGTTCTTACCAACGGTACTTTTTTGAATGGTCTGATACATATAGGCGAAAAAAACTTTGGTGGAGGTAGAGCGGGTGAAAAAGCAGCAGTTGGTCTAACCGCTTCCCTTGAACGTCTTGGTTTTGAATCCGGAAGAATGAAAACAGGAACACCACCGAGAGTAGATGGGAGATCATTGGATTATTCAAAGATGAAAGAACAACCAGGGGACTCAGAACCCTCCAAGTTTTCTTTTTCTGACCTCACAACCCCACTACAGAAACAGCTAAGCTGCCACATTACACATACAAATTTAGAAGTCCACGACATATTAAGATCTGGTTTTGATCGGTCGCCAATGTTCAATGGTGCGATTCAAAGTACAGGACCCAGGTATTGCCCTTCAATAGAAGATAAGATTGACCGCTTTAGTGACAAGTCTCAACACCAAATTTTCGTAGAACCTGAGGGATGGAATACTGTCGAGGTTTACGTTAATGGTTTTTCTACTTCACTTCCAGATGACATTCAATATAAAGCATTAAAGTCGGTGGTCGGTTTTGAAAATGTTAAGTTTTTCCGTCCAGGTTATGCTATAGAATACGATTACTTTCCACCCACACAATTGTTCCATAGTTTAGAAACAAAGCAAGTGCAAAATCTTTTCTTTGCAGGCCAAATTAATGGCACCACAGGCTATGAAGAAGCGGCTGCCCAAGGTTTGATGGCCGGGGTAAATGCACATTTAAAGGCCGCAGAAAAAACTCCTTTTGTTTTGGGTAGAGAGGATGCTTACATCGGAGTTTTAATTGATGACCTTATTTTAAAAGGAACAGAAGAACCCTATAGAATGTTTACATCACGCGCAGAGTATAGAACGCTTTTACGTCAAGACAATGCCGATGAACGATTAACACCAAAAGCTCATGCATTAGGTTTACTAGGCGATGACCGTCTAGAAAAAGTGGAGCAAAAACAAACCAAAAGAGAGGCCTTAGTAGGTTTTTTACGTAAAACGAGTTATGATCTTAATACGGCAAACATAGTTTTGGAGCGCAAAAAATCCGATACCGTCACTCAGACAGACAAGCTTTCTAAGCTTCTTTCTAGACCCATGATTACAAGAAAAGACCTAGACGAATTCGACTCACTTTCAATATATCTTCAAGAGGAAGGGGTAGACGATGTTATTTTTGAGCAAGCTGAGATTGAAATAAAATACGCGGGCTATATTGAAAAGGAAAAGCGTAATGCGGATAAGCTCAAACGACTTGAAAACATTATTATTCCTAGGGATTTTAATTTTGACAAGCTTGCTTCACTTTCTCATGAAGCAAAAGAAAAGCTTAACAAGATTCGCCCTGATACGATTGCTCAAGCCTCCCGCATTAGCGGGATCAATCCAAGCGACATAAGTGTGCTTTTGGTTTCAATGGGCCGTTAAATTGTTTCACGTGGAACAAAACACCTTTTTATTTAAAGCGAAAGACCATCTGGTTTCTCAAAAGGAATTCAATGTCTATTGGGACGAACAGAAAAGTTACGCCCATACAGAGGTGGCAAAGGGAATAAATTTAGAGGCGTTTTATAAAGCAGATGCCTATAGCTCTCATAAAACAGAAAAGAACACCTTCCTTGATTATGTATATACTTTTGTTCAAAAACTGATGCTTTCTTATAAGGCGGCTTTTGTCAAAAAGCAAGCAAACAACAACGTATTAGATTATGGTGCCGGAGTAGGAGTGTATGCTAGTTTTCTGAAGGAAAGGGGTTATGCTGTAAGTACTGTTGAGCCAAGTGAAACAGCTAGGAATGCCAGTTTTAATAAAGGATTGGATTGTTATAAGGCTATTGATCAGATCCCCAAAGGAGTACATTTTTCATCCATTTCATTGTGGCATGTTCTGGAACATTTACCCGACCCGAATACAATTCTTTCAAAGCTGAACTCTAAACTTGATTCAGAGGGTAGGCTAATTATCGCAGTTCCAAACTTGAAAAGCTATGACGCCAAATATTATAAACACCAATGGGCGGCCTTGGATGTGCCAAGACATTTGTGGCATTTTACAAGCATCGGTTTAATTAAAATGGTAGAGGAAAACAATTTTATGTTTCAATCGCAGCATCCCTTATGGTTTGATTCTTTTTATATTTCTTATATGTCAGAGTCTCAAAAAGGAGCGTCTTTCCCTTTTGTCAGAGGAATTGTAATTGGATTTTTGTCAAATATAAAGGCGTTGTTTAACGGAGAATATTCTTCGAAAATTTATGTTTTTAAAAAGAAAGTTTAGGTAGAAGGTTTATTCAGTAATCGTGTCAATTGTAGTCCCAATTCTGCAAAAATCATTTTAGCATTTGCATTTCTTAGAATATGATAACGACTGTTTTCAAATAAGGAAATAAGATCTTGAATATTCTCATTATTTACGAAAGGAGCTAATTTATTTAAGTCAAAATTGTTTTCAGAGCGAAAATGTACCAACTCATGCAAAGAGTAATTTATTAGAAATGCATCTCTAAAAAATTGAGTCCCATAATTTAAAAAAGCCTTTTGATCTTCTCTCCCTAAGACACTCAATTTACGTGACCATTCCATTAAATCGATAACTACACTTTTATTTCCTTTTGCTTTGAAAGCTGTTCTCAATCCTTGAATAAGGAGCGCTTCGTGTTCTTTATTATTAGTGTTTTGCAAAAGCATTTGTAAACGATTGAAGTCTCCTTCAGCTTGAGAAATATAGAGATCAACATTCTCAATTTCTTCATTTACTGTAGTTTTTAGATCTGCATCATATATGGGAGGGATAGTAATATGTTGACAACGGGATATAAGAGTGGGCAACAACATTTCACTTTCTTCGGTCAGCAAAATGAAATAGGTCTTTTGAGGAGGTTCCTCAAGTAATTTTAAAAAAGCATTAGAGGCTTCTTTATTCATTTTTTCCACTCCCCAGATTATACAAACCTTATTGCCCCCAGTGTACGATTTTAGGTATATTTTTTGATGAAGTTTTTCAATCTCACCTACACCAATCATTCCTTGTTTGTTGCCCACGTTGATAGACTCAAACCAATCATTGTAGTTTCCATAAGGAGTTTCATTTAAAAACTCCCGCCACTCTGAAGCGTAATCGGTAGAGTAAGCGATTTTTTCACTTCCTCTTTTTACGATAGGATAGATAAAATGAAAGTCCGGATGCTGAATTTTTTCACCCAAAGATTTATTAGAAGTATCTATGAATTCCTCGTTCAATAAATGCATTGCAAATGCCACACTTAAAGGGAGGCCACCATAGCCAGAAATTCCCGTAAGTAATTGAGCATGAGGAACTTGATTAGAATTTATTAGGTGCTCTAATTGTTTTATTATTCTTTGTTGTCCAATAACTTCCGTCCAAATCATACGCTAAAGATACAGTTACTCTAGTTTTTATGTAAGTGTTTAAAAGAGATCTTTATAAAATAAGCTTGGCTACACTTTTCAATATTGTATTTTTGATAAAATTTTTTTAGATGCGTACATTAAACCAACTTAATTTTAACAACCAACGAGCGGTTGTTCGTGTGGATTTCAACGTTCCATTGAACGATAAATTTGAAGTTACTGATACTACAAGAATTCAGGCTGCTAAAGCCACTATAGATCATATTTTGGATCAAGGAGGTTCTTGTGTTTTGTTATCCCATTTAGGACGTCCAAAAGGGAAGGATCCAAAATTATCTCTTTCTCATATAGTTGATACTGTAGCAGAGGTTTTAGGTTCACCTGTAAAATTTTGTTCAACCACTGTTGGAGAGGCCGCAGAAAGTGAAGCAAGCAAATTGGCTCCTGGAACGATTTTGTTAATGGAAAACCTTAGATTTCATGATGAGGAGACTTCAGGGGATGTTGTTTTTTCAGAACAATTGTCGCGACTAGGAACCCTTTATGTAAATGACGCATTTGGAACAGCACATAGAGCGCACGCATCTACGACTATTATTGCACGTTTTTTTGAGGAAAACAAATGCTTTGGAAGTCTTTTGGAAAAAGAGGTTCTAGCAATAGATAAGGTAATGGAAAAAGGAGAAAAACCTATTTTAGCCATATTAGGAGGAGCTAAAGTTTCTTCAAAAATCACTATTATCGAAAGTCTTTTAGATAAAGTAGATCATTTAATCATTGGAGGGGGTATGGTGTACACCTTCACTAAAGCTCTTGGAGGAAACGTTGGAAATTCAATTTGTGAACCAGACTATTGTGATTATGCAATTGAATTATTAGAAAAAGCGAAAGATAAAGGAGTTCAAATTCATTTACCAGTAGACGTTTTGGCTGGAGATGACTTTAGTAACGATGCTAATCAGCAGGTTTACGATGTAATGGAGATTCCAGAAGGATGGGAAGCCATGGATGCAGGACCTAAAAGCCAAGCCATATTTCACGAACTAATTTTGAAGTGTAAAACTATTTTATGGAATGGACCCATGGGTGTGTTTGAATTTTCAAACTTTGCAAAAGGAACAATTGCTGCAGGAGATTCTATAGCAGAGGCCACAAAAGCGGGTGCTTTTTCACTAGTAGGAGGAGGAGATTCTGTTGCTGCAGTAAAACAGTTTGGCTTTGAACATAAGATGAGTTACATTAGTACTGGAGGAGGAGCAATGCTGGAAAGTTTAGAAGGCAAAACACTTCCTGGAATAGCCGCTTTAAAATAAGTTCCGAATAAATAATTAATTGTCATATTTCGGACAAACGAGCTGCTTCAGCCCTAGAAAACAATAAAAAATATTAGATGAAACCTTTTTTTATATTGATGCTCCTTTGGCTCAGCTTCTCCTGTGATAATGGGGCAAACAAAAAGAGCGCTTACGTTCCAGAATCAAGTGGAAATATTAACCATGTCACAGTGGTCATGCCTGAAAAAGACTGGAAAGCATCACTAGGTGAAAAAGTCAAATCTGAACTACAAGAAATTTACGAAGGACTTCCTTTGGATGAACCTCAGTTTTCTTTAGTCTATATGAATCCAAAAGCATTTACTGGGTTTGCTAGACAAAACAGGAATATTATTTGGTTTAGAAAAGACTCTTTAGAAGGGTTTCGTTTAAGTCAAAACCAGTTTGCTAGACCTCAAATATTAGCAACAATTACAGGTATTGACACCGAAAGTCAAGCGTTCTACTTTCAAGAAAACACAGAGCTACTTAAGCAAACGCTCATCGAGAATGAACGAAAGGAAAAGCTCAGAAGAATCATGAAATCACCTACTACAGAGAATACTTTGTTCAAGCGTTTTGGGATTGAGTTGACCTATCCTTCTGCTTATAAAACGTTTAAAGACACTACTAATTTTGTTTGGATTCAGAAAGAAGTAAGGAAAGGCCATTTAAACCTTATTGCTTACACTTTGAAAAAAAACATACTGGAGGGTTCTTTTAATGAACGAATATTGAACATTCGTGACTCTATTGGCAAAGCGTATGTTCCAGGAAGATTGGAAGGAAGTTATCAAATTACTGAACGTGCTTTTAGGCCCTATTATTATCGAGCAATAGTAGATGGTAAGCAAGCGTATTTGACAAAAGGAACGTGGGAAGTTGCCAATGATTTTATGGCAGGTCCTTTTGTAAACTATATGATTCAGGATACTTTAAAGAATAGAATATTAGTTGTAGAGGGATTTGTATTTGCTCCTACAGCAAGCAAAAGAGATTATATGTTTGAATTAAACACGATAATCAATACACTAAAGCATGTGGATTAATCTTTTTTCTCGTCAACCTTAGGATTTTCTTCTTCCTTTGTTGCGTTTTTGAATTCTTTAATTCCACTTCCCAATCCTTTCATAAGTTCAGGAATTTTACGTCCTCCGAAAAGTAATAATACTACTGCTATTATTAAGATTATTTGTGGTCCTCCGATCATGCCTAAAAATGTTAAAGTCGTTAGCATTTGTGTTATTTTAAAACAAATGTACAGAAATATTTAGTTTCATTTACATCAAAATGGAAAGAGGGTATTTTCCCAGATAAAGGATTCCTTATCTTTGTATCATATTATGGCAAAACAAGAATCAAAAAGCAAGCGATTTCATAAAAAACTATTCAGTTCATACAGGATGGTTATTATCAATGAGGAAACCTTTGAAGAAAAAGCACAGCTTCGAATCTCACGATTTAGGGTGATTGTAATTGGGATTTTACTTTTATCTCTTTTCTGTTTGACAGCTTTTTTTACGATTTCATATACGCCACTTAAAGAATATATTCCTGGATATGATTCCTCAGAATTAAGACAAAAAGCGATTCAAAACTTATTTACAACGGATTCATTAATTATACTCTACAATCAAAATCGACAATATTTAGACGCTCTTAGAGGAGTAATATCAGAGGATGTCCCTACCCAAGAAGAAGCGTTTTCTGAAGACAAGCGTTTAGATACATCGGAGCGAAACAGGAGTTTTACTCCTACTGTACTGGAAGATTCTTTATTGAGAGCTTTTGTTGCAAATGAAGACAAGTATAACCCAAACACAAATTCGGGATCGATTGAGTTGAGCACTTTATTATTGTCTCCTGCCAAAGGACCAATTTCTCAGGGATTTGATTTAGATGAGTCTCATTTTGCAGTTGATATTGTTTTAGAAGAAAACACCCCCATTAAAGCCATAGCTGATGGAACCGTAATTTTTGCAGAATGGACAGCACAAACAGGTTTTGTAATTATTATAGAACATACTTCAGGGTTTCTATCGGTGTACAAACACAATGCGGCACTTAGTAAAGCTCAAGGCGATTCAGTGGTGGGAGGAGAAGTAATTGCAAGTGCGGGAAACACCGGGGAATATAGCACGGGTTTTCATTTACATTTTGAATTATGGATGGATGGCTATGCCCTAAATCCGACTGATTTTTTTAATTTTTCTGACTAATGATCAAATCCTTAGGGGCTAAAATTTATGCTGCCTTAGTGCATAAAAAAAACCAAAAGTGGATTACAAATCCCATCGAAACTCAAAAAAAAGTATTCAAAAAACTGATCTTAGAGGGGAGTAAAACCCGTTTTGGGAGAGAACATCAGTTTCAAAATATCCAGACACAAAAAGATTTTCAAAAAGCAATTCCGGTAAGAGATTACGAAGGTTTAAAGAACTATATCGATGCTGTTTTAGAAGGAGAAAGCGACGTGCTTTGGCGAGGAAGACCTCTTTATTATGCTAAATCTAGCGGAACGACTTCTGGAGCAAAGTATATTCCAATTACAAAAGAGTCCATGCCTCAGCATATTAGAGCTGCAAAAGAAGCGATTTTGAATTATATTTTCAAAACAGGGAAGGCAGGTTCAGTAAATGGGAAGCATATTTTTCTTCAAGGAAGTCCAGTTTTAGAGGACAAAAACGGAGTTGCTTTAGGACGCCTTTCAGGAATTGTCGCGCATTATATTCCTGCTTATCTCCAAAAAAACCGGATGCCAAGTTGGGAAACTAATTGTATTGAAGACTGGGAAACTAAAGTAGATGCCGTTGTAGGAGAAACCCAATCTGAAAACATGACTATAATAGGAGGAATACCTTCTTGGGTACAGATGTATTTTGAACGTTTGATTGATAAAACGGGAAAAAATGTGGGAGAGCTATTTCCTAACTTTTCACTCTTTGTATATGGAGGTGTGAATTTTGAACCCTATCGTGCGATCTTCAAAAAACTAATTGGGCGTGTGCCAGATAGTATTGAATTATATCCAGCATCTGAAGGCTTTTTTGCATATCAAGATGATCAAGAGGACAAAGGCTTGTTGTTATTAGTTGACCATGGAATTTTTTATGAATTTATAGATGCAGCACATTTTTTTGATAAAAACCCTCCTGTACTTTCTTTAGAAGAAGTGCAATTAAGGGTAAACTATGTAATGATTATATCAACTACAGCTGGTTTGTGGCGCTATAATATTGGCGATACAGTTCAGTTTACAAGTGTATTGCCTTACAAAGTGATTGTGAGCGGAAGAATTAAACATTTTATTTCAGCATTTGGAGAGCATGTAATAGTAAGTGAAGTTGAACAAGCCCTGCAACAAGCTGTAGAAAAAGAAACAGAGGAAGTACAAATAAGAGAATTTACTGTGGCGCCTCAAATTAATCCTCCCAAAGGATTGCCTTATCACGAATGGTATATTGAATTTGATGCAGCACCTAAAGACATTGAGGAATTTGCATTAGAAATAGATAGAGTAATGCAAGCAAAAAATATTTATTATCAAGACTTGATTGTAGGAAAAGTTTTAAAACCTTTGGTTGTTCGACCAGTAGTATCGGGAGGATTTAAGCAGTATATGAAAAGCATTGGTAAGCTGGGGGGACAAAATAAGATCCCCAAGGTTTCAGACAATAGAAAGATTGCAGATCAATTAGATGCTCTTTTTGATTTAAAAACAGAACAAGGATGAGACCCAAGAATATAACCTTGGTGTGTAACGTTAAAAACACTTTTGTTCTTAAAGATGTTGCGCTTTTAGAGTCTCTAGGTTATTGTGTTTTCTTAATTCATTCACCACCATTTAAAGATCCAATCCATTTTTTTCTGAATAGACTTCGCGAGTTTTTTTTAGGGATCTTTTATGGGATTCAATCTGAAGCTGTCCTAAGTTGGTTTAATGATTACCATTCTTTTTTACCACTTTTTTGGGCTCAATTTTTCGGGAAGAAAAGTGCCATTATTGTGGGGGGATATGATGCTGTTTCAAGCCCTAAATTAGGCTACGGAATTTTCTATAAGCAAACGATTCGGCAAAAACTAGCTCGGTTAAACTATACTTTGTGTGATCAGATATGGGTAGTTCACAAGAGTTTAGCTGAAGGCTGTAAACAAGCAAAAGTAGAATCACAAACTCTTTCAGGAATACTTAAATTTATTCCAAATCTTAAAACACCGATTGTTGAAGTTCCTACGGCTTACGACTCTTCCTTTTGGGAATTAAATGAAACCAAACAGGAAAAAACAGTACTCACCGTAGCCAATATTTCTGATCAACGTACTTTTGAGCGAAAAGGAATCCCTCTATTTATTTCCTTAGCAAAAGCGCTTCCTTCGTATAGGTTTACAATTGCAGGGGTAAAATCAATTAACATAAATCAGGATGCTCTTCCAGAAAACATTCAGCTTTTAGCAACACAAACTCGGGAGCAACTGAAATCCCTTTACAGTAAAAATGAATTTTATTTTCAAGGATCAAAAATAGAAGGGTTACCAAATGTTTTGTGTGAGGCAATGCTTTGTGAATGTGTCCCCATGGGCAAGGCAGTATTTGGTATTCCAGATGCAATTGGAGATACAGGGTTCCTTTTTACAAAGGACACTCCATTTAAAGAGATCATTACTTTTTTAAGAGAAAAGCCTGAGGGCTTTGGGGAAAAAGCACGACAACGAATTCTAAAAGCGTACCCCATAGAAAGACGGAAAGAAGCATTTATGACGATGTTAAATAATAGAAGTTCCCATGAATAAAAAAGCAGCAGTTTTGGCATATCCCAATTCAAATAATCTGGGAGATTATATACAAAGTATTGCTGCCAAGCAATTGTTGAGAGAGGAAGAAGTTGTGGAATTAGATCGAGATAATTTAGATTCTTATTCAGGAGATCCAATAAAGCTAGTAATGAACGGATGGTTTATGGAAGCGCCTTCTCATTGGCCTCCTTCGGAACAAATTCAACCCTTGTTCATTTCATTTCACCTTAATCCTACAGTACAAAACAGGATGCTAACAGAAAAAGGAATAGCATATCTCAAAAGGCATCAACCTATAGGATGTAGGGATTTACACACTCAAGCTCTACTAAAATCTAAGGGGATTCAGACCTTTTTTTCGGGCTGTTTGACGCTAAGTTTAAAGAGAACGGCCTTTGTAAGCCCTAAAAAGATAAGAAAGGGAATTGTTGTAATTAGTCCTTTGGAACGTTTATTGCCAGAACCACAAACATTTCGTTTGAATACAACCAATGGTCTTTTTAATATTCTAATTCAAACGTTAAGGTTTCCTATTAGGTACATTCAATATAAAAGAGCAATGTCTCATTTGAAAGCTTTTTTGGTTTTTCAAAAAGAAGAAGTGATCTGGTGTTCTCAGCTCATTGATCGAAAAAGGTTTTCTGAAAAAGAGCGGATCATAGCGGCCACAAAACAACTAGAAAAACTAGCAAACGCCAGCTTGGTTATTACTTCACGAATTCATTCAGCGCTTCCTGCAGTTGCGTTTGAGACGCCAGTCCTTTTTCTTTCAGACGGATTAGAGCATCCCAATCAAAAAAGTCGTTTGGAAGGAATGAACTCTTTTTTTCCAATTCTTACTTCTAGAGAATTGGAAACATGGAACGCACAAAAAGTAGTAGCGAAAAAAGCCCACTTACCTTATGTTAAAAAAGTTCAAGAAGAGATAAAAGCTTTTTTTAAAGATTAAAAGGTGTACAACAGATTTCTTATTAGTGTTTATCTTTGCTAAAATTATTTTAAATGAATGTATTGGTTATTGGCGGAGGTGGACGTGAACACACCCTTTGTTGGAAGATAAAACAGAGTAAAGATTGTGATGAACTATATGCTGCGCCTGGAAATGCCGGTACAGCATTGTGTGCGACCAACCTTCCCATAGGAGTTAATGATTTTGAAGGAATTAAAAAAGCCACATTGACTCGCCACATTAAGATGGTAATTGTGGGTCCAGAAGATCCTTTAGTAAATGGAATTCATGATTTTTTCTTGAACGACCCTGAACTCTCTTCAGTAGCGGTGATAGGACCTCAAAAAGAAGCGGCTACACTAGAGGGAAGTAAAGCCTATGCCAAAGCGTTTATGATGCGTCATAACATCCCTACAGCAGCCTATGCAGAATTTACCTCAGAAACAGTTCGTGAGGGAGAGGCTTTTTTGGAGCAAAGCAAAGCACCTTATGTTTTAAAAGCAGATGGTCTTGCTGCCGGAAAAGGAGTTTTGATTATTGATGACTTAGCAACTGCTAAAAGAGAATTGCGGGAGATGCTTCTAGAAAGTAAATTCGGTGCCGCATCCAATAAAGTAGTAATTGAAGAATTTTTAGCAGGAATTGAGTTGTCCTGTTTTGTATTGACAGATGGGTCTTCTTATTTGACTCTTCCAATGGCTAAAGATTACAAACGAATTGGAGAAGGAGATACGGGCCTCAATACAGGAGGTATGGGAGCTATTTCTCCAGTCCCCTTCTTGACCGATGAATTTAGAGAAAAAATTGAAACCCAAATTGTAAAACCCACAATAGAAGGGTTGAAAAAAGATAATTTACCTTATAAAGGCTTTGTTTTCATTGGATTAATCAAAGTAGGTAATGAGCCTAAGGTGATAGAGTATAATGTTCGTATGGGAGATCCCGAAACTGAGGTAGTGATTCCAAGGATAAAAAACGACTTTTTAGCTATTCTTCAAGCTGTAGACGAAGGAAGACTCGATGAGATAGATTTAGAAATTGATCCATCTGTTGCAGCTACAGTTGTTGCCGTTTCTGGAGGATATCCTGAAGCCTATGAAAAAGAAAAAAGAATCACAGGTTTAGATGAACAAAAAGACAAAATGATTTTTCATGCAGGAACCAAGCAAGAAGGAGACGATATAAAAACATCTGGTGGACGCGTACTTGCCGTTACCTCTTTTGGTAAGGACTATCAAGAAGCAGTGGAAGCATCCTACAAGATCATTTCAAAAATCAATTTTGAAAGAATAAACTACAGAAAGGATATTGGATTTGATCTATAAAAAGGAATGAGCAGAAGGGTCTTTGTCTTCTTCTCCGTTTTTATCAAATAAATTAAGTTGCAATATCCAATAAATTAAAGCCGAAAAACCTACAAGCATAAAGAGCCAGTTGACAGAGTTGGCAAGAGTCCAGCTACTGTTTTCAAGTTGACGTAAAAGATCATAAGGAAGAAAAAGGATTTCTTCAAAAAGCCATGCGATTGCTTCAAAAAATGCTTTCATAAGGTATTTAATTTATAAATTTGTTATTAATTCTAAAACAAGATGTTTGCAAAGATATTTAAAAGAGTAAGTATTAAAACCTTCATTGTCTCTTTTTTTTTATGCTTCATCTTTATTGTTTTTACAGCATATTGTTTTTTCTTAGGAAAACTAACACAAGAATCAGTTATAAGAACATTTGGTTTAAGCTTTCTTTTAGTTATGAGTACGTTTTTAGTGTCTCTATCTGAAAACAAAAATTTAAATAGAAGGTTTGGTGCTATTCACCTTTTATCTTTCCCTTTAGCATTATTATTATTCAATTGGGAAGGAGTATTCGATTTTAAGAAAAGTTTCATTTTGTTTGGTCTTTTATTTTCTTTAAATATATTTTCTTCAGACCTCAAGAATAAACAGCCCTCAGGGCAGATTTTTTCACTTGGAATATTGATTACGGGTATTAGCTTTTACAATTATTACCTTGCCTTTTTTTATACAGTTCCATTATTGTTTTTTTTGGAGTCGCAATACAGAAAAAGAATGAATGGAATTCTTTTATTAGCGAGTATTTTTTTAACACTGCAATTTTTAATGGCAGTATCATATTTGACAACAGATAATTTCTTCTATGAAAGCACACCAATTGTATTTAAGAATTCATTTAACGGCTTAAGTCATAACGTTTCTGAAACTCCTTGGATAATTACGATTATTATAAGCCTTATAATTTCCATATTTTACAGGCCTAAAGAATATAAATTTTCAGTAGAAAAAAATGATGCTCATAGAACCTTTCAGTTTATGACTGTATGGTTAGTTATCAGCATTTTATTTAGGTATTTTAATTTACACATAGGAAAAGGAGAATGGTTATTAAGCTTTATACCATCGGCTTTTTTCCTTGGCCTTGGAATAGAATTTATAAAAAAGGACAAGCTGAAAGATGTTTTAATCATAATTATAATAATAACCGCTGTTCTTTTTAAACTACACCTAAACAGTCTGTTTTCCTTATGATTAAATAAAAGTTAATAAATTAAATGTCATCATAATCAATGCTTATTGATTCTGATTGAGCTAATGCTTGACAACTTAAAATTAATCCTTCATCTATTTCTTCATCGGTTAATATTTGATTTGCCTGCATAACAGCTTTTCCCTGAGTAACCTTAGCAATACAGCTACTGCAAACCCCCCCTTGACAAGAATATGGCACGTCTAATTTTGCTTGTAGCGCAATGTCCAACAATGTTTTTCCTGCTACTAATTCTAGCGTATGGGTTACTTCATCACAGATCAAAGAAAGCGTTCCGCTTTGAGCAGCAGCGCTTATCGTTTTTGAATCTGAACTTGCGGTAAATAATTCAAAAAAGAGTTGCTCTTTTTGTACGCCTTTCTTTGTTAACGCATCGGAAACCGTTTGAATCATTTGTTCGGGACCACAGAGATAGAATGCTTTTGATTTTTCTTCTCCAATTTGCTTTAAAAGATAATTCACCAAAGAAGAATCAATACGACCAAAATGGGTTTCATTCACATTAGCTTGGCTAAATACCCAATGAATTTTTAATCGTTCAGGATGCTCTTTTTCAAGCGATTTAAGTTTTTCATAAAACATTGCTTCCTCTGGTGATTTGTTTCCATATAATAGCACAAATTGAGTATCTCCTGCTTTGTTTAATGTCGATTTTAATAGAGACATGATGGGAGTAATCCCACTTCCAGCAGCAATACCTACAATCGTGTTTTCGTCCAAAGAGGTATTTAAAATAAAACGTCCTTCAGGAGGACTTACTTCTAAAACATCTCCTACTTTAAGAGATTGGTTAATATAGGTTGAAAATACACCCTTGGGAACTTCTTTTATTCCAATTTGAAGTTTTTCATTTTCAGGCGCAGAGCAGATGGAATAAGAACGTCTTACTTGTTCATCATTGATATTCGTTTGTACATTGATATATTGACCTCCTTGAAATTGAAATTCATTGGATAAAGAAGCAGGAATCTCTAGAGATACAACAACGGCCTTGGCAGTTATACGATTAATTTGGGATACACGAAGAGAATGAAATGATGGCATAGCTTTTTTTGGCAAATTTAAAAAAATGATTATCATTGTGTAGTTTCAATCAGTTTTAAAAGCAGATAATTATGCCCATTACAGTGAAACAGTCCTTTTCTCTTTCAAAGAAGAAATTCTTTAGGGCACCTCAGTGGGAATTGAAGTTGGCAGCTCGAATTTTTATTGGATTTTTGATTTTGTATTTTTTGGTTGCATTTTTAGCATTGGGTGTAGCCCTTTTTTTTATAATCAGAAAGATCTTTCCAGATCAAGAACCAGTAAGTGTTGTAAACCAATGGATACTGTATTTTTTTGCCATAGACTTTTTATCTCGCTATTTTATTCAAAATCCTCCAGTAACAGATGTAAAGTCATTTTTACTTCAGCCCATTACAAAAATTCAAATTGTAAGAAGGGTGATGTTTCGGTCTTTAACGTCATTTTTTAATTTTATACCCCTTATTGTTTTACTTCCTTTTTGTGTTGTGGTGAGCAAAGAAAATGGCTTAACCCTTAATTTATGGATTTGGTTTCTAGGAATTTTAACCTTATCAGGAGTAAGTAATTTTTTGATTTTTTTAATTAATAAAAACCGAAACGTAGCTCTAGGAATTTTTGTTTTCATTGTTGGAGGATATTTATCAGAGACCTATTTAAAATCACCTATAATTCCTTATGTGAGTTCAGCATTTGACAAACTTTACTCTCAGCCTCTTTGGGTGGGTCTTCTTTTGATCCTTTTTAGTTTGATATGGTATCTGACTCAGCAATTTTTAAAATCCCAATTGTATTTAGACAAAGGCTTGAGTAAAAAAAAGGAACGCATCATTGGATCCAAGCTTTACTTTTTAGATCGTTGGGGTGTCATAGGAGTCCTTCTAAAAAACGACATTCGATTAATTATAAGAAACATACGTGCGCGTCAAGTGGTATTAATGGGCTTTCTTTTTTTGTTTTATGGATTGATCTTTTTCACTCAAGACATTTATAAAGAAAACCCTACCACGCTTATTTTTGCAGGTATCTTTGTGACAGGTGGATTTATGACCACTTTTGGACAATATGTTCCTGCATGGGATAGCGAATATTATTCTTTATTGATGGGGCAAAATTTACCGTATATTGACTACTTAAAATCTAAGCTTTATTTGCTAATGTTTTCAGTAGTGGTTTGTTCCATTCTATCCCTACCGTATCTGTATTTTGGCAAGAATACGATGCTTATAATTTTAGCATCAGGAGTCTTTAATTTCGGATTTGGCAGCTTGCTTAATCTTTTTTCGGGGGCTTATAATGCAACTCCAATGAGGCTTAATGTAAAGGCAAAAGCATTTGAAAACACCCAAGGTTTTAACATTACGCAGATGTTGTTTGCATTACCAAAGTTGGTGCTGCCCGTCATTATTTTTTACATTTTTAATTTGCTTATCGATTTTAATGCAGGAATTATTGCACTTTCAATGGTCGGGGTGCTTGCATTTTTTATGAAGAACTACCTTCTTAGGCAAGTAGAAAAAATTTATCAGGCCAAGAAATACGAAACACTTGCCGCTTTTAATAAAAACAAAATATGATCTCAGTTGAATCACTTTCAAAAAAATATGGAGGGTTAAATGTTTTAGACCTTCAAGAACTTACTATTCCAAAGGGAGAAATTTTTGGACTTATAGGGAATAATGGCGCTGGAAAAACAACTTTTTTCAGTTTGCTCTTAGACTTGATAGAATCTACTAGTGGTACGGTTTTAATCAATGAGATTAATGTTCAAAAAAGCGAAGTATGGAAGCCTTTTACTTCAGCTTTTATTGATGAAAGTTATTTAATAGGCTATCTAACGGTAGAAGAATATTATCATTTTATAGGTGCATTAAGGGGCATGACTAAAGAGGAGGTAGACGCCTTTGTAGTCCCTTTTGAACCCTTTTTTAATTCAGAAGTGTTAAACCAAAAAAAATATTTGAGAGATTTTTCAAAAGGAAATCAGAAAAAAGCGGGGATTATTGGAGCATTGATAGGACATCCCGAATTGGTGATTCTAGACGAACCCTTTGCAAACCTTGATCCAACTACACAAATACGGTTAAAAAACATTTTGAAAGAGGAAGCCAAAAAGCACGGTACTACTTTTCTTATTTCCAGTCATGACTTAACCCATGTAACAGAAGTTTGTGAGCGAATTGTTTTACTTGAAAAGGGAGTGATTTTAAAAGATATTAAAACGACAGCCTCCACCCTAAAAGAATTAGAAAACTATTTTTCTAATTAATCTTGAGTATTGATATACTAAAACGCTAGTTTTCATGTTATTATCATACAAGTAACTCAAATGTCAAGAGCGCGCCCTTTTTTTTGGATTTTCCATTTAGGACTTTTTATATTCTTCTCTTGTAGTACATCCAAGAAAGGGGTCTTGAATCAAGAATACCACACTTTAACAACGAAGTATAATGTATTGTTCAATGGAAAAGAAGCCTTTAACATAGGTGAACAAATTCTGGAACAAGCTTATGAAGATAATTTTTATGAGCTGCTCCCTGTGGAACCGATTAACTTGAGAGGGGAAAACATAGACGAATCTTCCATTGTCCCAGGTTTTGATCGTGCAGAAGAAAAGTCGGTTAAAGCAATCCAAAAGCATTCCATGAATATAAATGGCAACCAATACAATCGTCAAATCGATGAAGCCTATTTGTTGCTTGGAAAAGCCCGATATTACGATCGGCGTTTCTTCCCCGCTCTGGAAGCATTCAATTTTTTGTTGAAAAGTGGAGCAAATCAAAGCATTTTTGTGGAAGGAAAAATTTGGCGGGAAAAAACAAATATTCGTTTACAAAACCACCAATTGGCAACTCAAAACTTAAAACCAATTGCCAAATCATTGAATTTTAGAAACAAACTATACCCTTTAGCCAATGCAACTGTAGCAGAGGCCTTTATTAACCTAAAGGAACTAGATTCAGCAACCTATTATATGAAGCGAGCTGCACTTGCCGCTCCCAAAAGAAAATTAAAAGCACGCTATTTATTCATTACAGGACAACTTTTTGAAACTCTTGAACAGCAAGATTCGGCTCAATGGGCTTATGAGGAGATCACAGACCTTAAAAGAAAAGCAGCGAGAAAATTTTATATCAATGCCAAAATTAAACAAACCCTTTTAGATACTACAACACTAGTAGAAAATAGAATTGAACGTATTGGAAGGCTGATGAATAATTATGAAAACGAGGCCTTTGAACATGTATTAAATCGTTCTCTCGGGAGCTTGTATTTGAAAGAAAATCAAGACAGTTTGGCCTTGGTTTATTTTACCCGCTCATTAGAAACCCTCTCAATAGATTCTTACACTCAAATTGAAAACTACCAGGATTTAGCAGATTATTACTTTAGCAAAGGAGACTATTTAAAAACAGGCGAATACTTAGAAAAATTACTTCCTCTTTTTGATAACACTTCGGTTGCCTATAAAAAACTCAAAAGGAAAAAAGACAATCTTTCTGAAGTAGTTGCCTATGAAAAAACAATTCAAAGTACAGACAGCCTACTTTCTCTATTATCGTTAAGTCAAAAAGAACAAGAACAGTTTTTCCAAAACTTTATAGACGAACAACAAGCTATAGCCGAGAAGACACTTGAAAATGAGTCAAAAAAGAGACAATTTTTATCACAAGACAAGCCACAGAGCGCATTTTATTTTTATAATCTAAAAGTGGTTCTACAGGGGCGTCAAACATACAAAGCAAATTGGGGAAACCGTCCAAATGTTGACAATTGGAGGCAAACGGCATCTTTACAAACGACATTGACAAATTCAACACAGGATTCAGAGTTAAGCTCAAAAAAGCTTACTTTTTTACAACAAACACCAAAGAGCTATGTATCAGCCCTTCCAAAAAGCGTAAGTGCGAAAGACAGTATTAAAAGCCTTAATCAAAACGCATATTTACAATTGGGGATGATCTATAAAGAAAAGTTTGCTGATTTTCCTTTGGCAAGGAATCGATTGAATGCCTTATTAGATTTGACTCCTCCAGAAGAAATTGCGGTACAGGCGTTATATCATTTATATCGGATGAATGAAACTGAATTTCCTGAACGTGCTGCTCAAAATAGAGCTAAATTGCTTGAAAACTTCAGTGATACTCCTTTTGCAATGTTAATTTCAGATCCAGAAAATTATGATGTCTCAGGGGTAATTACACCAGAAAAGCTTTATGCAAATGTGTTAAGCTTATTTGAAAAACAAGAGTTCAAAAAAGTGTTGACAGAAATTGAGGCGCTTGAAGTTGTAACCAGTGGGAGCCAGATGGAACCTAAAATCGCACTTTTAAAAGCGCACACACAAGGAAGACTTTATGGTATAGATGCCTGGAAATCAGCTCTTCGAGAGGTAGAGACAAACTTTAGTGCAGTAGCAGAAGGAATAAATGCTAAAGCTTTAATAGCACAAATTGAAACCAACAACTTGAACGAATCTGGAGCAGTCTACAAAAATTACAAATGGATCTTCCCTTTTTTAAGCAGTTATGAAAAAGAATCTAAAGCATTTTATATAGAACTGAAAAACATGCTATCCACCACCAAAAGAAATTGGAAAGTGAGTCAAGACACTTACAATGAGGAATACACTTTTATAGTTGTTCACGGGATACGCGATACACAAGAAGTAGAACTTTTGAAGGAAAATGAACGTGTGAAAAACATACTATCGTTTGAAAACATAGATAATTTTGTAGCTTTGACATCCCAATATCGTAAATACTTGAAAAATAAAACCTGGAAAAAAGAATAAAAATGAAAACAACAGATTCAAACGGACAATACAGTAAAATAGACAAAAATACGGTCCTTAAAGGAGCAATTA
Organism: Flavobacteriaceae bacterium; assembly: GCA_009886625.1. Lineage (GTDB taxonomy): Bacteria > Bacteroidota > Bacteroidia > Flavobacteriales > Flavobacteriaceae > MS024-2A. The sequence continues at coordinate 52,729 of QXZA01000008.1, forward strand.
ATGCTAAAACGGACATCCGAATTGATGGAACACTTGAAGGAGAAGTTGAAACAGTAGGAAGAGTTATCATTGGAAAAGATGCCGTGGTCAATGGAAAAGTATTGTGTGCGAATGCTGATATTGAAGGGGTTTTTAAAGGAAACCTAACAGTATCAGGTAGTCTTTCTCTCAAAGCAGGGAGTAATGTTGAAGGAGAGGTCTTTATTCAAAAATTAATTGTAGAATCTGGAGCTACCTTTAATGCAAATTGTTCAATGCATTCGGAGGAAGATGGCGTTAAAAAACTAACAAATACTCGTGAAAAAACAGCCTAATCGCTGGCTTGTTTTTTCTAGCCTAGCTTTTCAAATAGGGATCATTATGTATGCCTCTATACAATTAGGCAATTTTTTAGATCAAAAATTTAGTTCTACAAGTTTTGCTTTAATCTCAAGTGTTATAGGGCTTTTCATGGTATTATGGCTTATTTATAGACAAAGCAAAAGATTTTGGAATAATCCATGAAAAAAAACGCTTTTTATATTGCCCTTCTTTTTATTCTAATGCCCTTAGGGCTATTTGTTCAAAGTGAACTCAACCCAACGCGTATTCTTTTTTTATGGACAAGCTATGGGGTTAATTTTGCTCTTGCCACTATTGCTCTTTTTTTATTGGGTTGGGGCATGCACCACAAAAAAGAAAATCTAGCAATACTATATTTGATAACGGTTGCACTAAAGCTAGCCGTTTACTTTTTATATTTTCATCCAAAATTTGAAATGGATGGTGTTATAATGCGTTCAGAATTCTTCATTTTTTTTGTTCCTTACGCTATAGGTCTTTTTATAGAAATAGTAGTTTTAGCAAGGCGTTACCAATAAGGGTTAGCCTCAAAAAGAGTCATTTTTTTGATGCTTTTCAAGTTCTTTCTTTGAGACTAAAAAAAAGAAGATTAAAAAAACTTTTATTTATTTCTTTATTTATTCGAAAGCCTTACATTTGCAGCGCTAAAAACACTATTTATAAACAAGTTTTATGCCGACAACGCTAAACAAAATTTACTCCATTTTTTTACTATTCATAGCGTTGTTTTCAGCACCCTACAGTCTAGCAGCCAAAGAGAGCGAAGCTTCAGGAGATTTAAAAGGGGAAATCAAAGAATACATTTCGCATCACCTTCAAGATGCGTATGATTTTAGTTTGTTCTCTTATACCAACGAAGCTGGAAAACACGTTTATATTGGAATTCCTCTTCCTGTTATCTTGTGGGATAATGGATTACATGTTTTTTCTTCTTCCAAATTACATCACGGAGAAGATTTGGTTCAATCAGGAGAGTACTTTTATAAATTAGACCATTCTAAGATTTACCGGACGGATGCAGCGGGAACGATCAATTATGATGAAAGTCATCATGCAACCAATATTGCACCACTAGATTTTTCAATTACAAAAGGTGTAGCAAGTATGTTGCTCATCGCTTTTTTGATGTTCTACATTTTTAGAAGTCTAGCAAAGTCGTATACTTCTAATGGAGGTGTTCCGGCAGGGATTGGACGATTTTTTGAACCCATTGTTTTGTATATAAGAGATGATATTGCTCGCCCGAACATTGGAGAAAAAAAACACGGGAAGTATATGGGCTTCCTTTTAACTGTTTTCTTTTTTATCTGGTTTTTAAACCTTTTGGGTCTCACTCCACTTGGAGTAAACGTGACAGGAAATATTGCAGTAACATTTGGTTTAGCATTGTTAACCTTTTTAATTACGAACCTTACAGGAACCAAGGATTATTGGTTACACATTTTTGATCCTTTGGGTGCATCCATGAAATGGTACGCTAAGGTTCCTTTATACATCATTTTGATTCCTATTGAAGTCTTAGGGATCTTTATTAAACCCTTTTCGCTTCTGATACGTCTTTATGCCAACATGCAAGCGGGACATATCGTATTGATGAGTTTAATTGGTTTAATGTTTATTTTTAAAAGTTGGTTGGGAAGTCCTTTATCCTTTGGATTGGCTTTTGCAATCTCGATTATAGAATTGTTAGTGGCTTTATTACAAGCCTATATTTTCACGATGCTTTCTGCGCTTTATTTCGGTTTTGCCGCTGAAGAACATGAACATCATTAACCCAAACACAGTAATGTGTCAAAAAAAGAGTGTTTAATTTAAAATTATAATTATGGAAATTCCAGTAATGGTAGGTGCCGGATTAGTAGTAATCGGTGTAGGTATGGGTATCGGTAGAATCGGTGGTTCTGCAATGGAGGCGATCGGTCGTCAGCCAGATGCTTACGGTAAAATTCAAACAGCGATGTTGATTGCTGCTGCCCTTGTAGAGGGAATTGGTTTTGCTGCTTTATTTGCAGTATAACAAGAATTGCCTTTTAAGGCCTTTTTAACTTAACGTTTTAAACGATGGAAAAATTAATTGGTGAATTTTCGTTAGGCTTGTTCTTTTGGCAAACCCTAATTTTTTTAGGCTTGTTTTTCTTGCTTAAAAAGTTTGCATGGAAGCCTATTTTGGATGCAGTCAATGATCGTGAAACTTCAATCAAAGACGCACTTGCTTCTGCCGAAGCAGCGCGAAATGAAATGGAGAGTTTACAATCGGACAATCAGCGCATCCTTAAAGAAGCGCGTGCCGAAAAAGAAACATTACTCAAAGAGGCTCGAACTACTCGCGCCGAATTGATTAATACAGCGAAAGAAGAAGCTCAGGTTGAGGCACAGAAAATCTTAGCACAAGCACAAGAAGCCATCCAAAACGAAAAACGTACAGCAGTCAATGAACTAAAAGAACAAGTGGGTTCTATAGCCATGGAGATTGCTGAAAAAGTGCTTCAAAAAGAATTAGAAAGCAACGACAAGCAATTGCAGTTGGTAGAACAATTATTAAAGGACACCAATATAAAGTAAATGAGAGGAACGCGCGCTGCAATACGTTATGCCAAAGCTACATTAGCATTTGCCCAAGAGGCGAAAGCTTCTGATAGAGTTGCCTTAGATATGCTTGCAATAGGAACACTAATGCAACAAAATGACGAATTACAAATAGTATTGGAAAACCCAATTCTTCCAGTAGCTCAAAAAGAAGCCGCTTTGAAGAGTTTATTTTATAATGCTTGCCCGCAAACAATTCAATTGTTTTCGCTTTTAGCCGAAAACAATCGTCTCGCTATAGTCGCTACTACTGCACAGCAATATGTACGTCTTTATGCACAGACACAAGGAGAAACAACAGCAATAGTAACTACTGCTGTCCCGCTTTCTCCCGCTTTAGAGAAACTTGTTTTGGAAAAAGCCAAAAGCTTGACACAGGATAAGGTTCAACTTGAAAATAAAGTAGATTCTTCTATTATAGGAGGCTTTATTCTTCAAATTGGTGATATGCAATACGATGCTAGTGTTGTGCATCAGTTAAAAGCTATAAAAACAACATTAACAAAAACGAATACGATCTAAAGATAAACGATCATGGCAGATGTAAATCCCGCTGAAGTTTCAGCAATTCTAAAAAAACAATTATCAGGCTATAGCTCTGCATCCGCTTTGGATGAAGTAGGTACTGTACTCGAAGTGGGTGACGGTATTGCTCGTGTTTTTGGTTTATCCAATGCACAGTATGGAGAATTAGTTGCCTTTGATAACAACCTTGAAGGAATGGTACTTAACCTAGAGGAAGACCACGTAGGGGTTGTTCTTTTAGGACCATCAAAAGGGGTTAAAGAAGGAGATACGGTAAAAAGAACACAACGAATCGCATCTATTGATGTAGGAGAAGGTGTTGTAGGTCGTGTTGTTAATACTTTAGGAAGTCCCATTGATGGAAAAGGCGCCTTAGAAGGAGAGCTTTTTCAAATGCCATTAGAGCGTAAAGCTCCAGGGGTTGTTTTTCGTCAGCCAGTAAACGAACCCTTACAAACAGGAATTAAATCGATTGATGCGATGATTCCTGTAGGTCGTGGACAAAGAGAATTAGTGATTGGAGATCGTCAGACAGGAAAAACTACGGTTTGTATTGACACGATCTTAAATCAAAAAGAATTTTATGATGCTGGAGAGCCTGTTTATTGTGTCTATGTTGCTATAGGACAAAAGGCATCTACTGTTGCAGGGATTGCTAAAACATTAGAAGACAAAGGCGCTATGGCCTATACTACCATTGTAGCAGCCAATGCTTCTGATCCTGCGCCTATGCAGGTTTATGCACCCTTTGCTGGAGCAGCCATCGGAGAATACTTTAGAGATACAGGAAGACCTGCTTTGATTATTTATGATGATTTATCTAAACAAGCTGTTGCCTACCGTGAGGTTTCCTTGTTATTACGTCGTCCTCCAGGGCGTGAAGCTTACCCTGGAGATGTTTTCTACTTACACTCTCGTTTATTAGAGCGTGCTGCAAAAGTGATTGCAGATGATAGTATTGCTAAAGAAATGAATGACCTGCCAGTTTCATTGAAAGATAAAGTAAAAGGTGGAGGTTCGCTCACTGCACTTCCTATTATTGAAACCCAAGCGGGTGACGTTTCGGCCTATATCCCTACCAATGTAATTTCGATTACTGATGGACAGATTTTCTTGGAATCAGATCTATTTAACTCTGGGGTTCGTCCTGCAATTAACGTAGGAATTTCAGTATCTCGTGTAGGAGGTTCTGCTCAGATTAAATCCATGAAGAAAGTTTCGGGGACATTAAAATTAGACCAAGCTCAGTTTCGTGAATTGGAAGCTTTTGCAAAATTTGGCTCTGATTTAGATGCTGCAACTTTAAACGTGATTGAAAAAGGAAGACGTAATGTTGAAATCTTAAAACAAGCACAAAACGATCCGTTTACGGTAGAAAATCAAACAGCGATCATCTACGCAGGCTCTAAAAACCTGTTGCGAAATGTTCCTGTAAACCAAGTAAAAGCTTTTGAAAGAGCTTACTTAGATGAATTGAATGCAAAACACCGACCCGTTTTAGATTCAATTAAAGCAGGAAAATTAACGGATGAAGTGATTGATACCTTAAACGCGGTAGCAAAAAGTACTTCAGCTCAATTCGAATAATTTATTATGGCAAACTTAAAAGAAATACGGAATAGAATTGCATCGGTCTCTTCGACCATGCAAATCACCTCTGCAATGAAAATGGTTTCAGCAGCTAAGCTTAAAAAAGCTCAAGATGCCATTACTGCTATGCGCCCGTATTCTGATAAGCTTACCGAATTGATTCAAAACCTTAGTGGATCATTAGACGGGGACACCCCCAATCCCTTCACACAAATGAGACCTGTAAATAAAGTCTTGCTGATTGCGGTGACTTCCAATCGTGGATTATGTGGCGGATTTAATTCCAATATTATAAAAGCCGTAAACCAATACATTGAATCGCATAGTAATCATGAGGTTCATTTGTTGACCTTAGGAAAGAAAGGAGATGATATTTTAGCGAAGAAGCATAAAATAGCAGAAAATAATAATGGGATTTTCGATGATTTGACATTTGCCAATTCAAGTGAAATTGCTCAGAAATTTATGGACGCCTTTGCCAATAAAGAATACGATAAGGTTGAGGTGATCTACAATAGCTTTAAAAACGCAGCAACTCAATTGGTTCTTACAGAAACCGTATTGCCAATTGTTGCAGAAGAATCAGAGGCGACTGTTGGGGCTGGCGATTATATTTTTGAACCAACTCAAGAAGGAATCATCAGTGAATTGTTACCGAAGAGTATTAAAATGCAACTTTACAAATCCTTACGTGACTCTTTTGCAAGTGAGCATGGAGCGCGAATGACGGCGATGCACAAAGCAACAGATAATGCTACAGAATTGAGAGATCAATTGAAATTGACCTACAATAAAGCACGTCAAGCTTCCATTACCAACGAGATTTTAGAAATCGTTGGAGGGGCAGAAGCCCTTAATGGTTAAACCTTACTCTTTCCTTTTTTTCTTTTATCTTGCATCGATCAATTGAACATTACTATTCAACCCTATTTCTATTAATATGAAAAAGAACACTTTTTTTTGGTCATTATTTATTAGCATTTTAATTGTTACAGTCTCTTCTTGTAAAAAAGACCCTATTGAAACAGAACCTGTTGCTGAAGAGGAAGAAGAAACAGTAGAAATTACAGATCCTTTTTATTCTGTCTTAGACGAAGACAGTACCTTAGATGATTATTGGGATGTTTTTGTGGCAGATGCTATTCGCTCTGGGAAAGCAGACCCTGGAACAGGGAGAGTAATTTCTTTATTTTTTGGAACTGAACCTGACTTCGCCTCAGGAGTAACTTCAGATCATGCAGGGAGAGCCTATAATATTTGTGATGATGACACCGTAAGCTTTGAAATAATTAAATCGTTCTGGGAGGATTTTTCAGTTGTTCAACGTTTATATACATTCTATCATGAAGCTGGACATGCTCGTTATAAATACAGACACCCTTGCGAGTCTTTTGAATGTACTTCTACACCCGAAGATTATCCGATTATGTGGCTCTCTGTTCTTCCTGGAAATACTCCTTTAGAAGATTTCATCGAGGACAAAGACAAATTTTTTAAACGAAATTGGGAAGGGATTCGTTATTTCAATTGCGAAGACCTTTAAGCTCTTAGAGAATTATTTTTTAATACGACTTGTTTTGTAATAAAATAGAATCAAAGAAGCATTCGAGCGAATAGGAGAATGTTATAAAGGAGAAGGCTGTTGAAATTAAATACCTAAAGGAAGCTTTTGACTCAATAGTATTGTGTTGGTTGGCTACCGTTTCATCGGAAGGGGAACCTAATGTATCTCCCAAAGAGCTGTTCTTTATTATTGACACAGAAACCCTTTTGCTAATATTGCTTCTCCTCAGAGTCTTAAAAATATTCTTCAAAACTCAAAAGTGTGCGTAAGTGGAGTCAATGTATTTACTCAAAAAGGAATTCAATGTAAAGGAATATCAACAATTATTGACCCTAAAGATTCTGATTTTAAAGTGCATGAAAAAGCTTTTCAGCTCCTAATCAAAGGAAAATTTAGAATCCAAAACATCATAAGCATTAAGGTAAAGCAGACCAAAAAAATAATAGCACCCAGTTATTTTTTCTACCCCAACACTGATGAAAAAGAACAAATCAAGCAAGCGAAGAGGCATTATTTAAACTACGATTATAATGAAGATTAAACCCTATTTAATTGCTCAAACAATAAGTTTTTTGTGCGGGACTACTACTTTTTATTCTAGGTCTAATTAAATATCTCTCTCCCGATTGGTTTTTTACAGAGAAATATGATGTAATTATCAGTATGCCACAATCTGCAACTATTTTGAGAGTTATGATGGGCTTTATGACCATTGTCGGTGGATTGTGGATACAATTAGCCTATTGTATAAAAACCAGAAACGAGTATTGTTGTTTACTGGAGTATTGATCATGGGATTTATCCTTTCTAGAGCAGGTGGACTTTTGCTTGATGGCTTTGATCAATATTTACATATATAGAATTGGGATTTGAAATCGTTGCTTTTTTGGTAATACTTGCCGTTTAATATATGATAAAAAGGAGTAATTGAAGTTTGCTCTTTGACGTTGAAGGTATTATATTTAAAAATAATTATTAAAAATGGAAAAAGTAAACCCCCTTGCACTAATTCTCGTGTTGACCGGCATCATATTTTATGTAGGAGGCATTATTCAAGCGAAATGGCCTCCCAAAAAAATCAATCATTTTTATGGATTTCGGACATCGACTTCAATGCGGAATCAGGAAATCTGGGAGTTTGCTCAGCAATATTCTTCAGACAAAATTCAAAAACTAGGAGGGTATACAATTCTTCTTGGTGTTTTGGCTTTTTTTATCAATTTCCATCAAATGTGGGCTATTTGGGTAGGAATAGCTTTGGTCACACTTCTTCCAGTATTGATGATTATTCAAATCGAAAAAGAGCTTAAAAATCGTTTTCCAAAAGAATAATTTTGGTTGACAAATTGAGTAAAGAAATTTAGGATTACCAATAAGGGAAGCATTCATTTTCTTATTTTTAAATTCTTTAAAAGACAGATCATGATTCAAGTTCCCGTTCAAAATGACAGCCCCTACGAATTACCTTTTTATGCAACTAAAGCATCTGCAGGAGTAGATTTAAAAGCTGCTTTAGAAGCCCCTGTGGTACTGAAGCCTTTTGAGCGAAAAGTGATTGGAACAGGTCTTAAAATGGCTCTTCCAGAGGGATTTGAGGCTCAAGTTCGTCCTCGTAGCGGATTAGCAGCCAAGTATGGGATTTCAGTTCTCAACGCTCCAGGAACAATAGATGCAGATTATCGTGGGGAAATAGGGGTGATTTTAGTTAATCTCTCCAAGGATGATTTTACAATACAACCCGGTGAACGGATAGCGCAATTAGTCTTAGCGCGATATGAGCAGATTGATTGGAAAATTACAAATAGCCTTTCCGAAACAGAACGTGGTAAAGGAGGGTTTGGAAGTACAGGCAAATAAAAATTACTTATGAAGATTATAGTTCCCATGGCGGGTAGAGGTTCTCGATTGAGACCGCATAGTTTAACAACACCAAAGCCACTGATTGCCGTAGCGGGATCCCCTATAGTTCACCAACTGGTTCATGAAATTGCCAAAGTAGTGGAGGAACCCATTACAGACATTGGCTTTATTTTAGGCGATCCTGCTTTTTTTGGAGAAGCGGTAGAAGATTCATTAAAAACACTTGCTTCAGAGTTGGGAGCAAATCCACATATATTTAGACAACTAGAACCCCTAGGAACTGGGCATGCGATTATGTGTGCAGCTTCAATTTTGGAGGGGCCTACGGTAGTTGCTTATGCTGACACACTAATTCGTGCAGATTTGTCTCTTGATCCCACAGCCGATGCAGTCATTTGGGTAAAAGAAGTTGAACAACCAGAAGCATTTGGAGTGGTTCAGCTAAATGAGGAGAATACGATTGTTAACTTAGTCGAAAAGCCTAAAGAGTTTGTTTCTGATTTAGCTGTAATAGGGATTTATTATTTTAAAGAAATTGAAGTCCTAAAAGTTGCTTTGAAAGAAGTAGTAAAACAAAGTTTACAAGAAGGTGAAGAATATCAGATTAACCAAGGCATATTAGCGATGATGGAGCAGGGGAAAGTCTTTAAGGCTGGTAAAGTAAATGCTTGGATGGATTGTGGAAATCCAGAAGTGACTCTTCAAACCAATGCAGAGATGCTTCAATTCAAAAAAGAGGAAGGAGAAACTTTAGTTGATCCTTCAGCTATCCTGGAAAACAGTACGCTTATCCCCCCTTGTTTTGTTGGAAAGGGAGTTCGAATTAGCAATAGCAACATAGGACCAGGCGTCTCGATAGGAGAGGGTACAATTATTGAAAACTGTGAATTGCAAAACAGTTTGATTCAAAACCACAGTCATTTGATCAATTTAAAGTGCGAAAAAGCAATGATTGGGAATCATGTGCGTTATAAAGGAAACCCTGCCTTTATCAGTCTAGGAGATTATTCAGAAATGCAGTAAACATGAAACAAAAGCTTCAATATCTTATTTTTTTTATAGGCCTAATTTTGACTTTCAGTGCCTGTAAATCGGTAGCTGTTTTGCCAACAAAACGACCGCTCAAAAATGTAGATATTACAGCTTTGGCTTCCAAAATTAAATCCAATTACCCCAGAGTAGATAAGCTCCGTTCCAGAATTCGTGCAACCTATGACGATGGAAAACGCACTCAACAAATAATTGTTCAACTTAGAATGGAGAACAAAAAGAAAGTATGGATGAGCGCAACCATGATCATCCCAATTGCAAAATTGATGATTACACCAGAACAAATTTCTTTTTATGAAAAGTTCCAAAAAAATTATTTTCATGGAAATTTTGATTTAATTAATGCTCCCCTCAACACTTCTTTTACCTATGATGATATTGAAAATTTATTATTGGGAAAACCCTTCTTAGATCCTGCAGTAGGGAGATGGAAACAAATATCAAATCCTCAATACTACATCTTAATTCCACAAGGAAAACGCTCGGGGATTGCTCCTACTTTATTCTTTGACCCAGTAGATTTCATTTTAAAAGAACAGCGACTGGTTGTTCCAGGGACTTCCAACACCTTGTCTGTAAAATACTTAAACCACGCAAGAGTGAGTGGAGAAAAACTACCTCAACGCATTGAAATAAGTCTTTTTGATGGAACTAATTTGCAACAATTGGAATTGGAATTTAATAGAACAGACTTTCCTTCTTCATTGAATTTTCCTTTTGAAATTCCAGAAGGTTATTCTAAAATAGAGTTTTAGTATGTATAGATTGTTTTGTTTCATTGCGTTTCTCTGGATAGGAATGCATCCTATCTTGGCTCAAGATTCAAGCAAAAGACAACAAGAATTAGAAGCGCAACGAATTCGTTTAAAAAAGGAAATAAAGCAGATCAACCAATTGCTTTTTACCAATACCAAAACACGTAAAAACGCTCTAAGCGAGGCAGAGGATTTACAAGTCAAACTGAATGTACGTGGTGAATTGATTAAAGTCACCAACGAACAAGTAAATATCCTGACCAGACGAATCAATTTGAACCAGCGAAATATTAGTACCCAGCGCAAAGAATTAAGCCTTTTAAAAGAGGACTATGCCGCTATGATTCAGAAATCATATGCAAGTAAGTCTCTTAAAAACCGCCTGATGTTTTTATTTTCCTCTGAAAGTTTTTTACAGGCCTATAAGCGTATTCAATACCTCAAACAGTATGCACGTTACAGAAGAAAACAAGGGCTGGCGATTAAGGAAAAAACACAAGTGCTACAACAACTCAATAAAACACTTATCGATGAAAAGGCCAAAAAGATTGTTTTAATTGAAGACAACAGAAACGTTCAAGAACAATTGGCCAAGGAACGAAAAGCGCAAGAGGATTTAATTAAAAGTTTAAAACGCAAAGAACGTTCACTAGCCACACAGATCTCAAAAAAAGTAAAGAAAACTAAAGAGATCGATAAAGAAATAGACCGCTTGATTCGAGAAGCCATTGCTGCATCCAACAAGGCAGCAGGAAAAAAGGGAAACAAAACTTTTGAATTAACTCCAGAGGCGAAATTAATTGCTGCTAATTTTTCAGAAAACAAAGGGCGCCTGCCCTGGCCATTAGAAAAGGGCGTTGTAATTCAACGCTTTGGTCGACAACCACATCCAGTAGTTAAAACCGCCATCATTCAAAGTAATGGAGTGACGCTGGCTACTGCACCTAATGCTCAAGTCCGTGCTGTTTTTGAAGGCGAAATCATGTCGGTTGTAACCTATAAAGGAAGTAATCCGTCGGTTTTAATTAGACATGGAAATTTCATTTCAGTCTATAAAAATCTAGGGAAATTATATGTTAAAAAAGGAGACAAAGTAAAGGCTAAGCAAGTGATTGGAGAAGTATTTACCAATCAACAAACCGGAAAGACAGAATTACAATTCAGTATTTTTAACAACGTAAAAGCATTGAATCCAAAAGGATGGATTTACCAAATGTAATCTATTATTCTTCCAAATACCAAGCTTCTTCTTTCAAGGTATATTTTATGTAATAAAGCAAATTAATTGCTTCCTTTTTATTAGTAAATCTACCATAAGCAGCACGGTACAACCCATCAATACTCTGTTGTGCTATAGCTGCGGTGTATCCTTCTTCTATTAAAGCGTTAACTTTACTTTCTGCATTATCCAAAGAACGGAAAGAGCCTGCAATGACACTGAAGTATTCTTGATCTGAAACAATATCTTCAGGAATGGGTTCTGCTGTAATAGAAACTTCAACTTCAGAAAGTGAACCTAAATCAAAAGTAGCTTCTTGTACGTTTTTTTCAATCTGTTTTTGCGCATCTTGTTGTGCCACAAGTCGTTGTTCAGCTACATATTGATCTCCAAAATAGTAGGAAGTCGCTAAGAGCGCAATTCCAATAACTCCAATCGCTGCATAACGCATTAGTGGAGATTTTTTTTCTTTTTCTGGAGTAAACATTAAATCATCATTATTCTTATTTTCCATAGTTGAAATAATTTTAGTTTGTATTCTAGGTTTGTGTAAGGTTTCTCTTTTAAAGTGAGATAAACCAAAAGAAGATGGGTCAAAGTTTACTTTTTCCCAAGGGGTAAAGCGGATGTTTCGATCAAGATTTAAACGAATTTCACCAACGCCAGGAAAGCGAAGTGTTTGCGTTTTGAGTCTTTTCTTCCAGCTACTTATCTCTTTCTCAATATGCCTTAGTGCATTCTCATAGCTCAGCCCTTCTTTTTGAGCCACATAATGCGCTAAAATACCGTCATTAGTTTTTAAAAGCTCGTTGAAGGTTACTTCTTTACGAGGAGGGTAAAAATCACCCTTCTCACTTACTTTAGCATTTAAAGGACGTGTCAAAAAAGCACCAAAATGGGGAATGGTTACACATTCATATTGGTAAAGAAGTTCTTGTATGTAGCGTGTTAATTGCATGAAATCAAAAATAGTAAAATAATACTATACTGCTAACAACGAAACGAAAGAAGGTTTAGTATAATCGTAAGTAAACCCAAATCTATGAAACACTCGAGGCTTTTTTACTTCTTGAGGCCCTCCCTGGGATGGGTTGGTATCGTGCTCAGAAAATTGTTGCTCACTTTGGTTCTCCCAAAGACGTTTTTGAATCCATCCCAATGGAATAGAGTGCAATTGAAGGTTTAGGCGATAAGGTGTGTAAGAATCTAAAAAACTGGAAAAAACAATATCCAATTGTAGTTAAAAAAGCCAAACAGATGGAAGCCTTAGGAATACATTGTTTGTTTTTCGGAATACCAGAGTATCCATTAGCACTTTCTTATTGTGCAGATGCGCCACTAGTTTTATATGTCAAAAGGCCTTTTTCTTTTAAGGATAGAGTGATTGTTAGCAAAGTAGGGACCCGTCAAAACACTCCGCACTTCCGTGTATTTTGTGAGGAATTAATTGAAAAATTAATCCCATTATTTGTTCTGGTTTGGCAAAAGGAATAGACATTATTGCGCATTGAACAGCATTAAAAGCAGGCTTAGATACTGTGGCTTGTCTGGCACACAGTTTTCATCGAATTTATCCTCAAGAACATTACAAAACAGCGAGTGATATCGATAAACAAGGAGCATTAGTAACAGATTTTTTATCAGGGGCTGTTTTTAGCCACAGTAATTTTTCTAGAAGAAATAGATTGATTGCTGGAATGGCTCATGCTACTGTAGTTATTGAATCTGGAGTAAAAGGAGGAAGTATGAATACAGCAGATTTGGCACATCAATACGGCAGGGAATTGTTTGCAGTACCGGGCCCCCCTTCAGACCATAAAAGCGCGGGATGTCATCAATTACTTTTACAACAAAAAGCCCAATTATTGACAGACCCTATGGTGTTGGTGGAGGCACTTGGATGGAACCATCAACAAGAAGTTAAGGCGGTTCAAACCCCTTTGTTTGTGGAATTAACAGAAGAGGAACAAGTACTTTATAACCTCTTTTCTAAAGAAGGAAAATTACATTTAGATCAATTAGCATTGTCTGCTAGATGGAAGGTAAGCGTTACCGCTTCTCTTCTTATCCAGATGGAAATGAAAGGGCTGATACGTGCCTTACCTGTGAAATATTTTGAATGGATTTAATAGCCTATTTTATCACGCACACGAAGCAATACCTCTGAAGCCACTTTTCTCGCTTTCTCAGCTCCTTTGGCTAAGGCTAGATGCACCTCTTCTGGATGTTGGTGGTAATAATCAAATTGTTTTCTTTCGTTTTCGAAACGGTCTAAAATTAATTCAAACAAAAGCTGTTTGGCATAGCCATATCCCATTCCACCAGCAAGATACTTTTCTCTTAGTGCCTGTATGGATGAATCGGGTGCTAGTAATGTGTAAATCGCAAAAACATTACAGGATTCAGGATCTTTAGGTTCTTCTAAACCAGTACTGTCTGTTTTGATTCCCATAATTTGTTTACGCAATTTTTTTTCAGGAAGAAAAATATTGATGGTGTTATTCTTGGATTTACTCATTTTTTCTCCATCAGTTCCGGGTACATATTGACTAGACTCCTGGATTTTTGCTTGAGGCAATACTAAAGTTTCACCCATTTGGTGATTAAAACGTGCCGCAACATCTCGGGTAATTTCTAGGTGCTGTAATTGATCTTTACCTACAGGAACAATTTCTGCGTCGTATAATAAAATATCAGCAGCCATCAACATTGGATAGGAAAACAAGCCCGCATTGACATCCGCAAGCTGTTCTGATTTATCTTTAAAAGAATGTGCCAAAGTGAGACGTTGATAGGGGAAGAAACAGCTTAAATACCACGCTAATTCTGTTACTTCACTCACATCGCTTTGACAGTAAAAATGCGTATTTTCTATATCCAATCCACAGGCTAACCAGGTAGCGGCAGTTGCAAAAGTATTTTCACGTAAGGTTTCACCGTTTTTTATCTGCGTCAATGAATGTAAATCTGCAATAAACAAAAAGGAATCATCAGAACTTGCTTTGGCCATTTCAATGGCGGGAAGCACAGCTCCTAAAAGGTTTCCTAAATGGGGAGTTCCCGTTGATTGCACCCCCGTTAAAATACGCGCCATTTTTAATTATTTTGGTAAAGGTACGTTTCCTCAAAGAGGAGCGCAACTATGCTTATAAATTTTTAGGCGATAATCTGTTATTGATGTAAAGACTTGCGATCAATAAAGCAAAGCCTCCAAACATAAAGATGGAAGCAAAATAACCTACTTCAGCTTTATAAAAAGTGCAGTATTTTCTAAAATTCCTCCCACAACTATTCCAAGAGCAACACCAATGAGTAAGGCGCTAAATTTGATACTTCGATAGGAATTTGGAATGTTCTTTTTTGAAGAAATTTCCATTCCCTGTTTTACCATTTCCATTTTTTGTTTGTGCTCTGTAACAATTGCAACAAGTGCGATTGCACCACCCACAAGGATTACAATAATAGGGATAAAGATTGCGATGTATTGAATTTCAATAAGCTTAATTTAGGTTAATATCATTAAGAGCAATATTAATTTAAAAGGTTACAGTTTTAAGTAGAGGGGTAGTTTCCCTTTTCTTTTGTTAATGTAAGTAGGTTAAAGCTAAGGAATCGAATGGGTCGGAACATCACTTAAAAGAAAGGGAAAGCCATTTTAAAAAAAGTATCTTTGATTTGTGAGAAAAGGACTACTTATTTTATGGAGAATATGGTTTTATGTCCTTGCAGCAATTCCCGTGATTGTTTTTTTTATCCCCATTGCGCTTTTTTTAGTTTTTCCTAATGGTTATCGCTATGTGTTTTGGTTAGCAAGAAACGTTTGGGCTCCATTTGTGTTAGGAGGAATGGGATTCTGGGTCAAAAAGACTAATACTTTTCCTGAAGAAGGGAAAAGTTATATGCTTATTGCCAATCATACCAGTTTTATGGACATTATGGTAATTTTGAGGCTACGTAAAACTCCATTTGTTTTTGTTGGAAAAAAAGAATTAGTCCAGATTCCTATTTTTGGTTTTATCTACAAACGTGCCGCCATTATGGTGGACCGAAGCAGTTCTAAAAGCCGCTACGAAGTTTATATAAGAGCCCAAAAAGTGATCTCTAAAGGCTATAGTGTTTGTATTTTTCCAGAAACAGAGTACGTTAAGGAATCCATAATACTGAATCCTTTTAAGCAAGGTGCATTTAAGTTGGCCATTGAACATGAATTACCCATACTACCGATGGCTTTTTTAGACTGTAAACGAAAATTTCCTTGGTATACTACGCATGGATATCCAGGAGAATTACGCGTCAAAGCTTTAGAAGTTATTCCTACGACGAAGATGAAAGAAAAAAACATTCCCATACTTCAAGAGGAAACCCATCAGCAGATCAAATCTGCCCTGCTGGAAGACCCAAAAGGACATACAGAAGAAGCAATTTCAGTTTGGGAAAAACAGCCACTTAATTAAGTGTCAACGGCTTTTAGAGTATCCATGATTTTTTTCTCAAGTTCGTCCATTAATTCAGGATTGTCTATCAGTAAGTTTTTTACTGCATCACGACCTTGTCCAATTTTAGTTTCGCCATAGCTAAACCAAGAACCACTCTTTTTGATGATTTCATAATTGACACCTAGATCAATAATTTCTCCAATTTTTGAAATTCCTTCTCCATACATAATGTCAAACTCTGTTGTACGGAAAGGCGGAGCAACTTTATTTTTGACCACTTTCACTCTCGTTTTATTTCCTAAAACTTCAGATTCGGTATTTTTAATTTGTGTGGATCTGCGGATATCCAAGCGGACAGAAGCATAAAACTTCAAAGCATTTCCACCAGTAGTTGTTTCTGGATTTCCAAACATCACCCCAATTTTTTCTCTTAACTGGTTGATGAAGAAAACGGTACAATTTGTTTTACTGATCGACCCTGTGAGCTTTCTTAAAGCTTGAGACATTAAGCGTGCGTGAAGTCCCATTTTGGAATCTCCCATTTCGCCTTCAATTTCACTTTTTGGAGTAAGGGCGGCAACGGAGTCAATCACTACAATATCAATAGCGCCTGAACGGATGAGGTTATCAGCAATTTCTAAGGCTTGTTCTCCGTGATCGGGTTGTGAGATGATGAGTTCTCCCACATCTACTCCTAATTTTTCAGCATAAAAACGATCAAAAGCATGTTCCGCATCAATAAAGGCAGCAATCCCACCTGATTTTTGACATTCGGCTATGGCATGGAGCGTAAGGGTAGTTTTTCCAGAAGATTCTGGTCCGTAGATTTCAATAACACGTCCACGAGGATACCCGCTTACACCCAAGGCAATATCTAGACCAATGGAACCTGAAGAAATGGACTCTACTTCTTCAATGGCTTCATCGCCTAATTTCATTACGGCGCCTTTACCATAGGTTTTATCTAACTTATCTAGGGTAAGTTGTAAGGCTTTTTGCTTGGCACTTTTTTGATCTGACATATCTTGCTTTTTGGCTAATTTACAGTTTCTTCTAAAGGCTTACAAGTCTGTAATGACTGCATTATTAACAATTTTTTTGTAGGTTTAATCTTTAAACAACATCCTTATGAAACCATATATTTTCTTGATTTGTCTATTGAGCCAGGCACTTTTTAGTCAAGATATTTTACCGCTTCGAGAGCGTGCCACTTTGATAAATGCGATTCAAAAAGACCGTATTCAAAACCTTCTGCCTAGGTTGATGGAAGAACAGAATTTGGACCTTTGGGTGTTGATTACTCGAGAGTATAATGAAGACCCTGTTGTAAAAACCTTATTACCCCCTACATGGCTGAATGCGCGTCGCCGTACTATTTTAGTTTTTTCTAAAACTAAAGAAGGAATTGATGCGGTAGCCATTACGCGTTACAATTTTGGAAATAATATACGTTCCATTTGGGACAAAGAAAAACAGCCTAATCAATGGCAAGCACTTTCTGATTATATTCAAAGTCAAAAGCCAGAACGTATTGGGATTAACACCTCTGAAGATTATGGCATTGCAGACGGTTTGGTAAAAACTGATTATGACGGGATGATGCAAGTCTTGCCTAAGGACTATCATCAAAAAGTAGTCTCTGCAGAGACTTTAGCCGTACGTTGGATTGAAACCAGAACCCCTTTGGAAATGACCTTATTCAGCCAATTGGTTGAAATCACCCACAACATTATTTCAGAGGCATTTTCTACTCAAGTGATTACTCCAGGGAGTACCACGACTGAAGATGTGGTGTGGTGGCTACGAGAAAAAGTTTTGACTCTGGGCTTAGACACTTGGTTCCATCCTACGGTGGACTTACAACGATCTGGAAAAAGCGATTTGTATGCTTTTGACGGAAAGTCCAAATACGATGTGATATTTTCGGGAGATTTGTTGCATTGCGACTTTGGGATTAGTTACCTCACCTTAAATACGGACTGTCAAGAATTGGCCTATGTACTCAAACCAGGAGAGACTAAAGCTCCTCGCTTTTTGGAAGAAGCATTGGCTCAGGGCAATGCAGTACAAGACCATTTAACTCAAAATTATAAGAAAGGCACAACAGGAAATACTATTTTAAAACAAGCTATTGCCGATAGTAAAGCATCAGGACTGCGCCCTCAAATTTACACCCACCCCTTAGGTCTTTACGGTCATTCTGCGGGGACCACAATCGGGATGTGGGATGCACAAAATGGGGTGCCCGGTTCTGGGGATCACCCGCTGCAGGAAGAAACCGTTTATGCGATTGAATTAAACGCAAAGGTATTTATCCCCGAATGGGAGAAAGATGTACGAGTGATGTTGGAAGAAGCAGGCTATTTTGGTGCCGACGGTTTTCGCTATGTAAATGGACGCCAGAAAAAATTGTTATTAGTAGGAGCAAAACAACAGCATTTGGAGTAAGTCCATTCTTTTCTGTTAAATTTTTAAAAACTCTAGCACTCTAGGGTCTTTTTTATATTTTAGTGCTAATCCTGAATTTCTAGACCCCATGCAAAACCTATCAACTTTCGTAGTAAATCCTTTTTATTTTATCGTTCAAAAGAGAACAGAAAAGACGTTTTCATTCAACGACTCTCTTGCAAAATTGAGATTGGAGTTTGTGGGTTTTTTAGTCTTTCAGAAAACAGATTGTCAACGATTTAAAGAAACTGCTTGAAAATAATATATAAACGAAATAAACGCAATAGTGCGGATATATATAAGTTGTGCACAAGCTCTGAAAAACCAACCGCACAGTCAAGCACATTTCATTTTGCTCGTGCCTCACAAAATAAAAAGAGTTTGTCTTTTTGTTACACGGTTTTCACTATTTAAGTGAAGAAGGCACAATGGCAATTATCTTACCCAACGGAGTTTTATTTAGAAGTGGAGCAGAACAACGTATCAGAACTAAACTATTAAAGGACAATAATATCAATACCGTTATTGGCTTACCTTCTAACCTATTCTTTTCGACTTGAATTCCTGTTTGTGTTTTGGTATTGAAAAAATGTAAAAAAGAAGATATATTATTCATCAATGCAAGTGAGCATTACAAAAAGGAAAAACAACAGAATTATTTGAGAACTGGCTTAAACGGAGAACCAAATGATATTCAAGAAATAGTTGACACGTATCAACAGCGTCCTGAAAAGATAGAGCGATAAGCACGTAGAGTTTCAATGGAAGAAATAGAGAAAAACGATTACAACCTGAATATCTCTCGCTATATAAGCACAGCGAAACCAGAACCTGTAATTGACTTGAACGATGTGAATGAAAAACTGACTGAAATAGAAAAGAAAGCAACTAAGTCATTGAATGAACACAACGAATATTTGGAAAATTAGGACTGAAAACAATATGAACGGAGTAATATCAAACGCTAGTATGTTCGCGGAAGAAAAGCCAGTGTACAACAATGTATATAAAAAATAGGCTAGACAACAGTAAAATCAAGGCTTTAGGCTCCTATCAAACTTTGTGCTTAACCGAAAGTTTAGTGCTTCGAAATCGCCTACTACTCATATCCAAACCGTTAAACCTAAATCCCCTCGTTCCCCAAGACACATTCACATTTTGAGACTCCCTACTATTTTCCTTATCTTTGTTTCATCTTTTAACCTTAACTAGCGTATAGCATGCAACTGTACAATACTTTGAGCGCAAAGGAGCGTGCGCAACTTATAGAAGAAGCTGGACAAGAACGGCTAACGCTCTCTTTTTATCAATATGCCCAATTGGGCAATCCACAACTGTTTCGGGATTATTTGTTTCTACATTGGAACCCTTTGGAGGTTTTAGGACGTATTTATGTAGCCAAGGAAGGCATTAACGCCCAACTTTCTGTTCCTGCTGCGCAATTTGAAGCTTTTAAAGTGACTTTGGACGAAATCTCCTTTTTGGAAGGGGTACGACTAAACATTGCCATAGAGCAAGACAACAAATCTTTTTTAAAACTGACCATTAAAGTTCGCAATAAGATTGTAGCAGATGGACTGGAAGATCAAAGCTTTGATGTAACAGAAAAAGGAAAGCATGTTAACGCACATGAATTTAACACTTTATTATCAGATGAAAACACCATTTGTGTAGACATGCGCAATCATTATGAAAGTGAGATTGGACATTTTGATTCTGCCATCACCCCCGATGTTGACACTTTTCGGGATTCGTTGCCCATCATAGAAGAAGAACTTGCAGATCACAAAGAAGACAAAAAACTGTTGATGTACTGTACAGGCGGGATTCGTTGTGAAAAAGCATCGGCCTATTTAAAGCATAAGGGCTTTAAAAATGTCTATCAACTTGAAGGGGGTATTATTGAATATGCCCGTCAAGTAAAAGCACAGGAGTTAGAGAATAAATTTATTGGAAAAAACTTTGTGTTTGATGAACGTCGTGGGGAGCGTATTTCAGAGGATGTGATTGCCCAATGCCATCAATGTGGTGCTGCTTGTGACACTCATGTGAACTGTGTTAATGAAGCTTGTCATTTGTTGTTTATTCAGTGTGAATCTTGTCATGAAAAAATGAACCAATGTTGTTCTACGGCCTGTCAAGAAATTGCCGCGCTACCATTAGAAGAACAGCGTAAACTCCGAAAAGGGCAGCATAACAGTAACAAAATCTTCAAAAAAGGCCGTTCCGAAGTGTTAAAATTTAAACACTAATTTAAGATTTAATAAAGGGGTCATTATTTGAAATCCCTGTATCTTTAAGGTCAAAATCAAGACATGAGTTGTTCAAGTTGTTCTAACAGTAGCAAAGGCACCCCCAGGGGTTGCAAAAGCAATGGTACCTGCGGGAGCGACAGTTGTAATAAACTCACGGTATTTGATTGGCTTGAAAACATGGAATCGGCCAGTGGGGAGGCAACATGCCCCTATGTTGAAGTTCGGTTTAAAAACAGTAGAAAAGAATTTTTTCGATTTCCCGAAGGGCTGCAAGCCAGAGCAGGAAACTTGGTTATTACGGAAGTATCACACGGCTATGATTTAGGAATGGTAACGCTTTCTGGGCCTTTGGTGACCATGCAAATGAAACGGAAAAAAATAGCTGATAACAGTGAAGCGATTGGAAACATTCTCCGAATTGCCAAACAAGCTGAAATTGATAAATGGCAAGATTTACGTGAGAGAGAAGCTAGTGTTCAAAAGAGAGCTAGAGAAATGGCCATTGCCTTAAAGCTTCAAATGAAAATCTCTGATGTTGAATTTCAAGGAGACGGAAAAAAAGCTATATTTTATTACACTGCAGACCAGCGAGTGGATTTTAGGCAATTGATAAAAGACATGGCTCAAGCCTTTTCCATCCGCATTGAAATGAAACAAATTGGGTTTCGAGAGGAAGCTTCTCGTCTGGGAGGAATAGGTTCCTGTGGAAGAGAGCTATGTTGCTCTACTTGGTTGACTGATTTTCGTTCTGTTTCTTCTGGTGCCGCAAGATATCAGCAACTATCTTTAAATCCACAAAAACTTTCAGGACAATGTGGTCGCTTGAAGTGCTGTTTGAATTACGAATTGGAGGCTTATCGTTCTGCAATCAAAGCTTTCCCAAAACCCGAAGTAAAACTTCATACTGAAAAGGGAATAGGTGTTTTTCAAAAAATGGATATTTTTAAGGGAGTAGTTTGGTATTCCTATAAAAATGATTGGATTACTTGGCATAAGTTGACTACCAAAGCGGTTAATACTATTATTCAAAAGAACAAAGCCAAAGAAGTAGTGGCAAGTCTGGAAGAGTATGTAGAGGAGGAATTGAAAGTAGCTCCAAAACTTTTTGATAGTGGCGTGGGAGAAGACAGTATAAGTCGTTTTGACCAACCAAAACAGCGCAATAAAAAGAAACGGAGAAACAACAAACGTAAATTTCAAAATGGGACAAAAAAGGCTACATAAAGGACTTTCTTTTTTGGTGTTGATTAGCCTTTTTTCTTGTGGAAATAAAGAAGGATTTGATGAACAAAAAGCCATTTCTAAAGAAGGACTCACACCAAAAGCTATTGTTTTTGAAGTCCCTGCTCAAGAGTTAAATAACAGTCCCCAAAATATATTTATTTGGCTACGCAATAATCCTGAATATGAATTTTCCAATATCTTTTTGATTGCCACTTTAAAAGTAAATAATGAAATTTATATACAAGACACTTTGGAATATGCCATGACTGCTCCCGATGGAAGCTGGTTGGGAAAAGGATTTACAGAACTTAAAGAAAACAAATTGTGGTGGAAAGAAGGTCTTGTGATTCCACAAGAAGGTCCAGTACAAATAGAAATAGCACAAGCCATGCGCAATAATGGAAAGCCTGATGGCGTTCCTAAACTTAAGGGAATTGTTTCCCTTGGAATTTCAATAGAAGACCAATAATAAGACTATGGCAAAAAAGAAGAAAGCAACAAAAAAGCGTTCTTATAAGAAGCCGATCCGACTGCTTTGGATCCTTTTTATTTCGGGAATATTAAGCATCTTTTTTCTCTTTGGGGGAGCGGCGTTGGGCTTGTATGGTCCCATGCCAGATCTACAACAACTTGAAAATCCAAACACAAATTTAGCTTCACAAATTATTTCTTCCGATGGAGAGACTTTGGGAAAGTATTATTTTAACGATAATAGAACCCCCATTACCTTTGAACAGCTACCAACCAATATGGTCAATGCACTTATTGCCACAGAAGATGAGCGTTTTTACGAGCATGCAGGAATAGACTGGAGAGGAACCCTTAGAGCTTTTGTTTACCTTGGAAAACGAGGAGGTGCAAGTACCATTTCACAACAGTTGGCACGGCAAATTTTTGTGGGAGTACGCTCACGAAATATTGTAAAAACAGTATTACAAAAAGCACAAGAATGGGTAATAGCGATTCAATTGGAGCAACGGTACACCAAAAAAGAAATTTTGGCAATGTATCTCAACAAATACGACTTTGGATATCAAGCAGATGGGGTACAATCTGCAGCTAAAATATTTTTTAATAAAACACCACAAGCATTAAGCATTGAAGAGTCTGCAACGCTGGTGGGAATGTTAAAAAACTCTTCATTATTCAATCCTATTCGACGTCCAGAACGAGTAATGAAAAGACGAAACACTGTGTTTCAACAAATGCTACGGAATGATTTGATCAGTGCAGAAGCTTTGGATTCGCTTTCCAAATTACCCTTGGTCATTAGCTACACCCCCGAGTCACACAGAGAAGGTCTGGCTACTTATTTCAGAGCGTATTTGAAAGAATTTATGGACGGTTGGATTAAAGCAAATCCTAAACCAGATGGTACTAATCATAACCTGTATCGCGATGGTCTCCGTATATTCACAACCATAGATTCTCGTATGCAGCGCCTAGGAGAAGAAGCGGTGTCTGCGCACATGAAAAATTTACAAAAAGAATTTTCAAAACAGAATATAGAGAAAGAAAATCCTTCTACCCCCTTTCTAGACTTGAGCGAAGGAGAAATTGACACACTTATGTTGCGTACTGCTTTTCGTTCGGAGCGATGGAGAAAAATGAAACTGGCGGGATTAGAAGAGGAAGAAATTAAAAAAGCATTTCAAGAAAAAGTGCCTATGCGTGTTTTTAGTTGGAGTGGAGAGCGAGACACCATCATGTCACCCATGGACTCAATCCGTTATTACAAACACTTTTTACGTGCTTCTATGATGTCAATGGAGCCACAATCGGGTCATGTAAAAGCTTGGGTGGGAGGATTTAACTACAAGCATTTTCAGTACGATCAAGTTAAACAAGGTCGCCGTCAAATTGGCTCTACCTTTAAGCCTTTTTTATATGCCACAGCTATAGATCAGTTAAAGCTTTCACCCTGTGATTCGTTACCGGATGCGCTCTACTGTATCGATCCTATGAAACATGGTAATATGGATGCTTGGTGTCCCAAAAATTCTGGAGATAAATATGGACGAACTCGAACGTTAAAAAATGCACTGGCCAATTCTGTAAATACAGTAAGCGCACGTTTGATGGATTTGGTGGGGCCTAGACCCGTAATTAATTTGGCACGTAAAATGGGTATTACTTCTAGACTTCCCGCTGTTCCTTCAATCGCTTTGGGGACCCCAGACATTAGTCTTTTTGAGATGGTAGGGGCTTATAGTACTTTTGCCAATCAGGGGATTTATGTTAAACCTGTAATGGTCACTCGTATAGAAGACAAAAATGGAAGAGCACTTTATGAAGTAGTTCCTGAAACACAAGATGTTTTAAGTCAGGAAGCGGCTTATGTAACTGTGAATTTGATGCAAGGAGTCACTGAACACGGTTCTGGGGCACGTTTGCGACATGCAGGCTTGGAAAAAACCAGTTATGTATATGAAAAAGTGATTACGGGCTACCCCTATATATTTAAGAATTCTATTGCTGGAAAAACGGGAACTACCCAAAATCAAAGTGACGGTTGGTTTATGGGGATGGTACCTAATTTAGCTACTGGAGTTTGGGTAGGAGGAGAAGACCGTTCCATCCACTTTAAAGATATTGCTTTTGGACAAGGAGCTACTATGGCTCTACCCATTTGGGGAAGTTATATGAAAGCATTGTATGAAATTCCAGAACTTGGAATTTCATTAGAGGATTTTATTGTTCCAGAAAACCTCAGTATTCCGGTTGACTGTGAAGATATAGTAAATCAAAACCAGAAAGAAAAATCCAAACCTAAAGCGGACCTAGAAGCCTTAGGCTTTTAACTATTGGTCTGAAGCATACCACTCAGCATAAGACGTCTCGGTTTCTCTAAGAATTAAATGGTGTAAACTTAAATGTGAAGGCAATTTTGCTTTGATTTTATTGGCAAAATCAAGGATCATCATTTCACTCGTTGGTTGATAAGAAACACGAACTATTTTATGTCCTCTGGATTCCATTGCATCGGCCAGTTCATGATGAGGTGAATCTACATTCAAAACAGTGGCATGATCAAAAGGCACGACTATTAATTGGTTCACAATCTTTTTTAGGTCACTAAAGTCCATGACCATTCCAAATTTTACATTTTTAGGGTCTGATATGGGCGTCCCCATGAGCGTTACTGTAAGTTTGTAACTGTGGCCATGTACATTCTTACAAAGACCGTCATAACCAAACAGCGCATGTCCAGTTTCAAATTTAAATTCTTTAGAAATACGGATAGTGTTATTCATTTGATTTACAAGTTTTTAAGAATATTTTGAGTAGCTTCTTCAAGAGCTAAAGTTCCAGTAATAACAGCATTTTTTGGAAGTAAAGTTTCCCAATGTTCTGTCTCTTTCCAATGTAATTTTCGTAGGCTTTCAACGGCTTTTTGAGGATATTCGCCCAATCGTTTAGCATTTGCAAGAACGGCTGCATCTAATTCATCATGGGATTCGTAAACAGCGTGATACAAGCCTTTTTCAAGCCCCCAGTTCGCTGATTTCCATGAGTGTGCGTCAAGTGAAAGTTGTGCAAAGGCTGTTGTACCGATTTTTCTAAAGACAGCGGGCTCAATTACATAAGGACCAATTCCAATGGACAATTCAGAAAGTTTGACTTGAGCATGTGTGCTTGCCAAAACGTAATCACAAGCAGCTACCAGCCCAACACCACCTCCCACGACTTTTCCTTGTACCCGACCAATTACAAATTTGGTCAGTGTTCTAAGAGTATTGATTATCTCCGCAAAACCCATAAAAAAAGCAGTAGCTTCATTTAAGGAACTTAGGGTCTTCATTTCTGCTAGAGAAGCTCCTCCACAAAAGGCTCGATTTCCAAAACTTTGAAGCAGAATTACTCGAACTTCAGCATCTTTTTCAAGAGCGATCAATGAGGCCTTTAGATCTTTTAGAAGAGGGCTTGGTAAAGAATTTCCAGCAGGGTTTCCAAATTCTAAAATCCCTATACTTCCTTCTTTGTGGTATTTGACATATGCTTCCATGATGCTGTAAAAGTAAACATTCTATGAGGGCTGTAAAACTTTTTCATAATAGTGAAAGGGAAAAGTACTTTGTTTTACAAAATAAACATCTCCTAAACGGACAAATCCTCTTGCTTCATAAAATCGATTATTTCTTTTGTTTTGACTAAAGGTATCTAAACGAATAGAAAAACTACCATTTTTTATGGCATAGTCTTCTGCAAAATCCATCAATTTTTTAGCCCATCCTTTTTTCTGGTGTTCAGGATGAATTGCAAGCCTATGGATGTACAAATTGGAACTGTCTGGTGTCAACCAGTCAATGCTATTATACAACGCATCTTTTTCTTCAGTAAACATTATACATCCAGAAACTATACCTTCTATTTCTAGAACATAAAGGCTTCCTTGCTCAATATCACTTTTAAAAACAGCTTTTGATGGGTAGCTTTCATTCCATTGAAAAATACCTTGATTGCTTAGGTGAAGCGCACAGGTTTCAGCCACTTTTTTTACAGCATCTAAATCTTCAAGATTCGCTTTTCTAATCATACAATATTTTAATATAAAATTAATTATTGTTACTTGAGACTTAGTATTTTTGTAAAAAAATTGATATGCATAATATTCTTGTCCCTATTGGAGTATCTAAATATGCCAAAACAACATTGTTATATTCCATAGATGTTGCACGTCATTTTGAAAGTAATGTATATGTAATCGATGCTTATCCTGTATTTTCAACATTGGCTACAATCACTAACGTGAGCTCAAAACTTCAATCTGAAAACATTTCCCGCATCAAGAAAATGGTCTCTTCAGCCACCACTGAAGCGGATAAAATAAAATTTGTCAGCAGTGAGCAAGATTTAATTGGAGCCATAAAAAAGTTAGATCAAACGATTGGTATCGATCTGATTGTTACCGCAACGCTGAACAATGACATTAATCATGATATTTTTTTGGGGAAAATAGCAGGAAGTTTGATTAAAAGAACCAAAATTCCTGTATTGGTAGCTCCAGTTGAGAGTACATTTGAAGCCCCAAAAAAAATGCTTTTAGCATTTAAAACGGGTGAAGTTAAAGCTTCAAGTACTCTGAATTACTTGGTTTTATTTCAAGATCACTTTAAGGCAAAATTAAAACTATTACTGGTAAAAGTTCCTGGGTTTGCACATCGCAATCACCAGTTAGACGACGGTCTCATGCAACGTGCTGAGCAACTTTTGTTTTCTTCTAATGCAACAGTTTACCAGGGTGTTTTAGAGCATTTTCAAGAACATAAACCCGATATGTTGGTTGCCTTTAAAAGGGAGCGAGGTTTTTTTGAAAAACTTTGGGAAACAGATATAATCTTTAAGAAAGATTTTTATTGTACCGTTCCTTTATTGGTTTTAAAAAATAAGGATTAAACAATCATTTTTTTGAATGTAAAATACTTTTTAGCGATACTCTCGTTGAGTTTTTTGGGTATTGTCCACGCACAACGATATGTAAATGTCCATGTTGACAATGACCTCTATTTTGGGATTGATCGTTACTATAGTAGCGGTATATTTCTAAGCTATGGGAAAATTTTAAAACCAAAAAAAGATTCTCTAACAACAGATAGACAGCGTGTTACTCACCAATGGACATTGGGTCAAGAAATCAATACTCCCTCGTTTAGGTTAACTCGCGACCTTTCAAAAATGGACTACCCTTATAATGGGTGGCTTTTTTTACGATTTATTGAGGACCGTTTTAAACAACCCAATTTTGGTGTGGGATGGGGGATTGAAGTTGGAACGACAGGAGCAAACGCCTCTTTTGCGGCACCCTTACAAAACACTTACCACAAATATATTCTCAACTTAAAGCCTCTTTCATGGGCCTATTCGATTCCTCAACGATTTCATCTTAATTTGCAAACGACACTTCGCTGGGGGTTGCCAATCAACAAAAAGTTAAAACTTGTAAAGGAGTCGAAACTTCAACTTGGGACTTATAGAACAGGAGGATATAGTAGAATTGGAATGCAATTTGGGAACTTGGAGGGACTTCCTTTTTTTGGAAATAGAGTGGAGTATTATACGTCAGGATCCGCTTTTTTTTTAGGGAATGTTTTTCATTACATTTTGCATGATTATTCCCTAACAGGAAGTGCGTTTAACCCTAATTCCCCCTTTGATTTTGATGCTAATCATTTTGTCAATACCTTTCAGGCAGGAATTGTAGTATATACCAAGATGTGGACGGGAAAAGTACTGTTTAATTCTGTTTCAAAAAGAGTAGTTTCTGAACGATTCAACCGTCATCCATACCTTACAATTTCTTTAACCAAAATAATAACTAATCTCTAATGAAATCCTTTGTTTTAAGTTGTTTAATTCTCCTTAGCTTTTCTTCCTGTTTGGTTGTAAAAATTTATGAAAGTCCTGCAACTCAGGATACGGTTCAGTCAAAACCTAGTGAAGTACACCACTCCATTATACCCTCGGGGAAAGTGATTGAGTTTGGTAAACAGGGATCAAGTGAAGTTCTCTTTTTTGGAAAAGACCAATCGCCCAAAAAAGTTTTTTTTAAGTCAGATAGTCTCTTTACAGGTCAGGCTACATGGATTGAAGAGGAGCCTAAACAACATATTTTTATTTCAAGTACAAATGAAGAAAAACCGTTAATAGTAATTGATGGGAAAATTGAACCCAATTCAGACGCTATGAAAGTGCTAGATCCAGATCACATTGAATCAATAAATGTCTTAAAAGGGGAAGCAGCATTAAAAAAATACGGTGACCAAGGCGCTTTTGGGGTAATTGAAATCACCAGAAAAAAAGACTAATTTATTGTCGTTTAAACGACTCCCAAAAAGCATAGGTTACGCCAAGTTGTATACCCTTAGTGTTATTCGTTTCTATTTGAGTTAGCGGGCTTGTCTTTTTTGCCCAACGGTAATTAAAATAGGCATAAAAGCGTTTCCAAAAATGATATCCTCCTTGCACAACAAAACCATAACTATTGGCAAAAACTCCTTTTGGGTAAGCGTGACTATTTGAAGTATCGTTTAGTGAAACGGTTTTTAGACCTTCTTGAAAACGATTGTAAAGTGCTCCGAAACCAAGACTTACTTTTTCGGTAGGATGAACACGAAGAAAAAGAGGAAAACTAATGTACTTAAGTTGATCTTTTCCAAGGGAATCGGAAATAGGATATGAATAGCTTATCGGAGTAAAATTTGCTCCCGTAACCAGGCCTACACTTTTTGAAAAACGGTATTCAAGGTGAAATAGCGCTCCCAAGGCTATTGTAGGGGATGTGGTACTTAAATCCGTATTGATTCGATTTATTTCAGTTCCCGCATAAAGGCTCCATTTAGAGTAACTTTGGCCTAAGCTGGGACCTTTACTGTATTGTTGAATTAGCAAGTCACCCCCCTGAGCAAAAGTAGCTGAAGCCACTAAAAGAATTAGAAGAAAAAAACACAATGAATAATTGGACATGCTCCAGCTTTACTTTGATAACCTTTTTTTTTGACAAAAATTGTCTTTAGAAATAAAGTAATGGGAGTTTTTTTGGAGGGTACATCATCTATTTTAAGCAAGACTTTCTATTCGTACTGATAGAGATCCCCGTTTTTTTTGATGTATTGTTTTTTATCCAAATCATACAGGGTTCCTGTTTTTTGATCAATAATTTTATTCCCTTCAATGTGAGAATATCGATTCGTAGAAAGACCAAAGTACAAGAATATACCAAGGATCAAACTACCGATGAGGATTGCGTAAGAGGTTGGGAGACTTTTCATAAGGTTTAAATTAATAAATCAAAAATCGATTTAGCGTTATGATTTATTCATATCTACAACAATGATAATTAGGGTGATTATTGTTGTAATAACTACAGTAACGGCAACTAGTGTCATAAAATTTATATTTTTTTAAAGATAGTAATTCTTTGAAAACTACCTTTTTATTTTTTTAGCATCTATGAACGACAATAGAGTAAAAGGTGAAATTAAATTAGTAGGCTTATAGCGATTTTAAATCACGGTGAGATTCCTATATTGAAGGATAAGAGGAAAGAAGGTTTAGTTTACACTTTTTTTACGTCAATATATCCAAAACTAAATAAGCTCTTTTTTCATTTGTTCTATAGCATAATTTGCCGCCCTTGCAGTGATAGCCATAAAGGTTAAAGAAGGGTTTTGTGTACTGGTTGAGGTCATACAGGCACCATCGGTAACAAAAACATTTTTACATTCATGTAATTGATTCCAGCCATTTAGTAAGGAGGTTTTGGGATCTTTCCCCATTCTAACTCCACCCATTTCATGGATATCGTTTCCTGGTCTTCTTTTGTTATCATTGGTTTGTATGTTGACAAATCCTGCTTTAGTGAACATTTCTGTAAACTGTTCAAAAAAGTCTTGAATCATTTTTTCGTCATTTTCATCATAGTCAACGTCAATGTTTAGCAAAGGAATTCCCCATTCATCCACTTTCTCATGGTCTAAGCTAACTTGATTGGATGCTTTTGGAATGGTCTCCCCCATCATATGAGAGTTTACATTCCAAACCCCAGTTTCTTTGGTTTGAAGTAATTGGTCTTTTAAGTTTTGACCAAATCCCTCACGATCGGTTTCTCTTTCAGGACTGGCACCAAAGCCTGCCGCATATCCTCTTAAAAAATCAGTTTCTTGTTTGTACACATTTCTAAAGCGAGGAACATAGTGGGAAGTAGGTTTCGCACCTTCTATTATTCGGTCTGGAAACCCTTTATATTGTGCATTGATAGTGGCCCTGTAATTGTGAAACGCAATGTATTTTCCCATAAGGCCATTATCATTTCCTAGGCCATTAGGAAAACGCTTGGATTTAGAATTAAGCAAGATCAAATTGGTGTTCAATGTGGCAGCAGTTACAAATACTACTTTGGCAAAATAGTCTTGACTTTCTTTGGTTTTGGCGTCAATCACTCTAACTCCTATGGCTTTTTGTAGTGTTTCATCATATAAAACAGAATGCACCACCGAATTGGGTTTTAAAGTCAGGTTTCCTGTTTTTAACGCCCAAGGGATTAAGGTTGAATTGGCATTAAAATACCCCCCCAATGGACATCCTCTTTGGCAAATTCTCCGACTCATACACAGCCCTCTTCCTTGTTCAACAAATTGAGGTTTACTTTCTGTCAAATGCGCGCAACGACCATAAATTACATGTCGATCGTCATAGTGCTTTTTCATTTCAGCACTAAAGTATTCTTCTACTACATTAGATTCCCATGGTTTTAAAAAATCACCATCTGGTAAAGTGTCTAGGCCATCTTTATTTCCACTTACCCCCACAAACTGTTCTACATAAGTGTACCAGGGTTCAAGATCATTATATCGTATAGGCCAATCCACAGCAAAACCATCTCTAGCGGGACCTTCAAAATCATATTGACTCCAGCGTTGTACTTGTCGCGCCCACATAATAGATTTTCCACCCACCTGATATCCTCTAAGCCAGTCAAAAGGTTTTTTCTGTACATAAGGGTGCTCTTTATCTTTAACAAAGAAATGCTTGGCATCTTCTCTATACGCATAACAGCTGCTAGCTATAGGATTTTCTTCCATATCTTGAGCTGTCAATCGTCCTCGATGTTTAAATTCCCAAGGCTGCATATTGGTTGTAGGATAATCTTTAAGATGTTCTACATTGGGACCACGTTCTAATAAAAGAGTTTTAAAGCCTTGTTCACTGAATTCTTTTGCAGCCCAGCCACCTGACATTCCAGCACCTACAACGATTGTATCAAAGGTATTTGATTTCATAAATAAAGTTTTTTAAACGGGCACATTTCCCAAATACCGTCCTGGCATGAATTCATATGACAAATAATTTTTCATATACTTTTCGGAGGACTCAAAATGGAGTAATGAATAATTTTTTAATGTTTCAAGAAAACGAGTAATGACTCCTTCCCCCTCAAAATGTAGTTTTAAAAAGGCTAGTTGATCTTCGGGAGTGAGCATTTCCATTTTAATTTCTTTAGTAGGAGAAAGGGAAAGTTGAATTTTTTCAAAACCCAATAAAAATTCAGCTTGCTCTTCTGAAGTAAGACAATCATTTACTTGAGTCAACACAAAATTTTGGCGTATCTCAGGCGTAGGAAAATTTTCAATATCTTCAGGAAGAATGCAATTACATAACCATCCTATTAAATCCTGTTGTTCTTTTTTTATGTTGGGTAAATTGGAAAAAACAATTTCTGGGGTTAAACTACATGCATAGGGAATGAGTGTTAATCCACCTGCGATAAGCCCAACATTTTTAATTGCATCTCTTCTATTCATGACCTTGGTCTTCTTTGATAAATTATAGTACTTAAATTTAGCATTTTAAATGGATTTATCCCAAGTAATTAAATAAAACCATAGCACTCTTTAATTAAGTACTTTTGCAACAAATTATTCATCGTATGGAATTTGAAATAGGAGATCAAGTAGAAATCATAATTGGAAGAGAAACAGACTTGGGGTTTAATGTTATAATCAATGAATCTTTTGAAGGGCTTCTTTATAAAAATGAAGTCTTTGAACCCTTAGAAAGAAATTCTAGAAGGACCGCCTACATTAAAAAAATTAGGGAAGACGGAAAATTTGACATCTCCCTTCAATTGCAAGGATTTTTACATGTTATTGACACACATTGTAAAAAAATAATGAGACATTTAGAGAAGTCAGGGGATTTATACTTGACGGACAAAAGCAGTCCTGAAGAAATTTTACAGGAGCTTCACTTAAGTAAAAAAGCGTTTAAAAAAGCCATCGGTGTTTTATATAAAAAAAAGAAAATAAAGTTGGAAAAAGACCGAATTGTATTACTGTCAATTAAAGAATAAAGAATCAGAATGGAAATAGGAATTGACAGTTTTGCAGCAGTAGATATCACCAAAGGAACCCCATCCTCAATTGAGAGGGTAAATGCAATTTCAGAATTGATAGATCGCATTATTTATGCCGATCAAGTAGGGATAGACTTTTTTGGAATTGGAGAGCATCATCGAGAAGAGTTTTTAGATTCGGCACCGCATATGATTTTGGCTGCTGCGGCAGCAAAAACAGAACGAATTAGATTAGGAAGTGCTGTAGCTGTTTTGAGTGCTGCAGATCCAGTTCGTGTTTTTCAAAATTATGCAACCTTAGATTTGATCAGTTCAGGACGTGCTGAAATGGTTGTTGGAAGAGGTTCTTTTTCAGAATCATTTCCTTTGTTCGGGTTTCAGTTTGAGGATTATGACGCACTTTTCAAAGAAAAATTAGAATTGCTTTTAAAGATACGTTCTTCAGAAGTTGTGACCTGGTCTGGAAAGTATCGAGCTCCATTAAATGAGCAACGAATTACTCCCCGTCCTTTACAAAAAAAAATACCCGTTTGGCTGGGTGTAGGTGGAACTCCGGCCTCATTTGAACGTGCTGGAAGTATGGGTTTACCCCTAATGGTTGCAATTATAGGCGGAGAAACACACCGTTTTAGACCCTTGATTGACTTATATCGAAAAGCAGGCGCTGCATCTGGTTATGCTCCTGAAGATCTTAAAGTAGGGATCCACTCCTTAGGATATGTGGCACCAACCAAAGACCAAGCGGTTGAAGAATACTTTCCTGGCTATGCTCATAATTTTACAAGGATTGGGAAAGAAAGAGGATGGCCTCCTGTAACCTTGGAACGTTTTGCCGCGCAAAATAGACGAACAGGTGCCTTGCTAGTAGGAGATCCAGAAGAAGTGGCAGAAAAGATTTTAGGCCATAGTGCTGTTTTGGGAGGCATTAGCCGACTTACTTTTCAATTGGACAATGCCAACTTAACACACGATCAATTAAAAAACACCATGCGCCTGATTGCAGAAAAAGTGATGCCAATAATCAATGGAGGATAATACAAGTCAAATGAAAGGATCTAAAGCGATTCGTTACAGTATTTCGCTTCTTTTCCCACTTGTGGGAATTACCCACTTTACGCATCCCTCTTTTTTTGAATCTATAGTCCCTCCTGTGCTTCCTTGGCCCTTGTTTTGGGTCTATAGTAGTGGATTTTTTGAAATACTTTTTGGAATTGGATTGATGACATCCTTTAGAAAATATGCTGCCTATGGGCTAATATTACTTTTGATTGCTGTTTTTCCGGCAAATATTTATTTAGCTGTAAGTCCAGTAGCTCAGGAGGCATTAGCAACATCCCAAACCATAGCCGTTATTAGACTCCCCTTTCAATTTCTTTTTATTTGGATGGTCTACAGCCAAACACGGGTATCCGAACATATTAAATCATAATTCTAGACAAAAATGAACGAAGAAGACAAGAATAAAATCAAAGCTTACAGCAAGCAAACTCCTTTATATTTGAGTAGAAGAAAATTCGATTCAGAAGGGGCCTTAGTTGAAGTTCAATGTCTAGGGTGCAAGAAATTCAAACCTCTTGAAGCCTATTCCAAAAACAAAATACAAATTGATGGAATAGAAATTAAATGCAAACAGTGTAAACAAAGTAAATAAGGTTTTATGCTCAAAGATCTACTTTTTGCTCATTGTCAACACTATGTTGAAGCCAAACATCTTCTTTTAGAAAAGCAGAAAGAGGCCTTACAATTGGCCTTAACCTCAGAGAGTAAAAGTTCAGCTGGGGACAAGCATGAAACAGGAAGAGCAATGATTCAATTGGAAAGAGAAAAATTAGGAAATCAAATTGCAGAAGTAGAACTTAACCAACAAAAAATCAATGCATTAAAAAACCATAAAAGGACCGAAAGTGTTACTATAGGATCTATTGTTCTTACAGACCAAGCAAATTATTTTATTGCTATAGCTGCGGATTTTTGTGAGCTTGAAGAAAAAAAATATTATTGTATCTCACCACAAAGCCCCATAGGGGTCCGTTTATTAGGTAAAAAAGTAAGAGATCAGATTGAATTCAATGCACGTTCAAGTACTCTTTTAGAGATTCTTTAATTTACATCCTGGTTTGATAGGTATAGAGTTCATAATACCTTCCTTTTGCTTTGATCAGTTCATCATGCTTTCCGTTTTCTACGACATCTCCCTCTTCAATGACCAGAATTTGATCGGCCATTTGAATAGTGCTCAAGCGGTGAGCAATAACAAAGGTGGTTCTATTTTGCATTAAAACATTTAAACTTTTTTGAATAAAGGCTTCACTTTGTGTGTCTAAGTTAGATGTAGCTTCATCTAAAATAACGATCTTAGGTCGAGCCAATAATGCACGAGCAATTGAAATTCGCTGTCTTTGTCCACCCGAAAGCTTTACCCCTCTTTCTCCTATTAAGGTGTCTAAACCATCATCAAAACGGTCAGTAAATTCATTGACATAGGCACCTTCTACTGCTTGTAAAAGCTCTTCTTCGGTGGCATCTGGACGAGGGAAAAGAATATTTTCCCTGATGGTTCCTTCATATAAAAAGTCGTCTTGAAGCACAACCCCTAATTGACTTCTAAAACTTTTGAGATTAACTTTTGATAAATCAACGCCATCAATTAAAACCTGTCCTGAATTTGGATTCAAAAAAGCGGTTGCAAGACCGGCAATTGTTGATTTTCCAGATCCCGAAGAACCAACCAAGGCGGTGACACTTCCTTTTGGAGCTTCAAAAGAAATATCGTGGAGTACTTCTGTTTTATCGTCATAGCTAAAAGAGATGTTTTTAAAGGAAACATTCCCTTCGACTTGATCTAGGTTAATCGTTCGGATTTCGGGATCATTTTCTTCTGGGAGTCCCATCAATTCTTGAGTTCGGTCCAAGCCAGCAAAGGCTTCCGTGAGTTGACTTCCTATATTACTCATTTGAACAATTGGGGCAATCATAAACCCTAAAAAGAGTGTAAAGGATACAAACTCCCCATAGGTCATGGTGTTATTCATGATAAAATACCCTCCCATTCCCATAATTCCTGCGGAGGCAAGCCCTAATAAAAAAGTAGAAGAACTGGTCATGAATGCTGTAGCGGTCAAACTCTTTTTGACATTTTGATAAAGTTCATCAACGCCTTTTTCAAAAACTGCTTTTTCTTGATTTTCTGCATTAAACCCCTTAATGACTCTAATTCCATTTAAAGTTTCTGTTAGTCGTCCGGTTACTTCTGCATTGATTTTTCCACGGGCTCTAAAAATGGGACGGATGAATTTAAACGCTTTCAGGGCAATGCCTGCAAAAATGAGAACAGGAAAAAGGACAAATAAGGTCATTTGCCCGTTAATTTTAATGAGGATTATCAAAGAAATAATGGCAGTAATACTTCCGCCTATAAGCTGAACTAAACCTGTTCCTACAAGATTTCGAACCCCCTCAACATCAGTCATCACTCTAGAAACTAGGGCTCCTGATTTATTATTGTCAAAAAAACTAATGGGAAGTTTAAGTAATTTTTGTTGAACCTTCGCTCGAAGAATTGAAATTAAATGTTGTGCTTCTACACTTAATAAACGTGTTAACGAGAAGGAACTCACAGATTGAAAAAGTAAAGAAACACATACAACAACCAAGAGATAGGTCAGCTCATCGGTGTCTTTGGAAGGAATTACCTCATCAATTAAGGTTTTACTCGCATAAGGAAGAACTAAACCGGATAAACTACGGACCAAGATTAAGAAAAGACCTAGGGACACAATTTTTCTTCTAGGCCAGATAAACTCTTTAAAGGCCCAGCGAAAAGACACTTTGTTTTTACTCATAATTTGCTTTGAACGCTAAATGTAGAGAATTCTTTGTGTTTTAACTAGAGTTGAATTGGAAGTAAAGTGTTTGGCTTAGATTAATTTACTTGCTTACCTTTATAAAAACTTTAAATCGTTTTAAAATGAAAAAAGTAATTATATTATTCATTATCATTGGAACCACAAAAGTGTTTTCTCAAGACGTTGATATTCCAATAGTCAAAAATATTATAAAATTTGGTGTCAAAGGGGGATTGAATTTCAATGCGCCGAGAGATATTACATTGACATCAAGTCAATTTTCGAACATAGAGGATGCTAAAGATCAAGTGAGTGGATTTTATGTGGGTTTTTATTCTCAAATCAAATTATTCATGCTTTATGTGCGACCTGAATTACATTTTACAAAATATAACACCAATTTTGACAACATCACAGTGGGTCAATCAAGGATTGAAGCTCCCGTTTCTCTAGGGTTTAAGTTCTTGCCTGTGCTCAGTGGTTTTGCGGGACCAACTTTTCGATATCAATTGGCAGGAGATGCTTCGGATTATTCCATAGATAATGTGACCAATAACGCAACACTGGGAATCCATTTTGGTGTTCGAGCTCATTTTGGAAAACTAGGGGTTGATGTTCGTTACGATCGTGGAATCACAGAGGAAGAGTCAACAATATTGTCAAGTAATAATTTAAATGTTGGAACGATTGATAACAGACCAAATCTATTAAGTCTTGGGATTTCCTATGCCTTTTAAACACTATTTTTTGTAGTAATTCAATTAGAGGTTTATTTTAATTTGAGCGCGTCTATTTCTTGCTCTTCCATCGGTAGTAGAATTATTTGCAATAGGACGACTTTCTCCATAACCGATTATACTTAGTCTTTCGGGTGCAATATTGTTAGAAACAAGATAGTTTTTGATTTCCATTGCGCGTTCTTCAGACAATTTTTGGTTGTAAGCGGTGCTACCGTCTGTTGAGGCATATCCTTCAATAGTAATGGAGGTCTTGGTATAGAAATCTAATAAGGTTTTCACCGAATTAAGAGTAAATTTCGCATCTGAATCCAATTGACTACTACTTGCTGTAAAAAGAATATTGTTCTTATCGCTTTCAATAAATTCTGTAAATTTTAAAGGTACAATTGGACAGCCACTATTTTTTTGAGTTCCTACTTCCTCGGGACAATTATCCTCTTCGTCTGGAACTCCGTCTCCATCTTGATCTAAGGGGCATCCGTTATTTGACGCTGGACCCGCAATGTCAATACAGTCATCCTCCTCATTTTTCACTCCATCATTATCATTATCTGGCCAAGGACACCCCTTGTTTTTAGCGTCTCCTGCTTGGTCTATACAGTCATCATCACGATCTAGCACACCGTCACTGTCAACATCAGAGGTCTGTTCTTTGATGATTTCTTTGATGGATTCAGCATCACATTCAATGATTACTTCCACATAAGTGTTTCCTTTTTTGATTTTAATTTTTTTAGTTTCACAACCCTTCTTTGTTGTAACGAGTTGCATTGGATAGTTGTAATTGGTGCTTAATTTAAAAACTCCATTTTTTTCAGTCTTTTTCCCAGAATAATATCCTCCTCCTTTTATCCTAAAGGGCTTTAAGACTACAATTGCATTTTCAATTAGGGTTTCCGTTTCTTTATCTTTTACAATTCCAGAGATGGTGATTTGTGAAAATCCCATTATTGGAATTAATAGTAAAGTAAGAAGTAGCGTTTTCATTTCTGATGTATTTTAGTAGTTAAAGATATTGAATTATAAACTTAGATCAGAGAAGTAAATAAGCTCATAAAAATTACTCATTTTCAAAAAGGAAAAGCCGAATTAATTTCAAGGAATTATTACATTTGATTTTAAAATTTTATGTTATGAAGTATATCTTTTCATCTCTGGCTGTAATACTTTTTTTAAGTTGTAATTCCGACGACAAAATCAAGTTAGAACCTAATTTTCTGATCGGAGGAGAATGGTGTGGAATTTCTGAATTAGCAGGAGGTCAAATTTGTTTGGAATTTTTAGATCAGAAAGCATATTTAAGGGTAAAAAATGAAAAGTTTTATAATCCACTGAATTATATCATTCATGAAATAGATCAAAAGGCACAAACAATAAGTTGGGAGTTTTCTGGAGAAGGAACCATAAATGTGTTCCAAATAAAGAGTCAAGATTCACTTGAGTTTAAACAAGAAGGCGCTGAAAATAGCTATGTTTTTACAAGAAGTAAAGTGAAATACTCAGACTGAAGATATTAAAAGGAATAGCACCTCCTAGTATTTTACTCTCAATCAAAATATATCAAATTTTCACCTTAGTTATAGGGAGAACTTGTTATATTTAAATTTAAATAACCATAAACCTTAAAACCCTTTCGTTGTGAAAAGAATTGTTTTTTTATTCATTTTATTAGTTTTACTTAATCATTGTTCTTCGGATGATGATCCAATTATAACACCTCCAGCTTCGGTTCAAAGTCCAACTTCAGAGCCTGAGCCTGAACCATTTGTTGTTCAATATACCTTGACGGTCACTACGAGTGAAGGAGGATCTGTTTCAGAAGGCGGTACTTTTGATGAAGGAACTGAAGTGACAATTACAGCAACATCAAATTCGGGCTATGAATTTATTGGTTGGGAGGGAAGTGATAGTTCGGAACCTACTTTAACAATAAGTTTAAATTCGAATATTACTATCAGCGCAACCTTTCAAACTATTGAAACGCACGAGAGTTATTATTCTAGTGGAGATATTGTTGCCATTGATCCTCCAGTATTTTTTGATAGATCACTAACTGTATATGGAATAAAATTAATTGCTGCAGGGGCTATTGGAGGTCAATTAGCCGTTCCCGATACATGGATTTATAAAACAGCTCAAGTTTTTAGACTTCTCATGGACCCTGAGGGTATTGCTATTGATAGTCAAGCACAGATTAACATGATTAAAGTACTCAAAGGTGAAATAGGTTGGCACCAAGGTTATCCAACGGGTCAGAGAATTGCTTATGGAGGTGGAAATGAGTATTCGCCCAATTTTCTAAGTGATCAAGGGAGACTTTCATATTCAGGATTAGAAGCTTTTCAAGACGCTTTAGCTTTGGATGACATGGTTTGGTACAAAAATGTAGACAGTCGATTTATTGGAGATGATGATATTGTTGAGATATTAGAGCACACACTACATACTATTCACCGAT
Source organism: Flavobacteriaceae bacterium (assembly GCA_009886625.1). GTDB lineage: Bacteria > Bacteroidota > Bacteroidia > Flavobacteriales > Flavobacteriaceae > MS024-2A. The sequence continues at coordinate 92,478 of QXZA01000008.1, forward strand.
ACGGTGTCCGCGGGGGTGTTGAAGGCTCTACCGCAGCGTTAAATATAGAAGCTGAAGAAGAAGATATTAGCAATACAGAAATTTTTTTTGCAATGAAAGAGGCCTATGAGAATGGGGTATATGGAATTGAAGGATACGGTGGAGATATTAACAATCAGGATGCTTGGCCTGTAATGCTCAAAGAATATCAATATCTATTGACTTTTGGAATGTGGGAATTCAGTGAATTTTGGGAAGGAGGAAGTTTATCTCCAGAATGGAATGATAATGCAAGGACTCCAGAAGGAATTCAACAAAACAACCCTTTAGGTTATGCCCTATATAACACTTATTTTGCTCCGGTGGTTTCAATTCCAAGCAAAGAAGTTTTAAGGTCTATTTTTCAGGATAATGATCAGGGAGAATCAGGATATACTTCAGACTAAATCTGTTTAGAGAAGTGAACAGCGGGAGTAGCTCACTGTATTTTCATTAAAATCTACAAGGGTAAATACATCTTCATCTTCTTGAGCTAGGGATTGGTTTTCTTCAAACATTTCACCAAATAGAAATCCTTCTGAGGTGATACCAAAACAGGAACACCAAGAAACATCTCCAAAGTGGAGAATGGTTTCTCCTTCATATACACCCCAGCTAAAAACTTGGTAAACAGAAGTTCCGAAATCTAGAGTGCCCACATCATTAGGTAAAATTTGAATTTCAGTTTCATAAACAGATTCTGACGAGGTCCAACAGCCAATATAGGGGCTGTTAAAGGAGACCTCAGGATTTGATAATTGGTATTCTAAAATAGCGATTTGAGCTTCATAAGAATCCATTTGTAAGAGCAATTGACTTAATGAATTCTTTAACTCGTCATTTGCCACTTCCAAAGCATTTATCTGAGTTTCTAAATCTTTAGTTCAGCTCATTACGATCAGAAAAAGGAATAAATATTTAATCATAGTTGAAATACCAATAAAAACTAATAAAATTTCTTGGACTTCATATTTAAAAGTCTTCATTTTTGAATTCTGTTTTATTAATAAATTAAACCAATTTTTAGAAGGTTTTTTTCAACTAAATATATAAAATTTAAAATATTCAAAACCTTTGATTTTCTGAATCCATATACCTCAACTCAAGTAATATTCATTTTGCGTTAAATTATATTTAAATTAAAAAATATAATTATATTGACTCTTTATTGTCAAAAGAGATTTCCATAACTAACATTACCTACTAAAATATTATAAATGAAAAATTTTATTATTATTCTATTATTTATTGCTTGTAAATCTCCAAAAAATGAATGGTTTTCATTAATCAAAAATAATTCTCTTGACGGATGGCATTATTTTCAAGACAACGGATTAAAAAAAGGTTGGAGTGTTGAAGATGGAATTCTAATTTTCGACAAAATTTCAGGCTTAGAGTCTGGAGAAGATGATGCAAGTTTGCTTTCTAATAAAACATACGAAAGCTTTGAAATTTCTTTTGAGTGGAAAATTGAAAAAGGAGGCAATAGTGGGTTTATGTGGGGGGTAGATGAAGATATAGCTTACAAATTTCCATATCAAACAGGCCCTGAAATTCAAATCATTGATCCAGAGGTGTATGCAAAACCTGAGGATGTTTTAGGTGGCGATATCGAACTCAATAACGTATTAGGGGATTTAGATCAAAAGAAAAAATACTTAGGAGCTGTGTATGATTTATTTCCCCCCAAAGGTGAATTAAAACCAAACCCTGTAGGGGATTGGAATCAATACTATATTAAAATTGATCAGAAAAATAATCAAGGATTACTTAAATTAAATGATGTGGTAATTAATGAATTCCCTCTAAGTGGTCCTGAATGGGATGACTCACTTTTAAAAAGTAAATTCAACAAATCTGAAGATTATCCATACCTAGGAAAAAAACGCTGGTATGATTTTGCTAAATTTAAAAAAGGGGCTTTATGCCTGCAAGACCATCCTGGAAAAGCATATTTTAAAAACATTAAAATAAGAGAGCTTTACTAATTTAAAGAGGATATGCAGATGATTTGAAGTAAGATTAAACTTTGTTTAACTCAAAAATCTCATAGCTTTCCATAACCTCACCAAAAATCGGTTTTGATACAGGATTTGAACCATCCAAAAATGAATGTAAAGCACTTTCATTGTGTACAGCAATCTTAAACATTACTGCAGTCTTATCAGGGGAAACCGTACCTAAAGTTTTCGTCAAATCTGCAATTTTTCTTCTTTCATTCATTCCTTCTTCAGATTTCATAAAGCTCATAAATGTCTCAAACTTACCTTCTTTAAGCTTTGCAACAACAAGTATATCTTTCATTTTAATTGATTTATGGTTAATATTTAACAATATACAAATTACATTCTGAACTTAATGAAGAAGGATATGCCGATGGTTTAGTTTGTTTTTAAATCATAAATAATATTCTTAATAAAGTCCTCTTTAGTTATATTTCCTGGGCCATTTAATTCTGATTTAATTTCAACCATTATTTGTTCTACAGATAAACCTTCTATAAATCCTTTTTCGGTAATTTCATAATGCTCTTGAAGAATGTTTTTTAGGGTTATGACATCGTTAATATCACAAACAGGTCCGTGTCCAGGAATTATTTTTGTTTGACCATTAGAAATAGCAATAATTTGACTTAAGATATTAATGAATCCCTTAAAGCTACCTCCGTCATTTAAATCAACAAAAGGGTAGCCATATGTTACAAATGAATCCCCAGCGTGTATCACATTGTTTTTTTTAAAGAAGACTATTGTGTCGCCATCCGTATGACCGGGACCAAAATTTGAAAGCTGTATTTCTTCATCATCAATATAAATTTTCATGGTTGAATTATAGACAGTTGAGGGCAATGCATAATCTGGGTATTTGTCTTGGACCATATTATAATTGTGCTGGGGATGACCATAAAGCTTTGTTTTCCTTTTGAGTCTTTTCCTAACATTTTCGTGAGAAACAATCGGTATTCCTTTTTTCCCAAAAGCTTTATTTCCATCTACGTGATCGTAATGAAAATGAGTATTTATTATAAAACTTACCTCTTTTTTACTTATGGATTTAATGGTTTCTAAAATTAAATCCTCAATAATTTCCCATTGATCATCAACTAAAACTAACCCTTTATCAGAAATAAAAACTCCTATATTTCCAGCTACACCGCCTATAGGTTTGATCATAAAAAAAGTATCATTGATCTTTACGATCTCTTCAGTAAGATTATTTTCAACATCTTTTTCTACTTTTCTAAAAGCCTCCAAATCCTTATCATTTGTTTGGGCTATTGAAAACGAAGAAAATAAAATTATTAGAATGAAATATTTCATTTAATTGATTTATGATTAATAAGCTGCTAATATAAAAAACTCTATCTACTCCGTGTTTTTCTTCCGGAATTTAATGAAGAGGATGTGCCGATGTTTTGATCAATTACTTTTTTTGAAACGAGCTTTTAAAGTTGTAATTAAATCCTATATTCCAATCAAAAGGTTTTGCGTTAATATTAGAGTTAATTGCTTTATTCATTGTAGTTGAAATAGAAAATGGTAATTTAGAATGCCTGATCGCAAAAGTTTGAGCCACATAGTAACCTTGATTTGAATCAATTTTTAAAAAATAAATTTCAGGGTTAAAACTCAAGCTAAAAGATTTACTCAAGTTGATATTTTGAACATATGTTCTTAGAGAAATAAAATTCCCTCTTTTGGTTTGATCGACTTTTTCTAAGCCTTTTCCATTTAGATAGAATAGCCCAATGCTTATTTTCTTATTTATAACATAATTTAAATTTGTCGTCCATATAAAAAAACGTTGAGGGGTCAGGATTTTAACTGATCTTGAATTCCTTGAGTAATCTAATTCTGTAAAAGCAAAAGCAGGAAAATAACTTCCTAAACGGAGTTGAAACCTTTCTTTTTTAATCAGTTTATAATGCCAAATAAATAAAAAAGACCAAGGCCGCATTCCATCAAGATCAAAACGAAATTGGGGATCAAAACTCAACCGTTTTCCTCCTACTGAGAGGTTAATAGTTGTTGCTGGTTTTCCTAAAGAAAAAAGGGGAATGAAAGAAAATCCATTATTTGTTAAGTTTATTTGGCCTGAAATAAATATTTCCTTGTCATTTGATTCATCTTGAGCCTCAATAAAATTAGCAAATAAAAAAAGGAGGAGAATAAATATTTTTCTTGAGGGTCTTAACAACATTTTAATTGATTTATGATTTGTTTCCAACAATATACAAATTACTCCCTTGAATTAATGAAGAGGATATGCCGTTGATTTAATCAAACCCTATACCTCAACTTATAAAATATTCATTTTACGTTAAATTAATCAAATCACTATTAAACAACCTCAACCTTACATATGATGATACAGTTAAACCAAACCTATCTGCATCCCTCTTTAAAACTTCATTCTTGATCATTTTTAGCTACTTTTGATCAATTTTGGACAAAAACTAATCCCATCACGTATCCACACAAACCCCAAACAATTCCCCCCTAAAACCACTGCACAGGAATCTTATGTTAAGGCAGTGATATCAATGGATTAGAATGGGTTTGGATTGGAGGCATTGGTGTAAAAGAAAAACCCTCCACTTTGGAGGGTTTATAAATTTAGTAAAATGGGTAAAAGTTGTTTTGGTTTTAAAATATTATTATTCTTGACTATACTTTCTCAAACCTATAATTTTACCATTTTTTATATAGTGTCGTTCTAGAAAGCGAAATGTTTCAACTTCACCATTCTTACGATATCTTTTTTCTGTGAATGGAAACATTACTATTGTTAACGTTTTATCATAAGATGGAACTATTGGAACTACATCGTATATACTTCTAGTTATTGAGTCATAGGGTTCATGCATTCCCTTCATAATCTCTATCCCCTGTGCTAGTTCTAATTCTATTCTGTCTAATCCTTTTTCAGGGTAGAAATACATTGTCTTGGTAAAGTTCTCTTCAGTGACAAATGAATAGTCTTGATTTGTAAAAGCTTTTGAAAATGATATTGATAGGTTGGCCATCTCCATACTTCCAAATTTATAATCACCTCCTTTGTTTTCACCGCTTAAAATCTGACCTCCTCTAGAATTAACCTCTGTATTTTCATAGGCAGTACTGCAGCTAATCAAGATAAGGGCTATAATATTTAATACAAATAGTTTTTTCATTCCAATTGATTTATGGTTAATAATAGCTCTAAGATAAAGAGAATCGGTGTAAAATAAAAAACCCTCCACTTGGGAGGGTTATATTTCAAGTTATTAGCTTACAACTGACGTATTATGCTTAATCACTGTTGAAATTTCGGTGATTTCAGTTGCTACTCCACCAGTTCGTTCTGCATGTTCTTTTATTAATGCTTCGTTCTCTGCATTATATACACAAAAAACATTGTCACCAGCAACATAACTCGTCTCTTGCTGTATCATTTTCCCCTCATTACGCATTTCTTCTAACACATCTTCTGAGGCTTTTCCTCCTTTATTCATTTCGTGTTTTGGTATAGAGGATGCTCCCTTCATTTCTCTTCTTATTAAAAACTTTTTCATTTTAATTGATTTATAGTTAAATACCTCCAAGATAGAAAGAATGACTGTAAAATTAAAAAATCTCTACTTGAAAGGGTAATTCAAAAATTTGAATACTTATTTATCGTATGCGCCTTCAGGTGCTGGTGCCCACATTCCTAAAATCAACATTAGGGCAATAATCCCCCAAAAAATCATTGTCGGCACATCTGGTGAACCAGCTGAGTATGGTTCTGTTGGACTCCCCATTTCGTTTATCCAATCATTACTTGCTGCAGAAATAGAAATACCTTTGTTTTTTAATTCTCCTAAAGTGACAGCCATATTTACTTGCATCGATCTTAAAAAAGCTCCAACTGTCCAGCCAAAATAAACAGTCATTAATCCAAAAACAGTTACTAATGCTTTGCCATAACTTGGCATATTAGTTTCCCTAGCTCTTCTGATTAAATAAAAATTGAGACAAATTAATATTGTAACTACCAAAAGGTAGGATGCGTTTTGTTGAAAACCGCTTTGAAAATACTGTAATACTTCAAATTCATTCATTTTTATTGATTTATGGTTAATAATACCCCTAATATATAGAGAATAAGATTTACATCAAAACACGTTACAAACTTTCCCCAATCACCCCCCCTAAAACCACTACACAGGAATCTAAAGGTTAAGGTAATGATATAGGTGGATTAGGAGGGATTTGGATTGTATCCATTGGTGTTAATCTAATTCTTGTCTTACAAATTGACCACCAGTATTTTTAAAATAATAACCATCAAATCCATAATCAGAGAAGGGGTAATCTGGAATTAAGTCATAATCACCATCACTATCAATATCATTCA
>QXZA01000008.1:98883-99959 GCA_009886625.1 Flavobacteriaceae bacterium
TTTGGATTGCAGGCATAAGTGTAAAAGAAAAACCCTCCGCTTGGGAGGGTAAATATTTATATAATAGACGGAATTTACCAGCTTCCTAACATGATTCGTAATCCATTTCTTACCATACGGGTTTCACCTCGATTCTTTCTGTATTCATCCCAAGCTTTTTGTGCTTGAGCATTATTCCTCCTGTAAGCACCAGCATCCATAGCGGATTTCATGTCATCAAATCCAATGATAATCCAATGAGTTTCTCCGTCAGGAGATCTGCCAGCTGAAAAACCTCCTAATAAAACTTGACGATCTTTTGGTCTATACATTTGATATTTGTTAAATGCCGCTAAGTACCTCTGAGGATCTTCTACATCTAAATAAAAATATCGCTGAATAGGTTTATTCTCTCCTATATTAACTACTGTATTCCCCATAGTTGCACTATGAGACTTATCAATGAGTTGATTTAGTTTTGTTAATAGCAACTCCCAATCTTTATCTTGCTTTGGAGAGTATTGGAAACCCATACCGTCTAATGTTCCAGCCCATATAAATGAATGACTGTAGTTGTTGCCATGATCTTTAAAATGATTTTCATATATGTAAGCATTAACATCATCAGATGTAGGATTTGCTTTAAAATAGTCGTCAACAAGCTTGTAAACAGCAGCTTCATTTTTCGCATCTACACTAAAATTGTAGGAGGTCCAATAACGGGTCTGTCCTAAAGCAACTGACGTAACTAAAAAAGACAATAAAAATAGATTTTTTTTCATTTTAATTGGTTTATGGTTAATAATACTTCTAAGTTAGAAAATTTGGGTTACATATCAAATCCCATCCCTATGTTTCAATAGAAAAACCCTTTTCTAAAATCCATGCCCTAGTTTTTGGGATAGTAGTGCTTGAGAAGTTTTAGCTTTTAAATTAAAGTAGCCGTACAAATACCGTACAATAAGAAAATAAAAAATCTCTAAAACATTGTATATAAGTGTAATAGAGATCTATATAGTGGAGAAGAGCGGATTCGAACCGCCGACCTCTTGACTGCCAGTCAAGCGCTCTAGCCAACTGAGCTACATCCCCGTGTC
>QXZA01000009.1 GCA_009886625.1 Flavobacteriaceae bacterium
AGCGTTTTAGCGAGTGCAAATATAAAACCCTTTTCTTAGCTCGCAAGGAGTTTTTTACTATTTATTTATATTTTTTTTAGTCTCCTTTGTTAATGGGTTCTTCGGGGCTTTCCAAAGGCTATATAAATCATCTAAATCATAGGTTAGAGCAGTTGGATCTAATTCAATTAAACCATCCCCATAAGCACGTTGCAAGATATCTTCTATTAAAAAGTCTTCATAATTGGTTTCTGGATCGTAGGTGTCCTTTAAGGAAAGTTTGAATAAAGATGCTGTGGCTTGATAAATCATCGCACGCCAACCATTACGTAATTCTTTTACTAATTCGTGAGTAGTTTCGCCTGTTTGTCGATGAACCAACTTAATTAAAATACGGCCTTGGGAACGAGAGAGTTTTTTTAATTCTTCCTCAAATTCATTATAAATAAACTTTTCTATCCTTTTGATATAGGTTTTCCTTTGTTTCTTACCCTTGATGGAATTCAAACGTTTACTCAAGGTGTCGAGTCGATCCGAAGCCAACTTAGCATAAGGATAAACCCTGAGGGTTCTATTTCTTAGAATAACATATTCACGGAGGTGGTTCATGCTTTTGAAACGTAAAGGCTGGAATAAAACAACTTCCTTCAAACGAATTCCAGAATCAGCAATAGAATCTGTTTCAAATTTGTAAAAAAGTTCTCCTTCAAAATTTTGAGGTTCTTCAGTTTGTGCTAGACCTAAAGAAAAGGAAAAAGAGAGTATAAAAAGTAAACTGTATTTCATTAGTGAATTCATCTTTTACCAATATCAAACAAAACCAATCAAAAGGTGTACCCTTTTTTGAAAATACCACATTGATCTGATTTTATAGGGGGTCAAAAATACAAATATTTTGTTGTGAGGTCTTTTTATTTGGTATTATTCTTACTTTTGGAAGACTTAAAAAATTAATAATTGACTATGAGTATTCTGGATAAAAAAGCACTTACCTTCTTGGAGGACTATTTAAATAATGCCGCTCCAACAGGCTATGAGAGTGGAGGACAAAAAATATGGATGGATTACCTAAAACCCTACGTAGATGAATTCATAACAGATGTTTATGGAACTGCAGTTGGAGTAATTAATCCTGAAGCAGAATATAAAGTAGTAATAGAAGGACATTCGGATGAAATTTCTTGGTATGTAAATTACATAACTGACAATGGTCTTATCTATGTAATAAGAAATGGAGGAAGTGATCATCAAATCGCCCCCTCAAAATGGGTAAATATTCACACCAAAAAAGGAATTGTTGAAGGAGTTTTTGGATGGCCTGCAATTCATACTCGTAAAAATGGAAAAGAAGAAGTTCCCAAAATTGAAAATATATTCATTGATATAGGAGCAAAAGACAAGAAAGAAGTAGAAGAAATGGGAGTACATGTAGGCTGTGTAATCACCTATCCTGATACCTTTAAAGTTCTCAATAAAGATAAATTCCTTTGTCGTGCCATTGACAACAGAGCTGGTGGATTTATGATTGCCCAAGTTGCTCGCTTGTTAAAAGAAAATAATGTAAAGTTACCCTTTGGTCTCTATATTACCAATTCTGTTCAAGAGGAAGTAGGACTCAGAGGCGCAGAAATGATTACTCAAACGATCAAACCAAATGTTGCTATAGTAACGGATGTCTGCCATGATACTTCAACGCCTATGATCAACCAAAAAATTGAAGGGCAAACAGAAATTGGAAAAGGTCCTGTCATTTCTTATGCTCCTGCAATTCAAAATCTTTTAAGAGAACGAATCATAAATACAGCAGAAGATAAAAAGATTCCATTCCAGCGACATGCTTCGTCTCGGGTTACAGGTACTGACACTGACGCATTTGCCTATAGCAATGGTGGTGTTGCTTCGGCTTTGATATCATTACCCTTACGCTATATGCATACTACTGTAGAAATGGTACACCGTGATGATGTTGAAAACGTCATTAAATTAATTTACGAAACAGTACAATCGATTAAAGAAGGTGAGACGTTTAGCTATTTTGGCTGAAGCCTAGGGGCTATCGTTAAAACAAATCCCTTTGGTCTTTGCTGAAGGGGTTTTGTACACTTGCAATCTCGGTAACATCCAATGCGATGGGATGAAAGTTTGGTTGCTGGATTTGTTCCATTACTATTTAATATTAAAGATTAAACTGACTTGAGAATAGCTTTATTAATTCTTTTAACCACTCCGGGTCCTTCATACACAAAACCAGTATATAATTGAATTAGTGAAGCTCCCGCTTCAAGTTTTTCGATAGCATCCTCTGGAGAATGAATCCCTCCTACTCCAATAATGGGAAAGGCGTTCTTACTTTTTTCGTAAAGGAAACGGATCACTTCTGTACTTTTTTTAGTGACTGGCTTCCCACTAAGACCTCCCATTTCTGATTTATTTTTAGAATGGAGCCCTTCTCTTGAAAGAGTGGTATTTGTGGCAATCACCCCATCTATTTTAACCGAAGTAACAATATCAATGATATCCACCAATTGTTCTTCTGTCAAATCAGGAGCTATTTTGAGTAAGATTGGTTTGGGTTTGGGTTTTGAATGATTCAGATCCTTGAGGGTTTGTAATATATGAGTAAGCGGTTCTTTATCCTGTAAAGCTCTTAAATTTGGGGTATTAGGAGAGCTTACATTTACCACAAAATAATCTACATGGGTAAACAAGGCTTCAAAACATTGCACATAATCTGAAACGGCTTCCTCGTTTGGAGTAAGTTTATTTTTACCAATATTTCCTCCGATAAGAATTCCTTTATTCCTTTTTAAACGTTCAATAGGAGCTTCAACTCCTTCGTTATTAAAACCCATACGATTGATAAGTCCACCATCTTCAGGCAAGCGAAACAAACGTTTCTTTGGATTTCCTGGCTGGGGTTTGGGTGTCAAAGTACCTATTTCAATAAATCCAAATCCAAAATTCGAAAGTTCTTTATAAAGTTTCGCGTCTTTGTCAAATCCGGCAGCTAGACCAACTGGATTGGGAAATGTCAGTCCAAAGAGTTTACGTTCTAAACGTTGATCTTTCACTTGATAAAATCCCTTTATGAGATTTCCCATGCCAGGAATTCTGTGAATCAATTTAAGTGTAGAAAAAACAGTATGATGAACCCATTCTGGGTCAAAAATAAAGAGTATTGGTTTTATAAAGACTTTATACATCCATGTATTTTAAAAAAAATCCCGCCAAAAGCGGGATCAAAACATGTTATTTTTTAGCAGGTGGAGCATTTAACTTTGAACTCATTTCCAATGAAATGGCTGAACGTTCAATTTTAAGCTTTCCTGCCATTGTTTCTATGACACAAGTGTTATCCTTATCATTGAGTTCCATGATTTTGGCATGTATCCCACTTTTGGTAATGATACGATCTCCCTTACTCATGGAGTTCATGAAATTTTTTTCCTTTTTTTGTCTTCTTTGTTGGGGTAGTATGATAAAAAAGAAAAAGACCACCAACATTAAGAGTAAAAAGGGAAGTTGTCCTGATAAGCCTTCTGGCATGATAACGATTTTTTAAATTAGTTTTTACTGACGTGCTTTAGCTTGCGCTTCACGTTGTTGTTGCTTTACTGGATCTGGAGTCACAAGTGACTTGATACGCAACATTTCTCTCCCTGATGCTGTATTAGCAGATAGAGTAACTGACTTTTGTTGATTTCCAGGTTTATTGTTGGAATCAAAACTTACAGTAATTTCACCTGTTTCACCTGGAGCGATTGCAGTATTTTTGGGATACTGAGGGACAGTACATCCACAACTCCCTCTTGCGTCAACAATGATTAAGTCTTCGCTTCCAGTATTGGTAAAACTAAATACAGTTGTCACCTTATCTCCTTCGTTAATGGTTCCAAAGTCATGAACTGTTTTGTCGAAAGTCATCACAGGACCAGCTGTTGAGGGCTTTGCACTTGATGTAGCTGCAGCAGTAGTTGAATTAGTCACTTTTTTTGCTGCACTGTCTTGACATGATGTTAAGGTAGTAGCAACTAATGCCAAACAAATGATGAATATTTTTTTCATTTTCTAATTATTTAATTTAATGACAAAAGTAAGAAAAAAACTGATTACAGCAATCCCCTACCCGTTTTGTTCAAACGGTTTTCTTGATCAAATTCTTTTACCAGTTTATCCAAAACACCATTCACAAAATTATTACTTTTTGGCGTTGAATAATCTTTGGCGATTTCCAAGTACTCATTTAAGGTCACTTTGGAAGGAATCATGGGAAAATAAAGCAACTCGGCTATAGCGACTTTCAAAATGATATTGTCAAGTTTTGCAATGCGTTCTGCATCCCAATTGGGTGTTTTCCCAAGTAGCTCCTCTTGGAGTTTTTCATCTTTTGTAATTACTTTTTCCAATAACTGAATTCCAAAATCAGTGTCTTCTTTGTTTTCGCTTGGTCTTGGAAAGCTTAAACTCTGAGGTAAATTCATATCAATTTGCTTCAACATTTTCAGCAAAAAAGTATTCACCATAGGAAGATCATCAGCCCATGTCAAACAGTGGTCTTCTATGTAATCATAAAGAAAGCTTGACGTAGCAACATGACTTTTGAACAACTTGGCTATGAGTCGTAAATCCTCTTCTTCGGATGGATTCGCAAGTTCCAAATAGGATTTAAATAATTGTGATTTCACAATACTGTTGAATAAATCCTCCATGAACTTAAATTCCAGATCCCACTTCACAAGTTTTTTATTGTCCAAATGCTTGGCTAAAACTTCATGTTCTTTCAAAAAAATAAGTACGCGATTTTTTGAAAATGTTTTTAAAATATTGGATTGTGAATCGTTCTGAATTTTATTCTTTTCAATGATCTCAAACTGGTCTTCAGCATGAGCTTGTAATGCTTTTAACAGCCCCAACAATAAGAGGTATAAATTGAAGGTCTGATCTACACTCTCCTTAAAAAAAAGGACTTCCTGCTCTAACTTGTTTTGTTGACCAAGATTGAAGGAGTAAACTGACTGCATTACTTTAATGCGAATATGTCGTCGTGTAAGCATGTTTTAGAACTTTAACAAGGACAAAAATAATTCATTAATCTTAAAGAGGAACAACAATATCAAACTAAAAGTTTCAAGTATTTAATTTATTTAAAGCGCATGCATTTGCGTACCTTTGATTACTCTGTTATGAAAGAACTTCAATATATAAATAAGTACTTTTTAAAGTACCGCACTAAACTCTTGCTTGGATTACTAATTACGATAGTTGCTAGAATTTTCTCGCTTTTTGCACCTCGTCTTATCGGGAATTCTTTAACTGCCGTTGAGCAGTACCTCCAGCAAACGGATGGAGATGTAGAACAGATTCGAAATATTTTGTGGGTTAATATATTGATCATCATTGGAACCACTCTGGTTTCTGGTTTCCTTACTTTTTGGATGCGTCAAACCATCATTAATGTTTCACGTTATATTGAGTTTGATTTGAAGAATGAAATCTTTTGGCATTATCAAAGGCTAACCCAACGATTTTACAAAAATAACCGAACAGGAGATTTAATGAATCGTATAAGTGAAGACGTTGGTAAGGTGAGAATGTATGTGGGACCTGCGTTCATGTATAGTGTAAACACCATCTCTTTGTTTGTTATTGTAATTTCTTATATGATTAGCATCGCCCCAGAATTAACTTTATATACAATACTTCCATTACCCATACTCTCTGTAACGATCTATAAGCTGAGTAGAATCATCAATATCAAGAGTACACTAGTACAAGAAATGCTTTCCAAAATGTCCTCCTTTGCTCAAGAAAGTTTTAGCGGCATTGCAGTGATTAAATCCTATAATCTTCAGCCCAAAATGAATTCAAATTTTGACACTTTGGCATCGCAAAGCTATAAGAAGAATATGGCTCTTGTAAAAGTACAAGCCTGGTTTTTCCCTCTTATGATTCTCTTGATCGGCTGTAGTAACTTAATTGTCATTTATGTAGGAGGTAACCAGTACATCAATAGTGAAATTGAAATTGGTGTTTTAGCTGAATTCATTATTTATGTTAATATGTTGACTTGGCCTGTTGCAGTAGTTGGTTGGATTACCTCGATCGTCCAACAAGCCGAAGCCTCACAAAAAAGAATTAATGACTTTTTAATTGAACAGCCTGAAATCGTGGATGGCCCTGGAGTACTTCAAAAAGTCGAAGGTAATTTAAGTTTCAAAAACGTATCCTTGTGCTATCCTGAAACAGAAATTCAAGCCTTGAATAATATCAATCTTGAAATTTCTAAAGGGACTACTATTGGTGTCATAGGAAATATTGGATCTGGAAAATCCACCTTTTTGGATCTAATCTCCCGATTATATGATCCAAGCGAAGGGAAAATTGAGCTTGATGGAAAAGATTTAAAAGAGTATCGCTTGGAAGAATTACGTTCTTTCATTGGATATGTCCCTCAAAATGCCTTTTTATTTTCGGAAAGCATCGAAGATAATATACGCTTTGGAGCCGTTAATGCAAAAGAAGATGAAATAATTGAAGCAACGAAAAAAGCCGCCGTACACAAGAATATCATTGAATTTAAGGAAGGTTATAAAACGCTACTCGGAGAAAGAGGAGTAACCTTATCGGGTGGACAAATTCAACGTGTTTCAATAGCACGTGTTTTAATCAAGGATCCTACAATTCTACTTTTAGATGACTGCCTCTCAGCAGTTGACACTGACACTGAAGAAGAAATTCTTAAACATTTAAAATCTGTCTCAAAAGACAAAACTACACTGATTGTGAGTCACCGTATTTCTTCTATAAAACACGCTGATCAAATTATTGTTTTTGAAAACGGCAAAATTGTTCAACAAGGCAAACACGTTGATTTAATTGGAGTTAAGGGCTATTATAAAGAATTATCAGAAAAACAGCAGACAGATAATTCCAAATAATAGGTTTTCAGTTTAATTTTTAATAAAATTGCTATGAAACCAATATTTACATTACCTAATGTCCTTTACAAATAGTGAAAATTCGGAAGAAATTTATTCAAAAGTTTTAAGAGCTGGTAGAAGAACTTATTTTTTTGATGTTAGAGAAACAAAAGCTAGTGACTACTATCTAACTGTAACTGAAAGTAAAAAGTTTACTAACGACGATGGAACTTTTTATTTCAAAAAGCACAAAATCTATATCTACAAAGAGGATTTTAATAACTTCACTTCTATGTTGAATGAAACGATTGGTTACATCTTTGAGCAAAGAGGGGAAGAAGTCATTAGTGAACGTCATCAAAAGAACTACAGCTCGGATCAAATCAATTCGGATCAAATCCAATAAGGATTTCATAAAAACAAACTCATTTTATTTCTTCATGTGAGTAATTATTACAAACTTTAGGGTTTATTATTTTACTCATGAAAAAAACATTTACCCTCATAGGTCTTTTCCTAAGCAGTCTTGTATTTGGTCAAGTAACCCTTGATTATTACCTAGACTCTAATCACCCTTATGACGACAATATTCCCACCCCAAAAGAACTCTTGGGATACGAAGTAGGAACTTGGCATGTATCACATGATAAACTGGTCAATTATATGTACAGGCTAGCTGAGGCCTCCGATAGAATTAGTGTCGAAAACAGAGGCACAACCTATGAAGGACGTCCTATATTATTATTAACTATCACCAGCCCTGAAAATCATTCTAACTTAGATGCGATTCAAAAGACACATCTACAACTCACAAAACCAGAAGGTCAAAACGTTGATTTATCTTCACAACCATTAGTTGTCTATCAAGGTTTTTCAATCCATGGAAACGAACCCAGTGGAGCCAATGCTGGTCTGCTTGCAGCTTATCATCTTGCTGCTAGTGATGCTCCCGAAACACTTAAATTATTAAACGATGTTGTCATTTTATTTGACCCTAGTTTCAATCCTGATGGTTTACAGCGCTTCGCATATTGGGCCAATACCAATAAAAATCAAAACCTAACCGCAGATCCAAACGATAGGGAATACAGGGAAGTATGGCCTGGAGGAAGAACAAATCATTATTGGTTTGATCTAAATCGTGATTGGCTTCCTGGACAATTACCCGAATCACAAGCACGTTTAAAATCTTTTACAAAATGGCTTCCTAATATCTTGACGGATCACCATGAAATGGGTACCAACTCTAGTTTCTTTTTTCAACCGGGTATTCCATCTCGAGTCAATCCACTTACTCCTAAAATGAATCAAGAACTCACCAAAAAAATAGGAAAATTCCATATCGAAGCTTTTAATAAGCTCGGTTCTTTATATTATTCTGAAGAAGACTATGATGACTTTTTTTATGGAAAAGGGTCTACTTATCCTGATGTAAATGGTGGCATTGGAATTCTTTTTGAACAAGCGAGTTCAAGAGGTCATATTCAAGAAAGTGATAATGGACTTCTAAGTTTCCCTTTCACAATTCGCAATCAGCTAACAGCTGCTTTCTCCACATTAAAAGCAGCAGGAGAGATGCGTCTTAAGTTACTTGAATACTTTCGTGGTTTTTACCAAAACACTTTAAGTGAAGCCAAGAAGGGGAAACAAAAAGCAATTCTTTTTGGAAACCCTAAAGATCCATCAACTACTTACCATTTTGCAAATACATTGAAAAGACATAACATTGATTTTCATAAATTAAAAAAGGAAGTCGTTCGTGATGGTAAAAAATACACTCCAGAAACGAGTTATATTATTCCATTAGAGCAAACAAAGCATCAATTAATCCGCGCCATGTTTACCACTCAACGTTCTTTTAAAGATAGCTTATTTTATGACATTTCTGCATGGACATTCCCATATGCATTCAATTTAAATCACGCCTATGAAAACAATATATCCAACATAGGAAACGCAGTTCAAGAATTAAATACACCAAAAGGAGAAGTAAGCCGAAAAGGAACATTCGCATATGTATTTGAAGCACATAATTATTATGTACCTAAACTTTTAAATAAACTTCAGCAACATGACATTCGTGTTAAAGTAGGACTCACTCCTTTTATATTAGAAGGAAAAAAATATGACTATGGCACCTATATGATTCCTGTTAAAAATCAATCATTAGGCGAGAATGAGTTGTATGCTGTTCTTCAAAAAGCAGCTAAAGAAACCCACGTCAGGATTGATGGAGTAAACACTGGAAACACACAAGGAATTGATCTTGGATCAAGAGATTTTACAACGGTCAAAAAACCTGAGATAGCTTTATTAGTGGGTGATGGTGTTAGGAGTTATGATGCTGGAGAAATTTGGCACCTACTGGATGTCAGACATCAAATTACCATAACTAAAATTGATATTCGTAATTTAGGTAGAAATGACCTTAGCCGATATACCCATTTTATTATTCCTAATTTTAGTGGATCGGGACTTAACGCCCATGCCAAAAAAATCAAAGAATTTGTTAAAGAGGGAGGAACAGTAATAGGGTATCGATATACTACAAAATGGTTAGATAAAAATGAGTTTATTAAGCTTGATTTCATTGATCAAAGTCAAATTGCTAAAGGAATTAGCTTTGAAAATAAAGGAAATTTTAGAGGAGCTCAACAAACCGGAGGCGCTATTTTCAATGCCAAAATTGACAGAAGTCATCCTATTAACTTTGGTTATCAAAACACTACACTTCCGCTTTTTAGAAATTCAAATCTCTATATAAAAGAAGATGAACAAAGTTATAACAATCCAATTCAATATACTTCAGATCCTTTATTGAGCGGTTATATATCAGAAGAAAACTTAGCAACTCTTAAAAACACTGTGCCTTTTAAAGTCAGTAGATTAGGCAAAGGAAAAGTAATTGCACTCACAGATAATACCAATTTCAGAGCTTTTTGGTATGGAACAAATCGTATTTTAACAAATGCAATTTATTTATCAGACAAGATGTAACTTATAAAATTTGTTGTCCATTGGGAAGTTGTGATTCAGGAGCAAGAAGAATCACATCTTTTCCATCGACAGCTCCTAAAACGAGACAATGGCTTTCATAAT
Source organism: Flavobacteriaceae bacterium (assembly GCA_009886625.1). GTDB lineage: Bacteria > Bacteroidota > Bacteroidia > Flavobacteriales > Flavobacteriaceae > MS024-2A. The sequence continues at coordinate 9,999 of QXZA01000009.1, forward strand.
TTGCTATCTTTCGCGTACCAATGTTAACTACAGCAATGATCTGACGATTGACTAACTCTTCTTTTGAATATCGCTGTGTGACTTGTGCAGAAGAATTTAAAATTCCTAATGGACCAAAGTCAATTTCCAATTGAAAGGCAGCTTGTTTAGCTTCAGGAAAGTCATTAGCCGAGAGAATTGTCCCCACGCGTAAGTCTAGTTTTTCAAATGTACTATAGTCAATCATAAACTGTATTTGATTGGCATAAAAATACTACTTTTAAATTCAGTTAAATAAAAAAAATGGCACTTACAGAATCATATATGCTTCCCTTGGGAAATCAAGCCCCTAAATTCAAATTACTGGATGTTATTGAGAATAAAGATAAATCCTTACAAGAGTTAAAAGGCGAAAAAGGAACTTTAATAGTTTTCATGTGCAATCATTGTCCCTATGTAGTTCACTTGATGAATGCGATTGTTGAAACCGCAAGTATCTTTTCAAAACAAGGTGTTAAAACAATTGCTATTTCAAGCAACAGTATACATTCTCATCCACAAGATGGGCCAATAGAAATGAATAAATTGGCAAAAAAAAAGAATTTTTCTTTCCCCTATCTATATGATGAAAGTCAAGAGATAGCACATCAATATCAAGCTGCGTGTACTCCTGACTTTTATCTATTTGATGAACATTTAAAATTAACCTACAGAGGAAGATATGATGCTTCAAGACCAGGAAATGACATCCCAATTAGCGGGAATGATTTACATCAAGCTTGTGAAATGATGTTAAACAAACAAATTATCAAAGGGCAACAATACCCTAGCTTGGGTTGTAATATTAAATGGCATCCGTGGAATAGTCCTGAAGAAAGAGCTTAAAAATTAACTAACTCTACTTCAAAAATCAAAGTCGCATCTGGAGGAATTACTCCTCCTGCACCTTCTGCTCCATAAGCAAGATGACTAGGAATTACAAAACGAGCTCCAGCACCTTTTTTTAGCAATAAAATTCCTTCATCCCAACCTGGAATAACTTGACCTATGCCTACAGCAAATTCGATAGGTTGATCTCTTTGATAAGAAGAATCAAAAACAGTTCCATCGACTAATGTTCCTTTATAATGAACAGAAACTTTTGCTCCTTTGGGTGGATGTTCGCCCGTTCCCTCTTTAGTAATGTTATAATACAATCCACTAGCTGTTTTTTGCATCCCTTCTGTAAGCGATCCCATTGCTTTTTCGGCAGCTGCTTTTGCGGCTTCTTTTCTAGCTTCTCCACTTGAATTAAACACTTCAAAAGCCTCTAAAGCATCCCATGCTTCCGCAGCCTCTCCATGACGTTCAATATGTAAAGCTTTGACTATATCTCCTTGAGCAATTGCGTTTACAACGTCTTGCCCTTCAACTACATATCCGAAAACAGTATGCTTTCCGTCTAGCCAGTCTGTTGCACCATGAGTTATAAAAAATTGACTACCATTTGTTCCTGGGCCCGCATTTGCCATAGATAGCGTACCTGCTTTATCATGCTTCAATTCTGGATGAAATTCATCATCAAACTGGTATCCTGGACTTCCTGTGCCAGTACCTTGAGGACAGCCACCTTGAATCATGAAATCCGCAATTACACGATGAAATTTTAATCCATCATAATAAGGTTCTCCCTCTGCTTTGTGATCATTTTTTTGTTTTCCTTCTGCTAGGCTTACAAAGTTACCCACAGTTCCTGGGGTTTTGTCATAAGTAAGTTGAAGTAATATATCCCCTTTAGAGGTCTCAAATTTTGCGTAAATGCCTTCCATAATAAATTTATTTGGTGGCAAAGATAAGAAACCCGTTCAATCCCAAAAGTTTAATTGACAAAAGCTTAGTTCGCTATTTCACTCATAAATTTTAATCGATACAAACGAAGTTCTTCCTCGTCAAAATCTCCGTCAAATTCCTCGAAAGCTTGCTTTATGGAATCTGAATCTGCTTCAATAAAATAATCATAAAGTTCTACTATTTGATCTTCATCAAATAGATCTTCCATAGAATAATCAATATTGAGCTTTGTGCCTGCAAAAACAATGGTTTCCATCTCAGTAACTAGTTTTTCCATATTCATTCCTTTTGCAGAAGCTATATCTTCAAGAGGTAATTTTCTATCTACACTTTGAATTAAATATAACTTTAGTGAGGAATTAATCCCAGTACTTTTAACTACAAGATCATGAGGACGAACAATTTGATTGTCTTCAACATAGGAATTGATTAATTCCAAAAACTTAGTCCCATATCGCTTTGCTTTACCTTCTCCTACTCCATTAATATTGACAAGTTCCTCAAAGTTAATAGGATATTTTAAACACATTTCTTCCAGAGAATACTCTTGAAAAACTGCATAAGGGGGTACTTGATTTTTTTTAGCAATATCTTTTCGTAAACTAATCAGTAATTTCATTAAGGCCGAATCAAGAACTCCTTGTGATTTATTTTGAATGATGTTTACACTCGGTAAGGCATCATACTTATGATCCTCTGACATTAAGAAAGATTCTGGTTGTGACAGAAAATCTTTCCCTCTAGAGGTAATTCTCAGTAAGCCGTAAGTTTCAATTTCTTTGAGTAAAAAGCCTCCTACAAGAGCTTGTCGGATTAAAGCCATCCAAAAGAAAGCATCTTTAGTAGCTCCTTTTCCAAATAAAGAAATTTCATGTGTTTTGTGGGATTGTATCAATGCATTTTTCTCTCCCATCAACGTTTTTACTACCTCTTTTGTCTTGTAGTGTTCCTTAGTTGCCAGTATGGTTTCAAGTAGAAGTTGGAGCTCACTTTGGGCTTCAAACTGTTTTTTAGGGAAGCGCATATTATCATCCATTTCTCCACCTTCTCCTGTGTTATTGTCAAATTCTTCTCCAAAATAATGAAGAATATATTTTCTTCTGGAGAGAGATGTTTCGGCATAGGCAACTATATCTGCTAATAAAGCCATCCCAATTTCTTGCTCTGCGAGAGGCTTTCCTGACATAAACTTTTCTAATTTTTCTATGTCTTTATAGGCATAAAAAGCCAAACAATGGCCTTCCCCTCCATCACGTCCTGCGCGTCCCGTTTCCTGATAGTAGCTCTCAATACTTTTAGGAATATCGTGATGAATCACAAAACGGACATCTGGTTTGTCAATACCCATTCCAAAGGCAATAGTGGCAACGATCACATCACAATCATCTTTTAGAAATTTATCCTGATTATTCACCCTTGATTTTGAATCCAAACCAGCGTGATAGGGCAAGGCATCAATTCCATTTACCTGGAGTGTTTGTGCCAATTCTTCTACTCGCTTTCTGGATAGGCAATAAATAATTCCTGATTTTTCTGAATTCTGTTTTATAAATCTAATTATATCAGAATCCACTTGACTTGTTTTGGGACGGACTTCGTAATATAAATTAGGTCGATTAAAAGATGCCTTGAATAATCTTGCTCCTGTAATACGCAAGTTTTTCATGATATCCTCTTGCACTTTTGGCGTTGCGGTTGCAGTTAATGCAATAATTGGAATGACTTGTTCAAACTGTTCTAGTATAGATCTCAAATTCCTATATTCTGGTCTAAAATCATGTCCCCATTCTGAAATACAATGCGCTTCATCAACTGCAAGGAAAGAAATGTTGACTGTTTTGAAAAATTCAATATTCTCCTTTTTTGATAAAGACTCTGGTGCTACATAAAGCAATTTTGTAATTCCATTTCGTATATCAGATTTAACCTGCTCAACAGCTGTTTTATTTAAGGAAGAATTCAGCACATGAGCAATTCCGTTTTCAGAGGAAATCCCACGAATCGCATCCACCTGATTTTTCATTAAAGCAATTAATGGTGATACCACTATTGCTGTCCCCTCTTGCATTAGAGCTGGAAGTTGGTAACACAAAGATTTACCACCGCCAGTAGGCATGATAACAAAGCTGTTTTCTTGTTTAAGCAAATGGGCGATTACGCTTTCTTGTAAGCCTTTAAAGGCAGAAAATCCAAAATGTTTTTTCAGCGCTTTTTTAAGATCATCAGAGTTCATTAATCTTTAAATAAATTTTTGTTGATAACAACTTTCACTCCCTAAGATAAACTATTTTTAAATATGTTTACAAATCAATGGCAAACATATATATTACAATTTGTAAAAAAATCATTAAAAAGAATTTTATCGTATTTGATACCAATAGTTTTTGATATTTTTGCGTTGAAAAAGTTCATCTAAAATAGCAATTCAAGTTTATGAGCAAAACTCCCCCAAAAGACGAAATGTCTTTTTTGGATCATCTCGAAGAATTACGCTGGCACCTAATTCGATCCGTGTTGGCTATTGTTATTATTGCTGTTGTAGCTTTCCTTTTTAAGGATTTCATTTTTGATGTTCTTCTTTTTGGTCCAAAAAACAAAGACTTTATAACCTATAGATGGTTCTGTTCTATATCACAAACACTAGGTCAAGGAAGTAGTTTTTGTGTTGAAGAGCTCCCTTTCCGTATACAAAGTCGTACAATGGCAGGACAATTTTCGGCACACCTTTGGACTTCTGTGCTTGCAGGATTTATACTATCTTTTCCCTACATCATTTATGAATTCTGGAAATTCATTAGTCCAGGTCTTTACGAAAAGGAGCGTAAAAATGCACGTGGTTTTATTTTCATTGCTTCTATTCTCTTTTTTATTGGAGTCTTGTTCGGATATTATATTGTAACTCCACTTTCAATTAATTTCTTAGGGAATTATTCTGTAAGTAGTGAAATCTTTAATGATTTTGACTTAGGTAGTTACATCGGTTTGTTACGAGCTTCAGTTTTAGCTTCGGGGATTATCTTCGAATTACCTATCATTATCTATTTTTTGACGAGAATTGGAGTTATCACTCCTGAGTTTTTGAAGAAGAATAGAAAAATATCCCTGGTATTGGTATTAAGTCTTTCGGCCATAATTACACCTCCTGATGTTGTAAGTCAAATCATTGTCAGCATACCCATCTTAATTCTTTATGAAGTAAGTATTATCATTGCCAAAATAGTCACAAAAAATCAAGATAAAGCACTTCAAAATGTCTAATCCCGTATCAGAATTTAACGACTACAGAAGTCGAATGAATGAGCGTCTTTTGGATGACGGCTCTACCTTGCTAAAACGAATCTTTAGCTTGGACAATCATGCCTATCAAAAAGGAGAATTAAATGTTGCCACCAAGGAGCTTTTAGGATTGGTAGCCTCTGCGGTATTGCGCTGTGATGATTGTGTGAAATATCATTTAGAAAATTGCCACAAAGAGCATCTTTCTAAAACAGCAGTAATGGAAGCATTAGAAATTGCTACTTTAGTAGGTGGAACAATTGTAATTCCTCATTTAAGAAGAGCATTTGAATATTGGGAAGCTCTCGAATCAAATTCAAAACAATAAAATGAAATTAAGTGCGCACAATATAGAAAAAGCATACAAAGGCCGTAAGGTCGTTAAGGGGATTTCATTGGAAGTTTCTCAGGGTGAAATCGTGGGGCTTTTAGGACCCAACGGTGCGGGAAAAACGACTTCCTTTTACATGATCGTGGGGCTAATAAAACCCAACAATGGTTCTATTTTCTTAAATGATCAGGAAATTACCAAGTTCCCAATGTACAAAAGAGCACAACAAGGAATTGGTTATTTAGCTCAAGAGGCCTCTGTGTTCAGAAAATTGAGTGTAGAAGAAAATATTTTGAGTGTCTTACAAATGACCGAACTTTCCAAAACAGCTCAAAAGGAAAAAATGGAATCTTTATTGGAAGAATTTGGTTTAAACCATATTCGTAAAAATAGAGGTGATTTACTTTCGGGTGGTGAACGCCGAAGAACAGAAATCGCGAGAGCCCTTGCCACAGATCCCAAATTTGTTTTATTAGACGAACCCTTTGCAGGTGTAGATCCTGTAGCCGTAGAAGACATTCAACGTATTGTTGCCCATTTAAAAAAGAAAAACATTGGCATTTTAATTACTGACCATAATGTTCAAGAAACTCTTGCTATCACAGATAAAACTTACCTGATGTTTGAGGGAAGTATACTTAAAGCGGGAACCCCAGAAGAACTTGCTTCCGATGAGATGGTTCGTAAAGTTTATCTAGGTCAAAACTTTGAACTCCGTAAAAAGAAACTGTCATTCTAAAAAAAAACC